>CAYXJR010000012.1:0-73025 GCA_964465145.1 uncultured Porphyromonadaceae bacterium | reverse complement strand
ACGCTCCTGGCATTGGTGAGCATATTGTTAAATGGTTCGGTGCTTTGCGGCCTCAGGATTTAAATAGTTTATAACCAAAATTTTAGTATGTCAAGTATTTTCAGTAAGATCATAGCCGGGGAGATTCCTTGTTATAAAATTGCGGAGGATAGTGACTTTTTAGCTTTTTTGGATATTAACCCGTTGAATTACGGGCATACCCTAGTTGTTCCCAAGAAGGAGATTGATTATATTTTTGACCTGGACGATGATTTGCTTGCAAGGATGAATGTTTTTGCCAAGAAAATCGGGCTTGCGATTGAAAGGGTTGTGCCCTGTGAACGTATTGGGATTGCTGTGCTGGGGCTGGAGGTTCCACATGCACATATCCACCTGATCCCGATCAATGGTATTTATGATATTGATTTTAGTAAGCCCAAACTAAAATTGACAGCTGAGGAGTTTATTGAATTAGCTGGAAAAATCAGAGCGCAACTCACTTAATGCGATCCGGGTTTTTCTTAATAAATTCCGACCAGGAAGAATAGGATTTCTCCCCGTTTGGTAATTGGGATTGGTAGTAGTGGCATAGAGCTGCTGCCAAGCCATCTGTCGCATCCAGGGGTTCATTTTTAAGATCTATTTTTAGAATTTTGCCAAGCATAATAGCTACCTGTTGTTTGGAGGCATTGCCGTGACCGGTAATGGATTCCTTTATCTTTCTTGGTGCATACTCGTAAACGGGCAAATTTCTTAATATAGCAGGTGTGATTGCTACTCCTTGGGCGCGCCCGAGTTTCAGCATTGCTTGCACATCCTTTCCGAAGAATTGTGCCTCAATGGCAACTTCATCTGGATGAAATTCTTCAATTATACTTTCAATTCGTTTAAAGATCCTGGTGAGCCTGACGTACATGTCTCCAAGTTTTGCCAGTTGGACAATTCCCATAGTGATCATTTTTGGAGTTTTATTATTGACTTCAATAATTCCATAACCCATGACAAGGGTGCCTGGATCAATTCCAAGGATGATTTTAGGTATATCACTCATAGCTGACTCATCTTCTTTTGCCAAGCTGTTGAAATAGGATTCCTCCAACAATTAAAACCAAGCCAAATGGGGTGGTAATGAATATTTTTTCTCCAAGAATTAAATGTATAAAAACCAGGGCTAAAAAGGGAGAAATAAAAACAAGGTTGCTGATTTTAGCATTATTTTCTGTGTTAGCCAGGGCTGTCAACCAGAAAACAAAGGCCATTGCCATTTCTGTTAGTCCAACATATATAGCAGGAAACCAGGCTTTTTGAAATTTTGGCATTTGGTCGAACAAAATCAGATATATGGTGGCAAATATGGCACCAAAGAAGAAATTCAAGGCAATCTTTTCTAATTCAGGCCGCTTATCTTTGAGGTTAATGATCCAGAAGGAAGCCCAGATCACGGAACTCCCCACAGCCAGGGCCACGCCAAGTGGTTCATTTACTTTGCTTGTGAAAGGAATTTTCCCCTGGGAGCTTATAAGAATTACACCTGCAAAGCTTATGAGAATAGCCAATCCATCTCTCCTGTGGAGCTTTTGATTTAAAAAGGGGACAGATAGAAGGACGAGCATGATGGGCCATGTATAATTCAATGGCTGTGCTATTTGAGCCGGCAGGAGAGTATAAGCCTTAAGGAGGATAAGGTAGTACAGGAAAGGATTCAGGAATCCAGCGATGGCTGATTTTGGTAAGTATTTAAGTGGCTGGTGAAAAATCCCACTCAGCTTGCCCTGAAAAAGGAGTAGAATAAAAAGGAAAATCCAGGCTGTATGTGCAGAAATAAAAAGTAACTGGGGAAAGCTTATCCCTCGAAAGGCCAGCTTAAATGCTGTTCCGGAGGTAGACCACAGGATGATGGCTATCAAGGCCAGCGTGTAAACCCTGGATCTTTTCATGTTTTTTAAGTGTTCTTGCCTGTGCTGTTTTTCCGGATATCTCTTATACGGTTCCTGGAATCAAGATAATAAAAACTATTGGGAAACTGATCCAAAAGCTTCTGGTAGAATTCCAGTGATTTTTCCCATTCACCTCTGTTTTCGTAAATTCTTCCCATGTAGAAAAGAGCTTTATGACCCCAAATATCATATAAGTAGTCGGAATATATCCTTTCAAGTACCGATAGGGCCGAGTCCTCGCGATTAGTATTCAGATATATCTCTGCTTCTCTGAACAGGGCATCGTCTGCGATAGGATGATCTGAGAAATTTATTATCAGCGAATCAAGAACCATCAAAGCCGAGTCTGTTTTTTTCTGGAAATTCAGGTAGTCAGCCCGGCTCAAAGCAGTAAGACCAAGATTCAAGCTGTCTGCTCCATCCTGGTTTTCCCGGATCAAAAGGGATAGTTCAAAGGCATCATTGGCAATTAGTTTGGAGGTACTGCCTTTTAATACATCTAATTGTGATTTTGCCCAATCGAAATTACCGGTATAATATGCCAGCATTGCTTTTTTAAATTTTGCATAGGAGCCAATTGGGTTTTGAGCATTTTCTTTTTCGACCTGGGCATATAAAAAGGTGGCTTCCCAGGGATCATTTTGAGCAAGAATTATATCTGCTTTATCCAGCAGCATTTCAGCTCGCAAAGCTGTTGGAATCCTGGGGATTACCAGGGCCTTGTCGAGGATAGTGACAGCCTCCTCAAGATTATTCAGTCGATAGGCCTGAATATACGCAAGCTCTTTTAGGAGAATCAGATTTTGAATATCCAGGCCCAGTTCCTCAATTGTCGCATCATATTTTCTGGCTAGTTGAAAATAATCAGAGTATTCTGACTTATTGTCTGATTCCAGCAAGGATAGTTGAGTATTAAGGATCTCTTTTTTTGCTGATCGATATGGGGTTTCTTTAGCCACCACCTTCCCGGCAGGGTTTAGATTTTCTTTAGCTGGACCTTTAGAAATTAACAGATTATAAGCTTTAATAGCTGATTTGTAGGCATTGGCCTCATCGGCTGTTTGGGCTAATTCCAGCAAGCGTTGCCCTGTTTCTTTGTTCCTGCGGTCCAGGGCAGCAGCCAGGTCAATGGCAGGGTCAAAATCTTCTTCCTGAAGGTATATCCAGATCAATAATTCACTAAAGACATCCAGGCCCGGGAATCTTTGAATATATCCCAGGGTTTTGGTTTTGGCCGATTCCAGAAGTGTCTCATCCACATCCCGGGAAATGGCATTCCTGATCTGGTTTTGAACTGTTCGCAGGTGGTTGGGTTGAAAGACAAGTAAATCGAAATATTCATCAAGCATTGCAGGGTAATTCCGTTGCATTAAGTGAACACTGGCCATTTCAAGATGAAATTCATCCGGGTTATTCAGTATTTGCCGGCCAATTTCGTACACCTGCTGGGCAAATTCATATTTGAGATAATAGAGGTAATTACTACCAAGATTCTTGATTGAGGGAACAGATTGGGGAAATTGCTTGAAAGGTTTCAAATAATACTCGTCGGCTTTTTCCTTGTTCCCCTGGATTTCATTAAGGTAGGCCAGATCGATATTTATGGATTGGTCTCCGGTTTTTCTTATTGTCCGGTTCAGGGTTTTTTCTGCTGTATCATACTCCTTGAGCTGGATCAGGCATCGGATGTAATAGTTCAGGTAAGGTTTTACACTGTTTTCCTCATACATTTTCAGAAAAAGGGGACCAGCTTTTGCCCACTCCTGATCATTATAATACTTATATGCCAATTGGGATATGGTTTGCTGCTGCCCATAAACCACAGTTATGGCAAGGCTGAACAAGAGTAGAGCCATAAAAAGTATTCTATTTATTACTGATCTTTTCAAATCCTGTATATGGATGTAGTATTTCGGGGATGAGAATCCCATTCTCTGTTTGGTTATTCTCCAAAAGTGCTGCCACAATTCTCGGAAGGGCTAAAGCACTCCCGTTCAAAGTGTGAGCCAGTTGCGTTTGCTTGCCTGTTTTTTCTTTATATCGTAGTTTCAGACGGTTGGCCTGGAAACTTTCAAAATTCGATACAGAACTCACTTCCAGCCATCTTTTTTGCCCTGCTGACCATACTTCAAAGTCATAGGTTAGTGCTGAGGTAAAACTCAGATCGCCTCCACAAAGCCTCAGAATCCGGTAGGGCAGTCCTAGTTTTTGAACCAGACTCTCCACATAGGCAACCATCTCATCCAATGCCTGGTAGGACTCTTCTGGCCGACGGATCTGAACAATTTCTACCTTGTCGAACTGGTGTAAGCGGTTTAAGCCTCTAACATGGCTTCCCCAAGATCCGGCTTCTCTTCTAAAGCATGGGGTATAGGCAATGTTTTTTATTGGAAACTGATCATCCTGCAGAATCACATCCCTATAGATATTGGTTACAGGAACCTCGGCCGTGGGGATAAGGTAGAGATTATCATCCTGTATGTGGTACATCTGCCCCTCCTTATCCGGAAGCTGCCCTGTTCCAAAACCGGAGTCTTCGTTTACCACAATTGGCGGAAGAACTTCTGTATAGCCTGCTTTGTTCCCTTCATCAAGGAAGAAGTTAATCAGAGAGCGCTGTAATTTGGCTCCCTGGTTCATATAAACAGGGAATCCGGCCCCGGTAAGTTTGACTCCCAATTCAAAATCGATCAGTTTATAATCTGCAGCCAATTCCCAGTGTGGTTTTTTTGTTAATTCGGGATCAGGAAATATTCCTCCATGACGGATTTCAAGATTATCTTCTTCTCCCTTACCTGCCGGAACTGAGATATGCGGAATATTAGGAATCTGAACGATCAGCTTTATAAGTTCCTGTTCACATTCTCTATGCTTTTCTTTTAGTTCCTTGCTGGATTCCTTTAGCTGGCCAGTGCGCGCTTTTGCTTCGTTTGCCTCTGCTATTTTGCCATCATGATACAGCTGTCCAATATGTTTTGACAATCCATTTAATTCGGCCAGGTTATCTTCCAGTCTGTTTTGCAGATCACGGCGAAGCTGGTCGGTGGATAAAACCTGGTCAATCAGATCTGCGGAATGAAAATTTTTGATGGCCAACCGCTCAATAATTTCATCCCTGTTTTCCTGAATAAATTTTACAGTAAGCATAATCTCAATTTTTTGGGAAGGGTAAAAATAAAAAATCCCCTGAATTATGCCTGGCATTCAGGATAAAACAGGAGATGAACTGCAATATACTAAAGTCCTACTCAGTGAGGATAGGTTCCGCTGAAACGATAGGTTCCGCTGAAACAATAGGTTCTACTGACACGTACGACTTATTATTTTTCTTTTTTCTAAATATCACAATACCGTCAACCAGGGCGAACAATGTATGATCTTTGCCTATACCAACATTTTTATAAGGGTTATGTACCGTTCCTCTTTGGCGAACAATAATGTTACCAGCACGCACCACCTGGCCGCCGTATATTTTAACACCAAGTCGTTTGCTTTCAGATTCCCTGCCGTTCCGTGAACTACCAGCTCCTTTTTTGTGTGCCATAATAATTAATTTTTATACTGTTCCTTTATTAGCCAACGATTTCCTCGATCTGGATATGGGTCATATCCTGACGGTGTCCGTTGAGAACTCTGTATCCTTTTCTTCTTTTCTTCTTAAAGACCTTTACCTTGTCGGCTCGCATGTGTTGGAGTATCTTGGCGGATACTTTGGCTCCTTTAACAAGCGGTTTACCTACTTTGATCTTACCATCGTTATCAATTAGTAACACTTTATCAATATCGATTTGATCTCCTTCGGTTTGTTCGAGGCGGTGGACAAAAATTTTCTGGTCTTTTTCAACCTTAAACTGTTGTCCTGCTATTTCAACAATTGCGTACATAATAGTCTATTGATCAATATTATCTTTTGGGTCTGCAAAATTAGAAAACATTTGCCTATAAAACAAAAGCTTGGAATGTTTATTTTGAATAAGGTTGTTAGAAAAACTTTATTTTTTGAGACAGTAAGGCAATGTTTTTTTAATATTTTTACCAAAAAACAGGGTCAATGGAAGGTAAAGTGAAGTTGAGAATACTTGGATTAACTTACAGTCAGGCACAAACTGGCAGTTATGCCCTGGTGCTTGCTGAGGAAATCGGGGATCGACGCATACCAATAATGATCGGGGCTTTTGAGGCTCAGGCTATTGCATTGCACCTGGAAGAGCTAAGTCCTCCGCGCCCTCTCACCCATGATTTGTTCAGAAGTTTTGCCAAGGCTTATTCTATTGAGCTTAAGGAGGTTTTTATCAACAAGCTGGAGGAAGGTATTTTCTATTCAGAGCTGGTTTTTTACGATGGGAAGGATATTGTGACCATTGATTCCCGCACATCTGATGCTGTGGCTCTGGCTCTAAGATTTAAATGTTCTATTTTCACATCTCCGGAAATTCTTGAAAAGGCAGGGATTATCATGGAAGATAAATCCAAAGATATTGTCGACCTGCCAGAAGAACCTCTCAGTAGTATTGGAGGGCTGTCAGAAAAAAGCGATGAAGAATTACAAGCCTTGCTGGGTGAAGCTATCGAATCAGAAGATTATGAGAGGGCTTCAAAGATCAGGGATGAAATAGCACGCAGGGATCTGGGAAGTTGACACATCCATCATTTCCTTACTCTAAGTTATAGTTCAAGCAGATGAAAAAGATATTTATTTTATTGGTGAGTTTTACCCTGGTCATTTTTGTCGGGGCATTTATCTCAAAAGCACAAGACAGAGGTGTTTCACAGGACACAACTGTTCAAACTGTTGGAGAGGAGACCCCTATCCCTGTGGCCACAGCACCTTCTCAGGGGACAAAGAATCTGGTCAGGCATGAAGTTCAGGATGTTTCGGCTATCAAGTTCATCAACGTGATCCGGGGTATGTTCGGGTTGATGGTATTGGTTGGTATAGCCTGGCTTTTTTCGGGAAATCGAAAAAAAATATCGTGGAAAGTAGTTATCACAGGACTCATTGTTCAGATTATACTGGCATTGGGAGTCCTTATGGTCGGCCCGGTTCATAAGAGTTTTGAATTCATTGGCAAAATATTTGTGGTCATCCTTGATTTCACGAAAGTTGGTTCGTCTTTTCTTTTTGGTACCTTGGTGGAATCCAATAGTTCAGGAGCGATTTTTGCCTTCCAGATTCTACCTACTATTGTTTTCTTTTCAGCTCTTACCTCAGTGCTTTTTTACCTGGGTGTTATCCAGAAAATAGTTTGGGTATTGGCCTGGCTGATGACCAAGGCGTTCCGTTTAAGTGGAGCTGAAAGTCTTTCTGTGGCCGGTAATATATTTCTTGGCCAAACAGAATCGCCACTCATGATCAAAGCTTTCCTGGAGAAAATGAATCGTTCTGAGATCATGCTGGTCATGATAGGTGGAATGGCCACGGTGGCAGGAGGAGTGATGGCTGCCTATATAGGATTTCTCGGGGGAGATGATCCGGCTCAGAGGCTTCTCTTTGCCAAACATCTGCTTTCCGCATCCGTTATGGCGGCTCCTGGAGCAATTGTTGTTTCCAAAATCCTGTACCCACAGGATGAAGACATCACTGGAAAGGTGGAGGTTGAACAATCCCGGATTGGAGATAACCTGCTGGATGCCATAGGAAAAGGGACCTATGAGGGAGTAAAACTGGCAGTGAATGTGGGAGCAATCCTATTAGTGTTTTTTGCCTTTATTGCCATGATAAATTTTATTTTTATCAAGCTTGGTGGATGGGCCCACCTGAACGAGTGGATTACCGGAGTTACAAATGGACGCTATGAAGCCCTAAGTCTGGAGTTTATATTGGGGTATCTCTTTTCTCCCCTGATGTGGGTTATGGGAGTTTGTCCCCAGGATATGGCCCTGGTAGGGCAATTGGCTGGCGAGAAGCTAATTGCCAGTGAGTTTGTAGGTTATACCAGTCTTGCTCACATGAAGGAAGCCGGATTATTTTTGCAGGATAAATCAATAATAATGGCTACCTATATGCTATGTGGATTTGCCAATTTTGCTTCAGTGGGCATACAGGTTCATGGCATTGGCGGACTGGCACCTGGGCGTAGAAAGTGGCTTTCGGAGTTTGGGATGAAGGCTCTATTGGGGGGCACACTGGCTTCCATGTTTTCCGCGACAATTGTAGGAATGATACTTGGATAGAAGAATTAAATTGCATGAAACAATACCAGGATCTGCTGGAAAATATTTTAATAAATGGCAGCCGAAAAGAAGACAGGACTGGAACAGGGACGCTTAGCATTTTTGGGCACCAGATGAGATTTGACCTGAGTGATGGATTTCCATTGGTTACTACCAAGAAGCTGCATCTCCGATCGATTATTTTTGAATTGCTCTGGTTTCTCAGGGGAGAAACCGATTTGAAATTTCTCCATGAAAATAAGGTCAGGATCTGGGATGAGTGGGCAGACGAAAAGGGCGAATTAGGACATATTTATGGTTATCAATGGAGATCCTGGCCAGGCCCTGACGGGGGGAAAACAGATCAGATAAGCTCATTGATCAAAAATATCAAAGAGAACCCAAATTCCCGAAGGCACATTGTTAGTGCCTGGAATGTTGCCGATCTGCCTAACATGAACCTGCCGCCCTGCCATATTCTTTTCCAATTTTATGTTGCTGGTGACCGTTTATCCTGCCAGCTATACCAGCGTAGTGCAGATGTTTTTCTGGGTGTGCCTTTTAATATCGCCAGTTATTCCTTGCTATTGATGATGGTTGCCAGGGAAACGGGACTGGTACCCCATGAGTTTATCCATACAATCGGAGATGCGCATCTTTACATGAACCATATGGATCAAGCGAATTTGCAGATCAGTCGTGAACCTTACCCTCTGCCACGAATGATTCTTAATCCGGATAGAAAGGCAGTGTTGGATTTTACATATGAGGATTTCCGTCTGGAGGGATATGAAGCCCATCCCCATATCAGAGGGGAAATTTCGGTTTGATCCATTAGTTATTTGGTTTGAGTTAGAAAATCGGGCTTCGGGTCAATTCTCTCGGAATTTTGATAATAATTTAACCAATAAAATATTTAGCAGTCTATGAAGACCATTTCTATTATTGTAGCCATAGCCCGAAACGGAGCCATTGGTAAAAACAATGACTTACTCTGGCATATACCGGAAGATTTCAAATGGTTTAAAAAACACACCAGTGGGCATACTGTTGTTATGGGAAAAAGAACATGGGAATCATTGACAATCCGACCTTTACCTGGCAGGACCAATATAGTTATAAGCGATGATCCGGCAGACCGGTTTGATGGCTGTATAATGGTAAGCTCTATTGAAGAGGCTATTGAACGGATGAGTGAGGGTCAGGAAAATTTTATCATTGGAGGAGGCACTGTCTACAGGCAATTTTTACCCCTTGCTCACAAATTTTATCTCACAAGGGTTCACCAGGATTTTGATGCAGATATTTTCTTCCCGGAATTTGACACACAAGATTGGGCTGAGATATTCAGCGAAGACCATCCGGAAAAGGAGCCAGAAAAGTTAGGCTTTAGTTTTTATATTTATGAAAGGAAGGAAAGCAAGTTGCCGGAATAGGCCATCCAGGTATTATTAACTGGCTTTTAAACGCTTACCAGATATTTTGTCCAATTGTGTTTCTGCAAACTCTTTTGTTATCTCAAGGCTTGTTTTATTCTGAGATGGAATCTCAAACATCACATCCACCATTATTGCTTCACAGATTGAACGCAATCCCCTCGCTCCTAACTTAAAATCAATTGCCTTGTCGACTATGTATTCCATTACCTCAAGGTCGAAACTCAATTTGATGCCGTCCATCTCAAAAAGCTTGAGGTATTGTTTAATGATAGAGTTTTTAGGTTCGGTTAGAATTTGCCTAAGGGTATACCGGTCGAGCGGATCAAGGTAGGTGAGGATCGGAAGTCTTCCGATAATTTCAGGGATCAGGCCAAAGGCTTTCAGGTCCTGGGGGGCAATATATTGAAGGATATTTTCCCGGTCGATATTATCAACGGCTTTTTGGGCACCATAGCCAATTACAGATGTATTCAGGCGTTGGGCAATTTTTTTTTCAATACCATCGAATGCTCCACCACACATGAACAGAATATTCTTTGTATTTACGGGGATCATTTTCTGCTCCGGGTGCTTTCTCCCTCCCTGGGGTGGTACGTTGACTATTGATCCTTCCAGGAGTTTGAGCATGCCTTGCTGAACGCCTTCACCTGATACGTCGCGTGTAATGGAAGGATTATCTCCCTTTCGGGCTATTTTGTCAATTTCATCAATAAAGACAATACCTCTTTCTGCGGCTTTAACATCATAATCAGCTGCCTGAAGCAATCTGGTAAGCAAACTCTCAATGTCTTCCCCAACATACCCGGCTTCGGTGAGAACAGTAGCATCTACTATTGTAAAGGGAACATGGAGCATTTTGGCTATAGTTTTGGCCAGCAGGGTTTTTCCCGTGCCTGTTTCCCCAACCAGGATAATATTGGATTTTTCAATCTCCACCTCGTCATTGGAATCATCCTGTCCCAATCTTTTATAATGATTGTAGACGGCAACAGACAATACCTTTTTCGCTATTTCCTGTCCAATCACGTATTGATCCAAAAAGGCCTTAATCTCCACAGGTTTTTTGACCTTAACTTCGTTCAGGTCGAAATCCACATCCGGCTTAAGTTCTTCCTGTATGATATTATGGGCCTGCTCTATGCAAAAATCGCAAATGTGTCCGGAAACCCCTGCTATCAGGAGGTTAACCTCGTCTTTTGGACGACCACAGAATGAGCATTTGTCCATACCGGCCATAAGTCTTATTTTTTAATTGCCTTATCCTTGTCCTTGTCTTTGTCCCTCACCAGGATCTCATCAATCATTCCATAATTTTTAGCTTCTACAGAAGTCATCCAGAAATTACGGTCTGAATCTTTCTCGATTTTCTTATAACTATTTCCTGTATGATAAGCAAGTATCTGGTATAATTCAGATTTAAGTTTCTGAATCTCCTTAACCTGTATTTCCATATCTACCGCCGGGCCCTCGGCTCCCCCCATAGGCTGGTGGATCATGATTCGCGAATGTTTCAATGCCATTCGTTTTCCATTGGTGCCGCCGGCCAGAAGGATTGCCCCCATTGAGGCTGCCATCCCCGTACAGATTGTAGCGATATTGGGATTGATATATTGCATCGTGTCATAGATGCCCAGTCCAGCATGAACAGAACCACCAGGAGTATTGAAGTAAATGATGATATCCTTGGTGGGGTCGGAAGATTCCAGAAAGAGAAGTTGGCCCTGAATAATATTGGCCACATAATCATCAATAGGGGCCCCCAGGAAAATTATCCTGTCCATCATCAACCGGGAAAAGACGTCCATGCTTGCGACATTAAGCTGCCGTTCTTCAATAATGGTTGGGGAGATGTAACTACCATATGTGCTTTTATATCTTTCGAGATTCAAACTGCTGATTCCCAGGTGACCTCTGGCGTATTTGTTAAATTCGTCCTTCGTATACATAATTAAAGTGTCTGATTAATTCTTATTAAAATAGTTTTTTAAACTCATCAAGGCTTACATTTTTGTCTTCAACCTTAACTAACTCTTTAACAAAGGTAATCACTTTATTTTCCTGAATGTGCTCTATGATCTTTCTTTCTTCATCCTTCTTGGATAAAATTGATTCAGCTAAACTTTCCAACTGCTCTTCAGGTACATCATACATTCCATATTGCTGAAATCTATTTCTGGCATCCTGAACGGCACTGGCCTTGATTTCTTCAGGTTCGGCCTGGATTGATTGTTCTTCAATGAACTTCTCCTTGATCAGTTGCCAACGCAGGTCTTTCTTAAAGGAGGGATATTCCTCTTCAATTTTTTCCATGGTGAGTTTTTCGTCTTTTGTTGTAGCCAGCATCCACCTTTTCAAAAATTCGTCCGGCAGTTCGAAATCTGCCTTGTTTACCAGTTTCTCACGCATATCCATGTGAAATTTGTATGAAGTTTCATACCCGAATTGCACCTCTATATCTTTCTTAATTCTTTCCCGGTAATCATCCAATGAAGTGATTGTTCCTTCGCCAAAAGTTTTATCGAAAAGATCCTGGTCAATAGTTGCAGGCTGAAATCTGCTCACTTCACTGATAGAATATTTAAACTGTCCATGGATATTCCCAAGTTGATCTTTTTTAATCTTTAGCATTGCAGCCAGGTCAGCATCATTAGGAAAGGCCAGGAAAGGATCAAAAACCAGGTCTTCATTGGCCTGGATCCCGATAAATTGTTTTTTTATCTCTTCATCGGCAATAGTGCTAACGGATACCCTGGCATCTTCAGCCCTGAGTCCATTGGCCAAAGGTTCTCCAAGCTTGTCCAGTTGAATAAAATCCCCTTTTATCAGGTCATTTTCTTCGGCTTTTTCGACTGCCACATATGAGCCGAATCTCTGACAAAAATTATTTATCTGCTCCTCTATGATTTTATCATCGGCTTCGATCACATATTGGTCGATTTTGTCCTTTTTGCTCAGGTTCAATACCACTTCCGGTGCCAGGGCAATATCAAAAGCGAATTCAAAACTTGTTTGAGTGTCCCAATCAATAGATGGGCTGTTTTCATTTGGCAGAGGTTCTCCTAAAATACGAAGTTTATTATCAGTCAGGTATTTATTCAGGTTTTCGCTAAGCAGGTGATTAACTTGATCGAGCAGGGCCGTGGTACCGTACATTTTCTTAACCATACCGTAGGGGACTTTCCCTGGTCGGAATCCGTCGAATTTTGTTTTTTTTCTATAACCCCTGAGAACTTCCTCAACTTTGTCGTGGTAATCTTCAGGATCGATCTGTATTTTGATCGTAGAATTCAGCTCGTCCAGATTTTCTTTTATGATATTCATTTTACTATTTTTATAATGCCAACAGATGAAACAGAAACCGCCCTACCTCCGGCTCTCCGGCAGCAAAGGCGGTTCTTCGTAGTTTTGTGCGGATGGGGGGACTCGAACCCCCACGCCTCTCGGCACTAGATCCTAAGTCTAGCTCGGCTACCAATTACGACACATCCGCAAAAATTTCCGCAAAGATACTATTTTTTAGTTTAAATAATGTCTGGGGAGTATTTCCCTTTTCTATCTCTTTAGGGTGAAGTTTTGTCCCAAATATAATCGTCTTACCTGTTCATCCTCAGATAATTCTTGAGATGTTCCCGACTTAAGTATGCTCCCTTCGAACAATAAATAAGCACGGTCTGTAATACTAAGGGTTTCATGAACATTATGATCTGTGATCAGGACGCCGATATTCCTATTCTTAAGACGTCGCACAATCTCCTGGATATCCTCCACGGCTATTGGGTCAACACCAGCAAAAGGCTCATCGAGAAGAATAAAGTTTGGTTTTAGGACCAGGGCCCTGGCTATTTCGGTCCTCCTCCTTTCCCCCCCGGAGAGCTGTATCCCTTTGTTTTTGCGGATTTTGTCGAGTCCGAATTCTTCTATTAGGGATTCAGCCCTATCCTTTTGTTCTTCTTTGGGCAGGATGGTCATTTCCAGGATTGAATATATATTGTCTTCCACTGTCATCTGCCGAAAAACGGAAGCTTCCTGTGAGAGGTACCCGATCCCGTTTTGGGATCTCCGGAATACAGGATCCTTGGTAATATCCCGGTTCTCAAGGTATATAGTACCAGAATTGGGTTTGATTAAACCAACAATCATGTAAAAGGTGGTTGTTTTGCCGGCGCCATTGGGTCCCAAAAGGCCAACAATCTCCCCCTGGTTGAGTTCCAGCGATACGTTATTAACAACGGTTCGCTGCCTGTATTTTTTAACGAGCTTATCGGTATACAATCTCATAAACTCTCAATTTATACGATTCCTTCTCTGAGGATGTCGTGGATATGAATTACCCCAAGATACTCTGAATTATCCAGAACAAGTAGTTGGGTAATGCTGTTTTTCTTCATTATTTGCAGAGCTGAAAAAGCACTAACCCCTGAGGTAGTAAACCAGGGGTGAGCAGACATTATGTCTTTTGCCTCCAGCTTTTGGAAATCATGATGTTTCTCCATCATTCTGCGCAGGTCCCCGTCAGTTATTATTCCGCACACCTTATTGTTCTCATCGAGGACTGCGGTTGCCCCAAGCCTTTTGGAAGAAATCTCCATTATCACCTCTGTAACCTTTGCATTGTGAGGCACTTCGGGTTTCTGATTTGCAGTATAGAGATCTGCAACCAGCATTGACAACTTTTTCCCGAGGGATCCTCCAGGATGGAGCCTGGCAAAATCACTTGAGGAAAATCCTTTCATTTCAAGCAGGCATATGGCCAAGGCATCGCCCATAACCAATAAAGCAGTGGTACTGGTGGTAGGTGCCAGATTATGCGGACAAGCTTCTTTTTCAACCGGAACATTCACCACAATATTGGCCTGTTTTGCCAGATAGGATTCAGGATCCGATACAAAAGCTATCACAGCATTTTTCATAGTCCTGACCAGAGGGATCAGAATTTTTATCTCATTTGATACTCCGGATTTCGAAAGGATCAACAGAATATCATCGGGCTGAATAATACCAAGATCACCATGAATAGCATCGGCAGCATGCATAAAAAGCGCAGGGGTTCCTGTAGAATTTAAGGTGGCTACTATTTTATTCCCTATATGGACATTTTTACCAATGCCGGTAATTACCAACCGGCCTTTCCCTTCTGAAATTAATTCCACTGCTTTCACAAAGCCATCATCAAGCTGATATGCTAGCTTTTCAATAGATTGAGCTTCTAGAAGAATTGTTTTTCTTGCGGAATCAGATATTTCACTGGCTGATTTCAAATTATTATTCTGATGAGATGGGTGAGTGTTACAATTTTTTAGTAAATTTAGTTTACGAAAATACTAAAACCCCAGGAGAGATTAGATAATAAAATCCTCGCAGGCCTGGTTTTTTCAGTGTTACATAGTGGAAAACGTAATATTTAGGAAAATATTTGTTTAATGGGTGAGAGAGATACTTCATTACGGGATTATTTGAAGAAGTTCTTTGGTTTTAACACTTTTAAAGGTAATCAGGAGGAAGTTATACAAAATGTTCTATCTGGCGGGGATTCCTTCGTGCTTATGCCAACGGGTGGCGGCAAATCCTTATGCTATCAGTTACCGGCCCTTCTAATGGATGGGACGGGTATTGTTATTTCGCCACTGATTGCCCTGATGAAGAACCAGGTGGATTCTATGCGCAGTTTTAGCTCAGAGGATGGTATAGCGCATTTTCTTAATTCCTCGCTTACAAAAACACAGATCAGCCAGGTGATGGACGACATGAAGGCTGGTAAAACCAAGCTGCTTTATGTGGCTCCGGAATCACTCACCAAGGAGGATTATGTCGACTTTCTGAGAGAGGTTAAGATATCTTTTTTTGCAATTGATGAAGCTCACTGTATCTCAGAATGGGGACATGATTTCAGACCCGAATACCGCAGGATCCGGCCAATTGTGGAATTGATAGGCCGTAAACCAATTATGGCCCTGACAGCAACTGCAACACCTAAAGTACAGCATGATATACTGAAAAATCTTGACATTGTCGATGCACAGGTTTTCAAATCTTCCTTTAACAGGGAAAATCTATATTATGAAATCAGGCCAAAAATCGAACCAGAAAAACAGATAATCCGATTTATTAAAGATAACCCGGGGAAATCAGGTATTATATATTGCCTAAGCCGTAAGAAGGTAGAACAGCTTGCCGAAACACTAATAGTAAACGGGATAAAAGCTTTGGCATACCATGCAGGGATGGACTCCCAGACCCGGTCGCGTAATCAGGACCTTTTCCTTATGGAGGAGGTGGATATTATTGTTGCAACAATAGCCTTTGGTATGGGCATAGACAAACCTGATGTGCGGTTTGTTATGCACTATGATGTACCAAAGAGTCTTGAAGGATATTATCAGGAAACCGGAAGAGCAGGACGTGACGGCGGTGAGGGTATCTGCCTTACCTTTTATAGTTACAAGGATATCCAAAAACTGGAAAAATTCATGCAGGGAAAACCTGTGGCAGAGCAGGAAATTGGTCGCCAACTACTTTTGGAAACGGTATCATACGCTGAATCATCAGTTTGCAGGAGAAGACAACTTCTTCATTATTTTGGTGAAGAATACCAACACGACAATTGTGAAAATTGCGATAATTGCAATAATCCCAAGCCAGAATTTGAAGGCAAGGAGTATATCGTCATGGCTCTTGAAACAATCCAGGACATCAAGGGGAAATTTAAAGCAGAATACTTCGCCAATTTTCTAGCAGGGGTTGTGACCGCAGAGATTAAAACCTACGAACATCAGCATCTGGAAATATTTGGGCAGGGAAGTGACAAGGATGCTAAGTTTTGGATGGCTGTATTGCGCCAGTGCATGATTGCACTTTTTATCTACAAGGAAATAGAAAATTATGGTTTACTCCGGGTTACCGACCTGGGACAAGAATTCATCGAAAACCCATATTCATTTAAGTTAACCAAAGACCATGATTATGAGTTTTTGGGAGACATCAGTATCGCCAGGAGTGGAGGGGCAGGTGCAGTAGATCCGGAATTATTCAGCATGTTACGGAATCTTAGAAAGCAAATTGCAAAGAAAAATAATCTACCTCCTTTTGTGATATTCCAGGATCCTTCCCTGGAAGATATGGCCATCCATTACCCACTCAACATTGAGGAACTGGCGAATATGTCGGGCGTTGGTTTGGGCAAAGCCAAACGATATGGTAAGGAATTTGCCGATTTGATACAAAAGTATGTTGAGGAGAAGGAGATTGATCGTCCGCAGGATATGGTAGTCAAATCCGTGGTTAACAAATCAGGATTAAAAGTGTCCATCATTCAGAGTATTGACAGGCAGATTCCTTTGGATGCTATTGCCGAGTCTAAAGGACTCAAAATGGATGATCTCATCAAGGAAATTGAATCCATCGTAAACAGTGGTACCAAGATCAATATAGATTATTATATTGACCAGGCAATTGATGAGGATCACAAGGAAGATATTTATATGTACTTCAAAGAAGATGCAGAAACTGAATCACTTGAGGATGCCCTTGACGAAATGGGGGAAGACGAATACTCCCAGGAGGAAATTCGGCTTGTACGTCTGAAATTTATTTCCGAGATGGGTAACTGATCAATGCCAGAGTGATTTTATAATTTGTCCTTCCAAAGAAAATTTTCCGGGTATTTTATTTTATTTTGCGGAGTAATTAAACAATAATTGTTTTGGCCATTCTTGAAATTAACCATTTAGATAAATCTTTTGGTCCTGTTCATGCGGTGAATGGATTATCGCTTCAAATTGAAAGTGGGCAGGTATACGGTATTCTCGGGCCCAATGGAAGTGGAAAAACCACAACACTTGCTATGGTTTTGGGTATTATACGGCCGGATTCAGGCAACTATTTGTGGTTTGGCCAGCCGGACCAACCCAGCCTTCACAGGCTGATTGGAGCGTTAATTGAAACGCCAAACTTCTATCCATATTTAAATCTGGTACAGAACCTTCGGCTAGTATGCCGTATTAAGGAGATCGATCCAGTTGAAATAAGCCGGGTTCTGGATATTGTGGATTTATCTGAGCGTCGGCATTCCCGCTTTCAAACATTATCCTATGGTATGAAACAGCGATTAGTCCTGGCCTCGGTTCTATTAGGGGATCCCAAGGTGCTCGTGCTTGATGAACCGGCTAATGGGCTTGATCCAGAGGGGATTGCTGAGGTAAGGGCAATAATCAGGAAAGAGTCCATCCGGGGAAAAACTATTATCATCGCTAGTCATATTTTAGATGAGGTCGAGAAAGTTTGTTCCCATGTGGCGATATTAAAAAGAGGGAAACTGCTGGTCTCCGGGGAGGTTGGTAAATTGCTGAAAGGTGAGCGCCTGATGGTGATATCCTCACCTGATACAGAAAAGCTTCGCGCCTTCCTGGACAAATATCCTGCTATTGGAAAATATAATGTTGTGAAGAATGATTTTATAGTGATCCTGGATGCCGGAGTGGATATTACTTCAATCAGCCGGGATCTCATGAAAAATGGAATTGTGGTGAGCAAGCTTGAAGAGAAAAAGCAGAGCCTTGAAGATCAATTCCTCGAATTAGTAAATCAATCATAAGCATGCAGACAAAGATTAAAAAACTCCTATTAATTGAATGGGGAAAAATTTTACCCTATAGGGTTTTCCAAATCCTTGGTATCATTTATGTGGCCTCTTTTCTGATCTCAATCATTGCCCTACCTCTTATAAAACTTGAAACATCAATAACTCCGGAGGCTGATATACTGGATATACCTTCTTTTTATACATTTCCCATAATCTGGGATACCTATGCCTGGCTTGCTGCCAAATCGAATCTTTTTCTGGCCATAATAGTCATTTTTATTGTGGGTAATGAATACTCATACAGAACCTTCAGGCAGCATGTGGTGGACGGGCTCTCCCGCAATGACCTTTTAAATGGTAAGGTAATCAGTATTGTCACAATAGCCCTGGCTAATACCTTATTGATCTTCATTCTCGGATTGATTTTCGGGCTGATTTATTCCAGCACATTTGATCTGTATGATATGGTTTCGCGTATGTATTTAGTCGGGGTCTATTTTTTGCAAGCTGTAGCCTACATGATCCTTGCAATGTTTGTTGCAATATGGTTGCGAAACAAAACATTATCCATCGTGGTCCTCCTGATATTTTCATTAATTCTGGAGCCAATTATACGGCTGGTTTTAAGGAAATATGTATGGAGCAAGATCGTTCTGTTTTTTCCCGTAAGGGCTATTACAAGGCTGACTCCTCTTCCGGAGAATGGCCTGCTTTCCTTCATCAAAGCGAATGCTGAACTGAATGGATTATCCGAGTCACTACCATTATATGGAGGGATAATGGTAGTATTGGTCTATACGTTTCTGTTTTATTGGGGATCAAAAAAAATCCTGCAGTATCGTGATCTCTGATGGCAATTAGCTGGCCTGGTCTGTGGCATCCCTGAGTCCATTGCCCATAAGCATGAAAGCCAAAACCATCAGCATTATGGCCAATCCTGGCAAAATGGCCAGGTATGCCTTATCTACTATAATAAATCCATAATGATCTTTAATCATACCGCCCCAGGATGGTATGGGAGGTTGTACGCCTATTCCAAGAAAACTCAGGCCGGCTTCCATCAGGATTGCTGATGCAAAATTTGCGGCAGCAATAACTACTACCGGACCTGTAACATTAGGCAAAAGGTGTTTAAACATAATCCTGAGAGGGTGAAACCCAAGGGCACGGGTAGCTTCAACATATTCTTTTTCTCTTAAACTAATCACCTGGCCTCTTACAACCCTTGCTACATCCACCCACATTGTAAGGCCAATAGCAACAAAAACCTGCCAGAATCCCTTGCCCAGAGCAAGACTGATGGCAATTACCATCAAAAGGGTTGGAATAGACCAGACTACCGAGATCAACCACATTATTAATTGGTCTGTACGTCCCCCGAAAAATCCTGCAATCATGCCAAGGCTGATGCCAATGAACAGGGAAATAAGCACAGCAACCAACCCTACTGAAAGGGAAACACGAGCACCCAGTATCATACGGCTAAGCATATCCCGGCCAAAGCGGTCAGTGCCCAACAGAAATTTCTTTTCAATAACATGGTATTCAACTATACGATTCCTTATCAACTCAACAGGTTCAGAGATGGTTTCCCCTGACATTAATACAGCTAATAAATTTCCCGATTCATCCAAACGGGGTGTAATGTTATGATCAATAGCCCAGGACACATCTGCAATTGAATAACGTGAGGTAAAACTCTGATCTACAGTGTCACCAGTATATTCAGTTACGACTATATCCAGGTTTTCAAACCGGTAAGCGGAAATTGGTATTTCACTATAACCCGAGCGCTCCCCTGATATCATTTTTTTCCATAATGAGGAATCAGGATGTTTTTCATTATTCTTTATTCGGAGCATTTTTACCCTGAATCCGGGTTTACGGGTAGCAAGCTCCAGATGCTGTTCATTGGCCTGGGGGGATTGATCCGGGGTAACCAGGTATCCTAGAATACTTGCAACAACAAAGCACAAAAGCAGGATAAATCCTGAAAGGGCTGGTTTATTAGATCTGAATCTATTCCACAGTATCTTACCAGGGGAATAGGAATTAGGCTTCCGGGCAAATTTCCAATTCATATTTCCAGTATGTTTTTCCATTTGTAACTAAAAATCATCCCTGCTGGCAGGACCAAAACAATATAAGAGAAATGAAAGAGTTGGGTCAGAAGAAAACGCCAGGATATACCGGGGAGATGAAAAAACTTTGCTCCTTCATGGATGAGGGGGTACTCGCAAACTGTTTTGGATGCCAAAAGGATAGTGAATACCCACCAGGGAAGGAAGGAAAACACAGAAGAAAGAAGGCTGATAAAAATGCTTAAATTCATCAGATAAACCAGAAGAGATACCCCAATGATATCTTTATCACGATAACTTCCGGATTTGGAAACCCATCTTTTTCTTTGGTTCCAAAAATCCTGAAAATTGGATGACGGAGGTGAACTTACTATAGCTTCTTCGTTTTTAGCAAATTTAATACGGATTTCAGGGATTTTTTTTACTGCCTCCATGATAAACATGTCATCTCCCGATGGCATATTGTCCTTAATTTTCTCGACCAGAGTGGTGTACAACTCGTTTTGTATAGCCAGATTCGGCCCAAAGGCCAATATTGGCCTTCCCATGCCCACCGATCCAGCACCTGAAACAACCATACTCATATAATCTAATTGCTGAATCTTTTGAAAACCAGTTGGAGCCGGTGCCAGTATCACTGGGCCTATAACCATGCCAATGTCCTTTTCTGTGCAGGCGCTAAGCATAGTAGTGAACCATGCAGGTCCGGGCCGGCAATCGCCATCGGTCAGCAACAGTATTTCTCCGGTTGAGTGGGTCTGACCAAAACGAAGGGCTGCCTTTTTACCGCTTTGCCTCTCAGGCAAAGAAATAATCTGAAAATGAGGCAGTTTACTGGTTGAGCTCCTAAGTACTCCTAAAGTGTTGTCAGAGGAATGATCATCAACCAGAAGGATTTCCAGATCTTCCAGGGGGAAATCCTGTTTTGTCAGTGCGTGTATCAGACCAGGGATATTAGATTCTTCGTTTCTAAGGGCGATAAGTACTGTTAACTTTATTCCGGGGACTAGCTCTCTTTTTCCAGATGGTTGTACATTATGCCATCCTTTCAGAAAAAAGATCATAGTCAGGGCATAAAGAAAGGCGATAAGAAATGAAGATATTATAAACCACTGCATGATCAGAATATTGTTTTCCTGAGTTCTCCAACAACGGCTCCCACAAAAGGCCTAATAATAATACCCAGTGGAGGGCCTGGAATAATAAGAACAACACAACCGACCAATCCTATCAGGATCAAAAAAACGCCCGGGATAATGAGTAGTGCATCCATAGTGTGAAATTATCCAATTAGTTCATTAATGATCAAAATGCCTAGTTTTGTCAAATGTTTGTGTGTTTCCCCACAAAGATATAATCATATTTGAAAGGAATTATTTATGCAGGTCCGCGCAAAGAAAAGATTAGGTCAACATTTTCTAACAGATAGAAACCTTGCGTTAAGGATTGTTAATCTACTTGAAGCGGACGGTAAGGGACAGATTATTGAAATAGGTCCGGGTACTGGTGTCCTTTCCGGCTACCTGATGGACAGGTTTGGCAGCCGTTTTCACCTTATTGAAGTGGACCTTGAGAGTGTTGAGTATCTAAAAGAAAACCTACCGGATCTGGCTCCAAGAATTTACGCTGTGGATTTCCTTAAGTTTGATTTGTCGGAGAATTTTAAGGATGATCTTTTTATTATTGGGAATTTCCCATATAATATCTCCTCTCAAATTCTTTTTCGTGTTTTGCTCTATCGCAATCAGGTGAAAGAAGTTGTGGGAATGTTTCAACGTGAGGTGGCCCGAAGAATAACCTCAGGACCAGGAAGCAAAGAATATGGAATCCTGAGTGTGCTTTTGGGAGCTTTTTACGAAATGTCTTATCATTTTACTGTTTCGGAAAATGTATTTTCTCCTCCCCCAAAAGTAAAATCTGCTGTTATACGTCTGGAGCGGAACACCTTAGAGAAACTGCCTTGTGATGAAGAGTTATTTTTCCGGGTAGTAAAAATGAGTTTTAACCAAAGGAGAAAAACCCTTAGGAACAGCCTTTCCTCTATTATTATGCCCGAAAACAGGCAGACAGAACTGCTCAGTTACCGTCCGGAGCAGCTAAGCGTCGAGGGGTTTTTCGAACTGACCAGCTTTATTGAATCTCAAAGAGGTTAGACTTTCCAAGGAGTTTTATATTTTTACCACTTCACTTTCTGGTGTCCTGACGACCCGTTGTTTAAGTTTTAAAATCATTACCCATGCAAAAACTGGTAGAGATCACCAAGGAATTCATTCTTAACCTTCGGGAGGTTATAGATAACAAAGATGAGAAGCAGGCTTTATCCTTGATAACTGAACTGCATCCGGCAGATATTGCGGAAATTTTTGAGATCCTTAACATAGAAGAGGTTTCTTTCCTGTTCCTTATATTGGATCACGAGCTTGCAGCTGATGTGATGGCGGAGCTCGAGGAAGATGACAGGGACCGTTTGCTCAGATCTCTCCCAAGCGATGTTATTGCCAAGCAGATTTTGGATAAAATGGATTCTGATGATGCTGCTGATTTGCTTGGTGATATGGATGAGCATCGTCAGGAGGAGGTTCTATCCCAAATGGAGGATGTCGGGCAGGCTGGGGATATTGTCGACCTTCTTAATTATCGGGAGGACACGGCTGGTGGGCTAATGGCCAAGGAATACATCAAGGTAAGGGAAAACTGGACTGTTGATGAATGTATTCGGGAGATACGCCGGAAGGTGGAAGAGGTAGAAGAAGTGTATTTTGTATATGTTGTTGATGATGCGGACAAGTTGTTGGGAACTCTTTCATTGAAAACTCTAATTATTTCTCCTTCGAATAGAAAGGCTGTTAACCTTTGTGAAAAGGATATTTTATCGGTAAAGACTGATATGCCCTCCGAAGATGTGGCCAATTTTATGCATAAATACGACCTGGTGGCCGTTCCTGTTATTGACTCTATTGAACGGCTTGTCGGCCGTATTACCATAGATGATGTGGTGGATGTGATGAGGGAGGAAGCAGAAAAAGACTACCAGATGATTTCGGGTATCACCGAGGATGTTGAATCTGACGATCGTCTCTGGGTTCAATCCCGTGCTCGTCTTCCCTGGCTGTTAATCGGGCTTATTGGCGGGATTTTAGGTGCGGTTGTAATAGGCATTTTTGAAGAAGAACTTTACACCTTCAAGGGGCTTATTCTGTTTCTGCCCTTGATAGCTGCAATGGCGGGTAATGTTGGAGTACAATCATCTTCTATTGTGGTTCAGGGACTTGCTGGTAATACTTTAAATATCAGGAGTTCAGGACGTCGGTTGTTCAAGGAGTTTGGGGTTGGACTACTGAACGGTTTTATCCTTTCCTCCCTGATGTTGCTTTATAATCTGATAAGGCACCAAGGATCCTTTCTAACCTTAACAGTTAGCCTGGCTCTTTTTGCGGTTGTAATATTTGCTTCTGTTTTTGGAACCCTGGTACCATTAATCCTGGATCGATTTAAAATTGACCCGGCCCTGGCTACTGGCCCTTTTATCACAACAACCAACGATATTACGGGATTGCTCATATATCTGACTATGGCTAAGCTCTTATTCCGTGTTTTCGGAATAATTTAGACCAAAAATATCCATCTTCCGGGCCTCCAGCCTGAGCAGGTAAAGTAATCTTTTCCATCCTTATACCCCAGAGGTATTTTTTGTTTATGAATTAGATTCCCAATCAGCTATTTCCGTTGAATTATGATGCTAAATTTTAATAAATTTGACTCGAAATAATCTTAGGTTATTATGACTGGTCAGAAAAGTATAAAATCGGCCCTGATATCGGTATACCATAAAGACAAACTGGATACCATTGTTAGCAAGCTGGATGAGTTAAAAGTTCATTTGTTTAGCACAGGGGGCACTGCGCAGTTTATTAAGGGTATGGGTATAGAGGTGACAGAGGTGGAATCTCTCACCGGATATCCTGGTATTTTAGGGGGACGGGTAAAAACCTTGCACCCAAAAGTATTTGGAGGAATCCTGGGCAGGAGGGATATTGACAATGACATCAGGGAAATGGAGCAATACGAAATCCCGGGAATTGATCTTGTCGTAGTTGATCTTTACCCTTTCGAAGCAACTGTGGCTGCAGGCGGTACCCCGGATGAGATTATAGAGAAAATAGATATAGGCGGAATATCCCTTATCAGAGCTGCTGCCAAAAACCATCGTGATGTACTGATAGTTCCATCGCGTGACCATTATGCAGCCCTAATTGAATTACTTGATAAGAAGAAGGGGATGAGTGATCAGATGGATCGTTTGCAATTTGCACAAGCTGCATTTGCCGTATCCTCGCATTACGACACCTCCATTTATCATTATTTTGCCTCTGCTGAGCCAGAATACTTAAAATCCAGTTCCCATGAATACCGATCCTTGCGATATGGTGAGAATCCACATCAAAAAGGACGGTTTTATGGGCGTTTAGATGATCTGTTTGACCAGATTCACGGTAAGGAGATATCCTATAACAACCTTTTGGACATCGATGCCGGTATTCGCCTGATTGATGAATTTGATGAAACCAGTTTTGGGATACTAAAACATAATAATGCTTGCGGTTTTGCGTCTCGGGAAAGCCTTTCACAGGCATGGAAAGATGCTTTGGCGGGGGATCCCGTATCGGCTTTTGGCGGCATACTGATCACCAACAGACCCATTGATGTTGATACAGCTGACGAGATCAATAAGATCTTTTTTGAAGTAGTTATTGCACCAGCCTATTCGGATGGAGCACTGACGGTATTGCGTCAGAAAAAAAACAGGATTATATTGGTGAGAAAGGATTGTGCTATGCCGGGTTACCAATTTAAGACTCTACTGAATGGGCTAATTTGGCAAAATCAGGATAAGAGAAGGGAGACAGGGAATGACCTGAAATTTGTAACTCAGGAAAAACCATCTTCTCAGCAGGTAAAAGACCTCCTTTTTGCTAATATTCTAGTCAAGCATACCAAGTCGAATGCGATTGTTCTGGTCAAAAACAACCAGCTGATTTCAAGCGGTACAGGCCAAACATCAAGGGTTGATGCACTGAAACAGGCTATTGACAAGGCTGTGCATTTCGGATTTGACCTTGAAGGGGTTGTTATGGCATCAGATGCTTTTTTCCCTTTTAAGGACAGCATTGAAATCGCATTTGCAGCGGGTGTGAGGGCAGTTATACAACCGGGTGGTTCTATCCGGGACCAGGAGTCAATTGATTTTTGTAATGAGAAAAGGATACCAATGGTTTTCACAGGGATCCGTCATTTTAAACATTAAACAGGGAGGGTTACATGGGACTTTTTTCATTTTTATCCCAGGAAATAGCAATTGATCTGGGTACGGCCAATACTATCATCATCACCAATGACAAGATCGTTGTGGATGAGCCCTCCATCGTGGCTGTTGATGTGGCCACGGGGAAACTGTTTTCGCTGGGAGAAAAAGCACGTCAGATGCATGGTAAAACCCATGATAATATCAAGGTTATTCGCCCCCTGAGGGATGGTGTAATTGCCGATTTCAATGCCGCTGAACTTATGATTCGCGGGATGATTAAAATGATCAATCCAAATAAAAAATACTTTTCTAAATCTTTGCGTATGGTCATTTGCATCCCTTCTGGAAGTACGGAAGTGGAACTGCGTGCAGTTCGCGACTCAGCTGAGCATGCAGGTGCAAGAGAAGTATATATGATCTATGAACCTATGGCTGCAGCCCTGGGTATAGGTTTGGATGTAGAGGCCCCGGACGGCAACATGATTGTGGATATTGGTGGAGGTACCACAGAAATTGCTGTAATCGCGCTTGGCGGAATAGTTTGTAACGAGTCTATGAGAATTGCCGGAGATGAGTTGACGCAAGATATTCAAGCCTACATGCGTCACCAGCATAATATTAAAATAGGTGAACGTACAGCAGAAGATATTAAGATAAATGTAGGTGCTGCTCTCCCTGAGTTAGAAAATCCACCTCCTGATTATGTTGTTCGGGGGCCAAACCAGATGACGGCTCTACCCCTTGAAGTGCCAGTGTCATATACCGAAGTAGCCCATGCCCTCGACAAATCCGTTTCAAAGATTGAATTAGCGGTTTTGAGTGTTCTGGAGCGTACACCTCCTGAATTATATGCAGATGTTGTTAATTCAGGGATTTATCTGGTGGGAGGCGGAGCTTTGCTCAAAGGCCTTGATAAAAGGCTTAGTGATAAACTAAATATTGCCTTTCATGTAGCCGATGATCCCCTCCATGCAGTGGCCAGGGGAACAGGAATAGCATTAAAGAATATTGGTCGCTTCAATTTCTTAATGCGCTGATTAAGTGTGATATATGCGAAATCTCCTTCGGTTTATACTTCGCTATAATTTTCAAATTCTTTTTTTGATTTTGGAAATGATTGCCTTATTGATGCTTGTCCGCCATAACCCCATTCCGCACACAAGATTTTACACAAGTATTCAAACGGTCAACGGATTTATTTTTGAAAGAAGCTATGCCCTGAGGCAATTCCTGGATCTTAGGAATGAGAATGACCTCCTGGCCAGAGAAAACTCCAGGTTGAGAGGTATTGTTTACCAATCTTCTGATTCTGAAGCGATGCTTGATGCAATTGCTTATAGTTCTGAAAGCCTGGGAATATTCGAATTTATTCCTGTACGGGTTATTAATAATTCGGTGAACAGGCAATCTAATTATATTACCCTTGACAAAGGAGCATTATCAGGGATTCATCCCGACATGGCTGTTGTGGCCCCTGATGGTATAGTTGGGGTTGTAAGGAATGTATCTGCTCATTATGCTACCGTTATTCCCATATTGAATAGTAAACTTCAGATTAGTGTGGTACTCAAGAATACTAATTATTTTGGTTCCCTGATCTGGGATGGAAAGAACTATAGAGAAGCTATTGTAAATGAGATACCCACACACATCGATTTGGCAATAGGGGATACTCTGGTAACAAGTGGATACTCCGCTCTATTTCCACCTGGTGAAATGGTTGGTACTATCGAGAGCTTCAAGGGATTACCCGGAGGGAGTTTCCGTACAATACGGATCGCATTAAGTACTGATTTTAAAAAGCTTTCCAGGGTGTATGTTATTCACAACCGGGGAAAAGAGGAAAGAGAAGAAATTGAATTGTTGACCGATGAAAAATAATATAATCAGGTATTTTCTTTATTTCATCGTTTTGGTTCTTGTACAGGTACTGATCCTCAATAACGTGCAGATTTCGGGGTATATCAATCCGTATGTTTATGTTTTATTTATCCTTTTGCTCCCTTTTGAAACACCGGGATGGCTGCTGCTTATGTTATCTTTCCTTCTTGGCCTGACCATCGACATCTTTCCTCAAGGGATAGCCGGATGGGGGAGTACACTGGGGATACATACCGCGGCGACAGTCCTGGTTGCATTTTTGCGACCATCAGTACTTGCATGGATTAATCCCCGTGATGAATATGAGCCAGGAACCTTACCCGGATCAAGTGACTATGGAATAGGATGGTTCTTTCTTTATGCGTTGATCCTGATAGGGATACATCATTTTGTTTTATTTTATCTTGAAGACTTTAGCCTGCATCATTTTTTTCATACATTCTTCCGATCGGTCCTTAGTTTAATTTTTACCATTTTACTGGTTCTGATCTGGGAAGGTTTCCGATACCGGCCACGAATAAACTGATCGAGCCTTGAGAAATCAATTTGTCAATCGAAAATATGTAATTGGTGGAATCATTGTCCTTACGGGGCTGGTATTGATGTTAAGGCTATTTTCCCTCCAGGTTATTAATCCTGGCTACAAGCTTTCAGCCAGCAGGAATTCCAGGCAGCGCCAGGTCGAATATTCGGCCAGAGGGTTAATATATGATCGGAATGGACAGATAATTGTTTACAATAAACCGGCATATGACCTGATGATCACACCACTCGAGGTTGGTGTTTTTGATACGACAGAATTATGTACTTCCATAGATATCACCAAGGAGGAGATGATTGCAGGAATAAAAAAAGCCAGGTCGTACTCTCCATTCCTTCCTTTTGCCATTGTTCGTCAAATCTCCGCTGAACGATATGCCGGCCTGCAGGAAAAGATGTATAAATTTCCTGGTTTTGAAGTTCAGACCAGAATGATCCGGGCATATAACCAACCTATCGCATCCCATGTTATAGGGTACCTTGGTGAAGTTGACAGGGAGGGCCTGAATTTAGACTCCTATTATAATCAGGGAGATTATCTTGGACAGGATGGACTGGAAAAACAATATGAAAAAGAACTCCGGGGTACGAAAGGCATACGTTATGTGTTGGTTGATGTACACAATAAGGAGCAAGGCAGTTATGAAGGAGGGCGCTATGACACATTGGCCCAGCCCGGGAAAACCATAGTTTCTTCCCTTGATTCTGAATTACAGGCATATGGTGAAAAACTTATGAAGAATAAGATTGGGAGTATTGTGGCTATAGAACCATCTACTGGAGAGATCCTTGCTATGGTATCCAGCCCGGGTTTTGATCCCGGGACACTGGTAGGAAGGCAGCGATCTTCCAATTACAAACTCCTTTCCATTGACAGCCTTAAACCAATGTTTAACCGGGCAACCAAATCACGTTATGCTCCAGGCTCTATTTTCAAGATTGTTCAGGCCTTGATCGCTCTGGACATGGGCCTGATAACCCCTACAACTGGTTTTGAATGTAACAAGAATTTGATTGGTTGTCACATTCACCCGGAAGCCACAGATGTAAAAAAAGCTATTCGTTATTCATGCAACCCATATTTTTTCCAGGTTTACAAAAAGATTATTCTACATCCTGTAACTTCTTCAATATTTAAATCCAGTGAGATCGGATTAGCCGATTGGAAGGAGTATGTTGAGGAGTTTGGTCTAGGAATAAATTGGCCTATTGATTATCCTGCAGTTTCATCAGGGGTAGTCCCGGGCCCTGAGCTATATAACGACTGGTACGGAAAAGGGAGATGGGCATTTAGTACAATTTACTCTAATTGTAACGGACAGGGCGAAATTGAAACAGTGCCGATACAGATCGCAAATCTGGCAGCAATAATTGCCAATAGGGGATATTACTATGTTCCCCATTTTATTAGAGAGATGGAAGGGATTGATACGATTCCATCTCTCTTCAGGGAAAAACATGTCACCAGAGTGGATAGCGAATATTTCGATCTGGTTGTTCAGGCTTTGTATGATGTTGTATGGGAAGCCAATGGAACCGGATGGAGGGCCAGAGTTCCTGGGGTTGAAGTTTGTGGTAAAACGGGAACCGTTGAGAATAATTCAGGAGAGGATCATTCAGGATTTTTAGCCTTTGCTCCGATGGAAAATCCTCAGATTGCATTAGCTGTTTATGTTGAAAACGCCGGGGGTGGCGGAACTTGGGCCGCTCCAATTGCCAGCCTTCTTATTGAAAAATACCTTAAGCATGAGGTCACACAGAAGGAAAAAGAAGAAAGGATACTAAATTTAGTAATGTATTAATGGTGGATCTGAGATCAAATTTTTGGGCCAGAATTGATTGGATAACTCTAGGTGTTTACCTGCTTCTGGTTTTTCTTGGGTGGCTCAGTATTTACTCTGCTACGTTTGAAGAGGGGCAGGAGTTTCAATTGTTTAATTTTTCTTCCCGCTATAGTAGACAATTTTTGTTTATTCTGGCCGGGCTTTTAATCGGCTTGGTGATCCTGGTGGTTGATTCCAAGTTTTGGGCATTTTTTGCTTACCCTGTTTATGGCGGAATGATTCTTCTTCTTTTACTGGTGCTGGTGATTGGACAAGAGATCAATGGGGCCAAATCCTGGATCGTGTTTGGCCCGATAAGCCTTCAGCCTGCGGAATTTGCTAAATTCGGCACCATCCTTGCTCTGTCAAAATTACTTTCAAGCTTTAATTTCAAGATTCACGATATACGGAATTTGATTCTGCTGGCGGTGATTATCGGCTTACCGGCAGGATTGATCCTGGCTCAGAACGATACAGGGTCTGCAATAGTTTATGTGGCACTGCTTTTAGTCCTTTTCCGTGAAGGATTGACACCCACCTTCTTAATCCTGGGAACAGCTGCAGTTCTATTGTTTTTTCTTACTCTGGTTTTCCCCCTGCTTGGTCTGATTTCTGTCATCAGCCTGCTCGCCGTTATTCTGGTAGCTTTCGTTCAGAAAAATTTCTGGTATTTTGTTATTGGAATTCTCATCCCGATGGGATTTTATCTCCTTGTACTTATCGGTTTAAAAACTTTTGATGTTGAACTGGCAATCAGCAGGCATGTATTAATCGCTGGTTTACTTACAGCACTCGTTAATGCATGGATCTTATATAAAAAGAGATTGAGCCAATTGTATTTAATAATATTGGTGTGGCTCGGATCTTTGATCTTCATAACCTCTGTGGATTTTGTATTCAACGAAATGATGGAGCCTCATCAACAATCCCGAATAAATGTTGTACTCGGTCTGGAAAGCGATCCTTTAGGACAAGGGTATAACGTCAATCAATCAAAAATTGCAATTGGTTCTGGTGGTTTGTTTGGGAAGGGATTTTTGAAGGGCCCGCAAACACGATACAATTTTGTGCCAGCGCAAAGCACCGACTTTATTTTTTGTACGGTGGGCGAGGAATGGGGATTTTTAGGGAGCCTTGTCCTTTTAACTCTTTTTATAGGCTTGCTGCTAAGGCTGATCTACCTGGCAGAACGACAAAGATCATCCTTTTCCCGGGTTTTTGGCTATGGTGTGGTTTCCATAATTTTCTTTCATTTCCTGGTCAATATAGGTATGACCACTGGGGTTGTTCCTGTTATAGGTATCCCTCTGCCTTTTTTTAGTTATGGTGGTTCTTCTTTGTGGGGTTTCAGCCTGTTGATCTTTGTTTTTCTTCACCTGGACACGGATAGGTTTGAAGTGGTGGGCTAATCAGAATTCTTGTCGTTTGGTTTTTCCATCTTTTTTTAGTATCATATACATGAGCATTGATGGTTTGCCATGCAGAAATAAAAGTTAACAAATGAAATATCAACTATATACAGCACAAAATTTCAAAAGTATTCCACAGATCGATCGATTGTCAGATGAACAGATTTTTAATATTGATGTTGTTAGTAAAGTCCTTCCTTTCAAGTCGAATAACTATGTGATGGAGCAATTGGTGGATTGGAATAATTTTGAGTCCGATCCACTATTCCGATTGACAATTCCCCAACGGGATATGCTCAAGGCTGAGCATTTTGACCTGATTGCAGCCTTAGTGAAACAAGATGCCGGAAGGTCAGAGATTATGATTGCGGCCCAAAATATTCGACTTTCCCTCAATCCCCATCCAGCCGGTCAGATAGATCGTAATATCCCTGAAATGGATGGAACCCGCCTGGTGGGACTTCAGCATAAATACAATGAAACCATGCTGTTTTTTCCGACCCAGGGACAAACCTGTCATGCATACTGTACTTTTTGTTTTCGATGGCCCCAATTTACGGGTATGGGGGATTACCGTTTTGCTATGAATCAGGCGGATCTTCTGGTTGAATACATTAGAAGAAACCCGCAGATCACCGATCTTCTGATTACCGGGGGCGATCCAATGGTAATGAAAGCGCAACAGCTGGATACTTATATTTCTGCATTATTGAAAGCTGGCCTTGAGAATCTCCAAACAATACGAATAGGGACTAAGGCCCTTTCATTCTGGCCTTACCGCTTCCTAACTGATCCGGATGCATACGAAATTTTAAAGATTTTCAATAAGATTCAAGCATCAGGCAAACATCTGGCTATTATGGCTCACTTCAATCATCCAAATGAGTTGAAATCGGAGCCGCTTAAACAGGCGATTGCTAAAATCAGGAATACAGGTGCACAGATAAGAACTCAAAGTCCTTTGTTAAAGCATATTAATGATGATTATTCTGTTTGGGTTGAAATGTGGAGGGAGCAAATTCGCCTGGGCCTAATTCCATATTATATGTTTATTGCCCGCAATACCGGGGCTCACGATTATTTCGCTGTACCGATTGCCAGGGCCTATGAGATATATAATAATGCATATACCAGTCTCAGCGGTTTGGCTCGTACGGTAAGAGGGCCCAGTATGTCAGCAAACCCTGGAAAAGTCGCAATTGATGGTATTACCGAAATTAATGGAGAAAAGGTTTTTGTTTTGCATTTCATTCAGGGAAGAAGTTCTCAATGGGTGAATAAACCATTCTTTGCAAAATACGACACGAAAGCCACCTGGCTGGACGAACTTAAACCGGCTTTCGGTGAAAAAGAGTTCTTTTATGAGGCCGAATTAAAATCCATCTTCAATAAAAATAACACACACTACTCAAAATAACTATCATGATATCACGATAAATATCATGATTGGAGCTTTCCGAAAAGTGTATATTTGTGAATCCGACATAAAAAACAACACAAATACATTTAATGGAGGTTATATATGAATAAGAAAAAGATCATTATCATCGGTGCTGCAGGCAGGGATTTCCATAATTTCAATACCTATTACCGGGATCAGGAAGAATATGAAGTAGTTGCTTTTACGGCGGCTCAAATTCCTGATATTGACGGGAGAAAATATCCAGCCGCATTGGCAGGTAAATTTTACCCTGAAGGCATCCCAATTGTTGCAGAGGTAGAATTGCCGGGATTGATTGAAAAAAATCAGATTGACAGCTGTATTTTTTCCTACAGTGATGTTCCCTATGACCGTGTAATGAATCTGAGTGCTCTGGTTAATGCAGCCGGTGCCAGTTTTACCCTTTTAGGCCCCCGACATACAATGCTTAAAAGCCATAAGCCTGTTGTTTCAGTGGTAGCTACGCGTACAGGATGTGGTAAAAGCCAAACTTCCAGGAGGGTGATCGAAATACTTATGAAGATGGGCCTTCGGGTAGTAGCCGTACGGCATCCGATGCCTTATGGAGACCTGGTGGCTCAAAAAGTTCAGCGCTATGCAGAGATTTCAGACCTTGAAAAGCATAAGTGTACGGTCGAGGAGATGGAAGAGTATGAACCGCATATTGTACGCGGAAATGTTATTTATGCTGGAGTGGATTACGAAGCTATCCTTCGGGAGGCAGAAAATGATCCAAGGGGTTGTGATGTGGTGTTATGGGATGGTGGAAATAATGATTTTTCTTTTTACAAGCCAGATTTGACAATAACAGTTGCCGACCCGCATCGTCCCGGACATGAAGTGTATTATTATCCTGGTGAAGTGAACCTCAGGCTGGCTGATGTAGTTGTAATAAATAAAATGGATACAGCTGCACCGGAGGGCATTCAGATAGTCCGTGAAAATATTGCAGAAAACAATCCGGGAGCAATAGTGGTAGACGGAGCATCTCCCATCAGGGTGGATAATCCTGAGATCATTAGGGGTAAAAGAGTGCTGGTAATCGAAGATGGACCAACACTGACCCACGGAGAAATGACTCTAGGAGCCGGAATCGTTGCTGCACAGAAATTTGGTGCTATCGAACTGGTTGATCCCAGACCTTTTCTCGTTGGGAAGCTAATCGAGACTTTTGAGACTTATCCTGATATTGGAGAATTGCTTCCCGCGATGGGATACAGCCCGGAACAGCTCAAAGACCTGGAAACAACTATCAATAACAGCGATTGTGATTCAGTAATTATTGGAACGCCAATCGACCTTAACAGAATCATTGATATCAAAAAGCCCAACACCCGGGTGTACTACGACTTACAAGAAATCGGACAACCAGATCTCACAGGGATTCTGACCGATTTTGTAACAAAGCACAAACTGGTTTAAGCCCAGGTTAACGAAATAGAGGCCGCTCATAATCAATTTGAGCGGCTTTTTTTTACCTTCGCAAATTATCGGTTACATGCATAATGGTTTTTAGTAGCAGCCTTTTTCTACTATTCTTTTTTCCTGCATTTCTACTAGTCTATTACCTGGTAGCGAATCCCTACAAGAATATTGTTGCCCTGGCATTCAGTGTGTTTTTCTATATGTGGGGAGCCCCTTTGTTCATATTTATGGTAAGTGGTTCGATTGCACTGGATTTTTATATAATCCGCTACATGGATTCCCAGGTTGGAAAGAAAAAGAGACTTTGGCTTGCTGTATCTGTAATTTTGAATGTGGGCTTATTGCTGTATTTCAAATATGCAAATTTTCTGGTCGATAATGTTAATCAATTTCTGCAGGCAACCGGCTCAAATGGATTCGACTGGGTAAGGGTGGCTTTACCTATTGGGATCTCCTTTTTTACTTTTCAGAAGTTAAGCTATTCCATTGATGTTTACCGGAAAGTGCACAGGCCACTGGATGTGCTTTGGGATTATGCCCTATATATTATTTTATTTCCCCAGCTTATCGCCGGCCCGATTGTACGCTATCATGAAATAGCCGATCAGATCCGTGACCGCTCGAATCAGGAAACCATGGATAACCGCCTCCTGGGCTTTTTCAGATTTATTATCGGCCTGTCGAAAAAGGTGTTGATAGCTAATGTTTTAGGTGCTGAAGTTGATCGCATTTTCAGTTTACCGGAAACGGCCCTTAGTACCCCTGTTGCCTGGTTTGGTATTATCGCCTATTCTTTTCAGATTTATTTTGATTTCTCGGGGTATTCCGATATGGCCATTGGTATTGGTCGTATGATTGGATTTAAATTTCCCGAGAATTTCAATAATCCATATATATCAAGGAATATCACCGAATTCTGGCGCCGATGGCACATGACATTGGGGCGGTGGATGAAGGATTACCTATATATTCCTCTTGGAGGAAGCCGTGTTAAAACGAAAAGACGATTGTTTTTCAATCTCTGGGTGGTCTTCCTGATCTCTGGATTATGGCATGGAGCGGCCTGGAATTTTGTTGTTTGGGGAGCTTTTCATGGGCTGTTTCTGGTGTTGGACCGACTTTTCCTGGCCAAGTTTTCAATATGGGTAAGAAAATTCCCATCGGTAATGCTAACCTATATTGTTACCCTGGTTGGTTGGGTTTTGTTTAGATCGGAAAATTTCGATCAGGTAGGATTTTATCTGAAAAGCATGTTCAGCTGGAAGCTTGTTGGACCAGGTTTTCACCCTGGTGCACATTTCTGGGCGATCATGATTCTGGCTACTTTCTTCTCATTTTTTGCATTCAGGAAGGGCATAGAATCCTGGCAGGAGAGATACCTTGGAGATCTGCCTTCAACCAGCGCAGCTATTTTCAGGAGCTGTGTTTCGTTAATTCTTCTGGCTATTTGTTTGGCGTTTATTACATCATCCGGCTTTAATCCGTTCATCTATTTCAGGTTTTAGTATGAGGAAATGGGTACGACATATTATTTTTGTTCTGCTGGTTTTTGCGCTTTGTTTGCCGCTTATTCAGCAGAACACAGGTTTTTTTAGAATTAAACCATTGAAGGGGGTGGGTGATCCTCCCACATGGCCCTCTTTTAGCTTTACAAGCTGGGTTGATGGATCTTTTCAAGAAGCTGCGGAGCAAGCTATTGAACAACGGGTTGGGTTCAGGCCATTACTTATCAGGATCAAGAACCAAATAGAGTTTACCCTTTTCCGGAAGGCTAATGCGCGGGGAGTGGTGGTAGGGAAAAAGAGATATTTATATGAGAATGATTACTTACGGGCACACCAGGGAGGCGATTACCCTGGAGATTGGTATTGGAAGGAAAAATTTCATCGGGCTGGTCTGGTCAGGGACACTCTCTCCAGGCTCGGAGTAAACCTGGCCGTGATTATTGAACCGAGTAAGGCCACATATTATAACGAGTATATCCCGAATCATTTGCAAATTATTTCCTCTGACCAGCATACGAATTACGTAAGTATTTTGGAGGGTTGTAAGGGGCAGCAGATTAATTTACTGGATTTAAACAGGCATTTTGCAAAAATGAAAGATGAAGTTCCTTTTCCTCTTTTTCCAAAGGGAGGTATTCATTGGTCGTTTTATGGCATGCTAACTGCCATGGATACCCTTCTTCCCCTCGTTGAAGAATGGACTGGGAAGGAAGTTCCGGACCTAATACTTGGACCTCTAGAGCCAATCAGGAAACTAAAAGGTATGGATGGGGATCTGGCTGAGCTGATGAATGTCCTTTTAGATCCCGGGCATCCGCCAATGACTTATCCTGAAGTGAGCTACCGGCAGGTGCCCGACTCCCTAAAACCAAGAGTTTTAGCGATATCCGACAGTTTTTATTTCAATATCCTTAATGCTAAGATACCCGATAATACCTATGCCAACACAGCCTTCTGGTATTACAATGTTGAGATATACCCAGAGTCATGGGCTGAGCGCAAAGATACCAGCATGATCAACTTCAGGGAGGAGGTGGAAAGCATGGATCTGATTCTTGTTATGATCACTGAGCGATTCTTTTACAAATTTGCCTGGACCTTTTTCGACCGCCTTTATGAAATATATTTTCCTGAGGTTCCAATAGACTACAGGTATTGGTATACCAGCAGGGTTATATCACATTACAAATGGTTTGATGAGGTTGTGGAAGAGTCAGCCAATAAAGGTATTTCCGTGGAGCAGGGACTGGAGGATCACTCTGGCTTTCAGTTCTGGCAGGATGAGCAGGAAGGATTACTTACTAAGAATCAATCATTTTATGAAATGAAGATCCGCCATAATGCCGAATGGATGAAGCAGATTCGTGAGAAAGCAACGAAAAATGGTATTTCTGTGGATCGCCAGATCCAGTTGGACGCGGTCTGGACTCTATCCCATTCAAAGAATTAGGCGGATTCCCTCTCTCTCTTTTTCCCAATAGTGAGTAGCACTACGCCAGCCAGCGACAAGATCCCGCCTATTAACTGATGGGTTTCCGGGATAAGCTGGAAAAAGACAAAGGCACTTATCAGAACCCAGATACTCTTTGAGTTAACCAGAATTGACATCCTGATAGCCTGGATGTACTTCAGTGCAGAATAGGCAGCCACCATGGTTATGAGGGCTTCGAGTAAAGAGCCAATGGCCATGTTGCGATAAGCTTTGGCCGGAAGCCTCAGATCCAGATCAAGGGATATAAAGAGAACAATAAAAACAATCAGAAGCAAAACAACCCGGATAAGAGAAAGCAAGGAAGGGCTAACCCGTTGTATCTGTTTCCGTCCGATAATAGTTCCGGTGGCAAACATCAGTGAAGCCAGCATGATCCATTCTGTTCCCTGCATGAAAATTCCATCCGAAACAGCACCAGATTGGAATGACATAGTAAAAATGCCTGAAATGGCCAGGATAACACCGAGGATTTCCATCCTGCTATAAACTTCTTTAAGTAGAATGATACCGAAAAGAGTTACAAGGACAGGCCCAGCATTCCCAAGGAATGAAACAATTGCCGGATTTTCAACTTTTTTCAATGCTATATAAAAAAAAGCCGTACCCAAAGCTTCGAATAAGCCAACGAGGAAGGTGTACAGATGGCCCCTTTGGCTTAGCCTCCGTATCTCTTTCAAGTCCCCGGAAATAAGGATGTAGGCAATTAACCAAACCAAGCCCATGCTGAACCAGACCAGTCCGAATTGAACAAAATGGATTGTATTAAGTGCGGATTTACTAAAAATAAATGAGTTAGCCAGAGCAAGGGCTGCCACCAGGGCCAGGATACTCCCTTTCGTTTGCTTGTTGATCATACTTTATCGTTCAAACCTTTTTTTCAGGATTTCTGTTTGTTTTTCAAATCCAGGTTTGCCAAGCAGGGCAAACATATTATTTTTATAAGCTTCTACTCCAGGCTGATCAAAAGGGTTGACCCCAAGCATATAACCAGAGATTCCACAGGATATTTCGAAGAAATAGAAAAGGGCTCCCAAATTATATTCATCGAGTTGGTTCATCTTGATCTGTATCACGGGAACTCCTCCATCCACATGGGCCAGCAGCGTACCCAATGAGGCCTGATGGTTGATTTCTTCAATTCTCCTGCCCGAAATATAATTTAGTTGATCAAGGTTTCCTGGATCCTCAGGAACACGAACTGTTTTTTTTGTCTGGGCCACCCTAAGAAAAGTTTCAAAAATGTTTCTTGGCCCATCCTGAATATATTGCCCCATGGAGTGAAGGTCGGTGGTGAGATCCACGCTTGCCGGGAAAATACCTTTACTGTCTTTTCCTTCACTTTCGCCAAAAAGTTGTTTCCACCATTCTGCAATATAATGTAAACGTGGATTAAAGTTCGCCAGGATCTCAGTGGTCTTGCCTTTTGCCAGGAGGGCATTTCTCGCTGCAGCATACATAATGGCGGGATTTTCAGATTCGGGGATTCCTGGTGCCGTGTCTGCCGAGAGGGCATGGGCCCCCTGGATTAAGGATTCTATATTGAAGCCTGCCAGTGCAATAGGTACCAGGCCAACCGGAGTTAGAACAGAATACCTGCCACCGATATTATCTGGAATGGTAAACGACTGGTAATTTTCCTGGTCGGCCATTGTTCTCAATGCTCCTTTTTTAGCATCTGTAATGGCGATCACACGATTTTTGGCTTCTGGCCGGCCAAATTTTCTGACCAATGCAGCATTTAGTAAGCGAAAAGCGATTGCTGGTTCTGTGGTTGTACCGGATTTTGAAATCACCACCATACCCCAGCTTTTTAATTGAAGATATCCGATCAGATCATCCAGGTATTCTTCGCTTAGGTGATGTCCTGCAAAGCAGATCTCCGGACCGGGCAAAAATATCCCAAAGGGATGTGAAAGGGCATCAATAACCGCTTTGGTTCCCAGGTAGGATCCCCCTATACCAATAACTACAATACAGTCGAGATTCCGACGGAATTCTGCAGTTTTATTTGTTATGTCTTCCACCTGTGAGGCTGCGATACCAGGCAGTTCGACCCAACCCAGGTAATCGTTTCCCTTTCCGGTTTTCTGATATAATTGTTCAAGTGCCCCATTGGCTGCAGGGAAATAGGTCTTCAAATCACTATAGCTGATACAAGATTCAATAGAGTTTAGGTCTATTTTTATTTTGCTCATTTTTAACTGAGATGTTCGGTTAGTAAATGTATTTCAATTCCGGGGGAAATTTTTTCGTACAGGATATTATAGACTGCATCAGTGATAGGCATATTCACTAAAAATTTCTGGTTTAGTTCGTGGATGCATTTTACCGCATGGTATCCTTCTGCTACCATATTCATTTCCAGTTTAGCAGATTTCACAGAATAACCTTTGGCAATCATAGTCCCAAAAGTACGGTTGCGGCTGAATTGGGAGTAAGCTGTAACCAGGAGATCTCCCAGGTAAGAAGATCCCATGATGTCCCCGACCTGGGGATCGACTCTTCGAAGAAATCTATTCATTTCCCGGATGGCATTGGAAACCAGGACTGCCTGGAAATTATCGCCATAGTTTAAGGCATGGCAGATGCCTGCTGCAATTGCCATAATGTTTTTAAGGGCCACGGCATATTCAGTTCCATATACATCCTGGCTGATGCTGGTTTTGATGTACCAGGAATTTAGCAATGCAGCTACTTCTCTGGCTACCCGAGGCTGCCTGGAGGTTATTGTCAGATAAGAAAGTTTCTCCATTGCCACCTCTTCGGCATGGCATGGACCCGAGATGACAGCGTATCGATACGGATCAACTTTGTGATATATCTGAAAATAATCGGCGATGAGGATATTATCTCCTGGTATAATCCCTTTAATCGCAGAAACAACAATTTTATCGTGAAGATCCTGCTTTAATGAGGAAAGAGTATCTTTTAGGTAAACAGAGGGAATTACGAAAATCAGCTTGCCGCTGTTTTTTATGGCTTGGTTCAGATCAGCATAAAAATTTATTGATTCTGTGTTCAATTCAACAGAGCTCAAATAATCTGGGTTTCTTTTATACTTTAAAATATGTTCCCGTCGTTTAGGGTTGCGAACAAACCATCCGGCATGGATGCCATTTTGCAATAACATTCTCATGATTGCAGTTGCCCAACTGCCATCTCCTATTACGCAGACTGTTGATGGGTTCATTATATTTTAGCGATCCATTCTCTTACCTCATCCTGGGAGGGATTCTGCAGACCGAGCTTATTTTTTTTATTAGCACCGCACAGATCCTGGTGTAATTTGTTTGGGTTAAATTTTTTCAGGTCAGCAACCATCAGAACTCCACTCTTTTGGATCAGAGGAATCCACTCTGGTGGAATACCCAGATTGATAAATTTCCGATCATCATCTTTAAGGATCGTTTTTTCCGGCCGCATCTGCGGGAAAAAAATAACTTCCTGTATAGAAGAAGAGTTGGTCATGATCATAGTTAGCCGGTCGATGCCGATTCCGAGGCCGGAAGTGGGAGGCATCCCGAGTTCAATAGCACGCAGGAAATCCTCGTCGAGCATCATAGCCTCTTCATCCCCGCGTTTTGCCAGCAGGAGTTGCTCTTCAAATCGCTCGCGCTGATCAATGGGATCATTCAATTCAGAATACGCATTACATATTTCTTTCCCATTGCATATGGCCTCAAAACGTTCCACCAGTCCCGGTTCGCTGCGGTGTTTCTTAGCCAGTGGAGACATTTCAACTGGATAGTCTGTAATAAAAGTTGGTTGGATTATCTTACTCTCGCAATATTCACCAAATATCTCATCTATCAGTTTACCCTTTCCCATGGAAGGATCTGTTTCAATCTTCAGCTCTTTACAAATGACAATCAGTTGCTCCTCATTCATTTGACTAACATCTATCCCGGTGAAATGCTGAATAGCCTCATACATGGTAAAACGTTTCCATGGTCGTTTAAAATCAATCAGCGCATTCCCAACATTAACCTCTGTTGTCCCGTGAAGGTCAATGGCAATTTTCTCCACCATTTCTTCCACGGTTTCCATCATCCAGAAATAATCCTTATAGGCAACATACAATTCCATCTGTGTGAATTCAGGATTGTGGAATCGATCCATTCCTTCATTGCGGAAGTCTTTGGCAAACTCATAAACCCCATCGAATCCCCCAACGATTAGTTTTTTAAGATATAGTTCATTGGCGATACGCAGGTATAAAGTTTGGTTGAGGGTATTATGATGGGTTTTGAAAGGCCTGGCAGCTGCACCTCCATATATTGGTTGTAGAACAGGGGTTTCTACTTCAATATATCCCTGGTTGTCGAGGTAGTTACGCATTGACTGCACCAAGCGGGATCTCTTAATAAAGGTTTCTTTAACCTGCGGGTTGACAACAAGGTCCATATATCGCTGGCGGTAGCGCTGTTCAGGATCAGTAAAAGCATCATAAGTCTTTCCCTCTTTCTCTTTTACCACAGGAAGCGGACGAATTGATTTGCTGAGAATGGTCAACTCCCTGGCAAAAACACTTAATTCTCCAACCTGGGTAATAAACGCATGACCTTTTATACCGATTATATCACCAATATCAAGAAGCTTTTTAAACACTGTGTTATAAAGTGATTTATCTTCCCCTGGACAGAGTTCATCCCGGTTTAGATAAACCTGGATTCTACCCTGCGAGTCTTGTAATTCAGCAAATGAAGCTTTACCCATTATCCTTCTCGACATTATCCGACCAGCAATACAAATGTCCTGGAAATTATTTTTTTCAGGATCATAATCCTTTTTTATGTCAGAAGTAAGGACATTGACCGGGTATCTCTCGGCAGGATATGGATTAATACCCAGGTCACGGATTTCCTGGAGGGAATTTCTCCTTATCATTTCCTGTTCACTGTATTCCGCCATAATTCCGTAATATATAATTTTTGCAAAGATACTTTACTACAACATTTAATCAAACAGCAAAAAATGCTATCTTTAAATCTTGCCAAAACCCATCCCCGACCAACGTGGAAAAACTCTGGAAATTTTTGCCCGAACCGAATCCTATCCTGGTGGAAAGCCTATCGGAAGAACTAGGTATTGATGAAGTTCTTGCATTTCTCCTGGTTCAACGCGGGATAAGGGATTTTGAACAGGCTCGTACTTTTTTCCGCCCTCAACTGGAGAGTTTGCACAATCCTTTTTTAATGAAGGACATGGACAAAGCTATTCAAAGGATCAGGGAAGCGATAGATCGGCAGGAAAAGGTTTTAATTTACGGGGATTATGATGTTGATGGTACCACCTCTGTTGCATTAATATACTCTTTCTTCAGAGAACGTTTTAGTGAGATTGGTTATTATATTCCTGACCGCTATACTGAGGGATATGGGATCTCTTTGCCGGGAATAAATTTTGCTAAGGAGAAAGGGTACAGCTTAATCATAGCCCTTGACTGTGGCATTAAAGCGGTTGAAAAAATCCGGTATGCCAGTTCCAAGGGCATAGATTTTATTATTTGCGATCATCACCTTCCCGGGGATGAACTGCCTGATGCTGTGGCTATCCTCGATCCTAAAAGACCAGGATGCGAATATCCATATAAAGAATTATCAGGTTGTGGGGTGGGTTTTAAGTTATTACAGGCTTTTTGCCTTCGAAACGGGATTCCCTTTTCCCATATTGAAGCTTTTCTCGACCTGGTGGCGGTAAGCATTGCTTCAGACCTGGTTCCCATGACAGGTGAGAACAAGATTTTAGCCTATCATGGCCTGAAAAAGATGAACAGGGCTCCAGTTCCGGGACTCAAAGCCCTTATGAATGTTTCAAATCTTGGTGATAAATTAGTGACCATTTCCGACGTGGTGTTCAAAATTGGTCCCCGCATTAATGCAGCAGGACGCATCTCTTCCGGTGAAAGCTCTGTTGAATTGCTGATTTCAAATACCTGCGGGGAAGCTCAGAAACTCGGAGAACAAATTAATGATTACAATGATCATCGAAAAAATATCGACGGTGATATTACGGAAAAGGCTCTGATTATGGTTGAGGCCCAGGACAAGATCAAAGTTAGAAAAACAACGGTTTTGTTTCAGCCCGACTGGGTGATGGGAGTGGTTGGGATTGTGGCCTCGCGTCTTATTGAGCACTATTACCGTCCCACCGTAGTCCTAACCAGATCGAATGGTATGGCGACAGGTTCAGCCAGATCTGTGGACGAATATGATGTTTACAATGCCATCAATAGCTGTAGTGATTTACTCGAAAGCTTTGGTGGACATAAATATGCGGCCGGTCTATCTCTTCCTCTCGAAAATATTGAAGCCTTCATTGAACGTTTTGAGGAATATGTCTCTTCTACAATCACAGATGATCAACTAATACCGCAAATTTTGGTTGATCGCGAAATTTTATTGTCGGAAATAAAACCGAGGTTTTTCAGGGTATTGAAACAATTCGAACCTTTTGGTCCCGAAAACCTTGCCCCGGTTTTTGTATCGAGGAAGGTGTATGACACCGGGAAGAGCCGACAGGTTGGAAGAGGATGGGAACACCTGAAATTAAGTCTTACCGATGGTAAAACCGAAACGAACGAAATTGAAGCAATTGCATTTAATATGGGGCACCTTTTCAATGAAATTCACAAGGGTAATCCATTTGATTTATGTTTTAGCATAGAAGAAAATGTTTTTCGCGGTGTTGCTAGCATACAGTTAATGGTGCGGGATATACGATTTGTGTAATTGGGCTCATCTACCGACATCGCGATTGTTAAAAAAACCATTGCCTGCTCCCCCTTTAGGTTCCGATTAATATTATAATTTTGACCACGGTCAGGATAGGGTGATGAAATTTGGTAATTTGTAAAAATACATGGGAAAAATTATTGCAATAGCGAATCAAAAAGGGGGAGTAGGGAAAACGACCACTGCCATTAATCTGGCAGCAAGTCTCGCTGTTCTAGAGCACAAAATTCTCCTGGTTGATGCGGATCCCCAGGCCAATGCAACCTCTGGAGCCGGTTTTGATATACGTACAATCAAAACAAGCATTTATGAGACTATCATTGATGACGTCAATCCCAGGAATATTATACTTCGCTCCGAGATTCCTGGTTTCGACCTGCTTCCATCCAATATTGATCTTGTGGGGGCTGAAATTGAAATGCTCAACCTGCCCAACCGGGAGAAAATGATGAGCAAGGTATTGAATGAGTTGAGGGATGACTATGAATTTGTTTTAATTGATTGCTCCCCCTCATTGGGACTTCTCACAGTAAATGCCCTTACTGCAGCGGATTCTGTTTTAATTCCTGTCCAATGTGAGTATTTTGCTCTTGAAGGCCTCGGGAAGCTGTTAAATACTATCAAGATCATTCAGGCCCGGCTTAATCCGGAGCTGGAAATTGAAGGTTTCCTCCTAACTATGTTCGATTCAAGATTAAAATTATCAAACCAGGTTTATGAGGAAGTGAAAAAGCACTTTCAGGAGATGGTTTTTGAAACTATCATCCAGAGGAATGTTAAGCTTGGTGAAGCTCCCAGCTACGGTAAACCTGTTGTGATGTATGATGCTAATTCAAGAGGATCAATTAATTATCTTAATCTGGCCAGAGAACTTTTACAAAAAAATGGATTGACACAGTTGGATGATTCAGAGAAAATCATTGAGGTCTGAAAACCATCCCACTGTTTTATTGATATACTAGAATAATGATTGCAAAAAAGAATGTCCTGGGAAGGGGTTTAAGTGCCCTGATTGAAGATGCCGGCACAAAACCCGAAGCGTCGATCAATGAGATACGTGTTGAGCAGATAGCGGGGAATCCATACCAGCCCAGAACACAGTTTGATGAAGAAACCCTGGAGGAACTAACTCGTTCAATAAAAGAATTAGGAATTATCCAACCCATTACTGTTCGCCAGATCGATCCTGGCAAATACCAGCTTATTTCCGGTGAACGAAGATTCAGGGCTGCAAAAAGAGCGGGATTAAAAACCATCCCTGCATACGTCAGGAGGGCGGATGATCAGGCGATGCTGGAGATGGCCCTGGTGGAAAATATTCAACGCGATGATCTGGATTCCATTGAGGTTGCCATTTCTTATCAGCGATTGATGGAAGAATGTAAGCTGACCCAGGAAAATATGAGCGAAAGGGTAGGAAAGAAAAGATCCACCATTTCGAATTATCTAAGGTTGCTGCGCCTTCCTGCCGAAATTCAATTAGGTATCCGTACCCATGAAGTAAGCATGGGACATGCAAGAGCCCTTGTAAACGTAGAGAATACTGAACTCCAATTGCGGTTATTCAAAGAGATACTGGACAAAGATCTTTCAGTAAGACAAACAGAGGAACTTGTTCGAAAGAATCGGGATGATTTATCCAAAAAGCCGGGGGGGAAAGCCAGGGCTTTACCAATTGTACCTGTCGAATATCAAAAACTTAAATCACAATTGTCGGATCATTTTAAAACGAAAATTGAGTTCCGGAGAAATACCAGAGGTGCAGGTAAAATCGTTATTCCATTTGAATCTGATGCAGACTTGGAGAGAATAATAGGGATACTTGACCAACTTGAAGATTAGAAATAGAAAATTGTTATTGTTACGGTTCCACAGCACAAACCGGCAAATACAGGTCCTGATAACAGGATTGATCCTGATTTTTATGCTTTTCCCAGACCCGGTTGAAGCCCAGGACACTACAAAGTTTGATAAGGTGAAGTCATTCTTTTCAAATCAGCAGCATTCCCCAACAAAAGCAATGATATATTCAGCTATAATTCCAGGCTGGGGTCAGGCCTATAACAGGAAATATTGGAAGATTCCAATTGTTTATGCGGGTATCGGAGTAGCCGGTTATTTCATCAAGACAAATCATGACCAATATATCCTCCACAAGAATGATTATTTATTGCTTGTTGATGATCCAAATGCTTCAACGGTTTCAGGTTTGAGCAAAGAAAAGATAAGGATTAGAATTGATCAATTCAGACGATACAGGGATCTTTCTTTCATCGGCTTGATTGCCTGGTATGGTCTGGGGCTTATAGACGCCAATGTAGACGGATATTTTTTTAATTATGATATAAATGAAGATCTTTCCCTACTGTTACAACCCCGGATTTTTGAGACAGGAGGTATGGACCAGGGGGTAGGAATTTCTTTAAATTTCAGATGGAGATAAAAAAGATGAAAATGAAATTTCTTGTGAGTGGTTTCCTGATGATTATCTTAATAGGTGTCATCCCTGGTTATGGCATTTATTATAATCAAACATATTCAAAAGACACTATCCCGCAAATGGATGTTCTGGGATACCAGCAACAGCTTGAACGCCTCGATAGTTTGTATATGGAATGGCTCAATCGGCAGCTTCCGGTTCTTAACGTGATGGATTCATCCCGGGTTGCCTTGAATGATACCCTGGTTCCTGAATTTCCGGATTCGATTTATGCTCAAAGATTAATGCAAATTCCCAGTGCGATAAATTTGACCTATAACTCCCAGGTTAAAAGTTTTATCGATCTGTATGTCCTTAAGCGCCGGGATCAGGTGGAACTGATGCTGGGTTTAGCTACCCACTACATGCCTGTTTTTGAGAAAATTCTTGATGCGCAGGAGCTTCCATTGGAACTAAAATATTTGCCTGTTATAGAATCTGCGCTGAATCCAAGAGCCAGGTCCAGGGTAGGAGCAAGTGGCCTTTGGCAGTTCATGTATGGCACGGCTAAGGGATACAAAATGAATATTAACTCATTTATTGACGAGAGATTGGATCCGGTTCGTTCTACCGAGGCTGCAGCCTTGTATCTAAAAGATCTTTACGATATCTATAACGACTGGCACCTTGTAATTGCAGCCTATAATTGTGGCCCTGGCAACGTGAACAAGGCTATTCATAGGGCAGGCGGGAAAAGAAATTACTGGGATATTTATTATTTCTTACCAAGAGAAACAAGGGGTTATGTTCCGGCCTTTATTGCTGCCACCTATATCATGAACTTCTCATATGAGCATAACCTAAAACCCCTGCCACTGGAGTTTCCAACTCTGGTTGACAGCATACACGTTAAGGAAGAATTGCATCTGGGCCAGGTGTCGGATGTTCTGGGTATTCCTCTCAACCAGCTACAGGCACTTAACCCACAATACAGAAGAAGCATTATACCCGGAGTGGGTGGGCCATATACTCTCATTCTCCCAGCGGATCAAATAGGGGACTTTATTTCCCTGGAAGACTCAATAAGCCAATACAATGATCTGAAGTATTTCAGCCGGGCCAACCTTGGGAAAAGCCCTGCACATAATAGTTACAAACCTGAAATTCCAAAAGGGGACTACAAAACCCTGTCATATAGAGTCAAACAAGGTGATAACCTGGGATATATTGCAGAGTGGTATGGTGTAGGCCTGACTAACTTACGGTATTGGAATAATATTTACGGAAATGTGATAAATGTTGGGCAGAAATTAACGGTTTATGTACCTGGATCAAAATCTGACCGGCTGCAAAATGTTGATCAGATGAGTTTTGACCAAAAACAGAAGATGATAGGTAGATCTGCACCGAATAGTGGCAATACAGTTACCAGCAAGGCCGGCACACGCATTCTTGCAGCCGGAGAATACATTTACTATACTGTAAAACCAGGAGATAATCTGTGGGAAATTGCCCGTAAATACCCCGGCACATCTAATCAGGATATAATGAGCCTTAACGGAATGAGCTCAAGTAACCTGAAGCCAGGCCAGATATTGAGAATAAAACCTAAAGATGGATAAGCTTGAATAACTTTCCACCCTATAAAATATTTCTAAGTTTTGTTCTTGTCTTTCTTTGTGTGGCTCTTTTTCTCCTTCTTAATCCAGGGGATAAATATAGAATTAAGGTTCTGGTGCCAGAAACCACTAAGGAGGGAGGAGGATTAATAAAAGGAAGAAGTCCCAGGCCTCCAGAGATCTCCGGTGTCATCGTGCATCCTGCCGATGAGCCTGTAACCAGACTGGAAAAAATAACCCCTGCTGATCAGTCAGAATATCCGGATTTTATTTCACCCAGAGGAATTGAATATCCCAATGGAGATGAAAATATCCTGATTCCATTTATTGAGTCTATAAAGGGTATTGAAAAAGAAGGAAGTCAGACCCGTATCCTTTACTTCGGGGATTCGCAGATTGAGGGTGATCGTATTACCAAATTTGTTCGCAAGCGGTTACAAAGCGAATATGGGGGATCCGGGCCCGGTATGCTGCCTCTCATGGAACCTGTTTATGTATCGATAAGTCTGGAATTCCAGCAATCATCCAATTGGAAGAAGTATGATTACCTGGTCAATCAACAGCCTTCTTCAACCCAGGGGATGGGAACCATGCTTAGTTATTCGGTTTATGAAGGTTCAGAAGCGAATCTGAGCATATCATTAAAGGAAGAACAAGATATTGCGGGGAGATATTTTAATTGTTTAAGGTTAATATTAATTCCGGGTTCAGGGGAAGGAGTTATACGGTATTCAAGCTCATCCACTGCCATTCGGGAATGGATCGTTCCTTCGGGTAGCGAGTTGGTCCAATTTCAATTCAGTTTTCCCTCAATACAAAGTGAACTGCGTCTGGAATTTGATAATCTGGCTGGGGCTAAGATGATGGGCCTCAGCCTGGAATCGACAACAGGGGTTTTGGTAGATAATATTGCCCACAGGGGAAGTGCAGGGCTGGAGTTTAGCAGAGACGGAACGGGATCTTTCAGGGAAATGGCCAACTTCCTTGACCCAGATCTGGTTGTTCTTCAGTTTGGAATTAATGTTGTACCGGCAAAAAGTAATGATTTTGCATACTACGGTGCCTATCTGGCTGAAGAAATACGCTTCCTCCAGGAGCAGATTCCCGGGGTACCTATTCTTATTGTGGGTGTGTCGGATATGGGGCAGCTTGTCAAGGGTATCCCAACAGGATATTTATCTGTTGAAAAGGTGAATGAGGTTCAACGTGAAACAGCAAGGCAAACTGGTTCAGCATTTTTTGATTTGCTGGCATTTATGGGTGGGGCGGGTTCATTCAAGGAGTGGATGGATGCGGAACCGATACTAATGCGCAGGGATTTTACCCATTTTTCTCATGCAGGAGGTGCTTATGTGGCCGAGGGTATTGCCCAGGCGCTTATAGGAGCTGTGGAAAGATCCAACAATCCGGAAGATAATGGAATTTGATTTGTGGAAATACCTGGTCTTTTCCCCTGACGAACCTATGTACTTCACTAGTGCTATCTTCTGGGGATTCCTGTCGCTGGTACTCCTTTTTTATTCTCTATTTTACAAAAAACCAATCCTACGCAATGCATATCTTTTATTGGTCAGCATGTATTTCTATTACCAGGCTGGCGGATGGTTTTTTCTAATGCTCATTTTCTCTACCCTGGTTGATTATATATTGGGTCTCAGGATACATGCTGCAAAAACAAACAGGGGCAGGAAACTTTTCTTAATGGCAAGTCTACTGGTCAACATTGGCATATTAGGCTATTTTAAATATTCCTATTTCTTTGTCGATCTAATCTCGGGTTTATTTGGGATTGATATTCAGGTGACCAATGTTTTTGCGCATTTGCTTAACAGAACGGCAGGAACTGATTTGGACATTCACACCATAATCCTGCCAGTAGGGGTTTCATTTTATACCTTCCAGACTATATCCTATACCATAGATGTGTACCGCAAACATGTTAAACCGGTCAGGAATATTATCGATTTTGGTTTTTACGTGTCATTTTTCCCACAATTGGTGGCAGGGCCTATAGTGAGGGCTGCTGCTTTCATTCCCCAGTTATACCAAAAATACAGTCTTTCTGAAAGGCAGGTTTGGCATGCAGTATTTCTTATCATGGGAGGATTGGTAAAAAAAATACTTGTTGCTGATTATCTGGCTGTGGATTTGATAGATAAAGTTTTTGAATCGCCTTTAAGTTTTACCGGATTTGAGAACCTCTTATCCATTTATGCATATGCTGTACAGATCTATTTTGATTTTTCAGGGTACACTGATATTGCTATAGGCGTGGCCCTATTACTGGGATTCAAGCTCCCTATAAATTTTAATGCTCCCTATCAGGCCAGATCGCTCACTGATTTCTGGCGAAGGTGGCATATAAGTTTGTCCTCCTGGTTGCGCGATTACCTGTACATCCCACTGGGAGGCAACAGGAAAGGAAAGATACGTACAGCTATGCATTTGCTGGTAACCATGTTGTTGGGAGGACTATGGCACGGGGCACACTGGCGATTTGTCCTCTGGGGTTTTTATCATGGGATGCTCCTGCTGCTGGAACGATTATTCATTAGTCGAACTGCAGGATTGGATCATAGTCATGCCTGGAAGATCTGGTTGAGCCGTATCCTCACTTTTCATTTAGTACTGGCTGGATGGCTGATTTTCAGGGCTGAGTCCCCTTTGATTGCGTGGAATATGGTTTCACAGGTATTCAGCCACTTTGGGGGCGGCGCAGTTCTACAGTACATCCAATCCAACAGTATCATTATTGGTCTCATGGTCATTTCCTTTTTCCTGATTGGGATGCCGGCCAGAATCAAGGAGACGATAAGGGGTTGGTTTATCATCAGGCCTTATTGGTTAAAGATCCTTATTGTATTGGTGGTCATATTTATAGTCTATCAATTTCAGATCTCTGAACAAAAACCCTTCATCTATTTCCGGTTTTAATTGGTTACTTCTGCCAAATAAACCAAATAATAATATGGCAAAAGAAGAGCTGAACCGGTTATGAAAAATGATAGGGTTGAGATTCAAAGCGCATCCCTGGCATGGAAGACTATGGGGATGAGTATGGGGATGAGTATGGGAATGTTGATGATGAGTTAACCCAGGCTCTTTGGGATGCTTTAGATCTGGATGAGCTTCGGGCCCGTCTGTTAAGAAAAGATAAGGCTTAAGAGATCTTCCACACGTATTTGATCAGATTGAATCACAAAATCTGCCTGGAGATAATATTTTTCTCTTTTTACCAATTCTCCTTGAATGTATACCAGTAATTCCTCCTGGGATTTACCTTTGATCAATGGCCTTTGTTGGGTTGATTTTGTGAGTCGTCGGGTGAGGCCTTCCGCACTTACTTGAAGATATACACTTGTAGACAGGGTCTTAATCATTTCCAGGTTGTCGAAGAAGCAAGGAGTGCCTCCTCCGAGGGAAATAACATGGTTGGGCATTGCTAAAACTTCCCTGAGGCATCGGGATTCAATTTCCCTGAATTGTTCTTCCCCTTCATTTTCAAAAATGGATGTGATGCTTTTGCCCGTTGATTTATGAATATACTTGTCGAGATCAATATATTCAATATTCTTTTGATGAGCGATTTGTTTACCGATCGTTGACTTTCCCGAGCCCATAAAACCTATGAGGGTGATGGGTAATTCCATTATAGTTCCAAAGTCATCTGGGAAGAATCATTGAATTTGTTATCCTTTTTTTGCTCCTTCTTTTTCTTAGGAGGTTTAGCAATTGTTTCAACTGGTAAATCTATTGGTTCAGAGATTACATCTTCCAATGGTTCAATTTCCTTGACTTTTTCTTGCGGTGCCTTGTTTATCTTTGGGATTGTCGGGATTTTTTTCTTAGGCTCAGGTTCTTCCTGTTTCCTATCATGCTGAACTTCTTCTTTAATCTGGTCATCATAAATATTTATTTCATCCACCTCTTCTTCAGGTGGCAGATAATCATCTCCATAAATCTCAATTACCTTTTCGATGCTGGCTTCGATAGGCTCGATTTCAATTACCTTTCTGATTTCCAAATTAGACAGTCTTTTACCTCTGGCCCTGAAGCTTTTCAGGTTAATAAATTCAGCAGCTGAAATGATTTCCGGCGCACGTTCTGAATGCTTACCTCCAAAAACAATTTTAAGTTGGGGAAGGATTTCTTTTGATAACAAAATCATCTGTGATTCTGGGTTGGATCCTAACAGAGCTTGGCTTTTCCCATTTGTCTGTCCGTCAATTCTGAATCGTTTGAGATAATAGAACCCCTGATCAGCATCAAAATAGACCAGAGAAAAAACATCTGAATCATTGAATTTTTCAATTTTCAGAAGGTTATCTTCGAAGTGATTTGAAAGATCGTAGTTGGCCAGTCTAAACTGTCCATCCCTGGTTATGACGATGATCCTGTCGTTGCCTGAGAATTCTCCCAGGAAGGATCCCCTCTCATCAGCATTCAATCGGTTTACTCCGGTATCGAACCATATTTTTCTATCGCCCAGGGTTGAGAGGCCCTTTTCTTTCAGAGATATTTTAAGAATAGAATGCTTGCTGAGAATATTACCATTGGCATACCTGTTCTTAATAGCCAATTCAGAGAAATCATATTCCAAATAGGCCTTTTTTAGTTTTGGTTTGGGCTTTAGATTCACCCGGATCACTTCAGCCTCCCCATTCGGATTAGAAGAGAAGTACAATATCCGTGACATTTCTTTTCCCTGGGTCAGGTTATATTCTTTGTCGCGGGTAACACCTTTTACAGGGAATCGTTTAATATAATTATTACCTACCCTGCCGTCCCGGTATACTACATTGTATATAGTACGGGAGTCGTTCTTTTTGAACAGGCCCACGAAAAACAAGTTTTTCCCTACGAAGGCTTTTGGTGACACTTTGGTTACCATGTAGGATCCATCTTTTCGGACCACTATTACATCGTCAATATCAGAGCATTCGAAGAGGAACTCGTCCTTTTTTAAACCCGTGCCAATGAATCCCTCTTCGTAATTTACATATAGTTTTTCGTTAGCCACAACCACCTTGGTTGCTTCTATATTGTCGAAGTATCGGATTTCTGTTTTTCTCTCTCTGCCTTTGCCATATTTCTTTTTTAAAGATTTAAAATAATTAATGGCAAAAATGGTAAGGTTATCCAGATGGTTTTTCACCACTTCTAATTCTTCTTCTACAGCCTTTATCAGATCATCTGCCTTAAATGCATCAAATTTTGATATTCTCTTGATTTTTATTTCGGTGAGGCGGATTATATCTTCTTCGTTTACAGGTCTTTTCAAAAGAGACTTAAAAGGATCGAGGCCCTTGTCTATAGTTTTGATAACACAGTCCCAGGTCTCACAATCTTCTATCAGAAGATAAATTCTATTCTCGATAAAGATCTTTTCGAGGGATCCCGAGTGCCAGGCATCTTCAAGTTCTCCTTGTCTGATCTCAAGCTCTTTCTTGAGCAGTCGGACGGTATTATCAGTGGAATTAATAAGGATCTGACGGACGCCCATGAATTCCGGGTGTTTTTCCGTAATCAGGCAGGAGTTAGGGGAGATTGAGACTTCACAATCTGTGAATGCATAAAGGGCGTCAATAGTTTTATCTGCTGATACATTAGGGGCCAGTTCGATAAGGATTTCCACGTTTTCAGCCGTGTTGTCATCAATCTTTTTAATCTTGATTTTGCCCTTATCATTGGCGCTGATAATAGTGTCTATTAGGGAGCTGGTTGTTTTACCGTAGGGGATCTCGGAAATGACCAGTGTTCGTTTGTCAATTTTTAATATACGGGAACGGATGCGGATTCTTCCGCCCCTTAGCCCATTCTGATATCGTGAACAATCCAACAGCCCTCCGGTGGGGAAATCTGGGAAAAGCTCAAACTCCTCATTTCGGAGATATGCAATGGTAGCCTCGATTAGTTCATTAAAATTATGGGGTAATATCTTCGAAGCAAGTCCAACAGCTATGCCTTCCACTCCCTGAGCCAGAAGGAGTGGAAATTTTACCGGCAGGTTAACAGGTTCCTTATTCCTCCCGTCATAAGAAGCTTTCCATTGGGTCGTCTTGGGATTAAATACAACTTCGAGGGCGAATTTCGACAAACGAGCTTCGATATATCTTGGTGCGGCGGCCTGATCACCAGTATGAATATTACCCCAGTTTCCCTGGACATCAACCAGTAGTTCTTTCTGTCCCAGTTGCACAAGGGCATCACCAATGGATGCGTCCCCGTGGGGATGAAATTGCATGGTATGGCCAATGATGTTGGCCACTTTATTGAAGCGTCCATCCTCAAGTCTCCGCATGGAATGGAGGATGCGTCGTTGAACTGGCTTCAGTCCGTCAATAAGGTGTGGAACGGCTCTTTCCAGGATTACATAAGAAGCGTAATCGAGGAACCAATTCTGGTACATTCCCGGGAGGTAGGTAATATTAGTATCTCTTCCATTGCCATTTTCGAAAGTAGATGCGTTTTTCTCTTCCTGGCTTTCTATATTAATATAATTTTGTTCGTTTTCCATGAAATCTTCCAGTCGTTCTTTTCTCAGGCCACGTAGTCATCTTCTTCCACACGGAGATTGTCGATAATAAAATCTTGTCTTTCGGGTGTATTCTTACCCATGTAAAACTCCAGCATCTCCTGTATTAAATCTTCCTTACGCAATATTACTGGTTCCAATCTCAGGTCTTTGGTAATGAAGTTCTTGAATTCATCAGGAGAAATCTCACCCAAGCCCTTAAACCTGGTTATCTCCGGCTTACCGCCCAGCTTATTTACGGCGGATTTTTTTTCACTATCGGAGTAGCAATAATAAGTGCGTTTTTTGTCCCTGACACGGAATAATGGAGTTTGCAGTATATATAAATGTCCATGCTTTATCAGGTCGGGGAAAAATTCTAGGAAGAATGTGATTAGCAGGAGGCGGATATGCATTCCATCTACATCGGCATCCGTGGCAATAATTATATTGTTGTAACGCAGGTTTTCAATTCCTTCTTCTATGTTCAGTGCTGCCTGGAGGAGATTAAATTCTTCATTCTCATACACCAGTTTCTTTGGTTCTCCATAGGTGTTTTTAGGTTTTCCTTTCAGACTGAAAACGGCTTGAGTATTAACATTTCGGGATTTAGTAATTGATCCACTGGCAGAATCCCCCTCCGTTATGTAGATAGACGTTTCCAGCCGTTGCTCATGTTTAGAATTGTAATGTACGCGGCAGTCTCTGAGTTTCTTATTATGAAGAGCCACTTTTTTTGCTCTTTCCCGGGCGATTTTTTTTATGCCTGAAATGGCTTTTCTTTCTTTCTCCGAATCATGGATTTTGCGTTGGAGGGCCTCGGCTACTTCAGGGTTTTTATGAAGGAAATTATCGAGCTCTTTCTTAATAAAATCCACAATAAAATTCCTGATGGAAGGACCCTTGGGTCCCAGGTCTTTCGATCCTAGCTTAGTCTTGGTTTGGGATTCGAATATTGGTTCCTCTACTTTTATACTTATGGCGGCTGTAATGGAAGCCCGTATATCGGAGGCATCAAAATCCTTGTTGTAAAACTCCCGAATAGTTTTGATCAGGGCTTCACGAAATGCCAGGAGGTGACTTCCTCCCTGTGCAGTATGCTGGCCATTAACGAAGGAATAATATTCCTCTCCGTAATGGTTATTGTGGGTCATAGCCAGTTCAATATCCTCTCCTTGCAGGTGAATAATGGGGTAAAGTCCTTCATGACTCATCCGGTTTTGTAATAGGTCGAGCAGTCCGTTCTTGGAAAAGAACTTCTCTCCGTTGAAGCGAATTGTCAGTCCGGTATTCAGATAGACATAATTTTTAAGCATCGAAGACACATACTCACTAAGATAGCGGTATGAGCCAAATATTTCCCGATCGGGGATGAAACGGATCTCAACTCCATTTTCTTCTTCAGAACTTACTAATTTGGGCTTGTTTTGTAAATTTCCCCTTTCAAAAACAGCTTCCTTAACCTGGCCTTCACGAAAAGAACGTATGATAAAGGAACTAGTCAGGGCATTGACAGCCTTCAGACCCACCCCGTTCAGACCTACGGATTTCTTAAACACTTTGGAGTCGTACTTGGCACCGGTATTCATCTTTGAAACTACATCTTCCAGTTTTCCCAGGGGTATGCCCCGGCCCCTATCCCTGACAAAGCATTCTTTATCATGAATTCCAATGTCGATGACCTTACCGTGCCCCATAGCAAATTCATCGATTGAGTTGTCAATTACCTCTTTCAGAAGGACGTAAATTCCATCATCAAGAGATGATCCATCACCTAGCTTCCCAATGTACATACCCGGCCGCAAACGGATATGTTCCCTGGGCTCCAGGGTTTTTATGCTCTCTTCCGAATACTTTTCAATCTTCTCCTGTGACATAAATACAAAGATAGCAAAAAGCCACCCTCGGCTTGAAACAGGTTTTCAACAACGGTATTAACAATTCGTTATTCGTTACTCGTTATTAGTTACAGTTTAAAGCCCGAACGTATTTTTAACAGGATAATGATGGGGCTGAAAGATGATAGATCTGTGACCAGCAGAATCATTGACAGTATACATGTTTTTTGCACTGTTCCGGATAGGGTATTTCCCGACTACTGGGATACCATGATAAACAGGGCAGACCATGATTATCCACCTTTCTCCAATTTTGATTCTAATTATAATTTCAATATTTCCTCGATGTTATCCAGATGGATGGTTTTAAAAGATTCAACTGGATATGCTTTGGAAAATGTGAGAGGGATTTTTGAGCTTTTCCTTTGGTTTACCTTGAATTCAAAAACCCTGAATTTCCCGTCCTTTTCCTCGATCAGGTCAATCTCCTGTTGCTGGCTTGTCCGCCAGAAATATAAATTACCGTAGAAATCCTTATAGGATAGATGTTTTATCCTTTCGGTGATAATAAAGTTTTCCCATAGCTGGCCCTGATCCGTCCGGTTTTCCCAGGGTAAAAAGTTCCCGATAATTGAATTCCTTATCCCGTTATCCCAGAAATAGATTTTCTTTCCCTTTTTAATTTCGTTTCTGACATTCCTGCTCAAAGCATTTAACCGGTATATTATGAAAACTTTTTCCAGCAGATCAATGTACCTTTCCACTGTTTCCTTATCAATGCCGACCATCTGTGACAGTTCATTGTAGGAAACCTCACTGCCGACCTGGAGGGCCAGGGCCCGGAGAAGTTTATCGAGGACAACAGGTTTCCTGATAAATCCAAACGACAGTATGTCTTTATACAAATAACTGGAGGCCAGTTCTTTCAAAAGCTTAACCTCATTTTCTGGATTTGTCACCACATCAGGGTAATAGCCGAATATCAGGCGATGCTTTATAATCCTTTTTTCCTTCTGAAGGCCATTATGGCTGATCATTTCGCCTAGGGACAGCGGGTGCAGATGAAATTCGAATTTTCTGCCTGTTAAAGGTTCATTAATGGTATTTGCAAGTTCCAGGGATGAGGAGCCAGATACAAATAACTGGATTCCGGGAATCCTGTCGGTTATAAGTTTTAATGTTATACCTATGTCAGGAATCATCTGAGCCTCATCAATAATGACAAGGGATTTTCCAGCAAAAAGACTAATCAGCCTTTCTGAATTCACATTTGATAATAACTCCCTGATATCAGGTTCGTCTCCGTTTAATGCCAGCTTATCTGGCATATCCATGGTTAGTTCGTTCAAAAGGGTAGTTTTTCCAACCTGGCGGGAACCCAGGATAATGATAGCCTTACCAGAACGAGCAACATTTTTAATTGTATCGAGTAAGATCCTTTTAATCATGCTCAAATATAGTAAATCTCGTTCTAAAACGAAAATAATTATAATAATATTAGAATAGAATCTAAAATTACAATAAATTAACGGAGATTTTCTATTTTGGTTTGAGAAGCAAATATGCGTCCCTACGGGTAATTTGGGTTTCGATTTACTGGACGCAAATATGCGTCCCTACTTATATCCTTAGCACAAATTACTTATCCTTCCCGATAAATCAGGATCTTCGCTTCGCTTCGATATTCTTACGCCTTAAGCCCCAAGCCTTTTTTTTATTGGTCACATTATCAGCAACTTATAAATTTTGTTGAAAAAAATTTCTGAAATCCATTAATATTTTGAATTGGGAACTGGTATAGTATAAAAGAGGGTCAATAAGACTATTCAAGTGCCAAAGAAGGAATAAATATAAAATTGCAAAAATGAAAACAAAGTTTCTTTCATTCAGTTAGGTTCATTTTTCTTCCAACTGGATCTGGCAATGAACGAATAGTTTTTTGGAGAAGCTATGTTAGCCTTCCACCTGGCTGACCTAGCTTTAGGCGTTATCGTCATACTGGTGGAAAACAATAACTTTAAGTACTATAAAAAATAAAAAACAAAATTAGAATCGTGGTTTGTTTGGTTGTTTTGCTACCATTTTCCATTTCAACTCAATCATTTGTGAATCCGGAGATAGAGCCAAATCCAGCACCCAATTATACTATTATAGAAATTGAAGATTGCCCGAGCGTTTATGCCATATATGTGGATATTGAAGGACCTGCACTTGAGTATCCTCATTCAACGATTTATGATCAAGATATTACCATCATTAATCCGGATGTAACTTTAACTTATGGAGGATCATTTCTACAGAAGATGACTTTTGATTACGGTGAAATACCAACTTCTTAGTATTTAGAAAGTAATTATGGGGGGGGTACTGGTTAGCCCCCCTTAATAAGTTTATTTCCTCATCACTTTTTTTTATTATCTTAGTGGGGCAATATCCCATTTGTTTGTCCAGTCCCCTTATTTTTAATTTTATGGTTAATAGAACTATCATACCATATAGATTGGTCTGGATTGTTTGTTCATTTTTCTTTTTGAATGCGTGCACTTCTGAGATTGATTTGTATGCCCCATCCAAGAAAATACCAGTTGTTTATTGTTTCCTTGACCCAGATTACTCTACGCAATATGTAAGGGTAGGTCAAACCTTTTATTATCAGGGGAATGATTCTGTTTTAGAGGAACCAAAGCTAACCTGGTTGGACGAAGATTTTGACCTCTATATCACATACAATGATAACGATGGTTCCAATAATCAAGTTTGGTTTACTCCGTATTCTGGAACAACAAGAGATACCGGTCTTTTCCCTGAGGAGGAGCTGCAGATTCTTTCGGCCGAAATGCCGGTATTATTAAACACGAATTACAAATTGTATCTACACCTTAAAGAATCTGACTTCATTGTGTATGGGGAAGTCAAATCCTTTGAACGGGAGTTTAATGTAATAGACCCCCTTCCGGTTGATTATCGAAGTATAAACCTATATTCTTCAGAGGACTTTTTTTTCAGATTTGAACCTGTTGCTCCCCGGGCAGTTTATCAGGCTGTAATTGACTTCAATTATTTGGAGTTTTCGGATGATCGCAGTTATTCAAAATCGATGGTCTTTGTCATGGATATTGCCTTTGGAGAAGAGAATGATGTAGCATTTGTTGACCAAAGATTTTCTGGTGAAAAATTCCTGAGAGAAATTGGACGGAGATTGAAAACAGAGGTTGGGGTTGTCAGGATTCCTGTTGGACTTGATTTTCATATATGGGCAGGAGGTGAGGAGCTGTACTATCTAATTAGATCTGCCCACCGGCAGTTTGGTTTTTCAGCACAGTCTACTTCCAATATGGAAAATGCTGTTGGTGTTTTCTCTTCATTGAGCCATCGTGATATTTATAATATTCCTCTTTCTGTGCACACTATTGACTCCCTGGCTTATAGTCAGTTTACCAGTCACCTTGGATTTTTACCATATTCAAAACAAAGACAATGAGAATTCTGATCTTAATAATATTAATTTCCGGACTACTCGTGGGATGTGAAGACCCAGGGATTGGAGTTAATCCGGATCAGGGTAAGGAATTGGATTCCACCGGAATACTCCAAATCCGTTTTGTCTACAATATCCAGGGTATCCCACCTGGCAGAGTAAAAAGAGCAGACTTAAGCCTTGCCTATACAGCGGATTCAATGTACCGTGGGGAATTTTTCAGGGCCACCAATGTTTCAGATGCTAAATCCAATTACCGGTTTTATCTCCCCTCAGGTACTTATTATTACCATGCTACTATTATTTGCCTTGCAGGAGGTGATTCATGTAAGTTCTCAGGATTTGGAGATCAATATGGCTTGAGAATGGATGGAGGTAAAGTAGAAGTGCATCCCAATCAACTGACGGAGGTGACAACTCAGTTCCATTAAGATGAAAAAAGGAAGTTTGTTAATATTAATTGGATGGATTCTGATACTGTGCGCTTGTGAGAAAACATCGGCACCTTTACCGGTGATTAGTCCAGAAATCTATCCTCTTAAGGGTCCAACAACCACCACTTTTTCATTTGATCTTTCCAAAACACTTGAGTTTGATAATAATGACAGAATCTTTGTTCGTTGGGACTGGGAGGGAGATGGATTATTTGACATTCCATTTTTAAATGAGAAAAAGTTAAACCATCGCTATTTTAAGCCAGGGACTTATTATCCTAGAGCGCAAATAAAAAACTTGGCTGGACAAACCAGCGATTCCAGTTTTCAGATACAGGTATCCAGAGGTTTTTCAAACCCAAGGGCTGCATTTATTCTTACTCCTGAAACTGGACATATCTATACTTCTTTTACCCTTGATGCAAGCTTAACTCAGGACGATGAAGATTCTCTTTCCTCCTTGATCTTCAAATGGGACTTTGAAGGTGATGGAATATGGGATACAAAACCAGGAAATTCACCCATTGCATTTAAAATTTATCCTGTTCCTCAGGTTTATATGCCAAGGCTTCATGTTGAAGATCCTGGCGGACGAGTGAATATAATTTCCAGGGTGCTGCAGGTTACACTTTTGGATACCTGTATCATACCTGATTTTATTACGGTACCAGGAATATTAATCCAGAATGAAGATATCCTTTTTGACGCAGGTAAGTCTTATTACAGCTGTGATCTGAATGAAAACCTGATGTACCGGTGGGATTTTAATAATGATGGGTTTTATGATACCGAATGGTCTGAACAAGCAACGGCAATTCATTCATTTCCAGTGGAACAGTATTATTTCACCAAACTTGTCATTCTAAATTCCCTGGGCCTGGAGAATTCTATTATCAAAAAGTTCTGGATATATCATCAAAATCAAGCACCGAGCGCAAAGTTTACAGTTTCAACTTTTGGAGGCAATACAAAAACAGTAATACGGTTTGATTCCTGGGCTAGTCGTGATGGTGAGGATTCTCCTTCTCAAATGTTGACTCGTTGGGACTGGGAAAATGACGGTATTTGGGACAGTGAGCTCAATTTTGAAAAGGAAGTCTTTCACAGTTTCGCATCTCCTGGCAAATACACAGTTGCCATGGAACTCATAGACAGAGGTGAATTAAGAGATACGGCTTATAAGGAGATTTACATAAGTGACAGTCAATATGAAACTGATATACTATTGGATAAGAGAGGCACCGGCTGGAATTATTATGGAACAATAAAAATTAGAGATCAGTGGTGGTTTTCAAAAAACCTGAAAGTTGATTACCCACATTTTTATGGAAATAGGGCCTACATTGGAGAGGGATCTGATGTAGGATTTTATGGGTATTTATATCCATTCGAGAAATTGCCAGCTGTCTGTCCTGATGGATGGCGGGTTCCGACTAAAAATGACTGGAATAAACTGTTTGATACCTTAGGCCCTGAAGATCACTATGAAGAATTAATACTGGGTGGGAGTACCGGCTTTAATGCTGTTTTTGGAGGATTAATTGATCTTGACAATTTGCCCAATGCTGAACAAGACCTTGGCAAAAGAGGCTATTACTGGTCTTCTACCAAACCAGGAGATCAATCTTTTATGAGTGTCTGGGTGATTACTATTGATAAGAACAAAAGAAAAATACTGCCTGGCTATAATCCTCAAGATCAGTATTATTCTGTTAGGTGTATGAGAGACGACTAAATGCTCGTTGCCTATACTCAATTATCCGGTCCCTGAGCGGAGTCGAAGGGATGACAGATGTCAGATGTCGGATGTCAGATGTCAGATGTCGGATGTCAGTTCTCAGAATCACTTATAAACACAATACTTATTACTCCTACTTGTACTTAAGCCATACGCCTTAAGCCTCACGCCTTTTTAATTGGCCACATTATCAGCAACTTATAAATTTTGTTGAAAAAAACTTTCAGAATCCATTAAGGTTAACGAATGGCAGCTGGTATGTCATATACGGAGGTTCGTATTATAATAAATAATAGTAAATCAGGTATTAAGTAAGATATTTACTTCTTCTTTAAGCTTGGGCAGATGATTAATCACAATACTCCAGATAATATCCTCCGAAATTTTATCATATCCATGAATAATTCTATTTCTGGTTCCAATGATTTTTTGAGCATTATTTAGGGTAAAGTCATTGTCCTTTTTTATTATTCTGTTCACAGCTTCTCCGATGATTTCAATATTGCGCTCAATTGCCCGTTTTGTTTTTATATCAGAATTGAACTCTTCGAAAATCTTTTGCTTGTTGATAAAATATGAATCTATCTCGTTGATGGATTGTAATATATCAAAAAGCCAGGTTTTAGTATCGTTATCCATGGATAAGCATTTTAGTTGAATCAATTGAATTTCGGAGGAAGGGATTATTAATGGCCTTATTTTCCAGAAGATCAACTTTTCTGTTGAATAATTCTTCTAAAGAAAACTTTAAATCAAAATAATTATCAGCATAATCATAGATATCGATATTGTCAAAATCAACCATAAAATCCAAATCACTGTCCGCATTAAAGTATTCTGTTAAAACAGAACCAAAGACAAATAATGTTGCAACCTTATGTTTGTTGCACAACATTCTTATCTGGTCGATATTCTTTTCAATCAAATTCATAATTCAAAAATACTATAAGTTGAAGTTAATAAAAATCTCTTTTAAGCATAGGATATTGTTTTGAGCTCTTCGAGTTAGTGATTGTGGCTCAAAAAGATGGATAAATGAGCTAAATTTTTTAAAGAAATGAGCTGCAATTGCAGGATGTTCATGGATTCCGTTGCTAGTCTTCAGTCTTCAGTAGGCAGTATGCGTTATGCAGTTGCCAGCTATCCTTCTAACCTCAATACTTGTTCCTTATACTTATACATAAGCCTGACGCCTTAAGCCTTCTTTTATTGCCCACAATATCAGTAACTTATAAATTTTGTTGAAAAAAATTTCTGAAATCCATTAATGTTTTGGTTTGCCAAATGATATTACCTATAGAATGGTGTTTGAAGACAGCATTTGAGGGATTAGATTCGAAAGTTTTGGGTTTGATCAGTAGAAAATGTTTGTTTTCGCCAGATAATTATAAGTATTAACAAATTAATTCAAGTGCTATGGAAAAGTTTTTAAGATTTTTAGTTCGTGTCAGTTTTATTGTTGTTGTGGTGGCAGGCAGTTTTGTCGCCTTGGATGCTTTTGCTGATGACGGTTTGCCTGCTTCTAAAGATGGTCATCCTGACTGTTATTCTCGAGATTATGTTTTAACTCCTGGTTGGATTGCCGAATGGGGTGCATGCTATTGGGGCGGTGGATGCATAGGCTTCGTGGAAACTTGTATCTCCCACCCAAGTTATCCTGAATATTGTGGGGATTGGCTTAGAGTTTGTACTCCCCCATGTACGACAAACAATCCAAGTTAAGATTCCTTGGCTCATCTAGTAAAAGAACAAATGAGATATCAAAAGCTATTTGTTTTTGTTATTATTTTATCAATGTTTTTGACTTGCAAAAATGAAAATCCTGTTGAAACTCAGATAAAAACATTTGATATTTCAAAAGGGTTTTCATTTTGTGACACTATAACCCTGAGTTCAATAGCAGACTCCGTTTCATGGGTTATTCTTGAGACAACAGACCAAAGCTTAATTACACAAATTAGTTCAATTCATATTGGAAAGGATATTATTGTTTTATGGGACGACAGACGTAAGAAGCTAATGCAGTTTACCAGGGATGGGTACTTTGTTAATGAAATAGGGCGCATAGGTAAGGGACCTGGAGAGTTTATTAGCTTATTGAGTTTTGCCGTTGATGATGAAGGCCAATACATATTTATACTAGAAAATGGCACACAAAAAATACTTGTTTACGACTTTGCTAATAATTTTCAATCGTCAATCAAGATTGATTGCTATCCTTCTAGAATGACTTTCTCTAATAACCATCTGATCTTGTATTCTCCTCGTCCAACGCAGAGTTTCAATGAGGGATATGCAATGTCTATTTATAATACAAAGGAGAAAACTTGGAAAAGAATTGCAAAAATGCCTGATGAGAACATAGGGCTACAGATTCCAAGATTCTCAAATATCAATAGAACCTCAGACGGTATTAGATTTTGGGATTGTTATTCTGATACTGTATATCAAATAGGCCCTGAATTTGTGATTTATCCAGTTTTCTATTTAGATTATGGATCGCGTAGAATTCCATATGACATATTGAAGGATAAAAATCAGTTTAGCCAAAAAGCATTTGAATTTGATTTAGTAGTTAAACTCTTGGATACTGAGTATCTACTATTCTTAGATGGACTGTCAAAAGGAGCGAGACGTCGAATATTATTTGAAAAGGAAACTGGTCTGTCATATCATTTAACTGGACCAGATGGTTCCAGCCAAATTATAGATGACATTGATGAGTGTTACCCATTTTGGCCCGGAGGGGTGATAAATGAGAGAAATTGTTTTGATGTTATTGAGCCCATTGAGGTCAACATAGATTATCCAATAACCCTCCGAATACACTAATAAGTTCAAGTATATTAAGTATGAGCAACTTACATAATCCCTTATTAAGAATCGTACATTTGAAGAAGAAATGAAATGGAATGATAGAATCTTAGCCTATGCTACTATTGCAATATGCATAATTTGTGTATCGTATTTTTTGATTCTGAAGCCTAATCAAGCTGGGTTTTCGGAAGACCAAACAAGAGATTTGCTGAAGGTAGATGTTGAATATCAGGTCAACCTCCTTAGCTCTAATCTTTTTGACCTATTTCCACTGAATGGATTTGTGATACCAGGCATTGTTCAACTCACAGACCAGGAAAACAGAATTACTTCTTTGGAAAAGATATTGGATACCGGAAGAAAGTTTGTCTTATATTATTCGGAGCTCTCCTGTGAACAGTGTATCGATTTCTCCAATGATTTGCTAGACGAACTACATCCATCATGGAAGAACCATACCCTAATAATTATTAGCACGTTAAAAACTGAGAATCTTGGATCTTTTTTGCGCTCCTCCAAAAGTGATATTCCTGTTTTTTTCGCACCCCAATTGGTAAACATTTTAGATGGCCAAATTAATGAAAGTAAGCCTATTTTCTTTATCTTAGATAAGGATGGAAAGGTATTAGCTCCTTTTTATCCGGAAAGAGCTTTGCCAGAACTATCAAAGCAATATGTAAGAACCATTTGGAATAGGTAAGAAGTATAATCTGAAAATTATTCTTATGAATTCTATTATCCGTCATCTATCTATTTCACTAGTAATACTGGTTGAATTTTGTTACGTGAGCATCGGACAAACAAGCCAAATGGTTCAAATTCTGGATCAGAAGACCCAAAAGCCAATTCCCTACTGTCATGTTATTGAACAGGCTCACAAGAGTTTTCACGTTGCTGATATTAATGGTAGTATTAGTATAACGGTAAAAGAATATCCTCTGGTTTTATCAATCTCTCATGTGAGTTATCAGGATACAATAGTTCGAATTGACCAGGCAAATAAGGGCTCAATAAATATCTATTTATCCCCACTTACTATAAGAATAAATGAAGTACAAATAGAAGCAGGCAGATTGAAGAAATTCTTCAGTAAAGAGAATTTTTATGTTACTGATTTTGTTTTTCAAAGAGATAGATTCTGGGTTTTAGGATATGCCGACAAGAACGTTTTTAAACAGGAAATAGCAATAATTGATTTGAGAGGAAAAGTTCTGGCGCGGTCTGAATCACCAGTTGAGGGCAAGGTAGATGAGCTGTTTCTTGATGCCTATGGTAATGTACATGCCATTAATAAGACGGTGATGGCACAATTATTTGTTCTGGAAAAATCAATTATTCCTCTGTATTCTTTCGAGAATAAGAATGTAAGCCATGATTTGAAAAAGCTTGAACTTTTTGTGGGGAATTCTGCAATATTTAAGGAAAGGTCAGGAGAAAGTAACTGTCACGACTATATTGCCGTAGACACAACAACATTTGAGGTGGATACAATAATAAGTCTGTTCAATGGGATAAGTTTTGCTGACGCTCCAGAAGCAAGAAAATATGAGCATCCACCGATCCCAAGTGTTGGTGGCAGGTGGTGGCTAGCAGATATTGATACATTGATAGCCCATGGTATGGACCCCAGAGAGAATTTAACCTTCGATCCATCCGATGCTTTTACTGGTGCTGTAATGGATAGAATGGCAAGGTCACCAATTAAAACCAGTGTTTACCTTTATGACAAGGGTATCATATTTTCAACTGACAGGAAGCCCTTTATCCATTATTTTGATTTGGAAAGGGATCAAAAGGAAGAGTATAGCTATGAACAACTTTACGGTAATGATCTTTTGGACCTCATGCAGGATCCAGTTACAAAAGAAGTTTATTGGGTTTGGCTGGAAAGAGGGATCATAACGATTTCCCAAGTTAATCCGGTAACCTGGCAATTGAGTGCCCCCTATCATGTACCCGGCCTTTCTTTTCCAGATAAAATACTAATAGCCAATACTAAATGCTATTTTATTCATAGAATGGCACTTAATAACGGCTTTTCAAACTTTTATTCTTACGATTTGCCTTTTGGAGAATAGCTTTTAAAGATTTTCAATTCAATTGGAGTCTATTGTTAATGAAATCATTAAATGTCATAATAATTGTAATTAGAAGATGGCGAAATTGAGTCTTCAGTCTTCAGTCCTCAGTCCCCAGTAGGCAGTCTCCTATTTAAATACTACTTAGCCTCAAAACTTGACCTTATCCTTGTACTCAAGCCTCAAGCCATAAGCCACAAGCCTTTTTTTATTCCCCACATTATCAGCAGCTTATAAATTGTGTTGAAAAAAACTTTCAAAATCCATTAATATTTTGGATTGGGAACTGGTATACAAATAGTACACCAGAAAAATTGTAATTTAACATTAAAAGTGAATAACTATTAAGAAACCTTATTATCATATGAAAAGACAAACCAAGTTTCTTTAACTAGGCCAGAATCTTTTCTTGCAATTCGGAAGGCAATAAATTCTGGCAACAATTATGGTTCCGAGTTCTTAAAAGTCTGATCAGATTGTCATAATTATCATACTGAGAACATCGAGCATAATTCTCCTTGTTCCATATGGATTCAAATAGACACAAAAATTAACAAAAAATTAAATAGATAATGAAAAATCTTTTAATACTTGCTATTGGAATTGGAACTTTATCCTTTGCACTCTCATCCTATTCCTTTGTTGAACCACCAGTTCCTGCGCAAACTGAATGCTTTGAAGTTTTGGCTGTAGGATGTCCTTGGTCTCCCTGTTGTCGATGGGTTTGTTGTTATAATGATATCCCATTTGAATTTCTTTCGGCTTGCAACGTTTATTTTGAAGGCACATGCAGTATTGATAATTGTGACCTTGAAAATCCAGCTTGCTCAGAAATCCCCTATTTCTTGCCTGAATGATTCGTCCTAAGTACAAATGGGGGCTCTGGGGCCCCCATTTAAACATTTTAACATGAAAAATCTTTATGCAATTCTATTACTTTGTGTTTGGTGGATTCAATCCCCTTGTCAGGATCCTATCAGTATTGATATAGTCGAAATTATTCAATGTAAGGAAGAGCCAGTTCTTAGCTTATTTGCTGATACAGTATCATACATAAAGCTTGCCACTCAAGAAAATTGTCTAATTGGAAGAATCTCACAAGTTGCACAAATTGATGATATGATTGTGATTTCTGATCGTACATCAAATAGAATTTTTGTCTTTAACGACAAAGGTGAATTTAAAAATAACATTGGATTTGTTGGCAAGGGACCTGGGGAGTATATTAATTTATTGTATGGATTTGTAATCGATCGTAAATTAAAGCAAGTTCTTATTAATTGCGCATCAAGGCACAGTATATTGAGATTTGCTTTGGATGGAACATTGATAGAGGAAATTAAACTAGATCGTGCATTTACAAATATTGGGTTCATTAATGACAACATTGTTGCTTACACTTCCTCATCACTTACACCATTAAGCAATAATTATTTAATAGAAGTGATAGACAGGAAGGGTACTAATAAAGGTGTATTTCATAAATATAAAGTGAAACGCAATGCCTTGGAGCACATGGCCACTGTTTATAACTTTGGGCAAAATTTGAGATATTGGGAAAAGCCTTTTGATGCTGTTTTTGAATTTGATGGAAAAACCTATAGAAAGCATTTTGAAATTGAATTTGGGAAATTCAAAATGCCAGAGGAATTCTTTTACGATATAAAGACACTCAATAGGGAGTTCAAAAAATATTTGATATTGCAGAGTTTGACAGAGTTTGCTAATTTTATTTACCTGACAGTTTTTATTAATAATCCTCCCGGAGTAAAAAAGTATTTTTATTATCCTGGTTCAGGGGTAACCTATTGCAGTTCCTTCAAGAAGGAATCTAGGAGTTGGGGCATTGAAAATGATATTACTGGAGGTCCTCCGTTTTCATTTGAATTTAAAGTTTCGGAAAATGCAGTTTGTTGTGCATATGAGGTGGCTGACCTCCTGGAGTATAAAAGATTAGGCATTAATCCCCCAAAAAAAATCAAATCACCAGAAGGGAACAATCACCTACTAAACATAATTGAATCGTCAAGTATTAATGACAATCCGATCCTACAAATAGTTAAATTAAAATGAAACATATTTCTAAATTCTTAGTACCATTTGTTTTTATTGCAGTATGTATTGTTTGCGTAGGATTAAAAATCCAATACAATAAGTTAATTAGAAGTAGAGATTATTATCAATTGGTTTCAGAAAGTAAAGGCGACCCCTTAAATGAGATTGTTGAAAAGAAAATTCTGCCAATTTATTCTTATAATAGGTACAGATTTCCCGAAGATGATTCAGTTTTCTCATTCGAAAAGCGTAGAAATATATCTGTTGGTAATATTGCAGAAAAGGGACCTTTGTTAATTCTTCGATTGCTTGAAACTGATTGTCCACCATGCGTTGACAGTACTTTGAGGTTTTTGGCTGATCACTGTAAGTTGTTGGCGAATGATCAAGTTGCGATCTTAACTGATAAAACTGTTCCTCGTGATGTTATAGTCTTTGGTCGAGCTAATAATATTTCATACTCTATTTATCAGGTTAACAAAGGTGGATTGAATATTTCTCTCGAGAATCAAACACCGTATTTTTTTGTGCTTGACATGACTGGTGTCATGTATGATCCGTTTATTATAGATCCGTATCAAAGTAATGTTACAAAATTATATCTAAAACTAATGACCAGTAAACTGCTACAACAATAGTAGCGTTGACAAATCTAAATAAGCGCAGGAAGGTTATTTGCCATATTTAGATTATTTGTTTTTGGCATCCAACTATTTGCGATTCACTTTCTTAACCTTCCGCCTCAACTTCATAGCTTGTTTTGAAAACCCGGAGTCCCTTAGGTCGATAAGCGAATCCAGAGCCTCAGAGCATTTGTCATAATCCTCCATTGCCAGATAGGATAAGGCCAAATACCATAGCCCTGTCCTTTCGTATGATCCGCCGGATTCAATAACCCGTTTCAGATAAGCGATTGATGAATCATATTTCTCCTGCTGCATCAGAATCTGGGACATTAGGAGCATATAGTCAGGATTATTTATATCCTCAACCAAAATAATTTGCAAGCTTTTTTCAGCCTGGTCGACTTTACCCTCGCTGTGCAGCCTTATAGCTTCGAGAAAGTTTGAATTTAGTGAATCCGTCCCTCGGTATTCAACCGGGAAATGATGCGGGGAATAAAAGGATTTATATAATTCACTGCTGTCTGGCTTGCCTAAAGTAGAGGTTGTGATTATTATGATTGTTAAACAAGCTGCAACCGTTACAGCGGCTATTCCACTTAACCATCTTTTCTTTAGACGTTTTTTTCGCCGTGCAGCTGCTACAAGCCTGTCGTATTTTTCCTGTCGGCGTGAATCCAACTCTTTTTCAGAAATTCTGTCCAGAAGTTCTTCAAGTGGTCCGGTGTTATTTTTTGTTGTCATTATTGTTGTTTTTTTCCATTCTTCTCAACCAGTATTTAAGCTCATGGTGATTGTCACATTCCCAGATTATTTTCCGTAATGCATTCAAGGCCTGAGATTTCACTGATGAAAAGGTTTCATCTGAGTTATAATTTCTTTCCTTGCAAATTTCTGAGGGTGTTTTCCCTTTCAGCCAATAGTCTTCAATTATTTCCCTTTGAGCTTTTGGCAGCTGTTTACTTAATGTTTTTATTGATTCCATGCATTTCTTCAAACCTTCTTGTTCCTCCTCTGAATTGGTGTTGAGGTCAGGATATTCCTGGAATGATTCTATGAGCCAGTATTCATCTTTGTCTTTATCAATATATCTTTTTATTATGTTTTTCGCCATCCCAATTAAGTAAGGAAGGGGATCATTCAATTCGGGTAGAGTGCCTTTCTTTCTGATTAGGTCACAAATCGTGTCATCGAATATAGTGTCCCGTAATTCCATGGAATAACATCCTCGATATTTTAATTGCTTGATTATGAAATCACTAAGGGGGGGGGACCAAGTCCAGAGCTTCTTTATCGCCCGACCTGATCAGCTCAAGAGGATTTACCTTCCTGCTGTATTGAAATGACATTTTGATGTGTTGGTCATCCTAAAAGTAGCATAAATTCTGCAAAAGTCCAATCCCACCTTGTAAAGAATTGTCAAGGTGGGATTGGATCAATAAGACAGCTTCTATCCATTACCTGATCCTGGTGGTGGATCTGGAGGAGGAGGCGGTGGGGGTGGGTTAACTGTGTCGCCGTCACCGGCATAGACTTTTCCCATTTCAGAGAATGAAAGGAGTGAGATACTCCTTTTTTTTTGATTTCATAAATTTTCGATTCCATGATGTTTTGAATTAACATAGATTTTCATTGCGCCATGCGAAGCCCGTGAAAGGGGGATAATGTTGTTCTTTGAAACCTTTCGTAGAAACCCATTAGGTTAATAATCCTGACTGGTAAAGATTAGCCATCAGCCGGAAGCGAGTCTTGCGTAGTCTGCAGAGATGCTGGCACGAAGCGTAGACAGCGAATACAAAAGCCGTGTGATTGAGCCTCGTAAGTGTGATTGACGATGGAGCTTTCGTTGTTGAAAATGCGGGAGCAGAACCTAAAAACACGATAAAGGTGAGTGCCAAGGTCCGTCCGGGGTCGGAGAGCAGGACAAATGTATAAAGGGTTTCACGGGAACATGGGAGAGCCTCCTGTTTCCCTGACGAAAAGAAACCAGGAATAGGGCAACTGGTCGACCAATGCCCGGGTGTGTCGGAGGCGTCTCACCTTCGGTATAAGCGAAACAATGAGACACGTCAGGGTATCCGATACGAGCGAAGAGCGAAGTTAGGAAAAGGGCAGAGGCAGTCTTAGCGCCTTCATAGTACTGTTTGAAAGCCGGTGAACTCGCCCAAAGGAGCCGGTGATTAAGGAAGGGAGAGCGTCGGGTTATGGAATCGATTTTGAGAAACAATAAAATGTACACTGGAACAAATGAATGTGTTAACGAAACAGAATCGAATAGCAGAAATTGCTAAGAAATACCGGGATGAAGCTCTGGTATCCCTGCACCACCATATTGATATGGACTGGATGGAGGAATCCTTTAAAAGGGTTAAGTCAGATACAAGTCCGGGTGTTGATGGCCAAACTTTGGAGATGTATAAAGGTAATCTTGAACATAATCTTCAGGATTTACTCGAACGAGCGAAATCGGGGAGCTATGTTGCGCCACCGGTCAAGCGGGTTTACATTCCAAAGGGGAAAGGGAAGGAGCAGCGACCCATAGGTATCCCCACGGTAGAAGATCGCATATTGCAAAGGGCAGTATTGCAAGTACTGGAACCTGTATTTGAGGAGGAGTTTTTTGCTTTCTCGTATGGTTTTCGTCCGGGCAAGTCTCAGCATGATGCGGTTGATTACCTGTGGAAACAAATCTATCAGCAGAATATTGGTTGGGTGATCGATCTGGACATCCGCAAATTCTTTGATACGATGAGCCATCAATATCTGAGGATGTTTCTTAGACAAAGGGTGCGAGATGGAGTGATTACAAGATTAATTGGTAAATGGTTAAAAGCAGGGGTTTTGGAAGGAGGATCAATCAGTTACAGCGATGAAGGCAGCCCACAAGGCGGGGTGATTTCTCCTTTGCTGAGTAATATTTATCTGCATGAGGTGCTAGATAAATGGTTCGCGAAGGAAATTATTCCATTGTTAAAAGGCAGAGCAATAATAGTCCGTTTTGCTGATGACAGTGTTCTGGGTTTTGAGAACAAGGAAGATGCGGAACGGGTATTTAAAGTTTTAGCTAAGCGATTTATTAAGTTTGGCTTGCAACTTCATCCGGAGAAAACCAAACTGATAAACTTCTCCAAGCCGTCCAAAGGTAACGATAAGGTCACAAGGGAGTGTAGTACATTTAACTTTCTGGGCTTTACGTTCTATTGGGGCAAATCCCAAAAAGGGAGCTGGGTTGTCATGCGAAAGACGGCCAAAGACCGATTGCAACGGAGTATAAGCCGGATTAACAACTGGTGCAGACTCAATCGACATGAGAGTATGACCTACCAATGCAAGATGCTTAATTCTAAACTTCGTGGTCATTACTACTATTATGGTATAACCGGGAATAGCAGAAGCATAAGGGTTTTCTATCTTCAGGTCACACGACACTGGAAGAAATGGCTTTCAAGACGATCACGCAGCAATATGACCTGGGATCGTTTTAACGTGCTTACTCATCAGAATTTTATTTTAGCCAGACCCAAAATCTATCATTCAATTTATGCAGCGAATCCATAACCTGAGGAACCGGATGCGGGAAATCCGCTCGTCCGGGTCTGTGGGGGAGCGGGGAGGTAACGATCCGCTCTACCCGGACGGTAATTAATAGACCAAATAATTACGAATAAGATGCACCTTCAAAAATAAGCT
>CAYXJR010000011.1:0-73113 GCA_964465145.1 uncultured Porphyromonadaceae bacterium | reverse complement strand
TAACTGTTAATAACGATAGAATTATTTGGTTTTCAGAAACCAGCTAAACAGTTACGAATTGATTAAAATAATATATATAATTTGTTTTTCTGGCAAGCCTATTATGGAACTCCAAATAGTTGGTTTTGTGCTGCTCAATTAGTTTTAGTGGTAGAGTATGTTTTCCAAGTTGGATTCTACAGAATGGAACTGGTTCTTTCTTGAAAACCTTGTAGATATTATAGTCACCTGGTGCACTAAAGATAGTCTCGTTTTTATAGTTTTGTGATAATCCACCTCCAAGATGATAATATGTTATATCTTCCTCTAATGGATACATTTGATTGTAAAGTTCATTTGAAGAATTGAAAAACACAAGATTGTTTGTAATAAGAGTATTATTGATATACTGATTTGATCTGTTTCCGATATATCCAATATAGTTCCCGTTAAGGAGAATGGAAAAATTCTTCATTGAACATCCCAGGGAGTTAATATCAATTATGTTCCCATTTGAATTATAGACCTTTACGCTATGCTTGATTTGGTCAAATACATGAATGTTGCCGTCTTTGTCAATAACGAAATCTTTCGGATAAGCAACTTCACCCGGACCTCTGCCAATTTGATATAACGAATGAATGAACTTACCATCAATATCGAAAACTAATATTTCCTGTGTATTAAAATTGTCGAAAATATAAATTTTATTATTGGAAATAGCAATCTTTGAAATACTACCAAAAATTGAATTGCTGCTCGATTCAAGTTTTATAGTTTTTGAGATAGAAGTTGAAAAATCTGAGCCAGTAATTTCATTGTTGCGGCTTAAATCAATAGTATAAATACTTTGTTCTTCGTTTATTGAATCACTATTACAACTCGAAAGCAATTGGAGTAACATATAACATATTAAAGGAGCAGTTTTTTTCATCTATCAGGGAAAATATTTTTGCTGAAAAGTAGATTAACATAATCATTTGTTCCTTTAGGGTATTGCTTATCAGGTATATATATATTGGACATGATATGATTTGATTGTAAAACAAAGAAATATGGAATGTTAATTCTTTCAATCCTGACTTTGGACATAGAATTATCTAATAACCGAAGTGTTTTGATAGATTTGGGGATGGATTTGGTGAAAAGTCGAAGCTCTCGCATTGTTTTATTAGAAGTTAGAATTACGACCTTGGTTAAAACGTCATCTGAAAAACTCATTAATTGATGCAAAACAGAGTCAACACAGACAACGCAATTATTATCAGTAACCCTGAAGATTAAAATGGGTTTTCGATAATCTTCCACAAGAGATCGATTGTCTTTCACGAGAGAGATAGTATCATCGTTAATGTTTGAGGCTAATAACGTATCAATTTCTTCACCCTCAGAAAGTAATTCCCACAATGATAGTTGTCTGTCATAGTTATTTTGTTGCACATTTTCCAGAAGGATTCTTTGCTTCTTTAAGGTCTGGTTGATTTTAAGCAGTTTGATATTAGAGGCGAGTAGGAAAACTACAATTATTGAAATCAGCAATAGCAGCGTTTTCGGAAGTTTAATATCACTCATTTAGATTTATCTAGCAATTACAACTTTTTGATTATTCCTTATCAAGGGTCTAATGATAAAATTACATTCCGTTCTCCCACTTGACGCTGTCGTTCGACAGTATTTTGTAATTCATAATAATTCTAATTAACGTAGCTACCGTGTTGATTATCTGCCGTTTACCCCCCCCCTTGATTATAACATTAAAAAACCTTACTGTCATTCGACAGTATGCATAAATTTATTGTAATTCCAGCTTCGTTTTTATAAGTTTAGGTTGTCCCCACGAAACCTTTACCACATAATTGCCAACAAATTATGGATCTAACCAAAACTATTTGCAGGGCTCTAAAGCACCTGCGTAAATTCAGGGGTAAAACGCAGGAAGTAGTAAATTATAACGAGGGTTTAAAACTCTTACACCATGGCGACCATAGACTACAAAAACAAAGATATAATCCCCCCATTCAGAGTAAAACTCAACAGTGTACATTCCATCAGAACGCATGAAATTGGAATTTTTATAATTCTCAACGGGAATATGTCGATCGTCATGTTGAAATACATATCTTGGAAAAACATCAAGGGATTTTGAAATAGTGTAAACCGTGTCACATGAATGATTCCAGTAATAAAGGGATCCTGTATTTCTGCCACTTCGAATTCTTGCACCCATCCCTCTTTTCTCATTATTATCTATTTGACGCTTTAGTGCTTTCTTCAATATATTTCCCTCCATATTAATGAAGCTTATCTCATAACCATCATTGTGAAAATAACTTGAGTAAGGATAAAATAGAGCTATTACCTGTGGAGTAACCCACCGAGCCATTACTGGAGTTTTTTCAAACCTAATGGAATTAATTATTGTGCCATCGTATTTCATGATATCAAGAAATTGTCCATTGCGCAATATTAGGAGTTCCCTGTTTTCATTGACATCAATGGAGCTAATCTCAAAAAACTCTCCTGGTCCCCGTCCTTTTTTCATGAATTCACCGACAAAACTACCTTCTTTATTGAATTGTAGTAACTTTTGGTATTCGCTATCCAATACAAGGATGAAGTCTTCGTCGACAATCAATTGATTAACTCGGCTTATATAGGTTGCCTTACTTGATTCAAGGGGTATATAGGAAACCTCAGAATAAATATCAGATAGTTTGAGGTCAATCTTATTATCAAGCAGATATGGTATATCAATTTGCTGAGGAGAATCCTTTTTTGTGTCACATGAGAGAACAAAAAAACAACTCCGATAATTATTAATCTTAATTTCATAGCAAAAAAAATTGCGGTTTGGATTGGTTTAGCCCCCTATTAATTGGACAATCTAGTTTTCGATGTTGAAATTAATAATAATTCTAAATATCGAAGCTATAAGCTTGATCTTCTGCTAATTTACCTCCCCTCACCCCCGACTATCACCAAACATGCATATTTCATGCTGTCGTTCAACTGGATGAAAGAATTTCCGGCCGATTTGACGTAATTTGAATAAGCTGAGCAATTCCTGATGATAAATTGGCTTGAATGACTATATATTTTTTACATAAATATCCTGCCGACTATCCAATATTTGGCTTAATATTTGGAATTCGCTGCTTTAAAAAAGCTCAAGCGGATCAATCTCTAAAAACTCCTCCCATGATAGTGCCTTATTATCAATAAGATATATTTTATCGGGAGCATATTTTGATTTGAACTTCTGCATGCCTGCTGTTTGTTTTGATATACTGCTTTTTACTTCAATACCAATTAGCCTGCCGGCTTTCTCAATTACAAAATCGATTTCATCAATTCCTTCCCTCCAGTAATAAACTGAAAATCCTTTTGTAATTGACTCATTGACAAGATAAGCACCAATGGATGACTCAACCATCCTCCCCCATTGATCAGGTAATCTTGTGATCTGATCGAAAAAAAATTCGTTTTGAGCACTCAATAAGGCATTATTATAAACCTGGAATTTCGGACTGCTTGATCTTTTTCTGATTTCAGATCCTGAATATTTTTCCAGTCCTTCCAGCAAACCAGCACCTCCAAGAAGCCTCAGGTAATGAGCTAAAGTAGTAGTATTCCCGGCATCCTGCAGCTGACCCATAATTTTATTAAAAGATAAAATCTGCCCTGAAAATAAACACCCAAGTTCAAAAAGTTTTTTAAGCAAGGAAGGCTTGTCGATTCTCGAAAGCATAAGAATATCCTTCGAAATGCTTGTTTCGATAAGGGATTCTCTTACATAGTCTTTCCATCGTTTTTCATCCCTGATCAGTGTATCTGTACCTGGATATCCTCCATACCATACATATTGCTGGTGGTTCCAGCCAAAGGCCTTACGCATCTCAGTATAACTCCAGTGAGTCATATTCATAGTTTCAAACCGGCCGGCAAGGGATTCTGTTAGGCCCTTCTGGACAAGCAAACGTGAAGAACCAAGCAGAATAAGCTTAATATTCATTCCTCTTCTTGAATCTTCATCCCAAAATTTCTTGATGGATTCACTCCAGTTCCGGATTTTCTGCACTTCATCAATTATTATAAGATATTCAGAAAGTCCCTTAGACCTCATTTTTAATCTTGCAGTTTCCCATATTTGTTCCAACCATACTGAATCATCCACATTAATAGCATCAGCCGATTCAAATACCGCCGGAATTATTAGTTGCATGAAAAGCTGGTTAGCCAAAGTTGTTTTCCCTACTTGCCTGGGCCCAACAATAACCTGGATAAACTTTCTTGGCTCATCTATACGAGCCTTAAGAACCTGTAAATCTGATCTTTCAAACATATTTGTATATTTTACTCAATACGCTGAGTAAAATTACTCAATAAATTGAGTATTACAAAAATTAGATACCAGTATTTATCTGATATCTAATTCCCCAAATCCCTAATTCCCCATTTTTACTATCTTAGCCAGTTGAAACCTTTTCCATTATTATTGACATGACTAAACGGATACTCCTGGCCACTTTTTTATCGGCTTTCTGCTGGGCCGGCCTGAACGCCCAGACTTTCAAAAATGACATTAGCCTTACTAAAATTAAGATGCCTGAATATGCCCAATTTTCAAGTGAATATGTCATGGGAGTATTCAAAAATGCCGGAACCGACAGTCTTTTCAGTATGGCTTGCCAATCCAAATGGCTTGCCTGATGAGAATCCAATAAACGACACTCTGTATCATACCATACAGGTAATCGAAAAATTTCCGGAAAGAAAAATTCTCCTGGAGGAAATTACCGGGGCCTGGTGCGGATATTGCCCAAGAGCTCCAATAATTATTGCCAAGAATATTTTACCTAAATACCCTCAGGTTATAATGGTTGCCATCCACTCTGGTGATGCCATGGCCATTAGTGAATCAAATTCCTTAAGAAGCACTTATGTAACAGGAGTACCCACTGGTTTTGTTAGCAGGGTAGTTGTTCAGGCCGGAGGCAGTGTAGCATTATCACCCGAATCATGGCAGCATAACCTGGAAAAGATGGACCTGGAATTCAATCCCATTGAATTATCAGTTTACAACTATTACTATCCCGATACCAGGGAACTGAAGGTCGATGTTGTCGCAGATTTTGTTTTGGATACTCAGGGAGATTACCGCTTTAATTGTTACGTTATTGAAGACAGCCTCTCTGGAACAGGATCGCAATGGAATCAGCGTAATTTCTTTAATCTTAGTGCTTCAGACCCATACATGGAATTACAAGGAGCCGGTGATCCAATTCCCGGATATATACACAACCATGTTGTGAGGAAAATGACTGGCGGATCATGGGGACAGGAAGGAATCATAGCTGACTCTGTAAAACGTGGCGACCGTTACGTATATTCGCAGACTTTTACCCTTCCTGATCACTGGAGAATTGAAAATCTTCACCTCATAGGTATTGTTCAGGAATACAACTCTGCACCATCAAACCGCAGGATTGTTAATATAAAAGAAGCTGAACTGACCTATGCCACCGGAACAAAACTTTTAGTCAATTTACATAAAATCAGTTTATATCCCAACCCGGCCAGTGAAGAGGTCTGGCTGGAGGTTGAAACATCTGAACCAGCTTCTTTCAGTTTTGAAGTTCTGAACGGAGTCGGCCAAGTCATCCTGAAATCCGACAAACTATCGGTTGAAGGGAAGAAATTTATAAAATTAAACACTAACCCCTGGTCTCCCGGTATTTACTTTGTCAGGACAATGATCGGTGAAAATATCCAGGTGAAAAAATTGATTAAAGAATAAACCAGTAGAGACAGATTGCAATCTGTCTCTACAATGCCTCTATCACCCTCCTCAAAATTCCGCTTACATTTACCGCCAGCTCCCGCAACTCGGCATTATCCTCACCAGCCATCAATGCTCCCGGATCCATGGCGAAAACTTCCACTGCATCATCCAGCTCCTGAACAATAACATTGCATGGAAGCAATACACCAATCTTGTCATTTAATGTCAGCGCCCTGTGGGCAAAAGGAGGATTGCAGAAACCCAGTATCCGGTAATTACGGAAATCAACATCACTCTTCTTCTTTAAGGTGGCCTTGACATCAATCTCAGTGAGTACACCAAATTTCTCAGCCTGAAGGTCAGCGGTGACCTTCTCAATGGCTTCCTCAAATCCAATTCCGGTTAGTCTTTTTGATATGTACATGCTTTATGGTTTTATTTGCCTCACAGTTAATTATTCGCTTTGCGCTGTTGGACGCAATTATGCGTCCCTACTTTCTACCTTATATGGCCAGCATTCGTCTAATCGGTTTTTCTGCTCTAACCCGTAGTGCTTCATCCAGCTCTATCTCGGGCATCTCATATTTTAAGCAGTTATACAGCTTCTCCAGAGTGTGGAGCTTCATGTATTTGCAATCATTGCAGGCACAGGTTGAATCAGCTGGAGGTGCTGGGATAAATGTTTTTACGGGGTTAGTCTTTCTCATCTGGTGCAGAATTCCAGATTCTGTAGCAACAATAAAGGACATTCCCGGATCTTCATTTACAAAACTTAGCAAAGCCGAGGTTGATCCTATAAAATCCGAAACAATTTGAACTGGTTTCTGGCATTCAGGATGACAAATGATCTTGGCATCTGGATTTTCCTTTTTAACCTCAAGTATTCGCTCTAGGGAAAATTCTTCATGAACATGACAAGCTCCATCCCAAACCACCATTTTTCTGCCTGTCAAACTGTTAATATAGTTCCCTAAATTGCGGTCGGGGGCAAAAATTATTTTCTGCTCTTCAGGAAAGGATTCAACTATCTTAACGGCATTAGTTGAAGTACAGCAAATATCCGACAAAGCTTTGATCTCAGCAGTTGTATTTACATAACTCACAACAATATGATCAGGATATCTCAGCTTAAAAGCGGCAAATTTATCTGTGGGGCATGAATCAGCAAGCGAGCAGCCCGCATTTAGATCAGGGATTAAAACCTTCTTGCCAGGTGAAAGTATTTTTGCCGTTTCAGCCATAAAGTGAACCCCGGCAAAAACGATTATATCAGCTGAGGTTTCCGCGGCCTTCCTTGATAAATCGAGGCTATCACCAACAAAATCAGCTATATCCTGGATATCTCCTTCCTGGTAATAATGGGCCAGAATTATGGCATTCTTTTCCAGGCACATATCCCTAATCGCTTTTCTGATATCAATACCCGCAGGAACTGGTTTGTCTATAAATCCTTTTTCCAACATAATGATTTGAATTGCTCTTCAAAAGTAGGAACAATATGGAATTGGCCCGATTAATATATCCTAAAATCTGCGAATAAAACGAACGAGTTGGTATATATTATTGAATTCTGTTCTCTGCTCGCCCTCATTAAATGTCCAACGAGGAGAATTCTCATTAAGAATTAAGCGATTTATAGCTGTGGGATCCTCCACCATCTTAAATCCCTCCCGGGAAAGTGCCCGCTTTGTCCAGAATCCTGTTATGCCATTGCCTTCATAGCAAATAGTTTTATCAGTATAATAGTCAATCTGAAAACTTCCTGATGAAGGGTCAAAACTGACCTTACTCGTATCAAAAATTGCTTCGAATGAACCGTTTAAAACCAAATCTTCAGGCATACCCTGGATTATTGGGCCTCCTTTGGGAATCAGCCATATCCAATCAGAAGATTGAAGAGCCAGATCCAAATCATGTGAAGAAAGCAAAATAGCCTTACCAGTATGAATTGACAAATCCCTTAGTAAGCCCATAATTTCAACCCTGTTTGGTAGGTCGAGATGAGCAGTCGGTTCATCCAGGATAATCAGCGGGGTGTCCTGGGCCAATGCTTTAGCAATCATCACTCTTTGTTGTTCACCATCACTAAGCTCATCAATATCACGATGCATAAATTCATTTAGGTTGACTTGCTCAATGGATCTTTCTATGATGATCCTGTCCTCCTTGGATAACCTGCCAAGCCAGTCATTATGAGGGTACCTGCCCATGGATACCAGTTGGTAAACACTTAGGTTATGGACTTCGATTCTTTCTGTAAGTACCACACTCATTAGGCGGGCCATTTTTTTATGATTATGTGTACTTACCTCATGACCCAGAACCTGAACATTGCCGCCAAGTGATCCCTGGATCCCAGCGGCCGTACGTAACAAGGTAGATTTCCCAGACCCGTTAGGTCCAAGGATACAAACGACCTGTCCGGCATGGACTTCTAAGCTAAGGTCTGATAATATCTTTATAGCTTGCCCTCCCCTCTTAGGATATCCAATGGTCAATGATTGGGCCACCAAAACCTTGCTATTTTGTTCCTGAATTCTCATAATTAAAAAGCTGATCCTCCTCTCTTCCTTCGAATAATCACCCACACAACAACAGGAGCACCAAAAATTGCGGTTACAGAATTTATTGGTAAAGTTTGATTTGATCCAGGTAATTGAGAAATCATATCGCAGACCAACATCAAGGCACTGCCAATACCAATAACCCCAGGAATGAGTAATCGATGGTCTGCAGTCTTCAGCAAATTGCGTGTTAGATGGGGAACAGCCATTCCAACGAAGGCCACAGGTCCGGTAAAAGCGGTTATTGCCCCGGCGATAACACTGGTAAGCAGGATAATATAAAACCTGGATCTTTTAGCATTTAAGCCAATCCCTCTGGCATAGTTTTCTCCTAATAAGAACGCATTCAGAGGTTTCTGCATCACGAAGGACAAAAGTATTCCTACCAATACCAGCGGAGCTAGGATCATCAACTCATTCCAGGTCAAGGCAATACTACCAAATGTCCAGACTAGAAAACTCTGAACTGAATCCGGATCACTGAAGTACTCTAAAACACTCACCACAGCACCCGTGATGCTGCCGAACATTATCCCAATGATCAGCACAGAAACCGAATCGGCCACCCGGGTAGAAACCATAATGACAAGCAGCATAACCAAAGATGCGCCGATTACTGCTGAAGCAACCATACCAATGGTCCCTGTATGGAAGGTAGTCAGTGCAAGAGCGCCACTGAAGCCAGATAACATCACAAAAATTGCTACACCAAGGCTGGCTCCAGAACTTATCCCCAAAACATAAGGCCCTGCCAGAGGATTCCTGAACATGGTTTGCATCATCAATCCGGCCACAGAAAGTCCAGCTCCTGTAAGTATAGCTGCGATTGCCTTCGGTAAGCGAAAATTACTCAGGATATAGACCCAGGTCTGGTTATCTGAATGACCTCTGAATATTTCAAAAATATCTTTTATGGATATCAGTACACTTCCCAGGAAAAGATCAACCAGGAGGAGCAAACCCAGAAGCAGGCCCAGCCCAAGAAAAAACCACCTTCTCCTGATATTTTTTTTAGTGCTCACCTGGTAATTTTTTATAATAACTTACTACATGATCAGGTAACAATTGCGGATGGGCAATCCGGACCATATCCGCCAAAATGCGGTCGGGGTAAACAACACCGCTCTCCCAGAAATCATTTCCCATTAGAGAGTTGACACGACCATTTACGGAATAAACATTATTTTTATTAATCGGATCAAACACAGCATACCTTGGATCTTCCTCGAGAAGGTTGTTTAAGCTCCGGGATGAGACTCCCAACCAAACATCAGCCGTACGAAACTGAACCAGTACATTCTCGAAATTCAGTGCCAGACTGCCCCGGCTATCAGTCTCAAAAAGAGGATAATCAAATCCTGCATCTTCCAGATACCTGCACATATAGTTCTGACCACCTGGCATATACCAGGTTCCGTTATAATTGTTACCAACCATCACAAGTGGTTTAGCGTCCATATTTTCGGCCAGTTTTTTTAGACTGCAATAATGGTTGGACACTAATTGAAAAATGGAATCTGCCTCAGCCTTTTTGTTCAATAATAAAGCAAAAACTTTAATCCATTCAGCACGGCCCAGGGGATGGGGTTCCATCCATTCCAGGATATATAAAAGATTCACGCCGGTATCTGCCAATCGTCGGTCCTTATTTCGCTGTCCTTCAAATACCGTTTGAAGAATTATATCAGGCTCAATACCCAACACACTTTCAAAATTGAACTCCATATCGCTTCCAATACGGGTCAGTTCGCCGCATAGGTAGCGAGCTGATAGTTCACTATTGTATACGCGATCCGGAGATGTGCAGCCAACAATACGATCAGCTTCACCCAAAGCACTCATAAACCCAATATGAGTCGTTGAGGAAACGGCCCATTTGCCCAGGGGTAGATAAATGATATTCTTTTGCTCCAAGCCCTCCTTCTCCACAGATCCTTTAGGTAGGATAAGGTACTGATCGAATATTTTTCCTTGATTCCAGGGATCAAAAAGTGTAAGTTGAAAAGCCTGGGCAAAAGTATCAATACGAAATCCACGGGCATACTGATTATTTGTTATTAACCCGGGTGTGGGGTCAACAGCCCTGTCGGTCTGGTTGTTTGCATTACTGCATCCCAGAAAAAATATCAATATGAAAAGCCCAAATAGAATTCTCATTCCTCGCCTATTTATTTCCCCGGGTTAAAACATGGCGGATGGCTCTCTGAACTATCCTATGGTGTTCACCCCGAAAACCATGAATCACTATTACACTCGGCAGGTCTTCTGGCTTGCCTGTTTCCGAAAGCCTTCCCGTCCTAATAATTACGAACAGTGGCAGAGGATATCGAAAACATTTAACGGCTTACAGCTGCGGGGGCAGCTCCGGATTCTCTGGATAAAAGATCACCGGATTCCCTATTATGCACATACACCGAATGTCTGAGCAAATATAATCAATTCAGATAGATGAAAAACTAATTAAAATCAATCTAAATAAGGCATTTTCATTATCTTTGGCCTCCATTCAACATAATTGATTCTGAGCGAGACGGGGTATGACATTAGGCCAGCTAAAAAGCGGAGAAAAGGGGATCATCACAAAAATCAAAGGCCGTGGCGCCTTTCGAAAACGAATGATGGAGATGGGCTTTGTTCGAGGCAAGCTGGTGGAAGTTATAAAAGCTGCACCACTACAAGATCCCATTGAGTATAAAATCCTGGATTATAAGATCTCCCTTCGAAGAGGAGAAGCCAATTTAATAGAAATTATCTCATCCGGGGATTACCAACAAAAACAAGATTCTGAGGATCTGGCAGACAGGCTTTTCCCCGTTGACAATCTTAGAGTAACCAAAAACACAGGGCAGACCATAGATGTTGCTCTTGTTGGGAATCCCAATAGTGGCAAAACTTCAATTTTTAATTTTGCCAGCCACTCCCGGGAGCACGTGGGTAATTATGCCGGGGTAACTGTTGAATCGAAAAGAGCGATCTTTCAACAGAAAGGATATTCCTTCAATCTGACTGACCTGCCGGGTACATATTCATTAACTACATATAGCCCGGAAGAATTATTTGTCAGAAATAATATACTTACAGAACATCCGGATGTTGTAGTCAATGTGGTTGATACATCCAACCTGGAACGGAATCTATATCTAACTACTCAGCTTATTGACATGGATATCAAGGTTGTTGTCGCCTTGAATATGTATGATGATCTTGAGAAAAAGGGCGATCAATTTGATTATGAGCATCTTGGGAAGATGCTGGGAATACCGATCGTTCCTACCATTGGGACGGATGGCAAAGGTATCGAGGAGCTTTTTGACAAGATCATTGATGTTTTCGAAGACCAGGAGCCGATCACCAGGCACATTCATATTAACTACGGTAAAGATTTTGAAAAATCGATAAAGAAAATTCAGGATATGATCTGGGAGGCCCCAACTGCCTCTTATCTGATCAGTACCCGCTTTTATGCCATAAAGCTACTGGAAAAGGATACTGAAGCTCATCATTTCATCATGGGTTTAGCAAACGGGCCATTAATAGCATCTCAGGTCCAACATGAAATTGAGCACCTTGAAAAAGCCATGGGGGAAAAAACAGATACTGTTTTAGCTGATGCAAAATTCGGCTTTATTTCAGGGGCACTAAAAGAAACATACAAGGCCAAAGAAATCCTTATTGATAGTCTTTCAGGGAGTGAGAGGATCGACCATTTCCTCACCCACAAATGGGCAGGATTTCCTGTGTTCCTTTTTTTTCTATGGGTCATGTTCCAATCTACTTTTAACTTGGGGAAATATCCAGTTCATTGGATTGAGACCGCTGTTAGTTGGTTTTCAGGATTTGTATTTTCATTTCTCCCTGCCGGAATATTCAGGGATTTTATAGTAGATGGAATTATTGGTGGAGTTGGAGGAGTAATTGTATTTCTACCAAATATCCTGATTTTATTTTTCTTTATCAGCCTGATGGAAGACTCGGGATACATGGCCAGGGTAGCTTTTATCATGGACAAGCTGATGCATCTGATGGGACTCCATGGGAAATCGTTCATCCCCCTCATTATGGGCTTTGGCTGTAATGTTCCGGCCATCATGTCAACCAGGACTATTGAAAACCGAAGCGATCGTCTGCTTACTATGCTTATTCTCCCTCTCATGTCGTGCAGTGCCAGGCTCCCGGTGTATATCCTGATAGCAGGAGCGATTAACCAGCATCAGGCAGGCAATATGATCTTTGGATTATACATGGCTGGGATCCTACTCTCAGTTTTAGTAGCCTTGTTTTTCAAGAAAACCATGTTCAAGCACAGGGAGGCACCTTTTGTAATGGAGTTACCGCCGTATCGGGTGCCCAAAATAAAAACTATATGGAGTCATGTTTGGTTTCGAGGCCAGTTATACCTAAAAAAAATGGCTGGGGTCATCCTGATAGCTTCTGCCCTGATTTGGGCTTTGAGCTATTTTCCCAGAACGGAGGGAAGCAAATCTGCCCAATTGGAGAATTCCTATGTTGGGAAAATCGGCCATGCCGTTGAGCCTGTTCTACAGCCCTTGGGATTCGAATGGAAAATGGGAGTTGCTCTCCTTACAGGTATTGCTGCTAAAGAAGTTGTCATCAGTACCATGGGTATTCTCTACCAGGATGACAACCCTGAAAGTGAAACCAGCCTTTCGGAAAAACTGAAAGCTGAAGTTCATGCATCAGGTCCCAAGAAAGGATCCCCTGTTTATACACCCATAGCCGCCCTGGCCTTTTTACTCTTCGTGCTCATTTATGTCCCCTGTATCGCAGTTCTTGCAGCCATCCGCAAGGAAGCGGGTGGATGGAAATGGGCTGCCCTGATGGCAGGCTATACTACCTTCCTGGCGTGGTTTGTTAGTTTTGTTGTATTTCAGGTTGGAAGCCTGGTATGATTTTTGTAACGAACCGTCCGCTTAAAGCGGACGGTTGGACATCGTTTCGATCTACCGGTTATTGGAACAGTTGCACATGCAGAAAGCAAGATTATTACCAGGTAGACAACTACCATTTTTATTAGAGTTTCTATTCTAGTTCATAATATAGATTTTAAAAGACCCTAATAAACAATTCCTATTAATTAGAGCAGGTTTAAATTGCTCGACAAAATACACATTCATGGCAAAATATCTTAAATTGGCATCAAACTTTATGACACTAATGAAAAAAGGAATTTATATATTTCCAGTTATTTTGCTTGTTACCTTAAGTCTATTTCTATTTAACTGTCAGGGTGATAAAACAAGTGAACCATATGTAGGTTCAAGGAGCTGCAGAGAATGCCACGAGCGATTTTATGAGCTATGGGCACCTTCTCATCATGGTTTGGCAATGCAAGGGGTTGATTCGCTTTTTATTAGTGAGAATCTGGTAATTAACAGTAATGAAGTTGAGATCCAGGATCATTTTTTCAAACCCATTATCCGAGATGATTCCTTGATAATAATTCAAAGAAAAGGACAGGAAGAAAAAGAATACCCAGCTGTTCATGTACTTGGAGGAAAATACATCTATTATTTTTTAACCCCTTTCGAAAGGGGGAAATTGCAGGTTTTACCTCTGGCATATGATATTGGAGACCAGAAGTGGTATAACACTCCGGCATCTGCCGTTCGCCATTTTGTTGATCCTGTTGATGATGAGGAACTCGACTGGCACAGTTTTGCTTATACGTTCAATACCTCTTGCCATTCTTGTCATGTGAGTCAGTTGGAAACCAATTATGACCTCAAAAGTGATGAATACAAAACCACCTGGCTTGAAGCCGGGATAAATTGCGAGACCTGCCATGGCCCTAGCCAGGGCCATGTGGATGTTTGCCGGAAAGCAAAAAATGGAGAAACTCCCCCTGATCTCAAGCTGGTCATAACCAAGACCTTCACTCATGAACAACACAACTCAAGTTGTGCCCCTTGTCATGCTAAGATGCGCTCCTTATCACACTCCTATATACCGGGCGAAAAGTTTTTCGATCATTTCGATCTTGTAACATTGGAAGATCCTGATTTTTACCCTGATGGACGTGATCTCGGTGAGAATTATACTTACACAACCTGGAGATTGAGCGGTTGTGCCAAATCAGGGATGTTGGACTGCATCCATTGCCACACCTCCAGTGGACGATATCGATTTAAGAATGAAAACTTTAATGCGGCCTGCTTGCCTTGTCACCAGAAAAATGTGGATCATTTTTCTGAACACAGTCACCATCCTGAGGGCACAAAAGGGTTGGTGTGTATATCGTGTCATATGCCGAAAACCGAATTCGCAAGAATGGAACGAAGCGATCATTCCATGCGCCCACCCATGCCGGCGGCCACTCTGGCGTTTGATTCACCTAATGCATGCAATCTCTGCCATAAGGAAAATGATGCAGAATGGTCGGACCGTTGGGTAAGAAAGTGGAAAGACGAGGATTACCAGGCTGAACCTATTGCCATTGGACTCATGCTCTTGGATGCAAGAACCGGTAAATGGGAAACCCTGGATGAGATCCTTATTGGACTGATGGAAAACCGATTCGATGAGGTTTATACTACCTCATTTATTCGTCTTCTCAACTCAAATCCTGATGAAAAGAAATGGTTTGCCGTCCTTGCCCAATTCGAAAATCCCTCTCCCTTAGTCCGTTCGGCTGTTGTGAATGCCATTGGGCAGATACCTGCTCCGAAAACCAAGGCCATGCTGATCAAAGCCACCAGGGATCCTTTCCTGATAGTCAGAAGAGCAGCAGCCAGTAGTATTGCCGCTTTCCCACAGGGTGTATTCAGCTCGGAAGAGATGAAAAATCTCGAACCGATCATGAAGGATTATGAAGAAGCTTTTCTGGCTCGGCCTGACGACTGGGCCGCTCATTACAACCTGGGTAATTACTATCAGAACACACAGAGATTAGAGGAAGCCATAGATTCCTATGAAAAAAGTCTTCAATTGTACCCTGAAGGCATAGCGGCACTGATCAACCAGAGCTTTGCATATAACCTCCTCGGCAAAAAAGAATTGGCACTTAACCGCTTGTACCGTGCACTCGAAATAGACTCGACAAATGAAGCAGCAAACCTGAATTTTGCCATGCTGATGGGAGAACTTGGTCGATTGGAAGAAGCCGAAGAGGCCATGAAAAGGGTCCTCGAAATTAATCCTGAATCAGCCCAGGCTGCCTATAATCTTAGTGTAATGCTGGCTGAACGGAAACCGGAAGAGTCTATTGAATTTGGCAGAATAGCCATTGAATTGGACCCCAATGAGCCCAAATATCAATATTCACATGCCTTTTATCTTTTCCGATCCGGGAAAAAAGACCAGGCTGTTGAAATGCTGGAAAACCTGATTGAGAACCAACCCGGGTATCCGGATTCATGGATGCTGCTGGGAAGTATTTATGAGCAGGATAAAAATATGGAATCGGCTAAACACCTATACCAAAAAGCCATGGAAAGTGAATCACTTGATCGGGAAAGCAAGCAGGTCATCAGCCAGAAACTGAATGAAATCAAGTAGCCTGCCAGGCTAATATTCGAAATGTTTTCTTTTCCTTTTAGCTTTAACGCGCGGTGGGGGTTCAGAATTCTTAAGCTCAACAAGTACAGGTACACTGCCCCATTTAGCTCCTTTGAATGATTTGACGATCTCTTTTTCAAACTGGCTGTCAACTTCAAAAAAAGTAAATCCCTTTAACATTTCAATCTTGCCGATTTCAATGTCTCTAATACCTGTACGATCATTGATCAGTCCAATAAGATGGGATGGGTTTAGGTTATTCTTGGTCCCCAGGTTAATAAAGAACTTCGAAAATTTAACCCTCCTTCTCCCATCCTTGTTACCACGTCCCCCTGAATCCTGGCTGTCCTTTCCACTCACATTAAGATCCGGAGCATCCTTATAATAATCCAGAAAAGAATTAAACTCAACCGAAACAAAATGCTTAATCAGCTCGTCCCGTTCAAGCCAGTTTAACTTTTTAATAATATTGGGCAAAAACTCTTCGATCTGAGACTCATTCACCTCTATCTTTTCTACCCTATCGATCAGATTATATAATTGTTTTTCACAGATATCCTTCCCAAGGGGGACAGATTTTCGCGTTATTTTTTTCCTGGTGAGCTTTTCGAGTTGTTGAATTTTACCAGTTTCCCGTGTATGAATAATTGAAATAGATATCCCTGTTTTTCCAGCCCTTCCAGTACGTCCGCTACGGTGAATGTAAACCTCCAATTCATCCGGCAGGTTATAATTGATCACATGGGTAAGGTCATTAACATCAAGGCCCCTGGCTGCTACATCCGTGGCAACCAAAAGTTGGAGACGTTTTGAACGAAAACGACCCATTACAAAATCTCTCTGAGCTTGAGAAAGATCTCCATGTAAAGCATCTACATTGTACCCCTCACTCATCAACTTATCCGCAACATCTTTGGTTTCCGCCCTGGTTCGGCAAAATATGAGGCCATATACCTTGGGGTGCATGTCTACAATTCTTTTCAGGGCTTTGTACCTGTCGCGTGCTTGAACCATGTAATAGAAGTGCTCTACGTTCTCAGCTCCGGCATTTCTTTTACCGACGGATATTTCCACCGGATTATTCATGAAATTTTTAGTTATCGACTGGATCTCTTTTGGCATCGTTGCTGAAAAAAGCAAAGTCTGTTTTTTATTTGGTGTTTCAGATAATATGGCATCAAGATCATCTTTAAACCCCATACTCAGCATCTCATCAGCCTCATCCAGAACAAGATAACGTATATCATTGATCTTAAGTCTTTTCCTGCGAATTAGGTCCAGAGTTCTCCCTGGGGTACCTACTACGATTGATGCACCAGATTTCAATGATTGAATTTGCGCCTGAATATTAGCCCCCCCGTAAACAGCAAGTATATGAGGGTTTTTCAAATATTTGGAGTAATGTTCAAGATCAGTAGCTATCTGGATACACAACTCCCTGGTAGGACTTAATATAAGTACCTGGGGCAGAGTAGAACTGCCATCAATTTGCTCGAGTATTGGCAGTCCGAAGGCTGCAGTTTTGCCTGTGCCGGTCTGGGCAAGGGCAACCATATCCTGTTTTCCGTTCAGCAAAACAGGCAAACATTCCTTCTGAATAGGGGTGGGCTCCTCAAATCCCAATTCCTTAATCCCTTTTAGGATATCGGGATTAAGTCCAAATTCATCAAATTTCATGTATTTTCTCCTATGGGGTTTAACCCCCTCTAAATTTTCGGCAAAGGTAGTCTAATATCCGGACAATCAATATTTTAATTTTCAGATCAATAAAGGCTGGCACGATGCTGGTATCCACTGTTTTATAGAATCGGAAATTATCAATACCACATTAGCTGCTGAAATGATTACCTTAGACCTGGCTGAAAAGAAAAGACTATGCACCTAATTATGATCGCCCTGGCTCCGGTTTTTATCATTTTATTCTATGTCTATTTCAGGGATAAATATGAACATGAACCCATTGGACTCCTGTTAAGGTCACTTTTGGCGGGGGCTCTGATAACCATTCCAGTCTATTTTGTTGAAACCGGCTTGTCAAGATTCAGGACGAAGTGAAACATGTCTGATTTCAAACTAACCTCCGATTTTTACCCCACCGGGGACCAACCGGAAGCCATTAAGCAGCTTGTTGATGGTTTGGTCCAGGGTGTTCCATACCAAACCCTGCTGGGGGTAACAGGTTCCGGAAAAACCTTCACTATCGCCAACGTGATACAGGAAGTCAACCGCCCGACCCTGGTGCTTAGCCATAATAAAACTCTGGCAGCCCAACTTTACGGTGAGTTTAAGACCTTCTTCCCTGAAAACGCGGTGGAGTACTTTGTGTCCTATTATGACTATTACCAGCCAGAAGCCTACTTGCCCGTAACTGATACCTACATAGAAAAAGATCTTTCTATTAATGATGAGATTGAGAAGCTGCGGCTCCGGGCAACCTCATCATTGCTGTCCGGGAGAAGGGATGTAATCGTTGTGTCATCCGTCAGTTGTATCTATGGTATCGGAAATCCGGATGATTTTCATGCCAACACGATCCACATAATAAAGGGTGAACGAATAGCCAGGAACAGGTTCCTAAGGATGCTGGTCGACAGCCTGTATTCAAGAAATGAAGTGGAATTCTCTCATGGCAAGTTCAGGGTCAAGGGGGATACCGTTGACATTCATATGGCGTACGGCGACGTGGCTTGTCGTCTGATTTTTTTTGGTGATGAAATTGAAGAAATCCACACTTTTCACCCTGTAAGTGGACATATTATTGAGAACCTTGAATTTATTACCATTTATCCGGCCAATATCTTCGTGACTACCAAGAATCGTATCAAGACCGCCATTTACCAAATTCAGGATGATATGGTTAAACAGGTTGAATTTTTTCACGATATTGGAAAACATCTTGAGGCCAAGAGATTAGAAGAACGCGTTACATTTGACCTTGAAATGATCCGGGAATTGGGTCATTGCTCAGGCATTGAGAATTACTCCAGGTATTTTGACGGGCGTCTTCCGGGGACAAGGCCTTTCTGTTTACTTGATTATTTTCCTGAGGATTTTATCACTGTGGTGGATGAGAGCCATGTAACTCTTCCCCAGATCCGTGCGATGTATGGTGGCGACCGCTCAAGGAAAGAAAATCTGGTGGAATTTGGTTTTCGCCTTCCGGCTGCAATGGATAATAGGCCATTAAAATTTCCAGAATGGGAGGAGACTACTGGTCAAACTATCTTTATGTCTGCCACTCCTTCTGATTTTGAGCTGGAACGTTCGGAAGGAATTGTAGCGGATCAGGTTATACGTCCTACTGGATTGATTGATCCTACCATTGAGATCAGGCCCAGCGGTAACCAGATCGACGATCTGGTGGCTGAAATCCGCAAGAGGACAATGGTGGATGAAAAAGTCCTGGTTACCACCCTTACCAAGCGTATGGCTGAGGAACTCACCAAGTACCTGAGCAAGATCAATATTGCCTGCCGATACATACATTCCGATGTGGACACAATGGAGAGGATAGAGATCATGGAAGGATTGCGTGCCGGGGTTTTCGATGTTCTTATAGGGGTCAATTTATTAAGAGAAGGACTTGACCTGCCAGAGGTTTCCCTGGTGGCCGTTTTGGATGCCGACAAGGAAGGATTCCTTCGATCAACCGTTGCTCTTACCCAGACAGCAGGAAGAGCAGCCAGGAACCTCAACGGGCTGGTAATCATGTATGCCGACACGATCACCCGGAGCATACAGAAAACCCTGGATGAAACTGATCGCCGCCGGGAAAAACAGCTCAAATACAACAAGGAAAACGGGATCACACCTAAGCAGATCATCAAAGCTCACCGTAATATTATGGGGGATCTACCTGGCCGAAAAAAACAGCGGGCCTATGTGGAACCCTCTACACCTACGCTGGCTGCTGATCCAATAGTACAGTATATGGGTGCTGATGCCCTTGAGAGACTGATACAGGAAACACGGACAGCTATGAAAAGGGCTGCTGCAGACCTTGATTTTATCGAGGCTGCAAGATTAAGGGATGAAATGTATCAATTGGAAAAAAAGCTAAAGAGCCTGGCTTAACCAAGGAAGGTCTTTAGTAATTTACTTCTCGAGGTATGTCGTAACCTCCTGATCGCTTTCTCCTTGATCTGGCGAACCCGTTCACGGGTCAGGCCAAATTTCTCGCCGATCTCTTCCAGAGTCATCTCCTGGCAACCAATACCAAAAAAAAGCTTGATAATATCTCTCTCCCTTTCAGTAAGGGTGCTGAGAGCCCTGTCAATCTCACGACTGAGAGATTCATTCATCAGGGCCCGGTCGGCATTCGGTGAGTCATTATTGATAAGTACGTCAAGCAAGGAATTGGCTTCCCCCTCAACAAAAGGAGCGTCTACTGAGATATGCCGGCCTGAAACCCTAAGTGTATCAGAAACTTTTTCTGTAGGTAGATCCAATACCTTGGCTAATTCTTCGGTAGACGGTTTACGTTCATTTTCTTGCTCAAAACGCGATAATGCCTTATTAATCTTGTTAAGTGAACCTACTTGGTTTAGTGGTAAACGAACAATTCTTGACTGCTCAGCCAGTGCCTGCAAAATAGATTGCCTAATCCACCAAACTGCATATGAGATGAACTTGAATCCACGTGTTTCATCAAACTTCTCGGCTGCTTTTATCAGTCCGAGATTACCTTCATTGATCAGGTCTGGCAAAGTAAGACCCTGATTCTGATACTGCTTAGCCACTGAAACAACAAAACGAAGATTGGCCTTGGTGAGTTTTTCCAGGGCTTCTTGATCACCTTTCTTGATCCGCTGTGCTAATTCAACTTCTTCTTCTACTGTGATGAGTTCTTCCTTACCAATTTCCTGCAAATATTTGTCGAGCGACGCACTCTCCCTGTTGGTAATAGATTTGGTGATCTTTAATTGCCTCATAAAATTACTTCTTCCGAAAAATTTGTGCAAATATAGACCTTCAACGCACTGCAGCCAAGAATTGTTTCGATAAATGTGGATTAAATAATTTTTTTAATAAAAAAGCCCGGGAATTCACACTCTCCAAGCTTTCACATACAATAATATTTTCTATTTCTTAAAAGTAAAGAACTCGTATTTGCCATTTGGAAGAACCCCTTCGATAAAAACTCCCCCCCGTTCTACCCGTTCGATATAATTCCTAACATCTTTAACATCCCTGACGGTGGCTCTGTTTATCCTGGTTATGATAAATCCTTCTGGCATACCAGCCTCTTTAAACTGTCCATCATGCATTTTAATAACCCTGACTCCATTGCGGAGATCGTATCTTTCCAACTCCTTGTCATCCAACTTTTCCAGATCGGCCCCAATGATCGCCCAGAACTCAGCAGACCCAACCATGTTGGCATTAGAGTCATGTGCACTCAATGTCACCAGAAAATCTTTCCGTACTCCACCCCTATCCACTTCAATATTAACCTGGTCGTTGGGCCGGAAGCGGCTTAGTTGCTCCTGTAGTGCCGGAGAACTGGTTACCTCTTTGCCATTGATAGCCACAATAACGTCACCCTTTTTAATTCCTGCAGCATTCGCCCCTCCATCTTCGGTAAGATTATCCACGAATATGCCCTGGTTTACATCCAAATTTTCCTTTGCGGCCATTTCAGCATCGACAGTTATAATGGTAACCCCGAGAGCCGCCCTTTGTACTGCACCAAACTCTATAATGTCATCAACCACCTTTTTCACAATTATCGCTGGGATGGCAAACGAGTAGCCGGAAAAAGAACCGGTGCGGGATTCAATAGCTGAGTTAATGCCAACTAATTCTCCTTTCAGGTTCACCAGTGCCCCACCACTGTTACCTGGATTGACAGCAGCATCAGTTTGTATGAATGATTCTACAGCATTTTGTACACGCTCCCTGTCAACCATTTCGTACGGATTATTATTGCTGCCAATAATGTTAATATCCCTGGACCTGGCACTTACAATACCGGCAGTAACTGTAGAATAAAGATTATAAGGATTACCTACTGCTAAAACCCAGTCGCCAAGGTGAAGGTCATCAGAGCTGCCAAATGACATGTAAGGAAGGTCATGTTCTTTTACTTCCAAAACAGCCACATCAGTATTGGGATCCGTCCCAACCAACTTGGCTTCCAAAACCCTCCCGTCATTCAACTTGACCTGGAACTCCTCAAATCCCTCAATTACATGATTATTCGTGACAATATATCCCTCAGGTGATATAATAACACCAGAGCCATAGCCTGTTTGTGGTACTTTTCTGCTCCCGCTTGGCTCGTCACGGAGCAAATCCCACATATTGTTGTACTGGTTCTGTTCAAGGAATTTCTTAGAGGTTACATGCACAACAGCATGCACGGATTGCTCCGCTGCCATCCGAAAATCAGCGCCATCAAAACCTCCTGAAGGTAAACCTGTAAATTGAACCTGAGCTGGCTGAGTGGATTGTACCAGCTTAACCTCAGGCTTTACCAACAGGCTGAAAGTAAAAACACCAATGATACTGCCGACAAAAGCAATCAACAAAATTCCTGCAATTTTTTTCCCATTCATGACTTGATTCTTTTATTTAAAACTCCGTTAATATATTTCTTTAACTCAAAATCTGTGCCTCTAAAGCAATGAAACGTATGAAGGTACATAAGTGTTACTTAAGTTGGCAAAAGTTTAACACTCCTTAAATCAAAATCGGTAAGGGATAACACACGTTAACATAGGTGTGCCTGGTTAATGCCAAATGTTTATGAAAACCTGCCATTCTTTCAGAATTTTGAAATTTTCGCAAAGGAATAAATATTTGGTATTTTTACTTTTATTTGAATGGAAATGACAGATATTCATTTTTCTAAATGGCAGGGAACAGGAAATGATTTCATAATCCTGGATGGGCGGACCAAGCAATTTGGTAATCTTTCAGAAGAAATCATCAAAAAGCTATGCGACAGGCATTTTGGCATTGGAGCAGATGGATTAATGATCCTTATGAATCACCCTGATCTTGATTTCAAAATGATGTATTTCAACGCCGATGGTATAGAAGCCGAGATGTGTGGAAATGGGGCTAGGTGTATGATTGGTTTTGCATATCAGCTGGGAATTATTGCTGAAAAGACCAGCTTCATGGCCTATGATGGTATTCATGCAGGCCGTGTTTTGGGAGAGGATAAATATCAGATCAAAATGATTGATGTCAAAGAATTCAAGAAAGCTGATAAACATTATTTTCTTAATACCGGGGTCCCCCATTTAATTGTTTTCATAGATGATGTAGACAAAGTGAACATGGTTGAAGAAGGACGCATGTATCGCCATAGTCCGGAATTTTCTCCTGAAGGCACTAATGTAAATTTCGTGCAGCTTGTGGGAAACACTATTAAAATGAGGACATATGAGCGTGGGGTCGAGAATGAAACCCTTTCCTGCGGTACCGGAGCCGTTGCCTCTGCCATCGCCACTTATTTGGAAACCAACAAGAAACAAACAAGCTTCACCTGCAAGGTACCCGGAGGTCAATTAAAGGTGACCTTTGAACACCTAAGCTCCGGTAAATTCTGCAACATTTTCCTGGAAGGACCTGCTAAGCAGGTTTTTGAAGGTATTCTAAAGTTTTAACAAAGATTTTAGTAGGCTAAAGCTTTCCTCACCTTAATTTTAGCTGTGATTTCAGGAGTTTCACCATCATAAGTAAACCTACGAACCAGGGGCGAATCAATTATTGGAAATGTTCCGGACAAAGTGTTGGTGGCATCGTCTCCTTCAAATGCCAAGTATCCATATTTTCCATAATGCATTATTTTTCGGGCTAAGTTCTTGATTGCTCCAGGATTATTGGTTGCTAAAAAGCCAAGAGTCAATTCTTCATTATTTGGATTCGATATTGTGTAAACCAGCGAACCGGATTCCCTTGCAGTTTTGATTTTTGCAATTACGTCTGCAGAGAAATACTCGTTGTACTCTTTTGATATTTGAACTGTTTCGGCAAAACTATTTTCAAAACCTAAAATCCAAGCTGTTTTATCGTCTGGCAACGATTCAATTTCCGAGTCATAAACAATTTCTAAAATTTTTCCCTGTGCCTGTTGAGTTTGAGCCCACAAATTAGCAAGATCTTCGTATTCTTTTAGGTTCTCACTTTTCTTTGGAAGAATGATAATTCCATTACTGCTTCCCATCATTTGCGAAAAACTGGTTGGAACTTCTTTCCTGGCCAATCTCCTAAAAACATTGAACTGAGGATCTATTTCAATTTTTAAGGGTCTTTTATCAAATGTCAATGTAAAATACTCTTCTCGTTTATTGAAGTTTATATCTTCAACATTCACATCGGTTTCACCTTCCAGGTATGAAGCAACGGGTATTAGCAAATCAAAAACATCCTCATTTTGAATTTGTGACAACTTAAATCTTGCTGTAAACTTACCAGTTTCTTCTATAACTGAGACATCAGAGAGCTCTAAAGTTGGGGCACCTTTTCTGCTTAACCATTGTTCAAAAAACTCATAAAGATTTTCGCCGGTAACTTCCTCGAAACTTTTTCTGATATCGCCAAAAGAAGCCTTTGTGAACTTATTATTATTGTAAAACCTGGCGTATGACTTTTTAAAATTCTCGTCCCCAACTCTGTAACGCAACATTTCATTAAACATCATGCTTTTACCATAGCCTACTGCCTCTTCAGCCGAATTATGCCTGGATTTGAACTCCGACACAGGAAAGTCATTTTCCTTGTTTACGTAATCCGTATATTTTTGCAAATTATTACGGCGATATTCAACAGCCAATCCTTGCTTTTCTTGAATCAGGTGGTCAGCCATGTAAACAGTAATTCCCTCGCACCAATTTCCGGTTTCATAATCTACAAACACGCCATTACCCCAGTAATTATGCAAAAGTTCGTGAGGATAAGATGAATGAAGTATCCAGGGAAATCTGATTACTTTCTCGCCCAGCAGAGTAAAAGAAGGCATACCATAACCCGTCTCCCAAAAATTCTCTACCAAAGCAAATTTCGCGTAAGGATAATCGCCTATCAAATCCTGATAAAGTCGGATATAGTCAGCTGTTACATTTAAGTATTGCTTTGCTAATTCTTCGTCGGGGGTACGTAAAAATGCTTGTACCAAAACATTTTCATGCTGTTGTGAATACTCTGTCCATTTTGCAGCAATAAGATAAATTTCATCCATTGGAATGGCTGATACATATTTTATCATCATCCTACTATCCACGAGCTCGTTTTTCACTCTCTTTCCCTGGGATACAACATTCCAATCCTTATCAATATTAACAGTCAACTCAAAAGATGACATTTCTGATATTTCAAACGAAGGGATCCAATAGCTTGAGCCAGCAAGATAAACGCCTTTTTCAAAAACGATTCCGCTGGTTTCACTAAATCCACGAGCGTACTCAGCTGCTCCTTCAACAATTTCATGCTTAATTATTCCATTATATTGAATGGGTATTATCACGAATTTATTTTCAGTTTCAGGATATTTAAAACTGTATTTTTTTAATGTAACCGCTCTGCTGCTATCAACATCTTCAGTGTCAAAATCGATAATTTCAATCTCATTATCCAATGACTTTAGCTTTAAATTATTATTCAAATAGAAAATTGATTCTTCTGAATTATTGATCCCTTGCGGCAGCCAAATTGTGTCAATAACATCAATTGTGTTGGATTGAATGTTCACATCTACCGTTAAGTTATGGTGTATTGTTTGCGCAAATGAAAAATCTGCGAATAGCACAAGCACAAAAAGCATTAGTAAGTTTTTCATTTTTTCCAATTCAATCAAGTTATTCAGAAAGAACCTCATACTCAACCGAGCAATGGTCCTTAGGTAAGCTTGGGCAATCCTTACGAAAGCTATGCATCAATATTCGCGTAGGTTGCATTCTCCTCGATGAACTCCCTGCGGGGGCCCACCTCATCACCCATAAGCATAGAGAATGTATGGTCGGCCTCGGCAGCATTGAGGATGGTAACCTGGCGGAGTGTGCGTTCTTCAGGATTCATAGTTGTGTCCCATAGTTGCTGGGCATTCATCTCCCCAAGACCCTTATATCTCTGGATATGCACGCCCATGTCTTTCCCTCCTCCAAGCTCCATGGTCGCCTGATCGCGTTGCATATCATTCCAACAGTACCGCTCCTGCTTTCCTTTTTTGAGTAGGTAAAGTGGCGGAGTGGCAATATACAGGTATCCTCTTTCGATAACAGGTTTGAGGTAACGAAAAAAGAAAGTCATTATTAAAGTAGTTATATGGCTTCCGTCCACATCCGCATCACACATGATAACTACCTTATGATAACGTATTTTCTGCAGGTTCACTTCCTTGCTGTCTTCCTCAGTACCTACCGTAACTCCCAGAGCAGTATAAATATTCTTGATCTCATCATTGTCGAAAATCTTATGCTGCATGGCTTTCTCAACGTTGAGAATCTTTCCCCGCAAAGGCATGATTGCCTGGAAAGCCCTGTCACGGCCCTGCTTTGCAGTGCCACCAGCTGAGTCCCCCTCCACCAGAAATACTTCACACTTCTCAGGATCTCTTTCACTACAATCAGCCAGCTTACCTGGAAGACCAGCTCCACCCAGAACTGTTTTCCTTTGGACAAGTTCACGAGCCTTGCGGGCAGCGTGACGGGCTGTAGCAGCCAAAATGACCTTATTCACAATCTGTCTTGCATCTTTGGGATGCTCTTCGAGATAATTTTTTAGCATCTCGCTGATTGCCTGATCAACCGATCCGCTAACATCAGAATTACCCAGTTTTGTTTTTGTTTGCCCCTCGAATTGGGGTTCTTGCACCTTAATTGAAAGAACGGCAGTCAAGCCCTCCCGGAAATCATCCCCGCTAATGTCAAATTTCAACTTGGCCAACATACCAGAATCTTCTGCATATCTTTTCAGTGTACGCGTTAAACCCCTGCGAAAACCTAAAAGGTGGGTTCCCCCTTCAATAGTGTTAATATTGTTGACATATGTGTGTACATTCTCGTTAAAGGAGGTATTGTATTGCAAAGCAATTTCAACCGGTATTTCGTTTTTTTCCGTCTCAATACAGATCACTTCATCGATAAGCTTCTCCCTGCTTTCATCCAGGTATTCCACATATTCCTTCAAGCCTTCTGTCGAGTAGAAAACTTCCTCTGGACTTCCGCCATCATCTTTTTTCAGGCGATAATCGGTCAAACTTAAACGCAGCTTCTTGTTCAGGAAAGATAGTTCACGGAGCCTATTTGCCAGAGTGCGATAATTATAATCAGTGGTAGTAAAAATCCCCCGGTCTGGTCGAAAATAGATCTTCGTACCCGTCTTTTCAGTAGTGCCAGTTTGCCTTATTTCACCAAGAGGCTTTCCCTTTTCATACTCCTGCTCATAAACCAGCCCGTCACGATAAACCTCAGCCCGTAAATATTCTGAAAGGGCATTCACACAAGAAACCCCAACACCATGGAGACCACCCGAAACCTTATATGATTCTTTATTAAATTTCCCACCTGCATGGAGTAAGGTCATTACCACTTCCAATGCAGATTTTCCTTCTTTTTCATGATAATCAACGGGTATTCCCCGTCCATCGTCAATAACGGTAATCCCTCCATCCTCATGGATCATTACTTCGATATTCTTGCAATAGCCTCCTAATGCCTCATCAATTGAATTATCAACCACTTCATAGACAAGGTGATGCAACCCTCTTTCGGCTATGTCACCGATGTACATTGCAGGGCGCTTCCTAACCGCTTCCAATCCTTCCAGAACCTGGATGCTGTCAGCTGAATATCCATTTCCATTTCCACTGCCATTTCCGCTGCCATTAGCACCATTTCTTATCTCACTCATATTCAAATATTTATATTGATTTTTTTTCTGCTCGATTAAACCAAACGAAGGTACGAAAATACCTCCTTTTATGCTACAAAAGCAGGGTTAAGAAACAGTTAATTTATCAACACCTGAACTCTGTCCTAAAGTATTGATATTGTGATTTTTACATCTAAAAAGACCAGTTTATTCCCAATAAAAAGTTCAACCCTTGCATGGGATAATTCTGCCAGGCATAGTAACGGTCTGATATTATATTGTTTATGCGCGCAAATGCCGACATATTTGGATTAATCCGGTATTCCCCACTCAGGTTGATATCAATCAGTCCGTTCAATTCCTGTGCCGGTCCAAACTTGACAAGATCTTCGGACGGTACAAACTGAGTACCGATAAGATAGAGGTCGGCCTGCAAGCTTATCTTTTCCATGAAAGTAAAACGGGTAGTGAAACTAATGTCCCAAACAGGCTTATGCCAGGCATAATCAAGGGAATCCAGATTGTATTTATAATAGTTCCCTTTGAGAATAAATCCTAACTTTTCTGAAGGATGAATACCCACTTCTCCTCCCATACTCAGCAAACTTCCATCATCATAAACCACATCAAAACGGTTCCTTAATGGATTTTTATTATCGGGCACATAGAAATGCCAATCCTGGACATCCTCCCATTGAATAAAAAGATTGAATGCTGCTTTTGGAAGGAACCTGCCTCTTAGCCCGCCAAAAGCGATAAACTTGTGTATTGTCGGATCAATGTCCAGATTATCGACTATATATGGATTTTCCATCTTTATTTTCATCAGGTCATTATTCTCATAATAACCATTCAAGCCAATATAGGGCACCACCGTATTTGTAATATTCACCTCAAACTTGACCATGGGGAAAAAATAAGGGGAAGAGTCGAAACGATTAAGTGCCAGCTTGGGGCCCGCTTTAAGACTAATTATTTCCCAGTTGAAGCCGATCCAGGGATCCAGATTAATAAGCATATTACTCAATGAGTCAGTTGACCGGATACGATAAAAATATTGTCCTTCTGTTTCGGCTCCATAAGTGATCTTATCCAATTCCTGGCTGAATGCAAAACGGAGTCCGGCACCATGCTCCATTTCCGGGTTTTTAACATCAAGATCACGGTAAAACTTATGAAGGAAATCATAATTAAGATCCAGCCGATATTCAAATCCATTTCTGCTCTTTTCATCGGATTTTAGTCGGATTGCTGAGCCCACCACTAAAAATTGCTGGAATGGCAGGGAATCTTTGGATAGAACCCGAAGGTTGATAGGTGAAATCAGGCTGTTATCGCTGAGGGTATCAGTATTATAACCGTATAAAAAATGATGATCTTCCTTGAAATGCATATCGGCCGACAGGGTGGAGCGTTGAAAAATCCTTGATCCATACATTTTAACCTGGTTATCTGCAAATCCGGCATACACCTTTTTATCATCATCCATTTTAATCCTGCCCTGGGAAGAAAAGTGACTCATATTGAAACCCAGGCTGGTATTTTGGTTATTAGTAGTATTTATATCCATTTCAGCCATTGGTGTCCAGTAGTTACCAAATCCGGCCCTTACATATGAGTGTTTCAATTCAGGACTTTTCTCAGGGCGTATACCAACCGATTCCAATGATTTCAGCCTGAATTCTATGGGTTGCTTTATTGGTTCGATGTAGTAATTAAACCTTGTTTCAACCTGTACAGTATCGTCTATTACGGGAATAAAACGAGCCTTAAAAGCATCGGAAATAGTAGGGTTATAGGCTTTGACAACACGCACCTCTTTATTAATTGTTTCCTGGCCATAGACATACTGTCCACTTAGGATTATGATTCCGGTGACAAACAGCCAAAGACTTGACTTTATCATCTTATTACTCATTAATTTTGTTTTGTTCATTATTTGTCCTCCAGATCATCAATTTCCTGAATCTTCCGGTTGACTGTCCCAAGGATATCATCCGAACTGTTCGTATAGTTCTCCAGCAGGATCTGCAGAGTAGCTTTGGCCTGGAAATAGTCCCTACGTGACAGATAGATATCAGCCCATAGGATATATGTTTTGGCCAGCCAATACTGGTGGGTAGTGTTTTTATTCAGGAAGTCAAGGACTTCTTTCTCTGCATTATCCATCTGCCCCTTATCAAAAAGGATTTGGGCCTTCCAGTATTTTGATTCCGCACCTTCCAGATTTTTTACATCTTCAGCTAACACACTAAAAGCATCCAGGGCACCATCCCGGTCACCTGTGGCTTGGTAAGCCTTAGCCAGTTTGTAAGTGGATTCCCGTATCACCTCTGCAGATACTTTATCGGTCATCAGCATTTCATTGGCAGCCACAACCACAGCAGGATAATCTTGAAGTTTATATACGCAACGCATGATCCCAAGCCGTGCATCCACTATATTGGTCCTGACTTCAGCACTTCCTACAAGTTGCCTGTAAATTTCTAGGGATTTTTTAAAATCCTGCTTCTGGTAGTAGATGGCACCCGTGCGTGATAAAGCCAATTCTGAAAAGTCACTTCCACCGCGCGAAAGTATCCATTCGTATGCAGATAGGGCTTTATCATATTCAGCAGCCCTGAAATGGCAGTCGGCCATGTAATAATGGGCATTCAATATAAAATAACCATTTGGAAAGCGGTTGATGTACTGGGCAAAGTTCTGTTTCGCCCGATCACAATCACCTTCCATAAAGATGCTCTCAGCAGCCATATAAATCAAGCTATCCTGCTCATTGACTGAAACATCACCCCCTTGACCTATCGATTTAACATAGGTGAAATATTCATCCACCCGGTTTTGATCCACATAAATATTTTTAATTCCTGCAATAGCATCCCGGGCCTCCTGGCTGTCAGGCCAGGAATTTACAACTTTCTTATAATAATCAAGTGCCTGGATATTTTGTTCATTGTTATAATAGATAAGGGCCAATTGAAGATATGACTTACGCACATATGAGCTTGATGGATATAACTCTATAAGATTCTTAAAATTCCTGATAGCCTCTTCTATATTTTCCAGGTCGATATATGATCTGGCAATTTCGTAAAGGGCATCATCAGCATATCTGGATTTAGGAAAATCGTGTATAAGATCATTCAACACTTCCACCTTCAAATTAGGTCGTTGAACCAGGCCAAGGGAGAATCCTTTTTGGAAGGCTGCATAATCAGCATCGTCGGTTCTCATAGCAGCAGCTTTATCGTAATAATCAATAGCCTGCCAGTAGGTCCGTGTGATAAAATAACAGTCGCCTACCCTGTTGTATGCATCCGCTAGAAGCTTAGCCTGCCTGTTATCCACCCGGTTAATATACTTCCGGAACCAGGACATGGCTTCTGAATAATTCCTTTTCTTAAAATAGGCATAGCCCAGGTTGTAATGGGCAAGGTTATACTCGGTCAGGTTATATGCTCCACTCGAGTTAAGGAATTGATTATATGATTTGATGGCTTGATCATACCCCTTCATACTGTACCAGGCCTCACCCCTCCAATAATTAGCCAGGGCCTTGAGCCTGGTATTAAATGAATCATAAACAAGAGATTTGTCGAAATGATCTATAGCATCCCCGTATTGCAGGTTATTGAATAGTTCTAATCCCCGGTAATAGGCAATACGCTGGTAGGCGGCCCGGATATCGGAATTTTTCTGAGGAATGCGATCCATTGTGTTCAGGGCCTCTTTGTAATTTCGAGTATTCATAAAGACCTTGACCAGGTAGTCATATGCTTCTTCCATATGTGGCGACTCAGGAAATTTTTCCAGGTATTCCTCAAAAGCTCTAAGAGTTTCTCCTGATATTGAAAGATCGAAACTAAGCTTGGCATAATTAAGGAGGGCCTCCTCCTGAATTCCCCGATCATGGTTTAAATTGGAGGCTTTACGGAAGGCCGACCGGGCCTTCATTTTTTCGTCCAAATTGACTAAAATTCCTCCAAGCAGGTGATTGCTATTCTGAGAAAGGTTATCATCGCCATCTTTTACCTTTTCCAGTTCGGTGACTGCCTCATTTAATTGCCCATTCTGATAATAGGCAAAGCCCAGCTGATAATGCTCTTCCCTGCTCATCTTACTTACACCGCTTCGGTACTGTTCGAGGTAAGGAATAGCTTCTCCATATTGATTGTTTCTAAAAAAAGCATCACCAATAATTCGGGCAATCTCTGTCTTCTGATCAGGATTAGCTTTACTCAGGAGGCTGGGTGCAAATTCAATCACCTTATCATATTTTTCTTGCAGATAAAATACCTGGGCTATATAAAAAGGGACAATCCCTCCATACTTTCGATTATCCTGTAAATCAAGAAAATAGCCTAAAGCCGTCTCATAATTCTTATCGAGGTATTGTATATAACCAAAATAATAACTGGCATCGGACTTTTGGGGGCCTGCCTGGTCTAGTATTTCATAAAAAAGACTTGCAGCCCGCTTATAATCCTTTTTTTCGAAATAACAGTATGCTGTATTATATACATATTGATATCGTTCTTCCTTAGAAAGCTTTTTGGTTTTCATTTGTTCATACCAGCGAAGAGCACTCTGGTATTTCTCCTTATGGAAAAGGTAGTTACCCATCTCGAATATGGCCTGGTTAGCCCTTGGGCTCTCGGGATAGCTTTCGATAAAATATTCGATCAGGCTGGATGCATTTTGATGGTCCAGCCTAAGTGCGCAAACGGCCCTGTAATAGGTGGCATCGATCTGTGAGGTGGTCTCGGTTCCTTCAGTTCTGTCGAGATACCTTATGAATCGATCCTGAGCAGCGCTATACTTTTCCTTGTAGAAAAGTTCCAGCCCTTCCCGGAGATCCTTATCCGGATCAAGATAATAAGCTGTTTGTTGGGCCCAGGTCTGGAATAGACCAAATGTCCCGGCAAAAACGATTAAAAAGAAAATACTTTTTTTCCTCATAGGGGATGTGTTACTTCTAAGAGATATAACTGATTTTTTCTCTTTTTATTTTTACATTAGCAAAGATAAGGGTCACCCTTGCCTGTACCTACCAGGCACCGATTAATAAATTAACAAGACCCCGTTGATAAGATATATGAGTTCAGCCATTATTTCGTTAAAACACGCAGCCATTTACCAGAAATTAAACCTGGTACTTTCTAATGTTAACCTGGAAATCCAACCTGGAGAATTTGTTTACCTGATCGGAAGGGTTGGCAGCGGAAAAACCAGCCTGTTAAAAACAATTTACGCTGAGTTACCCATAAAGGAGGGTGAGGGCTTCGTTGCAGGTTATGACCTACGCAAGCTCAAAAATAATGACGTCTCCTTCCTGCGAAGGAAAATCGGTATGGTGTTTCAGGATTTTCAGCTTCTCCCGGACCGCAATGTTTTCGACAACCTTGAGTTTGTATTGAAAGCAACCGGCTGGAAGGACAAGGTCAAAATCAAAAGCAGGATTCATGATGTATTGGAAAGAGTATCATTTCAGTATAAAGAGGATAAATATCCACACCAGTTATCAGGAGGGGAGCAACAAAGGGTGGTAATCGCCCGTGCCTTACTGAACGATCCGGAAATGATCCTTGCTGATGAACCAACAGGAAACCTGGATCCAGACACCAGCGAGGAACTCATGCAGCTTTTGCAAAGCATCTGTAATAATGGCCGCGCAATCTTTATGGCCACCCACAATTACGAGATGATCCGTAAATTCCCTGCTCGAACCCTAAAATGCGAAAATGGATTGCTAAACATCGTTGAACCGGACCAGAATTATTTCGATTTCGAAAAAGTTATGGGGCTATAAATCAAGATTCAAGATTCAAGATACAAGATGCAAGATACAAGAACTTGGTCAAGACAGAAGACATAAGACCAAAGACCTAAGAAACTTCTTACTCACCAGTCACTCGTCTATTTTACAAAGAAAACCAGCTCCGGATTAATTCCGTTTTGTCTGTAGTGTCCTCCCGGTGATGGAATTCATTCGTCCTCCGGTTGTAAACATATTCTGTCGCCCAGGTTTTATGATTGGCCTCAATTTCCCGGATGGCATTTATTATAACCTCAAGCTCCTGATTAGTCATGGTGGGATGCAGAGATAAGCGCACCCAGCCAGGTTTGAGCGACAGGTCGCCATGATTGATCAGGTTAGTGATCTTATCGGAATCCTGGTGGCTCACATTCAATAGATAATGTCCATAGGTTCCGGCACATGCACATCCTCCACGAACCTGAATACCATAACGGTCAGATAAAAGTTTACCCACCAGATTAAAATGAACTTCTTCGAGGTAAAAGGAAATCACGCCGAGCCTCTCCTTGACATTTTCTGCCAAAATCTTAAGCCTGGGAATAGTGTCCAATCCCCTAAATGCTATTTCCAATAATTCATTTTCCCTGAGTCTGATTTTCTCCGTTCCCATTTTATTTTTCAGATCAATGGCAAGAGCAGCTCGAATAGCCTGCATAAAACCTGGCGTTCCCCCATCTTCACGTAGTTCAATATCATCGATATACTTATATTCTCCCCATGGATTGGTCCAATCAACAGTACCTCCGCCAGGATTATCCGGAATCCTGTTGGAATATAGGGAAGCATCAAATATGAGAACCCCGGACGACCCCGGGCCACCGAGAAATTTATGAGGCGAGAAATATATCCCATCGAGCTTTGCCAGAGGATCTTTGGGATGCATGTTAATATCAACATACGGAGCAGAGGCTGCATAATCAATAAAACAAATGCCCCCGTTTTCATGCATGACCTTAGCCAGCGCATGAACCTGAGTTTCAATCCCAGTCACATTAGAACAAGCAGTAAATGCACCAATTTTCAAAGGCCTGTCAGGATACTTCTTGAGCTTCTCTCGGAGATTTTTCGTACTAACCAGGAGATTTTCATCAGGCTCCAACACTACCACATCAACATCTGATTCGTGCCAGCTGGTTTGATTGGAATGATGTTCCATGTGGGTCAGGAAAACGACAGGCCGGTTCTTGTTTAGGGAACATTTTCTCTCCTTAGCCATTCCCCAAAGACGAAGACCCAGAATTCTCTGCAGTTTGTTAACAACCGTTGTCATGCCAGATCCCGCTGTGATAATCACATCATTAGGCCCAGCATTTACATGATCCTTTATTAGTCTGTGAGCCAGAAGGTAAGCCTTTGTTATCATGGTTCCAGATTCACTGGCTTCAGTGTGAGTATTGGCAACCCAGAGGCCAATTTCATCAGACATCCTCTCTTCGATCGGGCGGTATAACCTCCCGCTGGCGATCCAATCAGCATAAACCATTTTTTTCTGACCATAAGGAGACTGGTAGATCAGGTCATTCCCAATAATCTGATCCCGGAATCCACCGAAGTAAATCTCCATTGTTGATTTTTCCATAATCTCTACTCTTCAGTAACAAGAGTAGCGAATATACAAATATTAATATTCGCTACCCGAAACAGCTTATGTCTTCCTTAATGCTTTATCATAAACAGTTAAAAGCAACTCCTCCTGCTGCTCCCATGTATATCGCGAAAATTTTTCTAAGGCATTATTTTTACATTGGTCAAATCGGTCCCTGTCCTGCCAGAATGCCCTGATAGAATTGGCCAGTGATAATGGAGAAAAATCAGCCACCAGCAAACCGAACCCTACATCCTCCACTACCTTCCTAATTTCAGGCAGGTCTGAAGCTATTACTGGAATTCCGGCATGCATGTAGTCAAAAAGTTTATTTGGCAGAGAAAAACGATAACTCAGCCCAATGTCCTGTTCAAGAGAAACACCGATATTGGCTTGGCTGGTGTACCAGGCAAGCGACTCAAAAGGTACCCGTCCGGTAAAATGAACCCTGCTCATTAATCCCTCCTCGGAAACAAACTTTTTCAAAGATTCCAAACGGTCTCCCCAACCAACTATCAGGAGTTTGAAATCTGGTAGTTGTTTCATAGCCAGGAGCAATTCCTCCAACCCACGGCCTATATTAACTGCTCCCTGATATATCAGAACCGGATTGTCAGTAAATCCTGTCGGCAGTTGTCCAGGAACAGGTTCATTAGTAGTAGAAACCGGTAGATTTTTTATGACAATTACATCATTATTATATTCATTCTTGAAAATATCCGCTATGGATTCATTAACTGTCATCACAAATTTTAATTTGGGCTGGATATTGCGCTCTAAAAATTTCCAAATTCTTTGAATACTAGGCCTGTTAACCAGTTCCGGAACCTCCGTGAAATACTCATGACTATCGTAAATCACTGGTTTTCTCCGAACTTTTGAAACCAGCCAGACAGCAAGGAGAGTATCCAGGTCATTGGCAACAAAAAGATCGGCACGAATAAATAAAAGATGAAAGAATATCCTTAGGTTTAAACAAGCATAAAATGCAGCTCCCTTCGAAAACATTAATTTCACCCGCCGGACCTGGTATGGCCTGGAAAGAGGTTTTGAATCAGGAAGCCTTCGGCCGGTAAGGACAGGATCCCAACCATTTTTCAGAAGGGAATTAGCTACCTTATGCAGGCGCTGATCACCTTCCAGGTCATTGGATACGACCAATATTATCCTTTTTGATCCAGGCTTTTTCATCGCTGACGAAGGTAAGAATAAAACAGTAAAAGAGGTATTTTGGTATGGACTGCCTATCTTTGGCATATATGATCAGGGTACTGGAAAATGAAAATCTGCACCGCCGTAATTCATTCGGGATTCAGGCAAGGTCAAGATATTGGATATCTTTTGATGATCAACAGCAGCTGGTTGAATTAATCAACAAACCTCCCTATAATTTATTACCAAGGTTTTTTATCGGATCAGGCACTAACCTTCTTTTCATTAAAAACTATCCGGGCTGTTTAATTCATGCAGAAAACCGTGAAATTAATATTCTGAAGGAGAGTGAGGAGCAAATACAAATCGAAGTTGGGGCAGGAATGGAATGGGACGAATTAGTTCAGTGGACAGTCGATCTGGGATATTACGGCTTGGAAAACCTGAGCCTCATCCCTGGAAGTGTAGGGGCAGCAGCTGTACAAAATATTGGAGCTTACGGTGTAGAAGTGGGGAACATTGTTTCCGAAGTGCAGATAGTAGATATCAAAAAGGGCGATAGCTTTTTCTTAAGTCAGGGAGATTGTCATTTTACTTACCGACAAAGCATACTTAAGAATCAGGGAAATAAAACATGGCTTGTATGGCGTGTCAGGTTTATCCTTTCAAAAACCCCTAAGTATGATTTGTCCTATGGCAGTTTATCTGAAATGGTTAATGCATCAGGCGACCTCACCCAAGCTCTTGTGCGGGAGGTAATAATAGCGACCAGACGAAGCAGATTACCTGATCCCGCAAGGCTTGGGAATGCGGGCAGCTTCTTCAAAAACCCCCTGATTTCTGTTGAGCAATTCAATCATATTAAACAAATTAACCCTCTTATTCCCTACTATACAACTACTATACCTGGCATAGTGAAAATTCCAGCAGCCTGGATGATTGAGAAAGCAGGTTGGAAAGGTTATCGCAATCTCTCGGCAGGTGTATACGAAAAGCAGGCCTTAGTCCTGGTTAACTTCGGTGAAGCAAAAGGGAGTGAGATCATGAAATTGGCAAAAGATATCCAGGAGTCCGTTCAACAGCTTTTTGGTATAAAGCTTGAACCTGAAGTCACGATTATTGGTGAATGAAGGGCTTCAGTATAGTCCTTATCTGTACGAGTTTATCCTTTAGGAGGTCTTCATCCCTGGCTTCAGCAAGGAACCGTAGATAAGGTTCCGTATTGGAGGGCCTGATGTTGAACCACCAATCGGCAAATTCCATACGTATACCATCAAAATCATATTTCCTCAGAGGTGCCTCTACAGATGAAATCTGATCAACAACTGCGCTAATGGCAGATATTTTATCCTCAATAACAAAATTTATCTCCCCGGAATTGGCATAATTAGTTATGGATTCAATCATAGAGGAAACAGTTCGTCCATTACTCACCACCCTGGCCAGAACTTCCATGATATGCAAAGAAGCGAGGATCCCTGAATCTGAATAATTAAAATCCCGAAAGTAATAGTGGCCAGCCAGTTCACCCCCGTAAAGCCCATCAATCTCCCTAAGTTTAGGAGCAGCAAAGGCACGACCCACACGCCATATATGCATTTCAGCTCCCATCTTCTCCAGATATTCTCCAACACTTTTAGATGTTCTTATATCTTGTAGAACCCTGATCCCGGGATGTCCGTCCAGAAACTTATGTCCCAGCACGGCTATCATCAAATCAGGGGAAATGAATTTTCCCCTTTCATCAACGAACATCACCCGGTCTGCATCCCCGTCAAAAATCACACCTAGGTCGCTATTGTTTTCTAAAACAGTCTGCGACAATTGTGTAATGTTTTTTGGATTCAACGGGTTAGGATCATGCCCGGGAAACCGGCCGTCAGGTTTCTCATTGATATAGATATGGGTGTCTCCCAATAGCTCCCGTATAAACATGCCGGCCATTCCATTGGAGCAGTCGATGGTTATCTTCATCCCCAGGAGATCAGGCACATGGTTACCCATGAATTGAAGATATTCGGATCGCAAGTCAATTTCCCGGGTTGAACCAGTTTTGCCAGCGATCTTAATGGGCTCCACCTTCATCCATTGTTCTATTTTCTTAAGACCATTTTCATAGCCCACCGGCATCGCATTGGTAGCAGATACTTTAAGTCCGTTATGGTTTTTTGGATTGTGGGAGGCCGTTATCTGCACCGATGCCTCGAGTCCCAACCTGGTTGTAGCCCAATATACCATTGGCGTCGTTGCTAATCCCATGTTCAACACATTCGCACCTGAATCCATTATACCGCGGCTGAGATAGCTAAAGATCTCATCGGAGGAAAGCCGTACATCACGACCAATAAGAATATTTTTTGTATCTAATAACCTTGGCAGAAAATATCCGATCTTATAAGCATCCTCCCCATTCCAATCCTCAGGGAATGCTCCTCGAATATCATATGCTTTGAATGCCTTCATCTCAATAAATATTCCTCTGATTTAAAGCCCGCTGATACCTTCGGGCATTCCTGAGATGCTCGGTATATCCTGAAGCAAAAGAATGGTATCCGGAAAAATCCTCTTTCGCACAAAAATATATGTATTTATGGCTCTCATAATTCAGGCATGCATCAATTGCCTGGATCGAAGGAATCCGAATAGGCCCCGGAGGTAAACCTGCATATTTATATGTATTGTAAGGAGAATCAACCTTCAGGTGTTTTTTGAGTACTCTTTTAAGATTCGGATCATCGACTGCAAAAATAACCGTTGGATCAGCCTGCAATTTCATTCCTTTTTTCAACCGGTTCATATACACACCTGCCACACGAGGCATCTCATCAACCTTGAAAGTTTCACCTTGCACAATGGCTGCCAGGGCCATCACCTCGTTCCTGGTCATACCATTTGCTCTGCAAATGGAATCCCGACTGCCAGACCAATATTTTTCATACTCAATTTTCATCCTTTCAATGAATTGATCAGCATTGGTATTCCAAAAAAACCGGTAAGTATTTGGGATAAAGATACCGGTCCAGCTCTCAGGGCTGAAACCCAGAACTTCCATGCGGCTTGTATCCTTGAAAAGAGAAATTAATGATGATGAATCTGCCTCGATTTGTTCTCCAACCACCTGTGCCAGATATTCCAAAGTACGCATTGTATTAAAAACAAGCTCAATCTCAGACTGCTTGCCGGAGCGCAAAAGATTCACAAGGGAGTCATTGCTCATCCCCCTGAATAACTCATACCTGCCAGGTTTAACGAAATCAGGATACTTCTTCTTTCGAGCTACCCAATCGAAGGATTTAGTTTTTTTGAGCCAACCTAAAGTGTCAAGATCATGTAAAACTGAACCATATTCCGAACCAGTAGGAATATAAAAATATACCTTTTCTTCTGTTGTATTGACTAAACTGGGGGCGTATATCCAGGAATAAAAGCAATAGCCAATTATTCCTCCGGCAACAAGCAATAAAAATGCTGCTCCACCTGCCCAGTACAATATCTTTCTGCTACTCCCTTTAATCATAAAAAAAAGAAATTTTAACTCCTCAACCAACAACCTACAACCTACTTTATCTTCTCCATCTCCCGCTTGATTCTGATCATGGCTTCCGATAATACTTTTGTGTTTGAAGCATATGACAACCTAAGGCAGCCAGGAGCACCAAAGGGTTTTCCAGAAACTGTTGCCACATTGGCACTATTTAATAGATGCATGCATAGATCATCAGAATCATGAATGACCTTACTACCAACCCTTTTACCAAAATAAGATGACACATCCGGCAGTACATAAAAAGCCCCCTGTGGAATTTCCCCCTCAAACCCAGGAATGTCTCTGAGGTAAGAAACAACCAGATCACGCCGTTCTTTGAAAACTTTTACCATGCATTGAATAACAGATTGATCCCCCAGCAATGCAGCCACCGCGGCTTTTTGAGAAATTGAACAAGCCCCCGAAGTATATTGACCCTGCAATTTCTGACAGGATCTCACCAGCCACTCTGGCCCAGCCATGTATCCTATACGCCAGCCGGTCATAGCATAACCCTTACTCATCCCGTTAATAATTACCACTTGTCCCCGAATAGACTCAAACTGGCCAATCGACTCATGCTTGTTCTGGTAATTGATATGTTCATAAATTTCATCGGACAGGACTATAATATTCGGATACCTTTCAAAAACAGCAGCAAGGGCTTCTAACTCATTCCGGGAATAGATCTGCCCTGAGGGATTTGAGGGTGAATTAAATACGAAAAGCTTGGTTTTGGGTGTTATATGTGATTCCAGTTGCTCTGGCGTGATCTTATAATTCTGTTCAATCCCAGTTGGAACAATTATTGTGGTAGCTTCAGCCAGCTTAACCATCTCAGGGTATGACACCCAGTAGGGAGCTGGTATTATGGCTTCATCCCCGGGATTAAGAACACTTAGCATCACATTTGCCAGTGATTGCTTAGCCCCACTGGAAACGATTATTTCATCGGGCGTATATTTCAAACCATTATCCCTGCTGAGTTTGAAGGAAATAGCTTCACGAAGATCCAGGAATCCATGAACGGGCGGATAATGTGTAAAGTTGTCGTGTATGGCTTTTATGGCAGCTTCCTTTATATGCACAGGAGTGTCAAAATCGGGCTCTCCAATACTTAAATTGATGACATCAATACCCTGCCTGCTCATTTCTCGACTCCGCTGGTTCATTGCCAGGGTTTCGGAAAGGGATAGAGCAGCTAAACGATGGGAAATACTATTCATTGGTTAATGTCTTTTTGTATTCTTGACCTTTGGGTTTTCAAGTCTTTCAAGACCTGCAAAATTAATAAAAAAAAACAGCATGACTTTGATAAATTTAAGACAGTCAACATCTTATAATTATCAATTAATAAAAGACCATGCTGCAGAATAAAAGTACAAATATTTTTTAATTGAACCGTGAATTTATAAAACAAGCAGCCAATGTACCATCACCTTTTATTAAAAAATGTTAAACTTGTAACTTCCTAAATCAACTGGCATGAAAGACATATTGGAAATTACTAAATACGTTCTGCCTTCGGTGGTAGTGCTTATCACCGTTTGGGTGTTAATCAGGCAGTTCCTGACCAATTGGGAAAATCAAAGGAAACATGATTCAATCCGACTTGTTAAAAAAACCACCATACCGATACAACTGCAGGCTTATGAGAGGCTAGCTATGTTCCTGGAAAGAATTACTGTTGACTCTCTCCTCGTCCGGGAGAAAGATAACGAACTAAATACCAGGGCTTTTCATCAGAAATTACTATCAGCTATACGTGCTGAATTTGAACACAACCTATCTCAGCAAATCTACGTTAGCCCCCAAGCCTGGCAAATCCTTAAAAATGCTAAAGAAGCTACTATAAAAATGGTTAATAAGGCTGCGATGGAAGTTCACCCTGAAGAGCCAGCCATTGAATTAAGTAAGAAAATTATTGAATTGCAGATTGAAATGAACAGTTCACCATCTCAGGTCGCCCTGCAATTCATTAACAAAGAGGTATCCAGCTGTTTGTCCTGATCAATCCACCAGGATAACCACCCCCATGCTCATGATGAAACTTTTATTTCGGATGGGGTTGCTATGGCCAATAATATTTGAGTCAATATTCAGGTTTTTCATGCCCAAATTAAATTTCACATCCAGAAGCAGACTCAATTCCCGCCTGATTGGAGTCTCCAGTCCACCGCCAAAAACAAGGCCATAGTCATTCCTGGCTAAGCCAGGCAAAATATTGTCCTTACTAACCATTTCTCCAAATTTCATTCCGGCAAACCTGGCACGCAAAAGGTAACCATAATATCCACCAGCCTGAAAATAGAATTTATTTGATCGCCCCATGTTGAACTTTGCGAAAAGTGGAATAGTTACATAATCAAGATTACTTTTTACCAGGTAGGTACTGTCATCCACCAAATCGCCAAACTCATCCCAATATTGGTTTGTAAATTTGTTGCCTTTTCTTTCGTAGCCGAGCTCTGTCTGAAATAGAATAGAGCGATTAAAATTAATGGCTCCAGTAATTCCAAAAGTGGGGGTAATTCGCTGACTTGCTATTCTTTCATCCTGAAAACCCGGAAATCCGAGGCCTAGTTTTGCCCCATAGGAAATATATTGAGCCCTAACTGCCATAGTAATGGAAATCAGAGTGATAATAAGGATGATAGTTCTTTTCATCTGAATACTGTTTTATTCTAAATTTCCAGGAACTCTAACAGGCACCGCTAAATATTAAAGCAGCCATAAAAATAACAAAGATAAAAGAAAAAATAAACCCGGATCTGAACCTATTGTTCAGGACCCGGGTATATTATATGAGGATATTTGATCTATTTCTTTTGGATCAGATCAATACTCCTATTTACGAAGGTATCCAGGGCTTCTCCAGTAAGCATGTTGTTAGCCAGTAATGCCAAATCAATCAACTGCTTAACCAATTTACTCTCTTTTCCATAGGCAGCCAGGACATCGTTCCGCTCCTTTGTGATATCAGCAATCTTTTTATTTACTTCCTCTAATTTGTCTTTTTCCTCCTGACTGATCTCATCATCTTTTTTGCCCTCCTTAAGCTTGACAAGGCTTTCCTGATCTAGCTTTAATGGCTTCTGAGCTTCTTTCAATTCATTGATCCTGGCACCTAACCGCTCCACAACATCCTTGGAAATTGCATTTATAATGGGGTGATTAGAATTTACTACCAGGTTAAAAGTGTCGGGCATATTTCCATACATATCTATTCCTCCGGACATTTTCGACATTTCTTTCATCCTGCGGGTAAATTCAGCCTGGGTAATCATTATGGGCTTGCTCTGCTCAGTAAGCGCAACGAATTGAATAAAGTAGAAATTAGCAGGCAAATGACTTTGGATCACCGGCCGCAGTATATCCTGCTGCTCGACAGTAAGTTTTGATTCTCGCTTTTCTTCTTTGGGAACCAGATTGTCAACCACATCTGAATCAACACGTACAAAGCGTGATTTTTCAAATTTCTGTTCAAGATGATTAATGAAATGGGTGTCGAACTGCCCGTCCATTAACAATACATCATAACCTTTTTCTTTAGCTGCCTGGATAAAACCGAATTCCTCGTCTTTATCGTTTGCATACAAGTAAACAAGGTTCCCGTCTTTATCTGTCTGGTTCTCCTTTATCAGATCCTTGTATTCAGAATATGTAAAATATTTAACCTCGGTATTCTTGAACAGAGCATAATCTTTTGCTTTGTCCCAAAACTTCTCCTCTGTCAACATCCCATAATTGATAAATAGCTTAAGATCATCCCATTTCTTTTCGAATTGCTCCCTGTCCTTCTTGAAAATATCTTTCAGGCGATCGGCAACTTTTTTGGTGATGTGACCGGATATCTTTTTTACATTTTGATCGTTCTGTAGAAATGATCGGCTGACGTTCAAGGGGATATCGGGAGAATCGAGTACTCCGTGCAATAGAGTAAGAAAATCAGGAACAATTCCCTCCACCGAGTCTGTAACAAACACCTGATTGCAATAGAGTTGTATTTTATTCTTCTGCACTTCAAAATTATTACGAATTTTCGGGAAGTACAGGATACCGGTTAGAGTAAAGGGATAATCAACATTCAGGTGAATATGAAACAATGGTTCCTCCGCCATCGGGTATAGGTCGCGATAAAAATTCTGGTAATCCTCTTCTTTTAACTCAGCTGGTTTTTTAGTCCATGCGGGCTCAGTAATATTTATGATCTTATCCTTGGCTGTATCAACATACTTATTGTTTTTCCATTCCTGTTCCTTCCCAAAAGCAATAGGAACAGGCAGAAAGCGTGAGTATTTATTCAATAGTCCCTGAATTTTACTCTCCTCAAGAAACTCCTTAGAGTCTTTATCAAGATGCAATATGATAGAGGTACCACGGTCTGTTTTCTCATTTTCCTCAAGAGTAAATGAGGGATCCCCCTTACATGTCCATTTAACTGCTTTTCCCCTCTTATATGATTTAGTAATGATCTCAACCATATCTGAAACCATAAAAGAGGAATAAAAACCTAACCCAAAATGCCCAATAATAGCATTTGCATCCTTCTTATATTTCTTCATGAACTCCTCAGCTCCGGAAAATGCAATCTCATTGATGAACTTCTCGATTTCTTTGGCAGTCATTCCCACTCCTCGGTCTGAAACAGTGAGCGTTTTATTCTTTTTATCAAGGGAAACCCGGACGGTCAAATCTCCAAGATCACCTTTAAATTCACCAACCGAAGCCAGGGTTTTCAACTTCTGGATGGCATCCACAGCATTGGAAATAAGCTCCCTAAGGAATATTTCATGATCAGAGTAAAGGAATTTCTTAATAATTGGGAAAATATTCTCACTCGTTACATTGATTATACCTTGTTGCTTTTCTGTATCCATTGTTATCTCCATTATAGTTCTGATCGGGTTTTTTCAAAGCTCGTGCCAAAACCCGAGATATGACAATAAGACAGGCCCTCGTTTTCATTGCGAGGGCCCGTATAATCCCTCAATCCGGGATGATAAAATAATATTATTTTTTTATCCTTGTGTCACCTCTCCTGTATTGTAATCCAATTCACTGCCAAAAAGGCTATGCGGGATGGAAAAGATCACTAAAGTCATTATGGCAGCCAGAATAACCAGGGCAGGACGGGATTTTTTAAGATTACCTAAAAGGGCAACCAGCCAAAAGATGAAGGCAAAAAGGGTCTTATTATCTGTTAGGTCCCAACCAAATGGAATTCCGGTCCACCAATCCCCAAAAGCATACCATTGCACCCATGGGCCGAAAATAAACCCACCAATAAATAGAATTCCAAATGTCCAGATAGTATAACGTTTGAACCTATCAATCTTAAAGATGGCAAATAGTCCTGCCAGAGTAGCAAGCATCATAGAAAGAAACATCAGTAGGATATGTGGTATCAATACACCTGCCGGAACATCATCCTTAAAACGTATTACTACAGGAGCGTCTTTCGAAATATAAGACTGGCTTCCATACCCATTTATTTCGATAAAATACTCCAGTTTCCCTGCCGGTTCCTGCTGTGGCATGTAAGCAACAAAGGCTTCTTCTATTTTCGCCGGACCCTTTTTCTTGAACAAGGAATGGTGCTGAATAGGTTTAATTTCAAAATCCACTGCTACCCATTCCTCGTTCACCCTATATTTCTTGTAAAAGAGAGTAGCGGACACCTCTGGATCTTTGATCGGAAGTTTAACTCTTGCATCACGGGCGCCATTGCTCCTAATCAATTCAACCTTCCAGGTACTGTCTGCCAGGCTCACCTCCGCCAACTGAGGATGAGTAGGGCCAGTTTTCCTCTGATAATAGGCCGCTCCTACTGTGATCAGAAAGGCCAGAATCCATAAAGCTAATTTCTTTATCATGATATTTTTTTATAATTGTACTAATAAAACTAATTTTTCCCCATCACGATCCACATCAACTGATACAATCTGACCAGGTTCCAGTAATTTCAACCTCACCATATAGTCCTGTATATTGGTCACCTTCAATCCATTAATTCCAACAATACGGTCGCCCTTGATTATCCCGGCCCGATCGGCAGGCTTGCCAGGTGTAGGAAAATCAACACGCATACCGGTATTAGAATTATCTGTAAAATCAGGCATAAAGCCCAGGGTGACTTTTAGATTTTGCCGGGTGGATGTGGTCCTTTTCGGACCAGCCTCGCGAAAGTTAAGTTCATCCTGACTGGCAACGATGGTTGCCAATTCTGCCAGATAATGTGTAACCTGATTCATCCCATTGATATTCAAACTTCCAACAGAGTCGCCGGGAGTATGGTAATCGAGGTGTGCTCCAGTCGAAAAGAACAGTACCGGAATATTTTTGGCGTAAAAAGAAGCATGATCTGAAGGCCCCGATCCCTCTGGTGAGAATATCAAACTGAGATCATCGGGATGAACCATGTTGAAAAGGGAGTCGAATTCCGCTGCTGTTCCGGTTCCACCAACTGTTACCCGGTTCTCTTCATTAAGTCTCCCAATCATGTCCAGGTTGAACATGACCTTGATCTGGTCGATATCTACCGGTGGATTTTCCACAAAGAATTTTGATCCTAGCAAGCCCATTTCTTCTGCTGCAAAGGCTACAAAAATCATAGAACGTGTTAATTCCTTCTGTTTACCGGCAAAATACCCTGCCAGTTCAATAACCCCTGCCGTACCAGAGGCATTGTCATCAGCCCCGTAATGCACTGCAGTGGTATCAGGAACCCTTGACCCGGTACCAGGCCCCCCCATGCCCAGATGATCATAATGGCCGCCAAATACCATATACTCATCTGAATGAGAGCCTTCAGGGGCTCTTATTATCCCAATAACATTATTTGTACTGACCTTTTTGGCTGTCACGTGAGTTTTGATAAATACTGTCTGCTCCAATGAAAAAGGTTGTTGGCTTGCTTCCTGACAGGCAATCTCCAGTTCCTCTACCGATAGATTCATCCCGGACAAGACCTGGTTCGCAAAACTTCTGGCAATACGAATCACTGGGATTCCTGCAGGCGCTTCTTTGATATTGGTGAATTCCAATTTATCATCAGGATCGAAAATAGGTCCGGAAACAAACATTACAGCTATAGCACCCAGATCTTGTGCATTAAGGATCTTACTCCTTTGGGACAGAAGTCCGTCAAAAGGATCCGGCCCCGATTCAGGCTGTTGAGGCCCTCCTTCCAATATTAATGCAATCTTGCCCTGCATATCCATCCCCTTGAAATCATCCCATTTTATACCTGCCTTATTGGTCTGGAGGCCATATCCGACAAAAACAACATCAGCACGAACTTTACAATTTTTAGTATAAGACAGGGGAATATAATCTTGTAGAAGTTCCATTTCCCGATCAGTCCAGGCCAGGCGATTAGAGTCACCCATGGTGACCGAGGTTGTGATCTCCATTTCTTGCAAGCCAGCAGGATAATCAATATCCAATCCATAGTTCTTAAACTTCTCCAAAATATAATCTGATGCCTTAATATCACCTTGAGTTCCTGGATATCGACCTGCAAGATCTTCAGATGCCAGGAAAGAGGCATGATCTAATAATTCCTCTGCGGTGATTTCAGGATTGGAGGTATTGCTGCAACTGAATAAGAATCCCAATAACAACACTGCAACAATAAAATTTATTCTGTTCTTCATCGATTTATATTCTGATAAGGCGCAAAAATAACTTATTAAGGCGGAATATTGAACCCAAATCTCTAAATAACTGCCAATAAAATTTCTAAAAATCGTTGCTTTGATGTACTGTTTTTGGAAGTTTTATGAAATATTTAAATGGGAAATTCATTTTATTACAGTGGATTAGCTTATTTAATTGTTCGTGCCACCAATTTAATTTGTATTGCATCCATGGGGTTTATAATTTTGAAGGTCAAAATAATAAAATATGAAGATTTCATATAACTGGCTCCAGGATTACCTGGATATCGATTTATCCCCGGGAAAGCTTGCAGAGATATTAACCAATACCGGCCTCGAGGTGGAGGGGTTAGAAAAGTTTATAACCGTGAAGGGAGGCATGGAAGGCTTGCTGATTGGGAAGGTTACCAGTTGCATGCCCCACCCAAATGCCGATAAGCTTAGCATAACTCTGGTTGATTTAGGCTCGTTGCAAACATTACCAATCATTTGTGGGGCCCCAAATGTAGCTGTTGGTCAGAAAGTTCTGGTAGCCACCGTAGGCACCACCCTTTATCACGGGGAGGACAGCTTCATTATTAAAAAAACAAAAATCCGGGGAGAGATATCAGAAGGCATGATCTGTGCGGAGGATGAAGTTGGTTTGGGAGATGACCATGAGGGAATCATGGTTCTGGACCCAGCTGCAAAGATCGGCATGCCGGCTTCAGAATATTTTTGTGTTGAACACGACAACATCTTTGAAATTGGCCTTACCCCTAATCGTATTGATGGTGCCTCCCATCTGGGAGTGGCCAGGGACATTGTTGCTGCTATGCGCTCAGAAATGGCTGTTAGGCTTACTATGCCAGTTGTTGATGAATTTCGCATCGATAATCATGATCTGGAAATTCCAGTGGAGGTTATTGATCCTGAAGCTTGTACCAGATATTCTGGGGTAAGCATTTCAGGAGTGAGAATAGAGGATTCGCCTTCCTGGCTGCAAAATCGATTGAAAGCCATCGGATTGAAACCAATAAATAATGTGGTGGATATTACCAATTTTGTTCTTCACGAAACCGGGCAGCCTCTTCATACTTTTGACGCAGACAAAATTACAGGGAATAAAGTAACAGTCAGGACCCTTCCGGATAAGACTGCTTTCACCACATTGGATGAAGAAAGCCGGATACTTTCGGATCAGGATCTTATGATTTGCAATGATCAGGGAGGCATGTGTATAGCCGGCGTCTTTGGCGGCAAAGAATCCGGTGTAGGGATAAAAACACAAAATATTTTCCTGGAATCAGCCTGTTTTAATCCTGTGTGGATAAGGAAAACATCCAAAAGACACGGACTTAATACGGATAGCTCTTTCCGGTTTGAAAGGGGAACCGACCCTAATGGGACCATCTTCGCACTGAAAAGGGCTGCACTGCTGATTAAAGAACTCGCCGGAGGGAAAATTTCCTCAGACATAATTGATGTTTACCCGGAAGAAATCCGGCCATACCCTGTCCGATTGACTTGGGCCAATCTGGATCGCCTCGTTGGAGTTAAAATACCCAGGGAAAGTGTTTGGGAGATTCTCCATTCTCTGGATATCAACATAGTTCAGGATGATCCCCTGGGATTGAATCTTGAGGTAGCTACCTACAGGGTTGAAGTCAGGAGAGAAGCTGATGTAATAGAGGAAATTCTCAGAATCTATGGGTACAATAACATAGGACTTCATGACCAGGTCTATTCGACGCTATCCTATAGCTCCCGCCCTGATCCTGATAAAATGGAGAATTTGGTTTCTAACCAACTGGTATCTCAAGGTTTTCTCGAAATGATGGCCAACTCCCTTACCCGGTCAGTATATTATCAGGATAACGAAGCATTTAAAGAGAAAGAATTGGTACGCCTTTTAAATCCATTAAGTTCAGACCTTGGAGTTCTGCGGCAAAGTCTGCTATATGGCGGGCTTGAAACAATCGCACTGAATATCAAACATAAAACTCAGAATTTAAGGCTTTTCGAGTTTGGAAACATCTACAGGATCAATCCCAGCAAAAACCAATATTCTACAGATGCGTACCTGGAGAACCGATCCCTGATGCTCATCCTAACCGGGAAAAAAACAAATGAGCACTGGAATAATAAGCAAACTGATTCTGATTTCTATCAACTGAAAGCCTATGTTGGGGCAATATTTGACCGTATGGGATTGCAAAGTGATCTTATTGAAAGCACTGTAATTAAAAATTCCATTTTTGCTGAGGGACTGATTTATACAATTCATAATCAAGAAATTGCACGTTTTGGCCGCCTGCATAACGAGCTGCTTGATTCCTTTGGTATTGAGCAGTCAGTCCAGTATGCCGACCTGAACTGGAGTTTGCTTTTGAAAAATACCATACAGGATGTTCGCTTCCAGGAAGTAACACGATACCCGGCAGTCCGTAGAGACCTGGCTTTAATCATAGACCAGGATACCGAATTTAAATCCATTCGCCAGTTGGCATTTAATGTGGAAAGAAAGCTCCTGAAAAAAGTTTCATTATTTGATGTGTTTGAAAGCGAAAAACTCGGTAAGGATAAAAAATCCTATGCTGTTAGCTTTATTTTACAGGATGATACTAAAACCCTGACCGACAAGCGCGTTGACAAAGTAATGCAAAGCCTGCTATCGGCCTTTGGGGATAAACTTGGTGCGAAATTACGACAATAACAATTAGGATATTCCAGCTTTCACCAGAAGATCTGAAAATCCACTTTCATTATTGGAAGACACAACTGCATATAAAGAGAGGAGTTCCGCTGGTGCATTATCAACCAAATATGACTTCGCAGCGAAAGCTAAAAGATCAAGGTCGTTGAAATCATTTCCTACGGCTACGGTTTCACTTTGACGTATGCTCAATTTTTCACACAGATATCGTATACCTTCAGCTTTAGACACTTTCGGATTAAAAATTTCCATCCAAATAGATTGATGGTCAATGGGAGAGGTGGCTCGTACAACCTTAACTCCATGGCAGAGTCCTGTTAAATTATTGTATTGGGTAGGATCATTGGGGAGAATTATAAGAATCTGGGAGGCTGTGCCAAAATTTGGGGGGTCAAAACAGATCTCCTCCTCAAATCCCCGGTAATACTCCATCCGCTTAATAAAATCAGGATGAGCCATGCCGTTTTGATAATACACATAATGATGATTATCCGGTATTGGAGCCAACACTTTAAAATCCACATCACGATCTCTGAAAATCCCAGCTAACTCTCTCACTTTCTGCTCTTCCAGAGAATGAGATACAATGATCTCCTTTGTTGTCCAATCCATAACTCCAGCGCCCGAGCTAAACACGAGATAGTCAATGGGAAAATCATCCGGAATAATCCTGCTGAAAGCGTAAGGTGAGCGACCTGTAGCAATAACTCTGACGTAACCTTTCCGGCCCAGCCATAACAGACTGTTGTAATCCTTTTCACTGACTTTTTGATCATCTCTCAGTAAGGTCCCGTCGAGATCAGTTATAACCATTTTAAACATGCTCAAAAATACAAATACTTAAGACAGGCTAATTAATTCACCTGAGAAATTGCTGTTGTAAGCCATAAAAATTCATCTAAGAACTTCTCAGCCCTGGCCTCAAAATCAGGATCTGTTAACTCACCTTTGTTATTAAATAATGAATTGATATTTTGCACCATGAGTTTGAATGGAGAGGGGATGGCCTCAACATGCAAAACCCAGGCAAGGAGATGATGTGAGGCATTCACACCACCCCAAATTCCGCTACTAACCGTAACAATTCCCATCGGCTTCTTTACATACTCCTGCTTGAAATAGTCAAGAGTGTTTTTCAGTGCGCCTGAATAGCTGCCATTGTATTCCGGTGTAATGATCACAATCCCATCGGCCTCTTCCAGGGTCCTACTGAATTCAACCATGCCAGCCGGTGGATGAGTAAGATTACGAAAACGTTCCTCCATCACAGGAAAAGGAAATTCAACCAGGTCAAGAAGTTTAGGAACTACCCCATCCCGATTATCTAATAAATTCTTTAAATATACTCCAACTTGACTGCTTTTGCGGTTTTTCCTGACACTACCCAGAATAATTGCTATCTTCATTTTTTGTTTTTTATATCGTTTTCTTCGCTGATTAAACAAGTGCTATTATTAATTGTTTAGGAATTTAGCACTCCATTTTATTATTACCCAGAAGTGTAAAAATACTGATGAAAAACTTAAACGGAATAAATAAATACCTTAGTCTTGTTACTTTTTCACACACTATCTTTGCATTACCATTTGCCATGATCGGTTTTTTCCTTGCAGTCCGGTACCATGGTTACCATTTTTCAACCACAACACTGCTTATAGTTATTCTCTGCATGATGCTTACGCGCAATGCTGCCATGGGATTCAACCGTTATGCAGACAGGAAATCAGACGCAAAAAACCCCAGGACTGCCCAACGTGAGATACCTGCAGGAATAATAAAGGAGCGTTATGCCCTTATCTTTACCTTGGTTAATTCTGCATTTTTCGTAGCAGCAACATGGTTCCTAAATCCCCTTTGTTTCTTTCTGTCACCGGTAGCCCTTATAGTGGTCCTGGGATACAGTTATACAAAAAGATTTACTTCCTGGTGTCACCTGGTTCTGGGATTAGGTTTGGCAATTGCACCCGTAGGGGCATACCTGGCCATAAGCGGAAAATTTCACTGGATTCCTTTATTCTTATCTGGGATTGTCCTTTCCTGGGTTAGCGGTTTTGATATCATTTATGCATTACAGGACGAGAAATTCGATAAACAGGAAAAGCTGTATTCCATTCCGGCCAAATTAGGTGCAAGGAGAGCCCTATGGGTTTCAACAGGGCTTCACCTGGTCACAGGAATAATTGTCATAACCTTTGGTTTAGTGGGAAGATTCGGATGGATATACTGGATTGGTGCTATCATGTTTGGAGGATTGCTGATTTACCAGCATATGATAGTTAAACCCGATAATTTCAGCAGAATTAATAGAGCCTTTGGAACAACCAATGGTATTGCCTCGGTGATTTTTGCAATCTTTTTTATTTCCTCCATTTATATGCTATAAATCCAAAACAGGCCTATCACACCCAATTGCGGGCATCTTTTCTATAAATAGAAGGTAAAGGTCACACCAAAAGTTTGCTGTAACTGAAGAAACTTGCCCTCACCAACCTGCGTCCTTTTCCCATCTACATAATCATATTCAGGGATTATCATATCATCATCATACTTCATGTATAAGTAAAATTTGGTGCTCAAATATTTATTAACTTTTAATCCTATATCTGTAACCCAATCAATATCAGGTTTAGGATTATTTACGTAACTGCGGAACAGGCCTAAGGAGGTATTCAGGTTGATATTTTTCCAAAGGACCTTTTTATATGTGATGTATATCTTTGTACCAATCTCACTCTTGACTCGCTGATCTTCACGTAAACCATATTTTTTTTGCTTGATGGTTACAGTATCCAACACGAAAGTAAATTTCCCGGACAGTGGATCAACGGTTACAGCAAACTCCTTGGTGGGTATATAGACCATCCCCAGGCCCGTAGTTAATATTGCCGGACCCATAAATTTTGAAACAGGAATACTATCAGAAGGATTGGAATAGCCTGGAAATAACTGGCTGTCAAACTGGGAGTTAAACGAATAATAATAGTTTTTAAATGCTTGATGGTAAAATGAAGTTTTTATGCTGAGCTGCTCAATATTCTTATACAGCTTGAGACCTTCTGATTTCAGAACCCCATAACGATACAGGTAATCATTATTCCAGGATATTTTCCCCTTGCTGTAGTTTGCAAAGCCCTGGCTTTTTGTTAATAAAGATATTTTATTAGTTCCGCCTTTTGCCCAATGAGAAAATGCCATCTGATTCAGACGAATATCCACATCACCCCCGGTTTTCCATAGTTTGGGAGGGGTAGCTGGGACTTTACGATGAGGTATTTTGATCCGGGCTAAGTTTGCCCATTCTTTATGGATGAGATCTGGAGAGGCTTTCTTTTTAAGCATCTGAGCTAATCGAAAATCATCATCGGCCCACATAAATATTGAAGATTTTTCGCTTCCGTACAAGAATACCTTAACTGAGTCCTTCTTATTGTTAACCAAAAATAAGGCAATTGAGTCGGAGTGGTTTTTCTTCATAACAAAAGGAACCGTATCATTTTGTCCGTTGATAATATAAAAATAGAGTGAATCATTAGCCAGGTGATAAAACAGCCTGGACATGCTTTTTCGCAGCTTTTCCGGTTCAGGAGATTGAGCTTTATCATTAAATACTACCCCCAACAATGCATCCAAACTTCTCCTGACTGAATCTTCATCGATATTATACAAGGAATCCCTTAGCCCCCATCTTGCAAATCGGTTAAAATCAGTATTGATAGAATCCATAGTCCTCTGCTGGACACTGTCTATTTTATCTTTCAATATCATGGTTCGGATGTCAAGTTGAAGGGAGTCATTCTCTTTATCAAGTATTGTTATCAGATTATTTTGATAAAGAGAATCCAGACTGGCCCGTAATAAAAGGGAGTCTTTTATTCTAATCAAATTCACGAGAGAATCTCTGATCAGCCTCAAAGAATCCCTCTCATGCCTCTGCTGGCCAACCATATCCGTAAACGGAAGAAATAAAATAATTATAAAAACTCCCAGGAAATGTTTAGGCAGAATCTTCATCGGTAAAGTTTTCTCTTAAAGGTGCAAAGATAACAAATGCAAATACCATGCAATTTAAGAACGTCTTGTTTTATTTTTTATTCATTTTTTTTTGCAAACTTTGTATGTAATGTATACCAAAACATTAAAAAACGCAATTGCCCTCCAGGTGTTCCGCAATATTAAATCCCGGGACGACTAGATAGTGACGGGTGACAAGTGACGGGTGACAAGTGACAATCAATAACCACTTACCACTCACAGCTCACTACTCACTACTCACCTCTCCTGATTATCCAATTACCCTTTATCATTATTTTACAAGTCATAATGCTATGTCTACCCCAGAACCATACAAAATAAAAACCGTTGAATCCATTTACCAGAGCACAGCTGGTGAACGTCAAAAGTGGATAAAAGATGCCCACTATAATTTATTCAATCTGAAAAGCGATCAGGTATTCATTGATCTTTTAACAGATTCCGGAACCGGAGCTATGAGCGATAAGCAATGGTCTTCAATAATGTCTGCCGATGAATCCTATGCCGGATCTCGTTCCCATACCCTTTTGGGAGAGGCAGTGAAAGAATTGTTTGGGTTCCCATATTTTTTGCCAACACACCAGGGACGAGCAGCTGAAAATGTTCTTTTCTCAGCTCTTGTTCATGAAGGCGACATTGTGCCTGGCAATTCACACTTCGATACCACCAAAGGGCATATCGAATTCCGCAAGGCCAAGGCTGTTGATTGTACTATTGATGAGGCTTTCGAGACACATCATCAGCATCCCTTTAAAGGCAATATTGATCTTAAGAAACTCGAAAGAGTTCTAATTACAAATCCAAGAGAAAAAATCCCATTCATAATATTCACAATTACCTGCAATACTGCTGGTGGTCAACCTGTTTCGATGGATAACCTCCGCGCTGTCCGCATCATGGCCGATAAATATCAGATCCCTATACTAATCGACTCTGCCAGGTTTGCAGAAAATGCATATTATATTAAAAACAGGGAGGCTGGATACTGGAATAAGGAGATCAGAGAGATAATTTCTGAAATGTTTGCCATGGCAGATATGATGACGTTTTCAGCCAAGAAGGATGGTCTGGTGAATATAGGCGGATTAATTGCCTGCAGGAGTGAAGATGTTTATCGTTCAGCCACCACTTTTAACATTATGTTTGAAGGATATATATCCTATGGCGGCATGGCAGGTCGGGATATGGCCGCCCTCGCCCAGGGCTTATTAGAGGTCACAGAATTCCCCTATTTGGAGTCGAGGATCAAACAAGTGGCCTATCTGGGGGAGCATTTATTAAAACTGGGCATTCCTATACAGGAACCGGTTGGAGGGCACGCGGTCTTTCTCAACGCACTCGAGTTTTTACCGCTGGTACCGCGAGAGGAATTTCCGGCACAGGCCCTGGCTATTGAGTTGTACCTTGAATCAGGTATCAGGAGTGTTGAAATAGGAACCCTAATGGCAGATCGTGATCCCCTGAGCCGTGAAAATCGGTTTCCGATCCTTGAAATGGTCCGTTTGGCAATTCCCAGGAGGGTCTATACAAACAATCACATGGACTATACAATTGAAGCGGTAAGCAGGGTGTGGGCTCGGCGTAATACTATTACCAGAGGATACATGATCACCCGTGAACCGCCCATTCTCAGGCATTTTACCATGGAATTGGAACCTGCCGGTTAATCTTTTATAACCCTTATCCGGCTGCCTTCTGACCTGCCCATAAATTCTGTGGCATACTGCGACTGTATTTCGGCATATCCACTACTAAATCCTCCCGTCTGTTCTGCATACAGCATATATTCGAAAAACGAGAATCCTTTAGGAAGGTGGGGAATATAAAAATCCGTGAACTGATCTCCAGTAGCCTGGTACCAGGCTGCACCATTCCCCCAACGATAGCCCGATAAAGACTTGTCTGGTTCGAAAGCTGCCGGAGGGTAATCCCTGAGCTGGACATAATCGACAGCCTGGCTTGCTTCAACCTCAAGCCTGATCCTAATTCTTTGCCCGGCCTTTATATCTCTTTCACTTATGGGGGCCCACCGCATCTGACCGTCATGATCAGTCTCTATCAGTATTATCCTTCGAACACGAAGGTCAGATCCAGCAGCCTCCAGGGTATCAATATCCATGGTTTTATTGATGTAAAGAGAACCCCAGACCGGTTGCCTGTCTGATTTGCTGATCAGCAATTCCAATCCCTTACCGTCCAGTTCAGCTTCATTCCATGTATACCGGTAATGACCGCTAACATCAGTTCCCAGATCTATTCTTAAAGGACTGAAGCTCTCGGTTTTCGACTGAATTTTTATTGAAGGATGTGAAGTATACCAGTTTGATCCATAAAGAATAAGCGATTTAACAGCAAGGGCTGTGGATATCCTATCGCCCCAGTCACGGCTGCGCTTTTGCTGAATCAGCCAGGTCCTCATAGCATCAATGTAGGTTCTTCCCTGAGGCATGGAGTTGAAAAATTCTATCACCCGGCTTTGCTGCCAGATATCCCTGCCATACCATCCCCTGAATTGCGGCTCCGTCTTCCAGAATATTCCCCCTCCATCTGAATCCAGCTTTCTTTCCAAGAGTGAATTCATTACAAGATCAGGGATACCAGCTTTGCCAGCCCTTTGATAGGCTAATGCTATAAATACCTGTTGTGAGATTGAACACCTGAGCCATTCTTTGCCGGCCTTTTCAAAGTAATATGAATATGCTTCAAGGTATTGATCCGGCACATTTATCCCCTGGAAAAAACTACGTACATAGAGGTAATAGATGATGTCATCATATAAAGCAGGATCTTGCTCTGGTTGAGACAGCTTTTGCCGGTTATACCGCTCATACACGATGCGGTCAACCGCACCTAAGGCTTTATTAATCAATTGATCAGCACTAGGATTATATATGTGATCAATATTATCCATCTCTGCCAGCTCTCCCAACCCACCCAGAATATGAAGGGTCATCCTGAAATCGGGGCGCATGCCCTGGAACCAGGGCCAGGAACCATCAGGCAATTGCAATTTGACCAGCTGCTTCAAAGTTTTTTCAATCTCTCTTGCATTGGATTCCGGATCAAAGGATTCAGCCAGGGCCTGGAGATGGATAGCCTCCTCCTCGTCGGCTCCCTCCCATATGCCAGTTTCCAGGACAAACCGTCTCACTTCTGCATTCTTTAAAAAATTATTTAATCGGGGGTCACTCTCCATCTCCCGTGCCATGGCCAATAATCTGTCCTTAACCGTAGGATTCTCAAGAGAAACCTTTTGGATCAACCGGCTGGTATAATATCGGGTAAACCATAGTTCTGAACATGGTAATCCCTCTTCAGTAAAAACTGGTAACGATTGAACAGCCAGCCATATTGGTTGAGTGTTCAATTCGAGGATTGCTTTTTCAGCTGCCGGCCCCGATGAAATGAGAATCTCTGCAGGCTCCCTAAGCATAAAATTTTTGGTTTCCCAGAAATTCAACTCCCTGTTTAATACCGGTATATCGGCTAAAATCCCATCAGACAGACTACCGTCAGAACAGCTTAACCTAACACGTAAATAATGTTGGCCCTCAGGCACTTCAAAATTCCAGGTTAAAGTTTTTTGATCATTGGGTAAAAGCTGGAATTCCTGGGTCTGATCCGTTAATAAATGTCCCGTATCTTCAGGGTTTTCAATTTGGAAACTAGCAATAACGGGAGTGCTATGGGTACCCTGATAAGCTACCTTAACCGACAACTCAATAATGTCTCCTACCCTTACAAAACGCGGGAAGTTAGGTAAGAGCATCAGGTTTTTTTGCGATTGAAACTCTGATTGAGCTAAAGCCTGTGCCATTTCTCTATCATGGCCATAAACTTTAACCTTCCACTCGGTAATTGCCTCAGGTACTGTAAAATGCACAATTCCCTCCCCATTTTCATCAGTTTTGAAAGTTGATATAAAGTGTGCAGTTTCCCTGAAATCCTCCCTGAAATATGGGGGGGGTACCTGTTTGGATAACTCCTTAAATCTGACGGTTTGAGGCCGGGGAACTATTTCGGAAAGGTCTTCTTTCATATAAAATACCACATCTGATTCGCCAGCCTCCTCATTCGCATTACCAGCCTTCATTCGCTGAGACTCTGGCTGCACGGCCATCTCAAGGTTATCATAATTACGAATGCCATAATATTCCAGTCCAAACCAGTTGAGACCCAACTCAGGTTGCGAAGTTACTTGCTGAAATGGGATAGATGGAGATTGTCGTATTCTTGACCAGCTCAACCCAAATCCCCCCGACCTCCAAGGTATTCTTGATCTATTTGTAGGCCACATAAAAACAGACCATTGATGTGGGGAAATCTCATCAAGGGAAGAATCATATATCGTTAAAACTCCTTGAATTGACACGGGCTTTCCAAGATTATCAACCACCCTCACGGCAATATCTGCAGATTCTCCGGGTTCTAAGCTACCTAAGCTGTCGAGACCAAAAACCTTTAAATCCTTATTTTTCCAGGGAATCCTTACAAGTTGACTTTTGGAAAAGTGGTTGTTTTCATAAACACCATTTAGCAGGATATTTATGTTTCCAAGCATCTTATCTGAGATGGGCAATCGCCGTTTGATTTGACGATTATCCAATGAAATCCACTCTTTCAGGTAGATGGTATCCTTTCCTGATATTTCAAGCAGGTACAATCCTGGATATCTTGCCCCCAAATAATATTCCATTGTCTGCCCGGGCTCATATTCACTTTCATTTGTGGCCAGCCAAATTGGATCTCTCACAGGGAAAACCTTTCTCCTCGAATCAAACAGATCAAATTCAAACTGACCGATAATTTGCTCCGGGCTATCAGGCCTGCTTACCATTATTCTATATCTGCCAGGACCCCAATCCGATATTTCAGGGCTAAAGCTTAAGCCGTCTACATCAACTTCATAAATCTTAGAGAAAAAAACTTTTGACACACTATCTTGCTCATTGCTTGGATGATAGGGAATTCTTGGGAATCTCTTCTCCCATACTTTTTCCTTAATAATCCAGGTATCCGGATTCGGAACTGGATTTGGTAATTGCCTTATATCGGGTTTATTTAAGGGTCCTATCCGAACAAGTAGAGGAGCTTTCACCAATCTCCCACCCGGAGATCTTGCAATAATACCCCAGGTTCCACTGTGCTTGCGGTCAATATTTGTTGGCCCGGTTAAGCTTGCGAATAAAGGCGATTTGCTTAGAAAAACATTATGAGAGAGCTCCCGTGTTTCACCGTTTTTATCCTTTACCTTGACCCGGAATTCATAGTTTGCTCTTGAAAATGTACTACCAAAAAAACTAATGCTTTTTACCGCCCAGCTAAATCTACCCTGATCATCCAGTTTTGAACTGGTCAAACCAACTCTGATTTTGCGGCCGGCAAATCGGTGTTTAAAGGAATAATTCCCCTGAAGCTCCATATAGGCCTCAATATCTACCGATGCCCCCTTGAGTGCAATCCCTGCAAATGCCTCAGCCTGGCCTTCAATGTAAATAGAGTCGCCCGGAGTATAAACCCTTTCATCAGGATCAATATTAATCTTAAAGCCAGGGCGCTTATATTGCTCAACCTGTATACCTTGCAGACCCCAGGAAGTCATAATTTGAAATCTGCCGCTAAGAACATCGACGGGAATAGTGAATGATCCGGTAAAATATCCAAAATCATCGGTTCTAAGCTGAAGCGAATCGAGGGTCTTAAACTTTGAGTCCTGAAAATACACCTCCAGGGCACGATTTTCATCCACTTCCAATCCATTTTTATCCCCGATTACCAGCAAACCCGTAAACAGGACGCTCTGCCCTGGTCTGTAAATTCCCCTGTCGGTGAAAATTCTCTGTGATGGACGCGGATCATTTTTTCCCCGGTTTGGATAGAGATGGAATCTTTCCGGAGTGAACACTCCATATTCAGGTGATCCTAAAAGAAGATGAAAAGACTCGGAACCGTATGAATTGGTGGAAGATTCCTTTAGGCTGATCATTAACTGCCCTGTTTTGTCACTAATAAATTCACTTCCAGCCTGTAGTTCCTCCTCTCTGCTTCTATTATCATAATGGCGAAAATATTGTTGGACTCTAATACCAGCGACAGGGTTGCCCGAGCCCCTGTCAACAATATTGATTAAAAGCTTTCCATCATCCTGCATTTGAGTAATCCATGAAAGGCTTGAGACCCGTAGATAGCCTAAAGATATAAAGTCATTCTCATTATCAGGGTTGGAGGAATTGGATAAGATAAGCTGGTAATTCCCTTCCAGGAGAGGAGGCAAATCAACTGTGACCCGATGCAGATTATAATCCTTTATATCCGATACATTATATTTACCAGAAGCAGTTGGACTATTCCCCTCAATAAAAACATTAGCTTTTCCTCTTCCTGATATGTATCCAACATTAATAGTTTTATCGGGGCTCACAGGGGTGATCCAATACCATATTTCACTCAGGTTAGCATATTCAAGGGAAAGGGGAATATATCGATTAGGAATAGCAACCATCTCAGTTCCCACCTTTAAAACCGGCGCAATAATCCTATTTATAAGGTTTTGTGATTCTATTGCAGCCCTGGATTCCGGACACATATCTATTGACTTTCGTGCCCACAAAACTGCCAGCCTTTTATTATCATGATATTTTGCCGCATCCAGACTGTGTATCTCGTAATTATCGGTTCGAGAATAATAAAACTGTGCTTTATTATAATATATATCTGTCTTTAGACTGTCAATATTTGAAAGGCTTTCTAAAGTATCTAATGCATCTAAATATAATTTATCCCCATCTTGAGGAAAGTAAATTTCATAAGCGTAGGATAACCTACGGAGATCGCTTGCCAGGAGTTCTGATTCACCTGAATCTTCAAGGTGTTGAAAGATTAAACCGCCTAGTATTTCCAGAGATCGGGAAAAGAAGGAACTTCCATCTTTATTTTCATCCAGCCAGTCGAGGAAGTCATGATGGGGTGAAAAAAGCATAGTATCTAATAGAAAGTCAGGAAGAGGATCAGTGGAGTAATCCAGCTCATCTAATTCATAGAAGGCCAGGGCTCTTTTAGACAAAAGATCCAGCATTGTAAGCTCATTTCCTTGGAGGAGGCTATCCTTGAGTATATTTTGGTACTCGCCAAGTTTAACAGCACCAAGAACCTGAGGCTGTATTAAAGATTCCTGGAACAAACCATCAATGTATTCTCCAAACTGAGCAGAAGACCATGTTTCCGGATGAGCAAGGTCTGGTGAATCATATGTGGCGTTTTTAAATATTGACCATCGGTTACGCTGATAATAGAGTGAATAAACCTCCGCCAACATACTTGTTTTCAATGCTCTGAAAACAACACGATCATCATTCCTTTCATTTTCCAATTCCTCAATAATCTCTGTATATCCATCCTCACTTAACACTTGGATGTAACGTAGCTTAAAGATTAATGCCTTTAATTCTTCACCTGTGATATGTTCCTTTTTTGCATTGCCATAAATTTCCACTACTTTTCCCATGGCCTGGCGATACAAGCCCCTCTCCTCCAGTGAGTCAATTTTCCTCCATTCAGAAGGATAATCAGTTTCTAATTGCCGGTGATAAATACCACCAAACCAGAATCCCAGGCTCACTAACAATAATGGAATCAAAAGAAATGAATGGCGCATTGCTTATGGAATTAATTGGTATAAATATATCAATTCAAGTGCCAAAAAAATAAAAATGAACAAATTCAGTGTATTCATGCAATATTTTAACTTTGTAATAATCTAAAAAAGCCAATTATGCTTAAATCAATGACCGGTTTCGGAAAAACTACCTGCGAGCTGCCAGATAAGATAGTCACAATTGAAATAAAAAGCCTGAACAGTAAACAGGCTGATATTTATCTCAAACTGCCCAGCCTATACCGGGAAGGTGAATCTCAGCTCAGAAATGAGCTGGCCAAATCTCTGGTCAGAGGCAAGATTGAGTTTGGCCTTTGGTACGATTTTACCGGGACAGAAAGAAAAGCAACAATAAATCAACTGGTGTTGCTTGATTATCTTAATCAATTTGCGGAAATGAGTGAATTGACTGCGGTCCCAGGAAATGATATTTTGCTGCCGGTAGCTATGAAGCTCCCGGAAGTACTTTCGGTTCAAAGGCAAGAATTCGACAAGGCTGAATGGGATTTGATAATGAATTCTGTGGCAGATGCCGTTGCTCTTACCCAGGAATTCCGTGATCAGGAAGGCTTGGTTCTGGAGGAAGATATTCGATTACGAATAAAAAATATCACAATCCTTGCCAGTGAAATAGAGAAACATCTGGATGGAAGGTTAGAGAAGATCCGCTCCCGTTTGGATGGCAATCTGGTCAACTTGATTGGAAAAGATAATATCGACACAAACAGGTTTGAGCAGGAAGTGATTTATTATCTTGAAAAACTGGACATTACAGAAGAAAATGTAAGGCTGGCAAACCACTGCACTTATTTTATTGAAACAATGGACAATGAAACGATAGTTGGTAAAAAACTGGGTTTTATTGCACAGGAGATTGGCCGTGAAATTAACACGCTTGGATCAAAGGCCAATAACGGAGAAATTCAACGACTGGTAGTCCAGATGAAAGACGAACTGGAAAAGGTCAAAGAGCAGCTCCTTAATGTGTTATAAGCATTAAGCTAATTTATTCAGCTCAAACTCAGCATGAATAGTCCTCATCAAAAAGGTAAACTGGTAATTATTTCTGCCCCATCGGGATCAGGTAAAACGACAATTGCACATCAACTGCTTAATTCTGACTTAAAATTGAAGTTTTCAGTTTCTGCATGCAGCCGTGAAAAACGGCCAGGGGAAATAGAGGGAATTGATTACTATTTCATAAGTCAGCTTGAGTTCAGGGATTATATTGATGCCGGTGAATTCCTGGAATGGGAGGAAGTTTATCCGGATCATTATTACGGGACGCTTAAAAGGGAGGTTAAAAGGATCGCAGAATCAGGTCACAATGTTTTGTTTGATGTGGATGTGGTCGGTGGTTTAAATATAAAAAAGCAATATGGTGATTTTGCTCTTGCCATCTTCATTAAACCTCCGTCCATTAAGGAATTGGAGAAACGACTGAAGAAGCGTTCAACTGATTCAATCCAAAAGATTCAAATGCGCCTCGATAAAGCCAGGCAGGAAATTAGTTTAGCAGATGATTTTGACTTGATAATAATAAATGATGATCTGGATCTGGCATTGGAGAAAACATCGCAAGCCATCCGAGAATTTCTAATGATAAATAACACAAATTCTGAAACTTGAAAACTGGACTTTTCTTCGGCTCCTTCAACCCCATCCATTTTGGCCATATGGCCATAGCTAATTACGTGACCGAATTTACCGGGATTGAACAAATTTGGTTTATTATCAGTCCTCAAAATCCATTTAAGGCAAAATCATCTCTGCTTGCCGATTATCACAGGTATGAATTAGTTAACCGGGCCATCAGTGATGACCACAGGTTCAAAGCCTCCAACGTCGAATTCAAATTACCAAAACCATCATATACAATTGATACCCTCACCTACCTGGCTGAACAATATCCCGAGCAAGACTTTTATCTGATTATTGGTTCTGATCAATTACCCTATTTCCATAATTGGAAAAACCCTGATCAATTGATCGATAATTATCATTTCCTGGTTTATCCAAGACTAGGAACCGACAAGCATTCATTAATGGATAATCCTGCTTTTCAGCGTATTGAGGCCCCAATGATGGAAATATCCTCCACCTTTATAAGGCGGGCTATTCAGGAAAAAAAAGACATGAGGTTTTTTATGCCTGAAGCAGTTTGGGGGTATATCAGGGAGATGCATTTCTATGAGTAAAAAGGAGGAAGGCCGATGATAATCTAGCCTTTATACCTGTTAAAACGTAATGCTTTTAAAAGATAGTCTGGCAGGTTCTTTTTGGGATCCCTATTCCGCAGATTAATATACCAGCCAAGTTTTTTTATAATAGGTATCCGATGGGTCTCGACAAATTCGATGAGGGTGCCATCTGGATCTTCTATATACGAAAAATGCCCTGCAGCCTCCCCCATATCAAAAGTGTTCGGATCCTTAACAGAGCTGTCAACCGTGAACGGAAAACCTTTTTCCGTGCATTCTTCTTTAAGGGCGATCATATTTTGGATATCGAAACAAAGATGGATGAAACCAAGATCTCCCCATAAGCGGTTCTTAAAAATAAATTCAGATTTCCTGTCTAAAACCTGGATCAGTTCTATCTCACTTTCACCAAAGATACGGCTGAAACCCCCGAAACGCTTTTCTGAATGTGCCAGCAGAACCCTTCTGAAAGTATTTTCCGATCCCGGAACCCCGGAAAGATCTTCAAATTTTCCTTCCTCATCGTATATAACTTCATCGTATCCCAAAACCCCGGAATACAATTTCCTGGCACGCTCAATATTACTTGCACCAATAATCACACCGCTGGTTCCTCCACTAAGTTTTTTATCATTATAGAACCATGAGTTTCCCTCGATAACTTCAAAAACATTGTTAAAAGGATCTCTTACAAAAAAGTGTTTTTTCCCTCCGGGACCAAGATGAATATCCCCTAATATTTCAGCTCCCTTTTGTTGGAGTTCCTCGTAGCTGTCTTCAACGTTTTTCGATTTGACCTTGATTGCAAATATTCCCAGATCGCCAATTTTTACTTCAAAAACAGGAGCCAGGGGTGTCCTTCCCTTGTACTGCCAGATCTCAAATCCTCCTCCTCCCTGTAAATTCAAGGCCAGGGCCGCATGGCGTTGCCTCGGTTCACCTCCTGTATAAGGTAACATCAATTCGGCGGTGGTGTCATCTTCAAAAATCCTGACATCCATTCCAAAATGATTTTTATACCACCGCCATGCCTCTGTAAGGTTCCTGACGCCAATACCAACCTGCTGAATCCCTGTGATGGATTTCCTGTTCATCCTAATTCGCGATTAACTTTATTATTTACGAGTCTTTTGTGTTTGCAAAGATAACACTGAATCCAAGCTGTTGTCAAAAAAGTTTTAATAAAGATCACAATACTTACATCCCATTTATATATTTTCGATGAAACTTTGTTTAATGCAAAAACTCTTGAATCAAATAGTCTGGATTACAGGGGCTTCTAGTGGAATAGGAGAATCCCTGGCCAAAGCATGTGCCAGGGAGGGTGCAAAGGTGGTACTTTCAGCGCGTAGAATAGATGAGCTCCAGAGGGTAGCCCGGGAGACAGGGCTCCCGGAATCCGATTTCATGGTTGTTCCAATGGATATGGAAATCTATGACAACTTTCCTCATCTGGTTCAGCAGGTAATGGCCCGATTTGGTAAAATAGATTACCTTTTCAATAATGCCGGTGTCAGCTCCCGGGCTCTGGCCATTGAAACACCAGTGGCTATTGACAAAAAGATGATGGATATTAATTACCTGGGGCATGTAGCTCTTACAAAGGCCATTTTACCTCATATGATAAGCTCCAGGAAGGGCCATATTATTATCACCTCTTCGGTGGTTGGGAAATTTGGAACACCGCTCAGATCGGCATATGCAGGGCCCAAACATGCACTACACGGTTTTTTTGACACACTTCGGGAGGAACTTTGGGATTATAATATTAAGGTGACCATACTCTGCCCCGGCTATATCCGTACAGATGTTTCGGTTAATGCCCTGAACTCAAAGGGTGAGAAATTTAATAGAATGAGCAAATTTCAGGCTGCAGGAATGGATCCTGATATCCTTGCCAATAAAGTCATTAAGGCTGTAATAAAAGGTAAGAGGGAAGCAACATTCGGGGGAAAAGAGATTCTTGGGATCTACTTGCACAAATTTTTTCCCCGCCTTCTGTATAAAAAACTCAGGTCAATGCAGGCGAAAAATACTTTTGAATCTTAGGCTATACAATATTAATAATAGCGAACCGTACGCTTAAGCGAACCGTTCGCTATTTATCGCTATTGATTAACCTTCTGTATTGATTGTACTATCTCGTGACCGCGTAATATCGCCTTTTCATTATCACCAAGTAGATGGTGATACCGTTCGGGAAGAGATTTTTTAAGCCCTTCAATTACATTTTCCAGCTTAACCACTGGCATAATTTGAAGATATGCTCCAAGCACAATCATGTTAAAAACTTTGGTTGCTCCCATACGGGCCGACTCTCCGGCAGCATCAACCCGCCATATATTTATATCATTACGACTGGGATGGTGAGTTATTCCGTTACCATCATAGAGCAATATACCTCCGGGTTTTACAGAAGCTTCAAATTTATCCATCGATTGCTGGTTCAAAAGTATAGCCGTATCGAACACCCTGAGAACTGGTGAGCTGATCCTCTTATCACTCAGAATAACAGTCACATTGGCTGTTCCGCCTCTCATTTCAGGTCCATAGGATGGAAACCAGCTTACCTCCTGGTCTTGCATTATTCCTGAATAGGCCAGTATTTTACCCATCGAAAGGACTCCCTGCCCTCCAAAACCGGCAATGATTATTTCTTCGGTCATCTTTTTGCTTTATTTGTCTGACTTTTTCTTTACCAATTTCCCATCCACCTTGATGTCGCCCAATTCAAAAAATGGAAACATATTCTCCTCCATCCATTCGTTGGATTTTACAGGTGTCATTTTCCATCCCGAATTGCAATTTGAAACAATTTCAATAAAAGAGAGGCCCTTCTTTTCCTTTTGCACTTCAAAAGCTTTTAGCATAGCTTTTTTAGTCCTTCTTACCGCCCTCGCTGTATGAACCGAATGTCGGGTAACAAAATAAGTGCCGGGTAACTGCGCCACCAGTTCAGTCATTTTTATAGGATACCCCATGGATTTTACATCCCGTCCGTACGGACAGGTGGAAGTGCGCATTCCCTCAAGGGTGGTCGGTGCCATTTGCCCGCCTGTCATACCATAGATGCCGTTATTAATAAAAATTATGGTGATATTTTCACCGCGATTACAGGCATGGATGGTTTCTGCAGTTCCAATAGCCGCTAGGTCACCATCACCCTGGTATGTGAATACATATTTATCAGGCCAGCATCGTTTGATGCCGGTGGCTACTGCAGGTGCCCGGCCATGAGCGGCCCCCTGCATATCCACATTCATAAAATCGTATGCAAGAACCGAACAACCAACAGGAGCTACTCCAATGGTATCTTCCTGTATGCCAAGTTCATCTATAACTTCCATCAGAAGCCTGTGTGCCGTACCATGACCACATCCAGGGCAATAACTTAGCACCTTGTCCAGCATCAAATCGGTCTTCTTATATACCAGATTTTCCGGTTTGATAATATCTTGAATATCCATGATTATTCTCCTATTATATTTTGTTCCAGGGCCTCAAGGACTTCCTCTGGTATAGGGATCATTCCACCCATACGGCCAAAATGTTCGATTTTTATTTTGCAACCAGCGGCAAGCCTTACATCTTCAACCATTTGACCAGCGCTTTGTTCCACGCACATCATTGCTTTAACCCGGCCAGCCAATTCCCTGATGATTGCTTTAGGGAAAGGGAACAGGCTAATGAGGCGCAATAAGCCAACTTTAAGCCCTTTTTTACGAGCCAGCTCCATCGCCTTCTGGCAAATTCTGGAACTGGAGCCATAGGCAACAAAGAGGTATTCGGCATCCCCTGTCTGAAGCTCCTCGTACCTCACTTCATTTTCCTCAACCATCCTGTACTTTGCCTGTAAATGAATATTATGAGCTTCCTGCCGGCTGGCATCCAGATCAAGGGAAGTGATCACATTGTGTTCCCGGTCAGGGGATTTGCCAGTGGTCACCCAGCTTTGGTCAAATTCTGTTGCTCTTGGCTTTTGCTCACTAAGCTCAACCTTTTCCATCATCTGGCCAATCAGGCCATCTGAAAGGATCATCACAGGATTCCTGTATTTAAATGCTAATTCGAAGCCCAGATCAACAAAATCGAACATTTCCTGAACTGAAGCAGGGGCAATTGTAATCAATCGATAATCACCATGTCCACCTCCCTTTGTAGTTTGAAAATAGTCGGCCTGAGAGGGTTGAATAGTTCCCAGACCAGGACCTCCTCGCACCACATTGACTATTACGCAGGGCAATTCAGCACCAGCGATATAAGAGATGCCCTCCTGCATCAAACTAATTCCAGGACTGGAAGATGATGTTAGTACTTTTTTTCCAGTACCGGCAGCACCATAAACCATGTTGATAACGGCTACTTCACTTTCCGCCTGTAAAACAACCATACCTGTTCTCTGTTCAGGTCTTTCGGCCATAAGATACTCCATAACTTCAGACTGGGGAGTGATTGGGTAGCCGAAATAAGCATCTGCACCAGCCCGGATGGCTCCTTCTGCAATGGCTTCATTGCCTTTCAAGAGTTTCAGTTCCTTCATTATATAGTCTTTTCGTTTTCTGGCTTGAGTTTAACTTTGTATACTGTAATAACACCGTCAGGACAAACAATAGCACAATTGACACAACCAGTACATTGCTCTGGGTTTTCCATGTAAGCATAATGGTATCCTTTCCCATTCACCTCCGTTGCCATTCCAATAACCTGGTCGGGACAGGTAACCATGCAGATTTCGCAACCTTTGCAATGTTCCACATCAACAACGATTGCGCCTCTTACTTTTGCCATATTATCAAGTATTTTATCAGTTTCTAAATATAATCAATTCAATATGCCATTGTCATAATTCTAACATGATTTATTTCATGCAAACCGGAAATACAGAAATCAATGACCTTCCTTTTTCCCCTGCTGATCCTCATTAAAACGTCTTAACCTTGATTCTAATACAGGGTATTGGCTTGGATGAACTTGAGAAACGCAGGCCCTTAACCCATCTGTTCGTGTACTACCCGTAATATTCAACGAGATAGCACTTATCCCGTAAAAAAGAAGTTCCCGAAGCAATTCATCTCCAGTTATTCCCGGATAGGCTATGGTGAAATAAAATCCATCTGCTATTGGCGTATCTATATCCTTGTCATAAACGATATAGAATCCATTGCTCAAAAATAGCTTTTTCATGATCCGGGCCTTCTCCTCATATACTCTAACACTGTCAACAAAATTAAACTCGCCGTCATTAGCAGCTTTGAGCATGGCTGCTAATCCATATTGTGAAGAGTGGTTTACCCCCGCTGACAGACTATAAAGTGCTCCAAAAATCATGGAATATCCAAAATAGTCTGATGTGTAATACCTTAGTAAATCAGGATAACATCTTGTAAACAGATGGTCTGAAATCACCATGGCACCAACCCGCTCTCCCGCAAAAGAAAATACCTTTGATCCGGAAATCAGTAGAATCCAGTTGTCCACATATCTTGCCACCGTGGGCTGATATGGGGGTTGACCGGGTTGAGAATAGTCTTTTCGAAAATCCATGCCAAAATAGGCCAAATCTTCAATAACTATTGCATCATACTTATCTGCAAGCTCTCCAATAATTTGCAATTCACCCTCGGTAAAACATATCCAGGATGGGTTATTGGGGTTTGAATAAAGGATAGTGGATATATTGCTTGTTCTCAAGTACGATTCCAACTTCGGCCGTAACTTTTCCCCGCGGTGATCATACACATCAAAGCTCTCATAATCATGTCCAAGTACCCTGCATTGAGCTTTCTGCACTGGAAATCCAGGATCGATAAATAAAGTTCCCAGTTTGGTCCGATCGGAGCGATTGGCCACCATAAATGCGGCCATTGCACCCTGCATAGCCCCAACCGTTGGTATGCATCCCTCTTCACCTACTTCAATATTCAGGAATAGTTTTACAAACCTATTTATTTCCCTTTTCAATTCAGGGACGCCATTGATCAAAGGATATTTTGAAGCCACACCCCGGCGCAAGGCTGCAATTTCTGCTTCGATTCCAATATCAGGCGGCTCCAATCCTGGAACCCCCATTTCCATCCTTATAAATTTTTCTCCTGTGATACGCTCAATCTCATTAACCAGCCGAACTAATTCCCGGATAGATGCCCTTCCAATGTTCGACATCTTTGCCCCTTCAATCTGCTCTTTTACTACCTGAAAATCAATTGGTGTATTTTTCATTTGCACCCGGTGTTGTTCTGATGGCAATAAGTTAAAAACACAAATTATTTAAACAGAAAACGGCAACCTGAGTCACCGTTTTCCAAAGTATTTTTGGTTAATAAAATTCCTTTTGTAGTTGGAGGACCCAATTAGATATACGGCCGTGTGTCTTTTCCGACTCAAAGTCCTCATCTAAAGGAAGACCCATGAAAAGCTCCCCACGTTGGGCAAGTGAATCTTTAAAAGTATAATCGCTAACCGGGACAAGGCCCACTAATTGGGCGCCGGCTTCCTCAAGGCGTTGAGCCATAACTCCAATATTGTCAACAAAATGATGGGCATAGCTTACATGATCACCCAAGCCAAATATCGCGCATCTCTTTTTACCGAGTTTCATTTCACCCAGACGGCCAAGAAAAAGATCCCATTCATTATTTGAAGTGTCATCTCTCCATGTATGTGTCCCTACAGTTGGTCCACCAAAGATAATATTGCTATAAGGCTCTAAGTCGCTATCAGTTGCACCCTCAACAGGGATAAGGATTGCGTGCTCCTCACCAATTTCTGAAGCCATCATTCTGGCTACTTTCTCAGTGCTGCCCCCTTCAGGGCCAAAGAATATTGCTACTTTATTCATTTCTCTTTTCTTGTATCTAACAAAGATAAAATTTTCTAAGGGTGAAACAGGTGATTTTTATCAACTTTTTATACGGATGCGGGCATCGACACATGCAACAGATTGTGTTGTAGCTATAATAGGATTCAAGTCCATTTCAATAATTTCCGGAGCGACACTCACAAGAGCTGAAACCCTGCTAATAACATCCTCAAATCCCGGGACATCAACTCCATTAGAACCCCTTATTCCCAGAAGTAATGGATATGCTTTAAGTGACTGCACCATCCTGCTAATCTCCTCTTTTCCCAATGGCGCAAGTCCGGATTGAACATCTTTCAAAACCTCGACAAAAATCCCTCCCATGCCAAAAAGAATCAGGTGGCCGAAATCTCCTTCAGTTTTTGCACCAATAAACAATTCCAGCCCGCTTAATTGGGGTTGAATTAAAACCCCTTTAGACCCTGATATACACATGATCCGTTTGAATTCTTCCTCCGCCTCGGTATCGCTGTTAATATTAAGGGCCACTCCTCCCACATCCGATTTATGAACCGGACCTATAACCTTCATCACAAGGGGATAACCTAGCTTTTCAGCTGCCTTATGTGCTTCTGGCAGAGTTTCAGCATAACATTCCCCAACCCGGCTAATTCCAGCAGCATCAATAATTTCCTGAACCAGGAGTGGTTCAAGATACCCATCACTGGAATCTTCAATTATTCGGCGTATTGTAGATTTATCGATCTTAGGATGGATAATTATCCCTGCAGCTTCCCGGCTTTTGGCAGCTTTTACCAATGCCCGGCCAAAAACCACCTCATCCGGAAAATTTATCCCGCCAAGATTAAGAAAATTTTGAATTTCCTTACTGGCATTTATTACAGAGGGAAGAACAGGAAAAATAGGTTTACCGGCAGTTTCCATTTTTTCGTGTATCAGTTGGTACACCGGATCCATCGAGAAGAGCCCGGGAGATCCAAAAATCACTACCATCCCGTCAATATTATCAAATCGCTGATCGACAAAATCGATGCAGGCTCTTATCTGATCAACATTTCCTGTGGCCAGGACATCAATAGGATTCGCTGCCGACGAACCCGGGTGAAGGAGTTCCAATAGCTCATCGGCTGCAGTACCTTCCAAATGAGGGACAGACAATCCTCCTTCCGTCAAAACATCAGTAAGCATTACAGCAGGTCCCCCTGCATGCGTTATGATGGCAATATTTTTCCCCTTTAACTCCTTGTGCATAAAAATACCACCCAAAACGGCAAGTTCTTCACGACTATCACAACGGACAATCCCCGCTTTTCTAAACAAGGCACTCACGGCAAGATCTGAGTTGGCCAGGGCACCAGTATGGGAGGAAGCTGCTCTGCTACCCGCTTCCGATCTGCCAGCTTTTATAGCTGCAATCCGGCATCCTTTCCGAACCAGTGAGCTGGCGTGGTGTAGTAATTTCTGCGGCTTTTTGATGTCTTCCATGTATAAGAGCTTCACCTTAGAGCTCTCTTCCGGGTCGAAGGATTCATCCAGATAAGCAAGGATATCCTCCACTCCGAGTTGGGCCGAATTGCCAACCGAATAAACGCTTGAATATGTCAATCCATTTGGGATGGAAGCCTCCATAACATATACTGCAGTCGCTCCCGATGCCGAAATAAAATCTACGCCCCGGGAATCCAGCTTAGGAATAGGAAGAGTGAAACATCCGTTATAACATGTATTGATCACCCCTATGCAATTCGGACCGATCAGGCAGCTTCCGGTTTCTTCCATTATTCCCACTATCTCCTGCTCTATCCTAGACCCTTCTTCATTCTCTTCCGAAAAACCTGCAGAGATAATAATAAAGGCCCGGGTTCCCTTTTCATTTGCCAGGATCCGGATCACTTCGGGGCAATAACGTGCAGCTATAGCCAGAATGGCAAGGTCGACCTGAGGCAGGTTTCCAGGATCCCTGTACGACCGAACTCCCTGGATCTCATCCTCTTTAGGGTTGGATGCATATAAATCCCCGGGGAATTTGCCATCAAGGATGTTCTTAAGAATCTTCCCGCCGGGTTTACTAATATCATTTGAAGCCCCGACAACCACAATACTGCGGGGATTGATCAGCTCTTTTGTTACCATTTAACACTTTTTGGGTGTATAACAAAATAACCATTATTAACGTGATATAAAAATGATGGGAATCAGGTTTTGGAAAAGGGATGCGGGATGCGGGGTGCGGGATGCGGAATGCGGGATGCGGGATGCGGGATGCGGAATGCGGGGTGCGGGGTGCGGGGTGCGGGATGCGGCTATGG
>CAYXJR010000010.1:0-74286 GCA_964465145.1 uncultured Porphyromonadaceae bacterium | reverse complement strand
GAGAAAAAATTATATGCAAATCAAAACAGGGTGGATGAATCACTTTCATGCGTTTGCCCTGTTGATGGCCAACATCTATTTGCTATAATCATTTGATTGCACTACCTTTAAGAAGAATTGTCCTCCACTTGATGAAATCTGCGAAGTTATTATCCTATGAAAATGAGTTTCAGGATATTAAAAGAGTGTACGGGACTTACCTTCCTTCTATTAACATTTTTCTCATGTACAGAGAAGGTTGATATTCACACTGTTGGGCCTCCAGTAAATGTTGTATATGGCCTCTTAAATCCTGGAGAAGAAGTCCAGTACGTAAGGATTGGCCGAAGTTACAATGGATCATCAAATTCCTTTTTAACCAATCCTCATCGTGATTCAATTACCTGGAAAGAGAAATTTTCAGTTTATATTGAGGAATGGAAAGATAATCAGAAGATTGAAGATGTATTCTATTTTCAACAAGATACCGAAATAGTTAAAGATTCTGGTTTCTTCCCGTCGGAAGGGCTGGCGGTTTATAAATCATATTCTACTCCAAAGCCCTTACATACATATGCCATTTACGTACATTTCGAAGAGGATAATAAAATTTCCAGTGCCTGGACAACAATTCCGGGTAGCGTTACTGTTCATGATCCAAAACCAATACCTGGTAGAAAAATCAATCTGCAGTCTGGCAGTAATTTTACTATACGATGGGTTCCAGCAGAAAAGGCTGGTGTATACCAAACATTTTTCAAAGTAATTTATGAAGAAAGAACTTCTACTGATTTTGAATTTAAAAATATCAGTTTTAATTCTCAGATTTTTATAGAGTATGCATCTTCTCAATTGATAGAAAAAGTAATAAGTGGAAATCGGTTTTTTGAGGAGTGTATAAATCAGGTTGATTCTACCCTGGAGGCTACCAGAGAGGTAGTAAATGTTTCCTTTGAAATGTATATTGGAGGTGAAGAATTTGGATTATTTCTGTTCTCCCAATCAAATGGCAACTATTTAAGTTCAGGTTTTAGTGAATATACAAATATTACAAATGGGATAGGGATTTTTTCATCTATCAATTTGTATGAGGTTTCCAACCTTCAATTGTCAAACACAACCTTAGATGAACTAGCCTATGGCGATAAAACTAGTCGTTTGGGCTTTTTAGATCATTATGGAAAAAGATAAAAATATACTTCGAATTGGGATCATCTTGATAGTTGCCATAATTGTTGGCTTAAATGCCTGCGAACCAGAAATAATAGACCGTGACGGTGAGCTTGAGACAACCGTGGAAGAGAATATTGGAAGTATAACGTTTGACTTTCCAATACCTGAACGTAATGTACCAGTTGACAAAATCTATAGAATCAATCTTAGTATTGCTGTTGATGCCTTTTCGCTTTACAGCGGTTACTTTTTAAAGAGTGCCAACGTTTCAGATTTATTAAGAACATATTCCTTTAGTTTAGAGGATGGGGAGTACTATTATCAGGCAGGTATAACATGCTCAGCTGCAGGGGATACTTGTTTATGGGATGGTTTTCCAGGTGGACAATGGGGAACAAAATGGACATCTGGTAAAATTCAAATTATAAAAGGAGAAATGATATATAAAAATTTGACATTCAATAATTAATGCCCAGGGCAAAACATATAGTAATGGTATTTTGGCTTATTAGCTGCTGTATCAGCTGTGAGAAAACGAATAATGAGTTTCCTTTAGGTATTAATTTTACAATTCAGCCAACAGATCCCCAAACAACTGACATTTTAAAGTTTGAAGTCCGTAAGGATGCAGAATCTACTCAAAATCAAGACCTGTTTTATCGATGGGATTGGGATGGAGACTCCATTTGGGACACCGAGTTTAGTTCAATCAGCTCGATCAGCAAAAGGTTTTATCAATCTGGTGATCACAAGGTATATCTCCAATATGCTGATGGAAAGGGAAATACAAAAACTGTGACAAAGACAGTTCAGATAGCACAAGGATACTCCTCCCCAAAACCAAAATTTTCTGTGACACCTGAAACTGGTCATTTTATGACTGAATTTCTTTTTGATGCAATTCTTACAGTTGACGATGAAGATTCAATGTCAACTCTAAAATTCAAATGGGATTTCGAGAATGATGGCACTTGGGATACCCAATATTTAATGGAACCAATAATAACTCACACTTTTAACAAGACAGGTGATTTTACGGTAAATTTGGAAGTTATGGATCCTGGTAAAAGATTTGGATCATATTCAAGAAACGTGACTGTAAATCGAACTGATACTTGCATCATTCCAAAGTTTACATGGTGGTCCCAAAACGGAAGAGTAAGTGATGTTTTTATTTTTGATGCTTCATTAAGCTACCATCAATGCCATCCCGAAAAAGAACTGATATATAAATGGGAATTTCCCAACCAGGAATATTATGATAATGTTGAAGGCCCAATTATTGAACATCTCTTTAAATCAAGCGGCGAAAAGAAAGTATTATTAAAGATTGAGGATAAGGATGGACTTGAAAACAAGTTAGAGCAAAGTCTTTTTGTTTCAGGCCCAAATCTTCCCCCAATTCCAAAAATTATGGTTCCAACACCTTACGGAAATACTGGAACTCTGTTTTTCATGTCCACATGGGAAAGCAGAGATGATCACACTCCAACTTCAAAACTATTGTATAGATGGGATTTTGACGGGGATGGAAACTTTGACACTTCTCAAAGTAACGAAGTTGAAGTATATCACCAATATACAACCCCTGATAATTACAGATGCATCTTAGAAGCGATTGATGAGGAGGGTTTGGTTGGCAAAACCAGCATCAATATTTTGGTTAGTCCATATGACTATCCTACGGGTTTTTTTGTAGATAAAAGGGACTATAAGTATTATGGGACTGTAAAAATTGGAGATAATTGGTGGATGAGTGAAAATTTGGATTATAGAATGGAATCCAAAATGGGCCTTCCTGATGTTCAAAAATGTTACAATGATAACCCCATTAATTGTGATAAATATGGATCACTTTACGCATTAGAGTTTGTTATAGCTAGGAATCTATTGGATGACAAAATTTGTCCTAAATCATGGCATATACCAACTCAATCCGAAATGGAAAATTTGATTGATAACATAAAATATCCAAATGGTATGTATAATCTTATACCTGGTGGAGGTTCTGGATTTAATGCCCTTTTTGGTGGTTATATTGCTTATGATCGTGTGTGGTCTGAAGAAAATCAGAAGTATAGATATTATATGTATCCTTCGGGTTTAGGATTTTCAACATACTTCTTAACAACTCAAATATATCCTGATAGAGTTTTTCCAAAGACATACACTTTAAATATTCAAAACAATTATGCTGAGCTATATCCCATTGAAACATCCTATTTTGGATATTATTCAATAAGATGTGTAAAGGATTGAGTGCGCCCAGAGCACCAACAGTAATACAAAGGCGCATTGTATTAAACAAGCTGTTGCTAGCTTTAATTCAGGTCAAACGATTACAGTAACCACCGGACAGGAGACTGTCACGTACGGTTCTGTGAGAGGCTGGGGGTGAAATTCCCCTTGCCTACTCGACTAAATCCACCTAAACCCTCCCAAAACCCTTACTTTTCCTTACTATCACTGCGTTTGGGCGTAAGGGCGTAGAGAATGCAGAAACTTCTTTCTCAAGAGCATGCTTTTTTCATTTGTGCTATACAACACACTTTCTCCACAAAAAAGTTTCGCACTTTTCAAACCCCAAGCCCCCAAATTGTTATAATTAACTGTAATACTGATGATTATTATGGATTTAGATTGGACTTAATAGGGCTTTGGTGAACTGTATTGATATTCTCCTTTTATACCTCATTAGGGTAGGGTGAAAATGGGGGGGGTTATCCCCAATCAAAAGGTAAGGGGGGGCTTTGATGTATAATACTTAACGTATTCTCAAAAAAAATTCCATAAAAAATTTTAGTAGAAAAAAATTGAAGGGACTTATGGGTAAGTAAAGGAGAATTAAATATTGTAAAAACTCATTCTACTTTTTCCTTCATTTGAGTGTAAGTTTTTTCATTAACTTTTATGTCAGAATCCTGCAAGCTTTGCCATGAAAAAACTATGTCTCATTGCATTATTAGGATTCCCCATTTTTGGCTCTTTATCTGCTCAGCAACAATCAGCCAATCCTAAGCTGAGAGTTAATCCAAATAGCTATATCCAAACCCATGGAGTATTAGATTCTGTTGTCCAATATTCGTACTACTCACTGAATGACTCAGCATGTTTAAACAAATGGGAGTATGTTCACGATGAGACTATCCACCATCATCAATCTATGAAATACATATGGATTCCAGAATCTAAAGAGTGGCTACTTGATTATAAACATGAATATAATTATAATGATGATGGCAGTCCGATTCTACAAGCCCATCCCAGCAGCTTGAGTATGTAAACTACGCCATTAAGTGTAGAAACAACACTAAATAATAACTACCAGTATTTCTATAGGCAGGTTCATATTATAATCAAAATGAGTTGTAGTTTTTAGAATGATTCTCAACATCAGATTTTATATCTTGGAAACCTAAACCTGATTAATCTACCGAATGAAAGAACACCTATATGAATTGGAGGATTTATATCAAGAAATCCACCAGTGCCATGTTTGTCATGATATGGATAAAGAAAAGGCTTTTCGTAGAATGGATTCTACTAATATCAATGCAGATGTATTTATTATATCTCAAGCTCTAGCTGAAAATACTTTACGCAAGAGTGACATAAATTTCGTAAAACCAGACGGCAGCTTCAAGTAAATTAAGCGTACCGCTTAGGTTGGTTTTGTAATACCTATCAGGATTTTCAATGGAAGGCCCGACCCCTGCTTTTGCCGCCAGATGTATTACCATTTCCGGCTTGTGCCTCCCCGGGCTTAAAGACCTTTGACTTTCCCTGTTTTACCTACAGAGCTGGCACCGTTTAGCAGGATCCTGGCTTCGAGTGGTTCAGGTTTGTAATTTACCGATTTTCTATGAATTCATGAGATCCAAGGGAAAAGAAGGCGGGGCCCGTTGGCGGCAATGATTCTTAATACTGGTGTTTGGTTTAGTGATGTAGCATTTATTTTTCTTGCCTATTACGGAGCTGCTGAAATTATGAAGCCTTTTACTGAAAATTCAGCAATAAAGGTCCTGGCCGGAATTGCCTTTCTGATTTTTGGCATCAGCTATTTTGTCAGAAAACCTAAAGAAACAGTCAAACCTTTAACCAATAATAGCACCGGAATTGCTATCCTCTTTTTGAAAGGGTTTGCAATCAATACCCTTAATCCCTCTGTTTTTATATTTTGGTTTGGAACCATGTTGATGGCTGTTGGTTCATTTGAATTATCGGGAAGGGATGTTTTCACCTATTTTGCATCCGTTGTGATAACCGCTGTAATAATTGATGTGATTAAAGTATTGTCCTCAACTCAGTTACGACGAATAATTAATGATGTTTTAATGAGCCGTATCTTCAGATTCACAGGAATAATCCTAATGATTTTTGGTGTTTTTCTGATACTAAAAGCCATTTTCCAATTTTAATCAGGACTGATAATCATTATTGAATATCTTTTATACTCAAGAGTAGAACTAACACATTAATTAAAATATCCTAAAAGTGCCGGTATATCCATTTCATGGTGTTTCCCTTTCGTCACCAACCAGCTAATAATATTCTCATTACCAAAGGAATTATAAATTTCCTTCAATTCATTATATGCTGTAATTCCTGAAGGATTATTTGCGGCAGAAGCATTATCCGGACTTGGGGTATCATACTCTCCATAGTGGATTAATATTGGGCTGGGATAATTCAATCCAGCGATATCAGAACGGTCCATCCAGTTTAATACATTAGGGATACAATGTGCCGGGGCGTTGTAGCACGACCTGAATATCCAGCTGAATGATCCCATTGATCCGGAGCAGAAAATCCGGTTCACTCTCTCGCTGAATACAGGATAACATATTGTTAAGTCTCCACCGTATGAGATTCCACATACATCAAGCTGATCAACCTCATAGTTTTCAGCGAACCAGTTTTCCCATCGGATGAGATCTTCAACTGTTGCCCCTATCATTGAGTTACCATACAAGAACCCATCGGTGGCCATAGTAAATTGTCGGTGACCTTCCCAGTAGTCGAGGCGATTAAGACTATCGTGCTCAGCCAGATTATTAAGTTTACTGAATCCCCGAAGCTCAGGAGCCAGAACAAGGTGCCCGTCACGAGCCAGTTCCCAGGCAAATTTGTGATGATAATCATCGTACTGGCCTATCGCCGGTTCTACCCTACCATGTCCATGAATAGCCATTACGGCCGATTTATATGGTTTTTTATTGGCAGGAGAAAGAAGGTATGCCGGGATACTCAGATTATCACTCACCTTCATCTTCAGGGCTATTATTCTGACTCCCTCAAATACTGATTCCCTAAGTACAGTAACCTCCCCGGTCACAGGATAGTCAAAACCAATCAACTCTGCAAATTTTGCTTTGGTTTCTCTTTTCCAATCCTCTTTTTTACCCTTATAATTTGCATAGCTGAGTTTCCTGTGCGGCTCTCCCTCTTTAAAATTCAAATTGATTTCATCCTTTGTAATCAAGAAATCCACCCATTTCTGTTCTTCGGGAGTCAACTCTTTAACCTCTTCCTTTGTCACCGACTCAGCTTTATCATTTTCTTCAACTTGCTTGCATGAATAAACCGTAACAAGTATAAGTGCAATTATAATCGATATTTGATAGTTTACTCTCTTCATTTTATGACAATTTTAATTTGACTATACTTACAGATGCGGGTGGGAATGACCAATTATCTGACCAGGTTTTTCTCACAGGTTCGAAAACATTAGGATTAGTTTGATCAATGTGAATCATCTTATCTTCAGGAGCCATTTCATAAACAACCCCACTTATTATTTTCGAACCCCCCACATCAAACTTACTAATCACACTATCAGTAAAAGAGGTGTTGAGAACGTGAAGATATAGGGTTTTTTCTCTAATAGTGGCAGTTATATCCAGTTCTTGCGGACAGCCTGTCAATGCGACTCCATGACTTCCTTTCTCTTTATTGAACCATTTCATAAAGTGGCCTATCGGAAGAAGAAAAGAAGCACCCCTTGGCTGTGGCATCATAACGGCATTAACAGTCCAGCGGGAGCCGTTAAAGTCTGCACCTGTACAAATCTTAACCTTATCTCCATGGCGCAGATAGGCATTCAGAGTCTTAACATGGTATGCTGCCGATAACCACGACCTTAGAATCGTATTTGTGTTATACGGACTCAGGGAGATATGGCCCTCTGTGACAGCAAGTCCGGCTGATGAATTTATGCTGTCCAGCTCTTTTTTCATGGTTTTAATTCTAAACTCTGCCAATTCTCCCATTTCAAGTAATTCATCCCAAGCCTGTGCAGGATCATTCAGGTAATCAAAACTATGCAAAACAGTATCCTTTCTCATTGGACCGATGCCCATTTGGTGATAAGCAATATAGTCCAGTTCATTCCCAAATTCTTTCAGTATAGATGAAGCCCAGGGTTTATTATTTTCGTCATGATCAGTCGGATTAAAACTTGGGGCATTTGGAACATCACCCCAGCCAATGAGCTTTATAGAAGGGTCTCTGGATTTCATTTTTGGAATGAAATCGCCAAGAGCTTTCATGTATTCCTCCATGGAGAATCCTTCTTTTCCGCCATATGATGATTCATTACCCAATTGCCAATATTTAACATTGAAGGGTTCTGAATGACCATTTTTTCTTCTTAAAGAATGATCGGGATCATTGACGTAAGACACCCATTCTGCTGCTTCTTTGGTTGTTCCAAATCGATTTTCCTTAAGATCGGTATTCTTAAAACGTTCAAAGCCATCGCTATAAAAATTTACTCCGAAAATTGCCTCTGCTCCAACCCTTTGGCACAGATCCAAGATTTCGTGAGTACCTACACGGTTTGTTTCTTTTCCTCCCCATTGATAATTATTCATCCATGGTCGTTGTTTAACAGGCCCAATTCCCTCTTCCCATTTATAATATCTGTTCATTATCCCACCCCACCGTATCATATCCGGGGCCAGATTTTTCACACATTCAACGAAATCTACTCTCCAATCATCTCTATGATAATCCCAGGCTCCCTCAACAGATGGCTCAGTATTTCCAAGGGGCTCCATAAATTGCATATACATCAAGGGTGAGATTTTAAATAGGGGTGTTGGGTCGATTTCTATCCTACCATTTCTCACAGACCTGGAAGAACTGGCAAAAGATGACAGTGTTGCTGGCCCGACAAGGACAGCTCCTGTTGAAATAGCAGTTGCATTTTTAAGAAATTGTCGGCGATCAGTTTTAGCTTTCATAGGTTTTGAATTTCGGGAGGTATAAAATACAAATTTTTATTCCTTTCCTCCGTTTATATTTTATATTATGATGATATCTTTTGATATCAATTCAATATTTCCTTGCTTAATCACTTTACTTTCAGCTATCTTAGCTTGGAGAATCTTCGGTAAAAGATTAATTATCAGTTATTTGGTAGGTCTCTGAATATGTCGTAACTTGAATGGACAAATCTAACCCTAACTGTCATGAAATGGAACATTTATTCATTCATTATCCTATTGATTTTGGCCAGTCTATTAAACTTAAACTCATTAAACGCACAGACTAACAACTGGCCTTCTTTGCTATGATTTTGATGGTGTTGTCCAGTGGGAATTGCCTATGCCTATTCCTGTGACAAGGCATGGAATGGGAACTTCACCAATAATTAAAGACGACCTTGTGATACTGAATTGTTTCGGAGTCCATTCCCCCCCCTATTTGCTGGCCGTCAATAAATATGATGGAAAAACAGTTTGGAGCACCCTGGGTAATCCGGATAGGCGGGAACAATTTCCTGGTTTTAAGGATCTGGCTGCTCAATATGACAGGAATGAAGATATGATATTAAATAAAGACGAATTAGAAGGTTTTAAATTTAGGAATTATCCAGACATAGAAGTTGAAGGTGAAATTTCAGTTGAATATTATCTTAAATGGTGGGATCAGAATACAGATGGGTTAATCGACAGCACTGAATACAATAGCAGAATGAAAACTTTTGAATCAGCATATGAAAAACAGGGTTTAAAGGCGATAAAACTGGGAGGTGAAGGGAATATAAAATTCACTAATTTTCTATGGGCTAGTTCCGATCATGTTCCTATGGTGACATCACCATTGTACTATAATAACAATGTCTACATGGTAAAAAGCGGTGGTATGCTCTCATGCTTTAATGCTGAAAATGGAGAAATAAATGTCCAGTTTATAATAAAATTAGGTGTTTACTGGATTCAACAGTGTGTTGTAAGAAATTCATTTAGACCACTGGCGATTACTTCAAACACTGCTGATCCCATTCATGATTTATTTTAAAAGTTCTGTCTTTTATAAATATCCTTGGTTTAGAAAAAATAATTGAGCCGAGAAAGTGCCTTACTTCTCAATACGGGTAGGCAAAAACGGGGTGTTTTGAATGCGTCAAAAGGCCGATTTTCGTATGCTCTCCTAGAAGCCCTCAAGCCCCAAAATGGACTAATTCCTCCAAGGCAAGGAGAAGTGCCTCAGAAACCTCGGGATAGAGCTACTACAGCCTGTATTGACAGGGCAGCCCTCTAAATTCTGGAGGTTTGATTTGGGAAAAGTGATACTGGCGATGCGGGGGAGATTATGAGGTCATATGGGTATTTGGTCGCTAAGGAATTATGTCGTAACTTAATAGCAACCAATAATTTGATGCCATGAAAAAGCTGATTATATTTTCGACCCTGATTTTTGTGTCTTTTTCCGTAATGTCACAGAACCTTCATATTACGTTTACAGGAGCGGGTGAATCAACAATAGTTGACAGCGTAAACGCCACTAATCTAAGTACTGAAGAATCCATTACTCTACCGGGTAATGAAAGACTAATCTTATCAACTGGTACAGGCATAAATGATCTAAATTACTTACAATCAGAAGCAATATTATACCCCAATCCTTTTCAGAAAACTGCGTCACTGACTTTTTATCAGACACATTCGGAGAATGTAGTTATTTCAATACGCAATCTTATTGGACAGCTAGCAGATCAATCCACCCATTATTTAGAGGCTGGTGAACATTCATTTATGATTTCGTTGACAAAACCGGGTATTTACCTAATTGACATTACTGGCAAAACAGACAGAAGCTGTATAAAAGCTATATGTACAGAATCTGGTACAGGTTTAGCCAGCATAGCATATTCAGGAATATCGGATTTATTCGGGAATACCAATCAATCAAATAGAAATAAAAGCCACCAGATTGAGTACAGACTCGCATATACAATAGGGGATATAATTCATTTTAAAGCCATGGGGGGAAAGTATACCTCCATCATAACTGACTCACCGGAAACAGCAAAAACCTATGAGATCGAGTTTGTAGATTGTACTGATTCTGATGATAGAACATATGCGATTGTTGAGATTGGTGATCAGGTGTGGATGGCAGAAAATCTGGCTTATCTACCGGCTGTAAGTCCCGCGTCAGTAGAGTCCTATACCGACAAATATTATTATGTTTATGACTATAATGGCACAAGTATTTCTGAGGCAAAGGCAACAGATAATTATGATGATTATGGTGTACTCTATAATTGGGAGGCAGCAAAAGCAGCTTGTCCCACTGGTTGGTATTTACCTTCGGCTTGGGAGTGGTTAGATTTAGCTAATTATGTGGGAGGTTATGGTGTCGCGGGAAAGAAGTTGAAATCCACTTCTGGATGGAACAATAATGGTAATGGTAACAATAACAGTGGATTTAATGGTCTTCCGGGTGGAAGTTGCAGTACTTATAGTGGCTTCAAAGATATTGGGAGTTGGGGTGAGTTTTGGACGTCATCGCCAGATGGATCATATAATGCCGACGGCCGCGGCTTTGGGGATCAGTATGATGTATTGGTCAATGTGAAAGCTGGTCGAACGGTTGGTCTATCAGTCCGCTGCATAAAGGATGAGTAAATCCATCAAAACCCACCTAAAACTCCAAGTTTCCTTGCTATCACTGCTGTTGGCACCTGGGCACATTAATTGTTAAACAGTATTATCCTGAAAATAATTCTAATCTCCCACAAAAACAGTTATACATTTTCATATACCCATAAGCCCAATCGTACTGTTCATAAGGGTTTGATGTGGATTTTTTCTGGATTTAATAGGTTAATTTAACCAATTAGACGGGATAATCAATTAATATTTAGCTTGATATTAAAACGCTGCCCCTCTCATTATAAAATTGATAAATTTCTGTCCTACTCATCAATAGAATTTCCAGCCTCAACATTTCCTTAGATAAAAGGGCCTTGGTAAAGGTCTTATTATATTGAAAGCTTAGCTTTATTCAAGCTAAATAAACCGGCTACGAAACGGTTTTTTATTTTTTCGGGTATAAGCCTCGTTATTATCCAGTGATTAATGGGTTTATTGACTATTGTATATCTAACCTTTGGATTCTTTTTCTCAAATATCCTCACAAGCTTCCTGCTGAAAACATCAAGGTCGATGGAGTCTTTGGGCACAAGATCCTTCAGATATGCATGCATTCTCTTTAAGGGCTCATAATAATCAGTATCCCTGTACAATTCCAATGTTTCCGGCCTGTTCTTACTCCAGATCGGAGTCTGGATATTTCCTGGCCCAATAACGATCACATTTATACCATAAAGCAACAACTCTGCCCGCAGGGATTTTGACAATCCTTCCAGTGCATGTTTGGAGGCCGCATAAGGCCCGACAAAGGGAAAACCAGCTTTACCACTGGTTGAACTTATCATTAATATTCTGCCCGGCTTCCTGTCAAATCCTTTATAAGCGCCGAGGAGAGGCAAGAAGGCCCGGGTTACAACCAGCTGTCCTGTTACCAGTAATTCAAGCTGATTTCGAAATGTATCAATTGACATATGCATCAAAGGCCCTCCCTCAGTAGCACCGGCATTATTAATAAGCCCGCAGAGAGACTCATTCCCGATAAATTCCTTAACCTCAGAAGCGGCTTTGTAAACAGAGTCATGATCTAATAGGTCAAAAATCAAAGGGATAAAGTTTTCTCCAAATTCCGCCTTAAGTCGTACGGCATCCTCCTTCCTGCGGACACTGCCAAAAACCCTGTACCCCTTGCTTATAAACTCTCTGGCAGCCCCATATCCTATGCCGGTTGAAACTCCTGTAATAGCAACGTTTTTCATGTATATGTGAAATTTTATCTCTGTTTATGAATATTCTCCTGAATTTTCTTAATCAGTAAGGCTGATATACCTGAAGGCAAGATCCATAGCATAAAAGCCAATGCCTTGTTTTTTAAAAGGGGGATATGGACAGCCTTGCCTTTCATCATTGCCTTAAATGCAATTTTAGCTATTCTTTCAGCATTATCAGTAAATACACCATCGCTCATCTTAGGGACCCTTGATCTTTTGGCAACCGAACTCTTAAAATCTGTCTTTATCATACCTGGGCAGAATGTAGTCATTGTTACTCCGCTTCCTTTTAATTCATATGCTACAGCCGTCCCAAAAGATACAAGGTAAGCTTTTGTTGCATAATACACTGACATCAATGGACCCGGGCCGAGGGCAGCCACAGATGAGATATTCATAATCCTCCCGTTTCCCCTTTGCAACATATCTTTTAAAACCAGTTTCGTGAGATGTGTTGGAGTCAAAACATGAAGATATATCATCGATTCTTCATGCTTCCAATCTGTTTCTGAAAATGCCCCGCTTAAGCCATAACCAGCATTATTAATCAGAATATCAACATTATATCCCCTTATTTTTTCGTAAATCTCTTCAGGCGCATTAGGCTTGCCAAGGTCAGCTTCAATTCTAATGACATTAGTTTCAAACTCATTGATTAGTTCATCCTCAGCTTTATTCAGATTTTCAATATTGATATCTATCAGAATAAGCATGTAATTATGGCGTGCAAGCAGCCGTGATAATTCAAACCCTAATCCACTTGCAGCACCTGTAATAACTGCTGTTTTATTCAATTGATCTCAGTTTAGGTATAGTAAGTTACAACCAGCAAATTTAATATCCAATTAATGACTATTGTAATTATTAGGTTGAATTCTAAATCAAACTGAACAATTACTGTTTTGTTTCTGTAAAATCATATGTTAACTTTAAAATAACTTTAAAATTTTACAATCGATGCCAAACCCCATGTAAAACGACCTATAAACCTATGACCCTAAAGATCAAGGAGGTGGATGGCTTTAGCGACCTTAAAAAGTTTGTTAAGTTTCCCTTCCATCTGTATAAGAACCATGAGTACTGGATCCCTCCTCTAATAAAAGGGGAATTGAATACCCTGCAACCTGAGACAAATCCGTCGCTGGATAACTGTGAGTGGAAATATCTTCTGGCCTATAAAGATGGCAGGTTGGCCGGACGGATTGGGGGGATTATCAGTCACAGATTTAATAAACAGCATAAAAAAAGATATGCAAGGTTTTGCTGGTTTGATTTTATAGACGATTTTGAAGTATCATCCGGTTTGATGGCTGATATCATCGAATGGGCAAAAATCAAGGGAATGGAAAGCATCGTCGGGCCGATGGGATTCTCCACTTTTGAACGTCAGGGCATATTGTGTGATGGATTTGACTATCTGCCAACATTTTCGGCAGCATATAATTTTGAATATTATCCCGGGCACCTTGATAGAATTGGATTTCAAAAAGATATTGATTATGTGGAATACAGAATTAAAATCCCTTCAGAAATTCCTGAAAAAGTAATGAGAATCAGAGATCTAATTATGAAGCGTTATGAATTAAAAACCCTTCAGGGTAAATCAAAGAAAGAATTGCTGCCGTACGCCAAACCGCTTTTTGAGATCCTTAATGTAGCTTATGCACCACTCTATGGATTTGCAAAACTTACTGATAAACAGATTAACTATTTTATTAAAAAGTATTTTTCATTTATCGATCCGGATTTCATTGTCGTCGTCCTTGATAAGAACGATAAATTAATCGGATTTCAAATTTCTGTCCCCAGCCTTTCCATTGCATTGCAAAAAGCAAGGGGTAGGTTATTTCCATTTGGATTCCTGCATTTGATTAGGGCAATGAAAAAACCAAAAACATTAGACATGATGCTGGTAGGGATACATCCTGATTATCAGAATAAAGGTGTCAATGCAGTCATCATGGCAGACCTGCAACGAATTTGCAACGAAAAAGGGTTAGAATTCGCAGAATCCAATGGTGAAATGGAAGAAAACGAAAAAGTGCAGAGCTTCTGGAGGTATTATAATGCGAAACAATATAAGAGGAACAGGATCTACAGTAAATCGCTTACGGATGATTATTAAAAGAAACTGAATGTAAATTAACCTGTCGTGGTTGACTCGATCGAAGAACTTATCCATACCGATATCTACAATCCAAATGTATCCATCATTCAGATAGCTTTGTGCCTGGTGGACTGCGTCATGCGCCTTCCGCCCAGGTCGAAAACCATAGCCGAAGTTTTGCAGTCTCACCCAACAATAGTAGCCTCTTATGTGGTTTCTGTCCGTAGGCCCGGAGGTTTGGATTCGGCTTCCTTCAGATTCCACCTCACGATGGACAACACCCTTGCCTTCTCCTAGCATTTCCTGCTGTAATGGCATGCTCGGGACTTGCACCCTAGAGTTATCGCCCATCTGGGATCGCTGCTCCTCTGGCAGACTATTGATTATCTGCTCCATATCAAATCCAAAGGTCATTTTTCTGATCAGGTTGTCCTTTTTCCCAATCCATATTCTAACAGGGATCAGGTTGCGGGTTGCGGGTTGCGAGTTGCGGGTTGCGGGTATTCTTACAAAAAGTCACTAAATTGTACTACTTAAATAAACCTAAAACACCGGATCATGAAAACAATTTCGGCAGTCATTTTATTTTGCATAAGCTTTAGCCTGATAACACATGGGCAATCCAAGGAAGGGCCCCGGGCGTTTAATGATTACTATACCGGTGATGATCTGAGCCATATAGCATTCCCCATGGGAGGAATTGGTGCAGGTATGATTTGTATGGAAGGGAATGGTGCTATTTCCCATGTTTCCATTTTCAATAAACCGGATATTTTCAATGAGCCTTATGCATACGCAGCAATAATGGTTAAGGGTGTTTTAAATGGTGCTAAAGTCCTGCAGGCCCCTGTACCTTATTGGAAAATATTCGGACCGGAAGGCACAGGCAATGGGTCGGGCAACCGCTCTTACGGCCTCCCCCGGTTTGAAAATGGTAAGTTTCTGACCCGGTTTCCCTTTGCTGCTTTAAGCCTCGAAGATGATGATATACCATTAGAAGTTGAGGTCACAGGATGGAGCCCGTTTATACCAACCGACGAGGACAACTCAAGCCTTCCCATGGCGATTATGGAATATACCTTTAAGAATACTACAAACAGGGAATTTGAATCCGTATTCTCATGGAATTCAAAGAATATTATGAGTGGGAACGGCTCGAAGTCGATCCAAAAGGTGAGAAACGGTTTCACATGTGTTGTTAATGGAAGCGATGATCTTTCGGATGCATGGTTTACTGCTTTCATCGATGATCCGGATGTGGTTGTTGATCATTGCTGGTTCCGCGGGGGCTGGTGGGATGCTAATACCATAACATGGAATAACATTACAGAGGGTAAAATGCCGGCAAACGAGGCGATCGAGGGTGATGCCCCCGGAGCATCAATTTATTTGCCTTTCAAGCTAATGCCAGGTGAGGAAAAAACAATTAAGCTGATGTTTTGCTGGTATGTGCCCGGAAGCGGTTTGAAATCCGGATCACCAATTGCAAAACCAACACCGGCTTTTAAAAATAAACCGTCAAACGGAAATGCTTCTGATCAGAATGAAGTATCAGGTTTTGTTGGACAGGGGCTGATCAACACTTATGACGATCAGGGGGATAATCAAACCGGCAAACTGACCTCCCCTGAGTTTAATATTGATAAAAAATACCTGAAATTTCTTGTTGGTGGCGGAAACTCCCCTGAGAAAACCTGTGTCAACTTATTGATTGACAATGAGGTGGTTTTATCCGCATCTGGCACTAATACAGAAAACCTGGAACCTGCAACCTGGAACCTGCAACCTTACCAAGGGAAAACAGCACAGATCCAGGTTATTGATAACGCCACCGGCGGCTGGGGACATATACTGGCCGACCAGTTTATACTGACCGACAATGAAAATGAGTCGCTGACAAATCCCGGAAGTAAGGCCACATTGCTTAACAGCTTTGAATCTGGTAGTTATGGCAATTGGGTTGCAGAAAATCCCAAGGTTGAGGAATGCTGTCCCGGCTCAGTATGCGAGCCCTCGAATCCTTATTATAAACCCTGGTATGCAGGGCGGTTTAAAAGCATTGAAGAGGTAAGCAAATATCTCCGTTTACATTATGATGAACTCAAATCCAAATCCGGACTTTTCCGTGATGCATTTTACTCATCCACCTTGCCACCTGAAGTGATAGAATCGGTGGCAGCTAACCTGACTATATTAAAATCCCCGACTGTTCTACGCCAAACTGACGGCCGCATGTGGGCCTGGGAAGGATGCAGCGATGCAAGCGGATGCTGTGCTGGCAGCTGTACACATGTTTGGAATTATGCACAGGCTATACCACACCTCTTCCCTGCCTTGGAACGTACTTTAAGGGAAACAGAGTTCAATGTTAGCCAGGACACCTCAGGGCACCAGGTTTTCCGCTCAGGACTGCCGATCCAGCCAGTGCAGCACACTTTTCATGCCGCATCCGACGGGCAGTTGGGAGGTATTATGAAAGTTTACCGCGAATGGCGCATCAGCGGCAACAACGACTGGATGAAAAAAATATACCCCCAGGTGAAGCAGAGCATGGACTACTGCATTAATACCTGGGATCCCAAAGGCAAGGGCATTTTGGAGGAGCCCCACCATAACACCTACGATATTGAATTCTGGGGGCCTGACGGGATGTGCACCAGCTTCTACCTGGGTGCCTTGACCTCGATGGTTGAGATAGGGAAAGAACTTGGATTTCCTTCTTCTGAGTATGAGACACTGTTGCAAAAGGGGAAAAAATTCATGGAATCTGAACTGTTCGACGGTGAATATTTTATTCAAAAAATTCAGTGGGAAGGCCTGGAAGCACCCAATCCTGTTGAGTTTTCAGCCGGCTCCTGGACTGCTAATTATTCTCAGGAAGCTAAAGCAATCCTTGAGAAAGAGGGCCCTAAATACCAGTACGGCACCGGATGCCTTTCGGATGGTGTATTGGGGATGTGGATGGCAAGCGTTTGTGGTTTGCCGGAAATAATTGAATCAGAAAAGACCAGGAGCCACCTTAATTCCATCCATAAGTATAACCTGAAAACTGACCTGACCAACCATGCCAATCCACAGCGGCCAACCTTCGCCTGCGGACCGGAGGGCGGATTATTGCTTTGCTCATGGCCAAAGGGAGGCAAGCTTTCACTGCCATTCGTTTACAGCGATGAGGTTTGGACCGGGATCGAATACCAGGTTGCAAGCCACCTTATGTTTAAGGGTGAGGTGGAAAAAGGACTGGATATTGTGCGGGAGGTGCGGCTGAGGTACGATGGGAAAAAGAGAAATCCATTCGATGAATATGAGTGCGGGCACTGGTATGCACGTGCCATGTCAAGCTACGGCATGATGCAGGGGCTTACAGGTGTACGTTATGATGCAGTAAACAAGACCCTTTATGTTGATTCAAAAATCGGGGATAATTTCACAACCTTCCTCTCAACCGAAACAGGCTTTGGCAACGTGGGGCTGAAAGACGGGAAGCCCTTTGTGGATGTTAAGTATGGGGATATTGACGTGGAAAAGATAGTGACGAGTGACGAGTGACGGGTGACGAGTGACGGGTGACGGGTGACGAGTGACGAGTGACGAGTGACGAAAAAGGGGACTGGGGGGAAAAATAAGACGTAAGATACAAGAATCTTGTTCAAGAAATCAAGATCAAAGATTTAAGACTACAGCTATCTGTTATCTGTGATCCGTTATCCGTGATCCGTTATCCGTCATCTGACATCCTTTTCAACCTGCAACCTGCAACCTGTATCTACTTCCTAACAACCTTAACCCAATATTTTACACCTGACTGATCCGTTAAATGGATTAGGTAAATCCCGGGGCTATAATCACTAAGGTTAATTGCCCGGTCTGTGGACTGATTCTGGATTTTCCCCTCATCAATGCATTTTCCAAGAGATGAAATAATCTGATATGTGTACTCTTTATTAGAAGGGACATCCAGCTTCACCCATCCATCGGTTGGAATCGGATAGGCGCTAATCTTATCATCCAAAACAGGCAATTCTGAACCCGATGTATTCCCGTTGCAGCCGACAACAGAAAATTCTGCTGCAGATGCCCAGGGGCCGTCGTTAACTTCTGAAAGCGCCACCAGTTTCCAGTACTCACCCGATTTTGTTTCCGGCAGTATAACTGTCTTGGGCGCTGCATTATTTTCCCAGGTGCCGGTTGCAACAGGCTCGCCGTAATCCATGTAATCATCACCGATGTAGAGTTCCCAATCCTTGATGCGGCCGTTTTCACCCTCCGGGCGGGGGAGATAAATGAATTTATGAATACTAAATCGATTAACCATATCCACCTGGAATTCATGAGGATACTGGTCAGCACCGGTACTCCACTTGGTATGCCAGACCGTGCTGGGATCACCATCGATCGCCATTCTGCCCAGTCCGGGATAATTCCTCTCCTCGCTGTCGACATACAGCAAACGCCAGCTTTCGATAGGCACCTCTGCCGGGTTGGTGCAATCACCAACGGACGGACAGGTGGTGGTTGTTACCATGTCTGGAATCGTTTTGCTATACTCCTGACCATCTTTGGTAACAGTTAGAGTTACACTATAAGATCCGGGAGTTCCTAAAACGACTTTCGGATTACGGATATTTGCATCGCTCATATAAGCCGGTTCCGGATTGATACTCCACGACCAGGTGGCCCCTTCATGATTAAGCATAGAGTGATCATCAAATTGAAGGGTATCAAGCATACAATTGAAATGAGGCCTTTCAACCCATGGATTGATAATTGGCGGAAAAGAAGGTTCCTGGAGTGGTGATTCCCAGACCCCTCCATTGCCGGCAACCCTTAATTTGCTGGCCCTGAAGAACGGCAAGGCCAGGTTTACACTCATACTGGCCGGATACTGATTTGAAAATGCCGCCCAGTCCTCCTGGCTTTCCTTCCTGAAATAAACCCTGCCCGGTTTGCCATTGGTTGAATTGGTCAGCAGATAAACAAGATCTTCACCGCTTTGGGTTGGCTGTACCACCAGATTCTTTGTGTACTCTTTAACTGAGCCGGTCCAGTTTGTCCAGGTATCACCTCCATCTTCAGATTTGAAAATTTTTCCAATATCGGCCGACCATGTACCATTTTGCAAACAAGCATAAATTGTATTGCCGTCATATGGAGAAATTGCGAAGAAAAGTTTCCCGGCCCAGGAAGAAGATCCATTCGGGCTCCTTGTAAGTGAAGTTTTCCAAGACCAGGTATACCCGCCATCTTCACTCTTATACAATCCCCTGCCTACAACATCAACATAAATAATATCAGGATTACTATAGCTGATTTGCAGATAACGCACCTGGCCGCCAAAAGTATAGATTCTCTCATAGCTGACACCCATATCTGTGCTTTTCCAGACGCTGTTGCCTTCTCCAAGGTACAGGATCCCATAATAATTGGGATGTGCCACCAGGTTGCTCCTTCTGCCGCCGTATTCTTCCATATTCGGGTACTTGCTGAAAAAAAAACGGCCTTCCGGGGCTCCTTCTGCCTCTGCCGGCAGTATCCAGCCGCTGCCCAGGTCGTTAAATGCCACATGGCGGCTCCGTCCCTGAAGGACCCAACCCGTAGGTGACTCAGCACCGCCCATACGCAGGGCTTTATTGTAGTAAAAATCTGCAATGGCTGTGTTTCCATTATGATACCTACCCCCTACAACAATATCCTCATTCCATCCCTGGTCGAAGCCCCACATATCCGAACCGATAAGATTATTCACACGGGGGAAATAATTGGAAGCGGCAGTGAAGTCATCGTTTGTTAAGTTCATCCCACCGTCGGTTGATACCCAGGTCTTGCCGCTGGGCAGCATTTTAATATCCTGAATATCAGGATGGATGCTAAAATCACCTCCATATCCCCCTACTTTTGCAAAGTTATTGCCTCCGTCTGTAGATTTAAACAGGGTGCATGTTCCCCAAAAGACAGTGTTTTCATCATTGGGAGATACCGCCAACACATAATCGAAATATCCCTGCCCTGTGGAGAAGCCACCCAATCCTGCCTCCGACCTGGGTTCACCCTTTTTGGTGAGTACCCAATTCCATGATCCGGCATCGTGGGTGCCTTTATAAATGTAGGCGAACTGGTCACTTCCCTCAGTGACTAACATCGTTACAAAAACGATATTTGGATTTGCCGGTGTGACCGCCAGAAGCCCACCGCTGTGATTGGTATGATCAGGAGGGAAGTTTTCATCGACCTCAAATGTATTACCACCATCGTTGGAAATAATGAGTTGGAATTTGTATCCTGTTGCTGAAGAAATCCCATAAATTATGTTGCTGTCATCCGGTTTGATCTCAACATCCCAGGTCGCCTTAGTGGCATTCCTGGCCCATGTTGTTCCTCCATCAGTACTAATAAATACTCCTTCATTGGCAGCAGCTATCAGTTTATCGGGCTGTGTTTGGTCAATGATGAGCCGGTTTGCACCAAATAAAGCTGAAGTTTCCAACATAGGAGTCCAGTTTAATCCTCCATCAGTCGTTTTATGAATCTGCTTTCCTGCTGATACATAAGCAATATCAGGATTTTCAGGATGAACAGCAACTGCAGTGACCCCTCCCCCGAAGGGATACCCCTGGCCGGAAAGCTGCCATGTCTGACCGTTATCAATTGACTTATTTACATAGCCGGTTTCTGTACCTACGTAAATAATGTTATTATTTGAAGCCGAAACGTCCAATGAATATACGTTAACCTGCCAGGGACAAGAGCCTGGCGCCTGCTCTGACCCCGATTCATTCAGCCAGAAGGTCTGTTTGGGGCCCAGGAAGGTCCAGTTCGACTGGTCCCCAGAACTGGTTTTTTGATTTCTGACAGCCTCCTTTTGGGCAGTTAATAGGTTTTCCTGATATTGGACCAGATCCGGAATCTGTATTGAACCGTCCTCCAGGACATAAGATTCAACTGCTCTTCGCCAGATCTTGTAATAGCGAATTATCGGGCTCTTCTCTCCTGAATGGGATGTCATATAAGTTTGAAAACCCTCTTCTATCTCGTTGAAATTTATCTGCTTGTTATAAAGCATTTTCGCCCAATCGGGGTAGCTATCGCTGTATGCAGGCTTATAGCTTTTTATAACCCCCGGGATATCATCATAAGGAGTCAACTGAGTCTGAGCCAATAAAAAAAGACAGGATAGTCCTGTAAACAAGACCGTTAAGACTATTCGCAAAGAGTAATATTTTGTCATGATATATGTTTTTCTATGGAACTTCAAAATTACGACAAAAAAGTCAGGAATAATTGGAGATTATCTGTAAGGTTTCCAGATATGATTAAATGAAATTCAGGATCGACTTAAGCCTTAAGTGAAAAGCCTTACGCCTTATTTTGCCTTCATCAATAAAATCACTATATTTATAGAAACTGTCCCCCACAGTTTTCTTTAACTGAAGCATTTACCCATGAAGCATTCATCAGGCTTATCGGGGATTTTCTTAACACTGATTCTAATATCTTTTAGCTTTGGCTGCGGCAATGAGGTTGACCTACATGGAACCGGAGAGCCGATCCCCATTGTATATTGTTTATTGAATCCCCTTAATCAGGTACAGTACATCCGGGTTGGAAAGTCGTTTTTATTATCTCATGACCAACTAGAAACAGATATCCCTGCTGATTCCCTGGTCTGGCCCAACGAAGCGCAGGTTTATCTTAAGCGATGGGAGGATAATGATCCAGCCGAAACGATAATCTTTGAACATTCAACAGCTTTTGGGAAGGACTCCGGATATTTTCCGGTTGAAGGGCTAATGGTCTATCAGGCGGAATTCCAGCCCAATCCAGGCGAGGAATACCATTTATTTGTGTATTTCCCTGAGCTTGACAAAATTGTTTCGGGAATAACCCTTGTGATGAGTATACCCGAAGTTCTGGATCCTGAAAACGTTCCGGGCCGTACAGTAAGTTTTGATACTATCTCTCCGTATAATGTAAGATGGAGAGGAGGGACTTATGCCGGATTATACCAGGGTATTTTCAAGATGAACTACACTGAGTCGCTTAATGGAGATTTCGAGCATCATAGTTGCTTTTTTACGACTCCGGTATACCAGAAACAATGGGCTAATGATCTGTATGAGGAAAAGATCAATGGCTTGAATTTTCTGCAATCTGTTGCCAAACAATTGACACCTGTTCCCGGAATACAGAGAAAACTAATCAATTTTGAGTTTCTATTTTATGCAGGCGGATCAGATCTTGCAGTCATGGTAGGCAGCGAATTGAGTGGATCAAATCCTTTTACGATTATTCGGAATACTTCAAACATTTCAGGCGGGAACGGTGTATTTTCTTCTCTTACCTGTCAAAGATTCCCCAATCTTGAACCATCAGTCATTACGAAACATTTCCTTGCAACCAGTATTTATACAAAAGATTTAGGGTTTAAGCCTGAGGGATTATGATAAAACCTGCAACATATCTGTTATATAAAATATTCTGCATTCTGGTACTGCTGGTCCTAATAGGATGTGATCCTAATGAGGATGTGCCCAATGGTACAAACCCCAATATAATTTCTCCAATTTATGGCACAGTGCAGTTGAGTTTCCCAATCGATGATGCAAATGTCCCCCAAAGGTGTATCAAAAGGGCTGACCTGAGTATAGCTTATACGGCAGACAGCCTCTATAGAAAAGAGTTTGTTACTGTTGCCAATGTGTCAAATTACCAGAGTTTATATGAAATTACCCTGGAACCGGGCACTTACTATTATCAGGCTGCCAAAACCTGTATATGCGGTGGAGATACTTGTCTGTGGGGTGGTTATCCAGGCGGACAAAATGGAATGATCTGGACTATGGCTCCTTTTGAGATAAGCAGTGGTGAAATCACCTTTGATCTTCTCACTTTTGATTAAATGAATAGGTTTCAATTACATATTGCAAAAATTGCCATTCTGAGCCTGATCCTTCTGGCAGGCTGCAAGCAAGAAGGTTTAAAACACGTTCCGTATTTTTCCATATCTGCAAATAAGGTCGAAGGATTAACCACTGACATCTTTGTACTAACGATAAATCCTGAATCAACTATTCCGGCCGATGAGAAGTTTCATGGCCGGTGGGACTGGGAGGGTGATTCCGTGTTTAATACCAGGTTTACGGATGACATGGAAATTAACCATCGATTTTATAAGCCTGGGAATTACCATGTCGTATGTGAAGTATTAAGTTTATCCGGTGCCAAAGCCATGGATACCATAAACATAAAAATTGAGCAGGGGTATTCAGCACCTAAGGCCAATTTCAGAGTGTTGCCGGAAACGGGTCATTTTAAAACCAATTTTCTCCTTGATGGCAGTCTGACCATTGATGATGAAGATTCTCTGGAGACTTTGCAATTCCGCTGGGATTTTCAGGGAGACGGTTTATGGGATACCCAATATTCAAAAGAACCGGCCGTGTACCATAATTTTGAAAAGGTAGAAGACTTTCTGGTAAAATTGGAAGTATTGGATCCAAGCAAGAGGTCAGGATCCTCATCTCAAATCTTGAAAGTGCATAGGACAGATACCTGCATCGTGCCAGAATTTACCTGGTGGTCAGAAAATGGCAGAGTGAGTGATGTTTTTGTTTTCGATGCATCTGGCAGTTATCATCAAAATAATCCAGAACAATCATTTACATTCAAATGGCTTTTCCCAAACCAGGAATATACCCAGAGCCTTGACGATCCGGTTATTGAGCACCAGTTCAAATCTCCTGGTAAAAAAAAAGTAGTCCTACTTGTTGAAGATGATGAGGGCCTGCAAAACACTCTTGAGAAAGAACTTTTCGTTTCGATTGAGAATAAACCGCCCCGGCCAAAAATAATCACCCCAACACGGTATGGAAATATTGAGACTCAGTTCTACCTGAACGCCTGGGGGTGCCTGGATGACATGACCCCTACTTCTAAATTATTACTTCGATGGGACTTTGACGGGGATGGCAACTGGGATACGAATCAAAACTCTGAGCTTGAAATATACCATCAATATACCATGCCAGGCATTTACACTTGCATTCTGGAAGCAGAGGATGAAGAAGGGTTAACGGATATTACCAGTTTTGTTTTTGAGGTAAGCCCTTATGATTATCCAACGGGATTTTTTAAAGATAAGAGGGACAATAAGTATTATGGAACGGTTAAAATCGGTGATTACTGGTGGATGAGTGAAAACCTGGATTACAGATTGGAGCCCAAAATGGGATTACCGCATGTTCAAAAATGCTATGATGATAATCCCGTTAACTGTGATAAATACGGTGCTCTTTATGCAATGGAATTTGCCAGGACCTTTTTGGATTTTTATGAGGATTCTATTTGCCCTGAATCCTGGCACATTCCAACCAGAAAGGAGATGGAAAATTTGATTGAAAATATTGAATATCCTAATGGGATGTATGCTCTTCTTCCTAATGGAAGCTCTGGTTTTAATGCCCTTTTTGGTGGTTATATTATTTATGAATGCATATTATGTGATACCTGTACATTATGTAAGTATGTATATCATCACCGGGATATCAAGTTTTCTACATATTTTTTAACCACAACCTGGCGTCCTAACCGCGTCCCTCCCCGAATTTACACATTGAATATCCAGACTAATTATGCAGAGCTATACCCCATTGAAACAAACATGACCGGATACTATTCGGTACGATGCGTGAAAGATTAGAATGCCATATTATTGAGATAGAACGGAAAACTTGAGAACCATGAAAGTCAGGAACTTATTATCGCTAAAATCTAATCTGATTTTGGTTGGCTGTCTTTTAATTATTCTGGCTTGTGAAAAGAATCATGCTCCAATAATTTCTAGTATTTCGCATGAGCCCGCTGCCACTAGTGCGGGTACAATCTACACGCTTGAAGTTGAAGCATCAGATGAGGATGGAGATGTCCTGCAGTATTTGTGGACGGCTAATGGAGGCGAATTTCTATCTCCAACCAATACTACTGAGGTGCTATGGAGGTCGCCTGTCAGTGGTGAGGGAGAATCATTTTCCATTAAGGTAAATGTTTCAGATGGAGAATTTGAAGCTATAAAAGAGCTTCTGATGGAGTTGACAGAGCCGGTTTTGGGCAGCATAACGGGATATGTGTATTTTGCTAATTGCAAGATTCCTATTCCAGATGTAACTGTTAGGGTTGCTGACAAAGAATCAATTACAGATATTAACGGTCAATACTCAATATCAGATTTAGTTTCTGGTAAGGACACCTTAAAAGCAAGTAAAAAAGATTTTAGTCCGAAAGAGTCATTAGTCTCTATTCCACCAAACGCCATCCTGAATTATAATATCGAAATGATATCCATCACCCACTCCACCAAGGCATTTGGGGTTATCAGTGATCAGGATGGACAAGCAATAAGAAATGCCCAGGTTTTAATACTTAATCCGAATAGATCTGAAAGTAATCTGGCGGCTTATACTGATGCTAATGGGCTTTACAGGATTCTTTATATACCGCATGGGATCCGAACCATGGTTGTCAGGAAAGCTTCAAGTGATGATTATAAATATACGGAGATAAAGCAGGAAATTGAATTTACTGATATTGAACAGCGGTTTGATTTTGTAGTTGAGAAAATCTCGTTGAGGGGGCAATTCACAGACATTCGTGACAATCAGGAATATTCTTACAGAACTATAGGAAACCAAACATGGATGGTAAGTAACCTCGGCTATTTGCCTGATGTGGATCCGGGATCTTCACGTTCCGAAATAGAGCCTCACTATTATGTTTATGGTTACGAGGGTACTGATGTGTCCGAAGCAATAAGCCAGGAAAAATATAGAAATTATGGTGTGTTATATAACTGGAAGGCTGCTATAAATGCTTGTCCTGAGGGGTGGCATTTGCCCAATAAAGGGGAATGGGAAACTTTAATAACTGATTTGGAGCCCAGGGCAGCATATAAAATGAAAACAACATCAGGATGGTTAGATCAGGGTAATGGCGACAATTCAAGTGGTTTCTCAGCTCTTCCTGGAGGTTATCTGACCAGGGATGGTAAGTTTTTGCAAATTGGTGGTTCAGCCATTTTTTATTCATCAAGCGAACTATCCACTACTATTGCCTGGGGTAGGACATTATACTCCGGTTCTGATACAGCATGGCCTTATAGCGAATCGAAACAGGTAGGATATTCAGTCCGCTGCCTAAGGAATGAATAGGATTCCTTCATATATTGCAACACTTGGGTTCATCAGCCTGATTCTTCTGGCAGGATGTCAGAAAGAAGAATTAAAACACATTCCATATTTTTCCATATCTGCAAATAAGGTCGAAGGATTAACCACTGACATCTTTGTACTAACGATAAATCCTGAATCAACTATTCCGGCCGATGAGAAGTTTCATGGCCGGTGGGACTGGGAGGGTGATTCCGTGTTTAATACCAGGTTTACGGATGACATGGAAATTAACCATCGATTTTATAAGCCTGGGAATTACCATGTCGTATGTGAAGTATTAAGTTTATCCGGTGCCAAAGCCATGGATACCATAAACATAAAAATTGAGCAGGGGTATTCAGCACCTAAGGCCAATTTCAGAGTGTTGCCGGAAACGGGTCATTTTAAAACCAATTTTCTCCTTGATGGCAGTCTGACCATTGATGATGAAGATTCTCTGGAGACTTTGCAATTCCGCTGGGATTTTCAGGGAGACGGTTTATGGGATACCCAATATTCAAAAGAACCGGCCGTGTACCATAATTTTGAAAAGGTAGAAGACTTTCTGGTAAAATTGGAAGTATTGGATCCAAGCAAGAGGTCAGGATCCTCATCTCAAATCTTGAAAGTGCATAGGACAGATACCTGCATCGTGCCAGAATTTACCTGGTGGTCAGAAAATGGCAGAGTGAGTGATGTTTTTGTTTTCGATGCATCTGGCAGTTATCATCAAAATAATCCAGAACAATCATTTACATTCAAATGGCTTTTCCCAAACCAGGAATATACCCAGAGCCTTGACGATCCGGTTATTGAGCACCAGTTCAAATCTCCTGGTAAAAAAAAAGTAGTCCTACTTGTTGAAGATGATGAGGGCCTGCAAAACACTCTTGAGAAAGAACTTTTTGTTTCAATAGCAAACTTACCTCCAAGACCAAAAATCATCACTCCAACACGCTATGGCAATATTGAGACTCAGTTTTACCTGAACGCCTGGGAAAGCCTGGATGACATGACACCAACTTCTAAATTATTGCTTCGATGGGACTTTGACGGGGATGGAAACTGGGATACGAATCAAAATACAGACCTTGAAATTTACCACCAATATACCATGCCAGGCATTTACACCTGCATTCTGGAAGCAGAGGATGAAGAAGGATTGAGTGATATTACCAGTTTTGTTTTTGAGGTAAGTCCATATGATTACTCAACAGGCTGGATAAAAGACTCCCGGGATGGAAAATATTATGGTACAGTCAAGATAGGAGATCACTGGTGGATGTCGGAAAACCTGGATTACCGGATGGATCCTAAAATGGGAAGGCCCCTTGTTCAAAAATGCTATGATGATAATCCAAATAATTGCGATAAATACGGATCGCTGTATGCTATTGACTACTTGATGCGTGTAATGAATTATGGGGATTCCATTTGCCCAAAATCCTGGCACATGCCTACTAAAAGCGAAATGAATAATTTGATAGTCAACATAGAGTCTCCAAATGGAATGTATGCACTTCGCCCTTCAGGAAGCTCAGGCTTTAATGCCCTTTTTGGTGGGTATATTATTTATGAGTGTTTTCGGGATGAAGCTGGGAATTGTTATCCTTTTATTTTTCATCATAAGGGAATTAACTTTTCTACTCACTTTTTAACCTCTTCATACCGACCTAATCGAGTGCCGCCCCGTGTTTACACCTTAAATATTCAAAAGAATTACGCTGAATTATATCCTAATGACACCGACATGCAAGGATACTATTCTCTGCGATGCGTGAAAGATTAGCATCAAAATATTGACTCTTGTTGCTAATAAGTTTTTATTGAGACGATGTCGTGAGGGTGAACAGTTTAACAATTACCCTGAACCTCTACTGGGTCCATTATAAAGGGAGCAAAGTTCTGTTGGGTGAATTCGACCCCTATACTGGCGAAATAACCAGCACACTGGAAACACCAAGTTTTCCATTTATAGAAAACATCAAGATCCGTGATGGAGTGATCTGGTTTACATATCAGCCGAGGTTAGGTGAGACTGTGAGGAGTTTATATAGGATGAACTAATCTCACCCTTCTATAGGTATCAACATCCTATAAACCCGTTGAAAATATGGAAATAATTTTTCGGGGTAGGTGAAGTATAATGCTCCACCATGAATGCGGATGTTGTTCATGGCATTATATTTTGGAATTGGCAGTTCAGCTTCTGTTTCGCCTAATTGAGTATTAAGTGGTACAAATCTCCAATTGTTATTTTTATGATAAGTCACATAAACCTTGTGGTTCAAAGGATCAGTAATTAGATCATTATAGTTCAAAAACAGGTTGGTAATTGTAGGGTTTGGTTGGTGATGGAAGCTTATCGGGACTGAACGAATAACTCTACAGTCTGGGCCTATGACATGCAACTTGTCATTATTTAAGTCGATAACATAAAGGCTGTCTTTCAGTTTGAAAATGGATTCATCCCGGATTCCTCTGAAATAGCCTTTTTGTTGGTCGAGTATTTGCTGAACGGTTCTTGGGCCAAAATATCGTCCCAATTGTTTTAATCCATCAGGTAACCAACTCTGGTCATCCGGGAGATCTTCAATCACCAGGATCGGCTCTGGCCTGCTCATAGTTGAGTCAATATAATAAACACGGCTTTCCCTTTGATAAGTGTTTGATTGATGATACACTAAGCCTGGCCCTAAGGTTGCCTGAAAACTTCCCATAATTTGAAAGAAAACATCACTCTTTTCTCCATGGAGAATTTGAATGCTGTCTTTTGATCCAAACAACTGAAATATAGAATCAACCGTCTCCAAATGGACATCCCCAAAGATGTCTTTTATCAGTGAAGCAGGTAATTCGATTGGTACCGAGTGGAGTGTGTCTCCGATTAGGTTAGCTAAAAAAAGTCGGGCTTTATTCGGCCTATTGTTGACCATTCCTATAAGCCACATATATTTATTATCAAATTCAAATTCGGATACAGAATAATCTGCACCTTTTGTAAGAATCTGAAGTTTCTTTCCAGAAACAAGGATTTCAGGAATATTGGTTCTTGCCATTGACAGCCTAAACACAAGTTTAATCTCTGATTGGAAATTGATCGTAAAGCTTTGGACACCATATGAAAGATGAGAAATTGTAATTTCAACAGGGTATTTTCGAACCGGGATTGAAAAATAACCAATAGAGTCTGAAATCGTACCAATCTTGGTTGAAATCGTGACAGTGGCCCCACTAATTCCCTCCTGTGTATCTTGATCAATAATTTGACCCTTAAGTGTTTGTTCCTGAGCTTGATTTTGAAAACCTGCCAAAATGGAAAAGGCCAGGATGACGATTATCGAGGTTTTCATTCTAATGTTTATTTATGAGGGGGGACAAACAAATATAAGGATTTTTTAGAGGCAGAAAAAATCAGGAAAATTAACAGATCTTTCTAAGGACAGTAGATTTGTTTTCAAGGATAAGAGTAATAAAGATTTTATGGTTGATTACATATATAATAACTATTTGATAGATGTTGTGAGCAAGCCTGATAAGGATGGGAAACATTTTGATACCAGTCTTCATATTGCAGAACTGAATTAGTATATTTGAGTACTGGCTAAAGCAGTTATGGCTTATGAATTAGAACCGAATAACCACTAATCAATGAAATATATGCCTCATCCCTCACCTTGAATCACAAACCCCAGGCATCCCGATACGCTGACGCTATCGGGATTTCGCAAGCTCAACAAGGCCAGGGGCTACGGAATCACTTGAATCACACTTGCATTTATAGGTTGATTGTATTACCTTTAGCTGTCCCTCCAACTTATCTATTAAAATATGCAATCCAAAATTCTTTTGGTTGTTATGGTGTTTTTAGTCGGCCTGGGAGGTTATTCCCAAAACAAGCTTTCTGGAGTTATTATTGATGAGGAATCTGGCAGACCGGTCCCTGATGCATATATTTTGCTGGCCAATGTTTCGGCCGTTATCTCTGACTCTTTGGGACAATTCTCGATAGAGGTTGACAAGATGCCAGTTACCCTGAGCATTACTCATGTATCCTACGGACAATCAGACATTACTTTAGAGCAGTGGCCGGAAGGAATGCTTGTGATCAGAATTCAGAAGATGATCAGCAATATAGAGGAAGTACAAATCACTGCTGAGAGGATGAGGATCTTAACTGAGAATGATGATTTTTCTTTGCAGGATTTCGCTATTGATTCTACACACCTTTGGATGCTGGGATACATCAACAATCGTCCAAAGAATGGTCGATTATGGATGGCGAACCTTTTTGGGGATACCTTACTTTCTATCCCTGTTAAAAAGCCGGAAAAGCTTTACAGGGATGTTTTTGGAAATGTTCATTTGTTTTTTGAGGATTCAGTTTTTCAGATTTATGGCACACCTGATACCATTGGTTTTGTTGATGGATTATCTAAGCCTGAATTCAAAAGAATATTTTACCCGATCAAAGGATTTTTTGCAGGTAAACTCTTATATCAAGATTACCTTCCAAGACAGGAAGGATTACATACCTACTATTATTCGTTGAGCGATTCTATGCCTAGATTTCTTACCTGCATTAGAGATACAACAATGGAAGAAATTCAGGAATACGAGTACGTTTACGGACATGCAGGCAGCGTAATTTTGGCAATCATGTCAATGGAGGAAAATTTCATTGAAAGATTGAGGATACAACTTGCATTAATGCGCCGCAATCAAAACAAGAGTTCTCAGGTTTACCGACGTATTAGCGTTCCCCTATTTCACACTAGAGAAAATCTGTACATTCTGAATCTATACAAAGATTCATTACTTGTTTATGCTACAGACGGAACCTTTGTCGACTCAAAATCCATTTCTTTCCATGTGGATCGTAAGGTTATGAAAGGAACTGATTATAAATCATTAGAGTATTTATATGACCCGGGTACCGATCAGGTATTCTGTCTTGAAAGAAAAAATACCGGATGGGTACTCAGTTATCTTGACACAGATGCTGGCAAAATCCTTGAAGATGTACCTTTACCAGACTTTCCTGGAATGACAGGAATAACGATTAGTAACAATGCCGTCTATTTTCTTTATCCTGAGAAAACGTATCCATATTATTCAAGGCTATATCGGTATCAGTTGTGAGCGGAGATTGTGAGTCGTGAGTGGTGGTACCGGATTTAAGATGACAGATGACAGATATCGAAAGTTGGATGTTGGATATTGGATAACTTTTAACCCTAAAACTTATTACTTATACTCATACTTAAGCCTCAAGCTTTATTTTGAAAGGAAGTATTGTCTTCTTAAAAATAATCTTACTTTTATAGGTGTTCCCCCGACCTATATCTTTATGTTTTGTCAAAAACAAAACCAGCAGCGGTTATTGCTATTTGGGAGTATCTTCTCACAAGAAGTCCATTGTCTCTAATTTATCCTTTCTTGGCGATAATCTTAGTATGCATCTCCTGCGAAAAAAATCATGCTCCTATTACCTCAGAAATTATGCAGGATCCAATAAGCACCAGCGCTGGTACTATTTATACTTTTTCAGTTGAAGCTTCAGATGAGGATGGTGATGCTTTGGAATACATGTGGACCTCCACTGGTGGAGAGTTTCTTACCCCGGTTAATACGAAAGAGGTGGATTGGAGATCACCAGCCGATGGGGAGGGCAATACATACACTCTAATTGCAAGTGTTACAGATGGGGAATTTGAAATCTCTAAAGAACTTATTATCGGATTGACAGAACCTGTCTTGGGAGGTATACTGGGAACTGTTTTCTTTTCAAATAGTAAGATTCCTATTGATGGAGTCAGGATCGTGATCGCTAATTTAGAAACCTATACTGATAGTAATGGTGAATATTCTATTTCAGGCTTAGTGTCACGTAATGACACTTTAGTCGCAAGTAAAAAAGATTTTGGCCCAAAAGAAACAGTTGTTGCGATACCACCTAATGAAATTCTACATTTCGATTTTGAAATGTTGTCTGTGGTCAATTCATCTAAAGTCTCAGGCAAGATTACGGATCAGGAAAACCTTCCCATCTAAAATGCAGAGGTAGTTGTGATAAACCCGAATGGGATTGAAAGCAGATTAAAAGCTTTTACTGATGATAATGGTCAATTCAGGATTTTATATGTACCGCATGGCGAAAGAGAAGTCATTGTAAGGAAAGCTATTAACGAGGATTACAAATATATTGAGTTGAGGGAGGAAATTATTTTCTCAGAGATAGAGCAAAGAATCGATTTTGTTATGGAGAAAATATCACTGAGAGGCTCATTGGTGGATATTCGTGATGGTCAGGAATATCCTTATAGAACAATAGGAGACCAGACCTGGATGGTGATCAATCTGGCCTACTTACCGGAAGTTAATCCACCTTCTGAGATGTCGGATACTAAACCTTACTATTATGTTTATGGTTATCTCGGCACTGATACAGCAGAAGCCAAAGGATTGGAGAAATACAGGAACTACGGCGTATTGTATAATTGGCAAGCAGCAAAAAGAAGTTGTCCATTAGGGTGGCACCTACCAGACAAGGGAGAATGGTACAGATTGGTACATGAGTTATGGCCAGAGCCTTCCCATAAGATGAGGACCTCCTCCGGTTGGCTAAATGACTCAAATGCAAGAAATTCGAGTGGCTTTTCTGCCATGCCGGGTGGAAAACTGGATGATAAGGGGAAATTTAGCGGCTTTGGTAGTGAAGCAAATTTTTATACATCAGAACTTTATGCCTCAACCATCGCCTGGAATAGTTCCCTTTATTCCGCAAATCCAAGCGTTTGGATTCGGAACAGTCCAATTAAGACTGGGTTCTCGGTCCGGTGTATGAGAAATAAATAGTAATGAAAAGAACCGGTATAATTATTCTGCTAATTTCATTCTTAATTGGAGCCTGTGAAACTGATCCGGTTTTCTATATGCCAGGCAGGCCGGTACCAATCATTTATGCAATTTTTGATGACCACGATACCACACACCGTATTCTTGTAACCAAATCCTTCGGTGCAGAAAAAAGCCCGGCTGAATTTGGTTTTATGCATGACTCATTGTATTGGAAAAATATAGAAGTTGAGGTCAGGTTAAAGGAGCATTTTACCAGAAAATGGATAGTGATAAATGCTGAACGGGTCCATGCCAACAACAAGGATTCAGGACTCTTTTTATATCCTGAGCAGGAATATTTTGAGTTTCACAGGGTTATCCTGGATACGCCTGCCCACCCCCTGCTGGCCAAGACTTATGGTATTGATAGTATTTCTGTAAGAGTCTCTATTCCAGGCTATGAAGATGCCGGATGCCAGATTAAGCGTATTGACTCACTTGATATTGTCACACCCCTTTATTACCAGACCTACCTTTACCTCACTCCTTCTACCCCCTTGCTGTTTATCTGGGCTCAAGGACATCCCTGGAGTGAGTTCGATGCTACATTTGAAATCATTGAGGAACTTGAATCAGGTTACCGTTCAAAATGGGTCCATATTCAAAATTCACAGACTAACGAATCGTTCTTCAATCGGTACCGTCAAATTAATATTACCTACGATGAATTTATAAGGGAAGTTCTTCTTCAGATTGAAGATGATCCTGCCGTAATAAGAAGATATCTTGGAATAGTTAATATGAAGGTTGTGGGAGGAGATGCTCCCATGGTGGAATACATGAAATTTCTCAACGGTTATACGGATTATAACTCCCAGGGATATACCAATATTACCAATGGCCTGGGTATCATGGCTACCACCACCCTTTTCATTAAAGATTCTATGAGTTTTGATTATGAAACCAGGAAAGGCCTTATCAACGAAAATAAATTGAGAAAACTGCGGATTTCTCAATGGACAGGATCTTCCTAAACGATCCTTTTATTGAATATGGATATGAATTCCAGAATTTTCACCTGGCTGCTTCATATATTATTCCAACTTATCCAAACCATCCTTTTCAAGATACCTGGCAAGTTTCCATGGGATATAGGTTTTGATTTGTAAGCAATATTTCATAGAATATTTCAATGTGAAAATATTATTTTAGGAAAAATTCTATAATATTGCCGAAAATCAGTAACTTGCTCGAAAAATTACTAAGATTGACAGTAGCAGAATACATAAAACAGCTTCTATCCTGGGAAGAATACTCTTTTTCTTTGCAGGAAATAAAAGAAAAAACAGGTAAAAATGATGTCTCAATCAGGAGTGAACTGTCCCGCCTTATTGAGAAAAAGGAAATTTTTAATCTTAGAAAGGGGTTTTACATAATTATGACACCCCGCTATTTTTCTTTTGAGAAACTGCCAATTCAGTTATACTCAGAAAAACTCTTTAAATATCTGAACCGCAAGTACTATATTGGACTATATACAGCTGCTAAAACACACGGGGCAAGCCACCAGCAAGTTCATCGTGACTATATAATAATAGAAAGACCAAAACTAATCGACATAAAAAAAACGTCTATCAATATTCGCTTTATAACTTCATCTCAATGGCCCAAAAACAATATTCAAACCAGGAAATCGGATGCCGGTTTATATCATATCTCAAGTCCTGCACTCACCATGCTGGATTTAATAAATTACCAATCAAGCTTGGGCGGATTAAATCGAATACTCCCAACGCTGGAAGAACTGTCTGAAGAAATTGAAGAAAATGATTTAACCGAAGTTCTTATCTGGTACTCCAAACAAAGCAATCTGCAGCGTTTGGGCTACCTTCTGGAACATTTTGGAACAAATGAAATTCATTTTGCCCAACAAATTTTTGAGCATTTAAGTAATTCAAGAAATTTCCCGATTCTTCTTTGCCCGGAATCAAATCAAAAGCCGGGGGCTGTGAGCAATAGATGGAAGGTTGTTGTGAATATTAAATTGGAAAGTGACCTATGATCCCTAAACCCTATATAGCTAAATGGCAAAAATTTGCACCATGGAAAGAATTTGCACAGGTAGAACAGGACCTAATTATTAGCAGGACTTTGATAGAAATATTCTCGGATGATTTCCTCAATGAAAACCTGGCTTTCAGAGGCGGGACCGCTCTCCATAAATTATACTTAAATCCTGCCGTCAGGTATTCCGAAGATATTGATTTAGTGCAAATTAAACCTGGCCCAATTAAACCTATTATTCAAAGGATTGGGGAAGTGATAACTTTTTTTGATGAAGATAGAAAAACGGACCACAGAGCACACGGAATTCTTCAATTTGACCGACAAGGCAAATTCATCCGAACGCTGGCAAAACGAGGTGCTGGACCTAAAGAATACCTTAGAATTGGATGGACAGTTGATGAGGATTCTCAAATCCTTTATCTGTCTGATGTGCAGAAAAATAATTATTTACTCAGTTTCGATTTGGTTACCGGCGAATATATTGGTGATATAAAGAAGGCAATTCCAATTACGAGCTCTGAAGTATTATTGAACGGAGCAAATTCATTAATGATTATCCCATCAGGTACTTTTAATGTGGGTGCTGAGCCTTTTTATTATTACGAACAAAATAAACAAGGAGCTTTGCTGAATCAATGTAATGCACCTGAAGGTTGGTTCAACAGGTATGTTGAAAATACTGCATTAACATATGGCAGGAACATCTGGTACCAAAACAGGAAAACTGAGATTCTAAGTAAGGCTATAAAGAACCAATTGTACCCCTTCCTGATTTTCGACTATGGAAAGAATATGCCTGAATCAGGCTTAGAAGGAGACATGAGTTTTGACTTGGATTTTGAAATAGGTAACAAAATCTTCTTTCATATTTTCACTGTAACTGGAACTGCCGAAAGGGACAACTCTTTTATATCCTATGGGGAAAATACTAACTACATTTTTGATCCTGAGGAAGGTCGGGTGTCATATCATAACTTGCTGTATTTAAACCCAACACATCACATAGTTGATGCACATGAAAGGGCGTTCAATGTGCAGAGCAATGGAGTATTATTTTACATTTATTCTGCTCTGGATCTTTTAGATCAAGTAGAGAAAGCACTGGAAGATGAGGAATTCAAAGAACCTTATCGATCCAAATTGCTTGAGATATCTAACAAGATTTCAGAAGAGAGTAATCCTATCTTGTTAGTGGGAAATATTTTGAAGATTCCATAACAATAGATTCGGAATTATTAAAGATACAGCTTATTAACTCAAGGTTATTGGCTATCTTTGAAAGTCCCTCCTTACTTATTCCTTGTACTTATACTTAAGCCCCCGGATCAGGTCCGGGGCAGGCTATACCCGAGCAGGAAGCTGTTTTTTAGTGATCAGCTTGTTAAAGCGAAAGATCTTGATTTATCATTGGCCTCAGCCAGTTCAACAATGAATACTTTTCTCTTTCGCAGGTTTACCTGCAAGAGGGGAAATATATTCAGTTATATTTCACCACCTGAATTTGTTTTGCGAAAGTGGTTTTATCGGTAACCAAACGACAAATATAGGTGCCTGCAATCCGCTGATTACCTGATTTGGTACCATCCCACATGTATGTATTTTCTCCTGCCTGGAAAAGCCCTTCTTTAAGCACCCTGATTTGTCTGCCACTCATATCGAAAATCAACAGTTTACCGTTTTGATCACTATCCAGATCGAATTTAATATTGATATCTCCTTGAGCTGGATTTGGATAAACATTTAGATCTTCAACCAGATCAGGACTATCAGAAATACCTGAAGTACCAGCCAGATTAATTCTATATAAACCGCGTCCGTAAGTGGCGGCAGTCAGGGTACGGCTCGCTCCATGGAGAGTCAGGTCGAGTACGGCAACTGCTGGTATCCCACCTCCTAATAAATCCCAGTTAGATCCGCCATCTTCAGTATAAAAGACTCCACCATCTGTTGCAACATAATAGGTGTCGGACAAATCGGGATCAATTTGAATATTATTCACAGGGAAATCAGGTAAATTTCCGGAAATATTTATCCAGCTTGCTCCTTTGTCCATGGTTTTAAAAACATGCGGAACATGGTCGAAATACCGGATCCCTGAATAACATACATATGCAGTATTTTCATCATATGGATCTGCAGCGACACATGTTACCCATCTCTTTGGCAGACCCTCAGATATTTTTATCCAGTCATAATTCCCGGAAGCATTTGAATTAATCCATACGTTTCCATCATCTGTACCGGCATAAATAATATCAGAGTTCAATGGAGAAACTGCCAGACTTGTAATGGTTCCAAATCTCCAGCTATATGGATCTTCATCGGAATTGAGGTTTCCATTAGTTAGATCCCCACTAATCTCAGCCCAGGTTTCGGCATGATCAATTGATTTGTGAACTTTTTGAGATCCGAGGTAAAGAATGGATGGGTCTTTGGGATCAAGTACAAAGGGCGTTTTCCAATTGAATCTGATATTCCCTGTTGGTGGAGAAGAGGTAAAGGATTCGCCACCATCAGTACTTCTAAAGAACCTACCCCAAAATCCTTCAACATACATGTAATTCTCATCAGAAGGATCGATGCGTATCACGAAACCATCTCCTCCGGGGAGATGGTTGGTCCAATCCATAAAATCATTTACAGAACCTCTTACATTGCTATTGTCCTGGGTTCCACCCATAATATCATCTGGATTATGTGGGTTTACCTCACAAGTATAAAACTGAGTGATGGGTAATGTCAAAACTTTGTGATTTTCAAGAGTTCCATCTGTCGAAATATACACTCCTCCATCATTTCCTGTAATTACCAGATCAGGGTTCAATGGATGGCAATAGATCCCATGTTGGTCTGCATGCAGATCATAAATCTGGGTCCAGGTGTTTGCACCATCCAGGCTTCTCCAGAGTGATATACTTGAAGCCCATAAACGATCAGGATTTGTCGGGTCTACTTGTATCTTTCCTCCCCAATACCAACCATGTACAAGTGAGTTTGGACCAACCCAGGAATCACCCCCATCTATGCTTTTGAAACAACCAATCCAGTATGAATCCTCACCTACATAATAGGAATACAAGATATTCGGATTGGATTTAGAGATGCCGATTCCGATACGGCCAATTTTTTCAGTAGGTAATCCAACTGTAAGTTCCTCCCAATTATCTCCACCATCATAACTACGAAACAATCCACTTGTTTCCCCACCGTATGACCGATGAGTCGCATGTCTTATTCTCTCCCACATACTTGCATAAATGGTATCTGGATTTGTGGGATGAATTTCTAAGTCTATCCCTCCTGTTGAATCAGATATAAAGAGTACATTTTCCCATGTTATACCACCATCTTTGGTCCTGTAAATACCTCTTTCTGGATTATTTGCAAATAGATTACCCATACAGGCAACGAAAACACGATCAGCATTTTGAGGATCGACTTCTACTCTGCCAATACCACCTGCATTTTCCAGGCCGACGTGGAAAAAGGAGTCTCCTCCGTCCGTTGACTTATATACCCCATATCCATCGTAGGTAATCGAACCATGGCCGCAATTTGGTTCACCGGTACCAACATAAAGGATATTCTTATCCGTTTCAGCGATAGCCATATCACCAATGGCTGAAGTTTCGTAATCATCAAATATAGATTCCCATATTTTCCCCTGATTCTTACTCCTGTAAATACCACCTGATGCGGCGCAGGCAAATATTGTCTGTAAGTCAGAGGAATGCATCTCAACATCTGTAATACGTCCTCCAACACTAAGGGGTCCGACAAATTCCCAGTTTTCACCTGAACTTTTCATTCTGGCTGATTCTTTTTGAATAGTGATTGCCTGTTGACGTGAGGCTTCATAAGCATCAGGGTTCAGCCTTTCATATGGATAGACTCGTTGTGCCATGAGCCAATCACTGGGAATAGTTTTACCAAACTCTTCAGGCATGTTAATAAACTGTTTCCTGATAGTTTGTTTTTGGCTAAACAGGGAAATAATAATCAACAAGAAAACAAGAAGTCTGATGCAGGTTTTCATGGCTATAAGGATTAAATCTTCATGAATAATGTGAGATAGGGTTATTGAAATATAAGTTTGCTTGTTTTCTTACCAAAAGCCGTATTTAAGCTGATTAGATAGAGCCCTTTCCCCTGATCTCTCAGGTCTATGGGTTTTGTTATTATTGACTGGCTTGGTTCAAATTTTTCATAGAATACTATCCTTCCTTCAAGGTCTGAAATCACAAGTTCTGTCGTAGAATTTGACTGGAATTCAATATGAAATTCTCCCTTGGAGGGATTGGGGTAAAGTACAATGTCTGAAACCATTTCAGCCTGGACTATACCAGATGTGTAGTCAACATTCCATACACCGGTGAACATCCCGCGTCCATGAGTGGCAGCAAGGACAGTATTATCGGAAGTTCGGATTTTAATCTGGTCAATCCGAACATTGGCCATGCCATTAACTTTAGGGCTCCAGATCACCATCTTATTCTGGATCTTATTTGTCGACCATGTACCTAATTCGGTCGCCAGCATAACCTGGTCGCTGTTTTCGGGGTGAAACAGAGCCCAGCGTACAGGCATATCAGGTAGATCACCATCCTTGTTTTGCCAGTTTTGTCCTCCATCTACACTTAACCATACAGAAGCAACTCCATAATTGGAAAATGTTACCAGAAGGGTGTCTTCAGATTGTCCGATATCAATACAGGATATGTTTCCAGTTGGGAATTCTGGTGAGGTAAGATCAACTATAGTTCCCCCAATCTGGTCATCATCATCCAGTTTAAATAATTTCCCAGCCTGGGTTCCAATAAATAGATTGATTTTTCCCAATGGAGAGTGTTCAGACCATTTAATGCAGGAATACGGAACTGTTGAATTAGTCTCCATATCCTGCAAAGACCCTCTAATATCTGAAGAGGTTACTCCTACAACCAATAAGGTGTTGGGATTGGTCCCCTCTTCCCGTTGACCGTTGGCAAAGAGGACGTTATCCCTCCAATCGTAGTCCATGGCATTAATAAATGTACCATCGTCAAATCCTCTGGATTTTACAGCGACTGGATCCTGTTCTTTTTCAGCGTTATAGAGATAAACGGAACTGTGATAAACAGTAGTTAGATGGATATTTGGATCGTCTTGATCAATGAAACACAATGCACCGTCTCCACCGGATAACATATCCCTAAAGGTCGGTACATTGTCTTTTTTGTAAAACATAGTGCCATTGTCCTGTAGACCTCCTACAAAGTGAATTGCACCTGCATCGGGATGGATGGCTCCGGAATAATACTGTAGTGTACTGTATCCCTTGTTGTATTCGTAAAAAATTGGATCTGTGGATGAGGCTGTCTTTGTACCAAAAATACCACCATCCGTGGCGATTAACATATCAGAATAGCTACCGGGACGGAATTTAAATGAGTGAATATCAGCGTGAACATATTTTGTTGATCCACCGCCGTACATTGAACCCCAATAGGATAGCAAGGTCCAGCTTGCGCCTGCATCTACGCTTCTCCATGTATCAAGTCCACCCAGCCAAATAAGATTTGGATTATTTGGACTCACCTGGATTACCAGGGCATGCCAGGCCAGGTATGCAAATGTGTTTTGTGAATCGCGCATAGGAATACTCAAATTTGACCAGGTCTGTCCCTTGTCAATAGATTTAAGAACATAAACGCAGTCGTAGCCAATAAACAGATCTGATCTTACATATCCACCAGCGATCACCGAATACATAATATCAGGATTAGAGGGTGCATTTGAAAACATCACTCGGCCAGGATAGGTATATTCCCGAGAATTGCCAGATATACTTTTTCCGTCAATTATTTCATCATGATAAGTCGAATTCAGGGACCAGTTAATCCCATCATCTGAATAGAGCAGACATGAACCTCCCTTACCGTCAAGATTGTAAGTGGTTCCAACGAAAATCCTTTTCTTGTCCGAGGAAGTCTCTATATCCGAAGGAGCATAGGGTACACTTTCCCCGGCAATATTTGGCATCACCTGCGTCCAGCTTTCTCCATCATCGGTAGACCGAAAGAGGCCATCAGTTGGGGTACTTTGGTGATTAGCACCTTTATATTTACCTGATATGACCCCAGCGTAAATCACACTTTGTTCATCTTCATCACGCACTAATATGTCTGTGACGTAAGCCCAATCCTTTGTTGATGGGATAACCGCCCATGTTTCCCCGGCATCTTTTGACCTGTAAATTCCAGAACCTCTTCCAGACGACTCCCGGTAGATTATTAGGGCAGTTTGACTTTCTCCAGTACCAACATAAAAAGTATGGGTATTGTTTGGGTCATAAGTCATAGTACTTATTGATAGATTGGCCCAGAAATCATCGACAGGCTCCCATTCTGTATTTCCAAAGGGATCTTCATTCACCCAGAGTCCTCCGGTTACCGAACCCGCCCATACCTTCATGTTGCCAGAGTCATTTGGGTCGAACATCAGGGTTCGTGTTCTTCCTCCCATATCAGTTGGATGAGCAGTCCAGCTTATGTCTCCAGATGCAGATTTAAAACCTTCTTTGGCTTGTAATGCTTTTGAATGCTCCAGCCCCTCTGCCAAACGCCAGGCAGGAACTGCCTTCAATTCCGGATCCATAGTTTTAATATAATCAGTGAAGGAAGCAAGGTCGGGTCGGTCCATGGCTGGTTCCTTTTCTCCTGCAGTCAAATCTGCAATAGGGAAACTCGTGTATTCCTGAACCAGGAATTGCTCATAATCACCTCTAATATCAGTCTGAGTGATCAATGGCATAATCAATAATCCTGCTGCAAAAAGGCATGTAACTATGAATCCGGTGAGGGCTAAGATATGCCTTTTCATAGGTCGATAGATGTGTAGGCAAGGTACGAAAAAAAAGGAGGCTTAAAGGACTAACTTCTTGGCAAATGTGTACGGATAATATTATTTTTTTCATAAATTTATAGGGAGTCATTATCTATTTATAGTAATTCGTAATAGAAAGTTGATGACCAATTAGTGTATTGTTCTTAATATAAGCCTTTTATAGATGAAGCCTAGAAGAATTACAGCATTTTTAACACTCAGTTTGATTATTGCTCTGTGTTTTTCTGGTAGCTCAATTGCAAAGGAAGTGAGTCGTGATAAAGCCATCCAAATTGCTAAGTCAATTGCTGATACACGATTTCCTGCTGATTGGGCAAAAAACAAGACCAATATACGTGTTCAGGCTTCATTAAAATCTAATTATCCTTTTTATATATGTGACGTGGATGGAGGAGGATTTGTCCTGGTTGCTGAGGATGACAGGTGCCCACCAGTCCTAGGCTTTTCTTTCGAAAGCAGTTTCTCCACTGAGTTATCACATGCTCCGGCTTCACTTGAGAGCTATTTTGAAGCATTAAGAACAACCTGCAGTAGTTATATTAATGAAACAACCTCTTATCCTTCAGTAAGGGAGTTTTGGGATGAATTTTCGGTACAAAAATCCACCAAGACTGAAAAGAGCTTATTTATTCCAGCACTCATGACTACAAAATGGAAAGTAGATAGTAGCTTCTGTGCTGATTTCCCGGTAGGGGGTAAGGCAAATGCCTCACCGGCTATTACTATGGGACAAGTATTCAGATATTTTGAATACCCGAAAACAGGATTTGGAGAGTATTGCTACTTATATAAGGCCATAGATGAAGAAATTTGCGGTAATTTTGGGGATGTTAGTTTTGATTTTGCCAGCATGCCTGATGAAAGCGCCAATGATCAGATAGCGAACTTATTATATTTCATGGCTGTGGCTTGTCGATTACAGTCCGAAGGAGCCGATCTTCTCACTTTACGGGAAACAATGCCTATTCATTTTTTTTACAGTGACAACATGCGGAGGATAGAATATTGGCAGCATGATTTTATCAAGGTACTTAAACATCAGTTATCAATGAAACGCCCTGTGCCAGCCGAGTGGAAGGGACACACCTTTGTTATTGACGGGTATTATGATACCAATTTCTTCCATTTTAACCTTGGAATGGGTGGAGAATTCGACGGATACTATTTCTTGGATTTTCCCAATGTTACGGCTGAAGCAGATCACGTGTTGCTGAGTTGTTTTATCAATTATCATCCCAAGTCAAGATTACCAATACCCCAGGATTTATCTACGGTTGCCGTTGGTGATAGTCTTAATATCAGTTGGAATATCAGTTTACCCGATTCCCTCTTAGGCAGCCTGGACCGCTATATCCTCCTTCGCGATGGTGTAGTTCCTGTTGTGGAAACTACATCCACTTCAGTGATGATGCACCCCCAGGATTTTGGGATCAGTTCTGAGATTAATTGTATTGCTGTATATAGTACCTATGGGGCTTCAGAACTCAGCGAACCATACACATATATATCTGACAAAACCCTTGCCAATATTCCCAGCCTGGAGTTAAGACAGGCTATTAATATCCAGCTAGGTTATACCGAGGATCTTAATCGGATGCCTTTCGTTGGTGAACTCGAAATGGTAAATAAGCTGGAAATAGATTTCCAGGATCAAAGGGGAATAGACCAGCTCACTCAACTGAAATACCTGTTTATTGATGGGATTTCTTTATATGGAATTAGTGAGGGAAATTACCTGAATGGGCTGAGTTACTTGATGTTTCACCGATGCAGACAATTTGATTTTACGGTAATTGAAAAAACCAATTCACTCAGTGTTATTAGAGGGTCTGATGGACTCCCCTATGATTTCTACCATCTCAGGCATAACTCTAACGCCGGAGTCATCTCTTTTACATCCCATGACGCTATATTCAACAATTGTTATGATTTATACGGAGCAGACAAATATTTTCAAAATCTATCCTCTTTTGATGTGTCACATATGACTGGCATTAGGATAGACAGCTGCTATATCAGTTATGAATCGTACCAGGATGTTTTACCAAATATTAAAGGAAGTGCACCTGCATTGGAGCATACTTCCCCTTCTTCCTTTGCTCCATGCTATCCATCACCGGCTAGAAATTCCAATGTTCCAAACACCAGCCAGATAAGCTGGCAGGCTAATTTCCATGATGACCCCGACGTCTACTATAATATCTACATTGGAAAGACCAGGGACCGACTCCCAATAGTTGGTATATTTAGTACAGGTAATACCTATGATTATAGTTTTGAAAACAATCTGGATTATTATTGGAGAGTTGAGTCCTTTCATAATGATACCACATATTATTCTGGAATCTATCATTTTTCAACTTTTGAAGCATTCCCCATGCCTTTTGTGGAGGATTTCGATGATTATTATGCAAAATGTGATGTGTCCTATGAATCTCCTTTTTGGGTTAATTACAGCGATGTTCTCTCAGAACCAGCCAAAACTAGTCGGTCGATTAAAAGATCAGGCAGATATTCCCTTGAATTTACAGCTACAAGTGATGCCGGAATCCTGTTGGATCCCAATGCCGATTCAGCTTATGTTGTGGAGTTTTATTTCAGGAACAATAGAGCAGAATTTGGAATAGAGTTTATGCAGGGTAGTAATGACGGAGATACTCTGGCTGTGAACTCACGGATCGGTTTATATGGTGATAACCTTGGGACTTTTAATTTTGGAGAATCATCGAGCCAGTTCTTTTTTATCCCAAATGACTGGAACCTTGCACAATTAGCTCTGGATATGCCTTCGGGAAAAGGTACCTTGATTATTAATGAAGTTGAAATTGCTCAGTGGAATTGGAATATGCAAAAGGATGGAATCACCAATACAAATCCATTCCAGGGGATCCGATTCAGCAATGCTGCCCATACTGGGTATGCTTTTATTGATGACCTTAATATAAAATTCGCAAAAACGACAGGTATTGAGGAGATTATCAATGACTGGTCTGAGGTATCATATTCATCCCAACATCATGAAATTCTGATTCATGATAATTCATGTAAAATCACAGGAGTAGAATTATATGATTTGAGCGGAAGGAAAATCGCTGCCTTTGCCAGAAATGGCGAGCAAAGGTATCAGCTTGATGATGGGATTCTGAATGGTGTTTATGTTATGATTATTAACATTAAGGAAGGAAGATTCTTGTCAAGGAAGATTTCAATTGTAAGGTAAGCATTCCAAATGTCTGGATCCGGGATAACCAAGGGGAGGGAAGGATTCAGATGGATTGTATTATTGGTATTTTTTTAAGTAGTTTGAGTGTTGTTTGTCATAAGGAATGTCCGGTAACACTCTTGTTTACTATTTTGATAACGACGGTAAGTTCATCTCAACTATTGGTGCAATAGGAAAGGGACCAGGAGAATATTCATACTACAATGAAATTTTTCTAACTAATGTAGATGTAATTTTTCAAATTGGCCCTAATGCAAGCCTCCTGCACTATGATTTCGCAGGTAACTTCATGAGGGAGGAAATAGCATTTAGTAAACCATGTGGTGATTTTGCCCTGCATCCAATGAGTGGAGACTATTACGCTTATACGCCATTATCTGATTACCTATTATATCAGATTGATGCCAATTCCTTAATTCCTACAGATTCTTTAATTGCTAATCCCCTGAAACAATCAGCCCACCTAACTGCCTTATATCCAACCCTAAAAGGAATACTTCTATATAATGATCCCCTGGATATGCGATTAAATATATATGAAATAGGAGATTCTCTCAGACTCAAATACAATCTTTATTATGGTTTAGATCCCAAGGCCTACAATTGGGACGATGGTAGGGAGGGTAGCAGCATTAGAAGTGAAAATGAGATATGGTATGTTCGTGCCCTTTTGGAAAATTCCACCTGGTTGTATGTGTGTATTCGATCACAGTTTGATTATGACAATTCACTCGATGAACTTTATCACCTGCTTTATAATAAACACACCCACAAGACATACCGCCTTCCAGGTCGTTTTCAGGACGACTCGTATTTTGAATTTGCCTTCTGGTTAGATGAGAAAAACACTCTTTCCATTACGATTACTCCGACTCATATTGCTGATAATCAATTATGGCAGGAGGAATTGAAAAGGAGAGGAATAAATTTGCAGATCGATGATAATCCTATCGTGGTGAAAATCCCCTTAGATCGAATATTTTGAAAAATTACGTATAAAATATTTATAATTAACACGTGTTATTGTACCTTTACACGTAGTAATAATTGAATAACAACACGTATATGGACACAAAATTAACTCTAACAATTGAACAAAGCATAATTGAACGAGCGAAAGAATATGCTAAGGATCAGGGTCGAAGTCTTTCGGATCTTGTCGAGAATTATTTAAAGCTTTCAGTTAGCGGTGCCTATCCGGTGCAAAAAGAGATTCCAGATGTGGTCCAGGAGTTGAAGGGATCGTTTCAGGCCCCGGATGATTTTGATTACAAGAAAGTGCTGCAAGAAGAAATAATAAAGAAGCACTTATGAAACGGACTGTATTCCTCGACACAAATGTGATTCTCGACTTTTTCCTCGATAGAGCACCTTTTGCAGATGATGCCGCTGCCATTCTTAGTCTTGCCGTTGAGAAAGACATCAAAGCCTATGTGTCGCCAATTACAGTGAGCAACATTTATTACATACTTCGGAAATTGGCTGGTCATGACAAGGTTATTAAGAAACTAAAACTGCTGCTGACTATTGTTTCAGTGACCAAAATGACAAAACAAATCGTTTTAGAAGCGCTCAATTCAAAGTTCAGTGATTTTGAAGATGCCCTGCAATCCTTTGCCGCAGCTGATTATGATAGTATCGATGTTATTATCACCAGGAACACGAAGGATTTCAAACACAGCAAACTATCGGTCCTGACACCAGATAGTTTTCTGAAGGTTCATACTATTTAATTAAAAAAGATCAAGAGGCTTAATTTTCAAAAATTCTTCCCACGAAAGATTCTTGTTATCAATCAGATAGATTATAATTAACTCAATATACTGAGTAAAATAACTCAATAGGCTGAGTAAAAACAAATAACGGAAATAATAGAACGATATCAAACTGAATCAAACAATCAAAAGATGACTAATCTACTAATCTACAGATCAACTGATCCCCCGATCTCCTGATCTCCCAGAAGTCACTTCAATTCATACAGTACCAGTACAGGATTATCATCTATTGTCATTGCACCAATCTGGTCGACCAGGTCATCCGGGTATTTAAAGGCTGTGTTTTGTTGGATTTTTGGCAGGGCTTCAACCAGGTCAACGGGGCTTACAACTGATACCCATTCTCCACTTTTTGCGATCGTACTGAAGCGAGCAGATTCGGAGAAAAGGATGTCGTCGCTCTCCCCCTTGAAATGCCAGGTATCCAGTGTCTTTTCATTTACTATAACAATCGCATAGGTATAATCATTCTGCAGATCATCTCTGAGCAACCCGAAATGATAGTACCCTGAACCATGGAGAACTCCACCTCCTATCGATAACCTGCCAGGCGGATAAGGCTCCATTTTTTCAACAGCACCAAAGTATTCTTGTGATGAGATATGCCCTGTTCCAAAATCACAGATAAGAGCCGGCCTCATGGAATCCGCGTCGATCCGCCAGATCGTATCCCGTCCTAATGCCGAGTAATAGTAGCCTGAATGAGGGCAGCCGGAAAATTGAGGTAAATCCGACCTGCTTTGTGGAGTGAACGAAATATACGACTGGGTGTCCTGGGCGGGGATGTCAATAATTTTTACTTCATACTCAGAATACGTGGTATATGCAATCCTCTCAGGACTCAGGACCTTGGGGCTTGAGAAACTCTTGTCATATTTAATCACTCCAAGAAATTCACCATCAAAGGAGTACTTATAGATATTCCTTGATCTCTGTGTTCCGGCATAAATAATCTGAGAGTCTTCAAATACAGTGAGTTCCCAAAGATCAGTATACTCTTCCGGTCCCCTGCCTTGCTTTCCGATAGTGTTCAGGAACTTTCCATCAACACTAAAGTGGAATAATTCTAAGTGATTTGGCAATTCCCGATAACTGACTGAAAGAAGGCAGATGCTGAGGATCCATGCTGAGATGAATCTCATCTTTTTGTTTCACATTATCATTGGTTTGATTGCATGATGACAAATTTGCCAGAGAGAGGATTCCAATAAGGCAGGTAATTTTTAATGAACTGAATAAATTCATAAGGAAATAAGATTATAGGTCGTGATTTATATAAGTATTTATAGTGGGGGTCACTATTAATGTAAAGGTAGGAATTAATTGAGGACTTCGGGTGTTTTATAAAACACAAACTTAGCCCTTCAAATGGAATACCAACTTGTTTTAATATGATTTAATTTTACTATTTTTGATAGTCCCCCCCTGTAAACCTTTTATCTCAATGAGTAAATTGATTCGATTGATAGTTGTGGGGCTGCTACTATTTGTTTTAGCATGTAGCAATGAACTGGACTTAATAGTTCCTGCCGAATCAACTCCAATAGTTTATGGGGTTCTATGTCCACAAGACAGCATCCACAAGGTTAAAATACTGAAGAGCTTCATTTGCGACAGCCGGCCGGAGGATTGCGCTAAAATTCCTGACTCCTTATATTATACAGATGCAACTGTCTTTCTTGAATTACGTTCGGAGGATGGGTATGTAATTGAACGAACCCAGCTCCATAAGGAAAACCTGGGTTCTAAGGATGAGGGATTTTTTGCATCCTCACCAAACTGGTTTTATACAAATCAGGAGATGCAGCTTATTAGCTCATCTGAAGGCCGGTTGGTATATTACTATTTAACGATCTTCCTTCCGGAAAATAATTCATCAGTATTTGCTAAGGCCCTTATTCCCCCTACTCCGAAATTGTCAGTAAACCTTAGGTCTGATGCTACCCTAAACCTTTATCAAGCGAAGCCACCCGAAGCTATAATCAGTAGATCGAAAGTTTATGCTCAGGAATTCTCAGTGATTATCAATATTGAAGAAGAAATTCATGGAAGATGGGAACCGCAAAAAGTGTCATATATCAGAAAGTATGGTTTACAAGGACTAAGAGGAGGTAAAACTGATACGCTATTTTTTGATGCGGGGTGGTTTTTTCCAATGATAAGCGGAAAAATTAAGGATAATCCTGAAGTTACCGGTAGACGTTTTCTCAACATTCAGATTATTAAAAGATTTATTGACCCGGCATACTATGAATATTACTCATCTCTACATTATGGAACGGATCTGTTTGAGAATATGCTCACTAACATCGTTAACGGTTTGGGTCTTTTTGCAGCCTACAATAAGTCAGAGTTGTCTGGGATTACCCTGGATCAAAGGTCCTTAGACTCCCTGGCTCTAGGATCTATAACACGACAATTATTGTTTGAAAGATGGTGAGGACCAGCTGGTTGTTGGGAAGCTCGCCTGGCGATCCCTTTTGTTGCACCGCCAGCTCGCCACCAGATCCCCGCCTTCTTTTAGATTAGCAGATTAAACAATAATGATGTAAAATTGAAAAGGAATGAGGTGAACTTACCCGCTTTCTAGGCTAGAGACCTATCCCGCGTATTAGTCCTCATTCCCTTTCTAAGTTACTGAGAACCAATTAGAATTTTAGGCTTAAAGGCCTGGTAAAAGTTTTAGTTCCCGTAACCATTATTAACTTTTAAAATCAAAATTATGGAATTTTCAGCAATTATTGATTCAAAACAAAGGTGGCGATGTTGAACCAGACCCATTAACTCAACTATTTATGCACAGCACTACAACTGACGATTCGGGCAAATTTGTAAGTAATATCTCTACTGATATCTACCTGGCTCTTTTTGAAAACGATATCTTCAATGAATCTCTAGACAAAGGCCTTATCGAGATTGAAGATTCCGGCTTCAAAAACCAAAGAGATGTTACTCTTGAATCGAATCCGGTGCTGGCAGTCATTGAGATGAAGTAAGGGGGGGGGGCTGAAGCTTTTTACTGAATCGCCTTTCCATTAAGAAATCCATCTATAGCATACAATGGCAGGGATAAAACTTTATCCCCTTTATCAAAACGGGCCTGTGATATCTTAACTCCTATCGGACTATGATATTTTTCTATAAACATCTTCATACTTCTCATATGCCCAGTTGGGCCGGATTTTATCTCCAAAGGGATGATTCTGCCTTGATGTTCAATTAAATAATCTACTTCAGCGCTGCTGTTTTTAGCTTTTCTTGCCCAATAGTACAATGATATTTTCGTAAAGGGTGTTTGGCAGGCAATGAGTTCCTGACCCGCATACTGTTCAGCAACTGCTCCTTTAAAAATAGCGGTAAGGTCTTTTTCCCTGATTACTTCGGAATAGATGCCGCTTATTGCGTGAAAAAGCCCCACATCCAGGAAGATTACTTTATAAAATGACTCATGAAATCCTGCCGACAGGGGAATCCCGGCTCCACTGGTTTGCCTGACACGGTGGACAATACCGGCAGTTTCAAGTAATTCCAGTGCATCTTTTAAATCTCTTGACTTTATTTCAGGATCAACATGGGAATAAACAAACTTCTGCCCTACCATTTCGGGGATTGAATAGAATACTTTTTTCAGGTATTTATGTTTGGACTTTCTGGCATATTTAGCAAAATCGTCCATATATGTATCCAGTATCGATTGTTGGATTTTTTTGCATCTAAGTATATCTCTATTAGCTGCATACTCACACACGACAGCTGGCATCCCACCAATTACAAAATATTTCCTTAAATAGTCATTTAGTTTATCGTGAAGGCCTTCGGGCAGATTCACAACGTTTTCTAGGCAAGAGATATAGGAACTTAATTCATGTTCTTTAACGGCATGAAGAAACTCGTTAAATGAGAGCGGATAAAGGTGTAAATATTGAATCCTTCCAATCGGCATCCTGAAATTTTCAGATAATAATGCAAATTCCAGCAATGAACCTGCCCCAATAACATGTAATTCTGGTAACTCCTCAAAAAAATACCTCAACGCCATGATAGCTGCAGGGCATTCCTGTATTTCATCCAGAAACAACAAAGTCTTGCCTGGTTTTGGAGCCTTTCCGGTAAACAAACTAATCCTCTGGTTAATTTCAGAAGGATCAAGGCTGGTGAAAATATCTCTGTACTCAGGATTCCTTTCAAAATTAAGAACGATAAGATCAGTGAACTCTTTCTTCCCAAATTCAATTACAATATATGTCTTGCCAGTCTGCCTGGCTCCGCGCAGCAAAAGTGGCTTCCGTCCAGAATCCGTTTTCCATTCGCATAAAGTTGAATATATTGATCTTTTCATTACAATTTGGCTAATTACCAATGCAAATTTACAATAAAATTGGCTAATATCCAATACAACAATTTAACTTATTTGGCTAATATCCAAGTATAAAATATTAGTTTTTGGGCATAATACTATGTTCCCACATATGCGTCTCTGCAATATTTTGGACGTAGCATGCTACGTCCCTACCATATTTTCAGCACTAGGGCTCAGCAAAGTTTAAAAAATCCCATATTACTCTTTACTCACTCATAACCCTAAAACTTATTACTCATACTTATACTCAAGCCTTATTTTGAAAGGAAGTATTGTCTTCTTAAAAATAATCTTTACTTTTATAGTTGTCTCCCCCAACTTATTATTAACACTATGCGATACAGATTTTTAGTGTTTGTGTTTACTCTGTTAATTGGACTAGGAGGGTATGCTCAAAATATGCTTTCTGGTTTTATTATTGATGAAAAAACCCGGGATCCATTAGCTGGAGTTACTATTGTTGATGCAAAATCTGGTAAAGGCAGTATCAGCGATGAAAAGGGGGAGTTTAGTTTGATGCTCTCTGAGTTTCCAATTGTATTAAGCATTCGTCATATCGGTTATTTTGTAGACTCCTTAATAGTTGAAAACAAGGAACTATACCAAAAATACTTCGAGGGTAAAACTGTTTCATTGACCCTCCGGGTTAATCCCTTTTTGTTGGATGAGGTTGTGGTTTCTACGCCAGGTTTGGCAACAAAACTATTTGCGGATGAGCCATATGCAATAATTGATTATGTGGTGAAAAACGATCGATTTATCGGACTGGGATACAAGAACCAAAACCCTCTAAAAAGAGAAATTTTTCTGGGAACACTCTCTGGAAAAATCCTTGAATCCATACCTATTCCTTCATTTCAGGAAATCTACCAGGACTGCCTAGGTGAGGTATACGCTATTACAAAAGATAGGGCCTATCTGCTCAGCATTACGAATGATACAATCTCTTTAACAGATGTATGCGATGCCGGTTTTTTTGAAGAAATGGTCAAACCTATTCAGGCTCTGAATAATCAATATTTTATTGGCGTCGATAAGTCAGAAAAAGGTCAGTACCATGACTATTATGTTTGTGACTCCGAAACGGGTCAGCAAGAAATTTTTTATCGAGTGGGCAACGATCAAAAGGAGAAAGCTGTTGCAAGCATTGACAAACAAGTCAGAAGGGAATTCGTGGGTAAAATTAGTAGAGGAAATATAGAATCTGGAGAACTGAGGATAATCAATGCCAGAATTGCACTGTTGCAAAACCGCATAAACACTGATTACAGGCCTATTCAGTCAAGCATGTTCCAATTGAAAGATTCGGTATTGCTCTTTGATTTTGATTATCAGGCAGTACACTGCTTTAAGATGAATGCGGAATTACTTTGGCGGTCAGAAATTCAAATATACTTAAGCAAGGATTTTACAGGTCGTGTTCATCACGACAAAATTTCAAATAGATTTTCCCTCGAATTTCTTAATATTCAGCAGTCTTATTTAATAGAAATTGATCCCAGAACAGGCGGTGAGCTTGAAACTATTCCGATACAAAAATTCAAGCATATAGATCACATTAGCGTATACAACAATCGAATTTTCTTCTTACATCAACCTGATTTCGGTGAAAGGGGCAAGAAACTTTACTTTTTGGATATATAAACCTGATTAAAATCTTCATAACCGGAGTAATATTACTACCCCAATTAGCCCTCATAATCACCGGTTTTAATGAAGTTTATTTTTTGTTATAAGACGTTCTATTTTGATAAAAGATCTTCGTAAAGTTTTTTCGTTTTGAGAATGGTTTGCTTGTAATTTAAATGGTTTTCTATTCTTAATTTGGCATTTTCACCAAGTTCTTTGCAAAATTTCCTATCTTCATATAACCTTAAAATTGCTTCACTCAACGCTTTACTATTTTTAGACTCAGTGATTAGTCCACTTTCTTCATTTATGACCAGCTCAATATTTCCGGGAATATCGGTGATAATTGGTGCTATTCCAAGCGACATGGCTTCAATAACAGCTTTGGTTATAGACTCTCCATAGATAGATGGCAGGACAAAAACATCACATCCGGAAACTATCTTTAATACATCCTTTCTAAATCCCATAAAATGTACTTTGTCTTTCCGATCTCCTTGATTTACTTCATCCAAGCTCTCCTTGTTATCCATGTCAGTGCCGACTAATAATAAATGTATCGGTAAGTCTTTTGGTAAAAGATTAATAGCCTTAAGAAGGTAAATAATGCCCTTCATTTTCCGATTATAGCTAACGCTAATTAAAAGAAAAGCATTTGAGGGTATACCTAATTCTTCCCGAATATTATACGGATCATATTCTTTATACCATTCAAGATTATGCCCTTTATTGATTGTAATGGTTTTTCTTTTGTCGAAAAATAATTGTCTTTGAATTACTTCCTCTACACCCTTTGAGTTGCAAAAGATCATATCAACTCTGGGATGTAAGAATTTAAAATATGCAGTAGGATCGTACCAGTGAATATTACCTGCGTAACCCCTGTACAACACCACTTTAACAGGCAAGCCTTTTGCTGCTTGTATTCCGTTGATAATTGCTTTACTGTTAAATAAATGAACAATATCTATCTTTTCTTTAATGATTGCATCTCTTATTCTGCGTATTTCTGATTTGTCCAATTTCTTCTCGGGATGAAAATCTATTACTTCAATTCCTGCAGCTTCAAATTCCTCTACAAGTTTGGATTCTTTATAGGTCATGATTTGAATTTGAAAACCAAAACCGGCAAGACCAATAAAAATGCTTGCCTCCGGCCTTGTCGTGTGATATTCTCTATAATCACTTATTACTAATACTTTGATTCCCATAGTTTACCTGTTATCAGCTATCAGTGGTCTATTATTCATGAAATCTAAAAGTAGTATTTTACTGCAAATGCCGGTCAACCTTCACCGTTTTTTCCATCAATCACATCTCAATTTTACATTCACACAATATAGGAATCGAATTTCCGGATTGTAAAAAGATTATTTAAATTTTCAGGTACAAGGATAAGAGGTCTTTTCGGATTTATGACCAAGTGAACATGTTATAACTGCCTGGTAAAAGTATTTGCCTTCTGGCAGGACAATCTGGTAAACCTGTTTTGCATCTGACACATTAGAGTTTCCCATTCCCTCCTGGTCGGAAGATGCCACCCTTTAGGGCAGACACCTTTTGCCCCCTCCCACATGTTCATGCTTGCTGCAGAATAGGCTGTGTAAAGTAAACCGTAATACACACATTTCTGCCTTTTGCTCTTTATAGGACAGGTTTATTGGTCTCAAAATTATGAAAGGTTTTTCTCATCAAATCCGAAAGGCCCAGTTTATAATTTATATAGGATCTCAACCGGCTGGTATAGGTTTGGTTTAGGCGGTCGCGTTCCAATGCCATAGCCTGGCTATCTATTTCTCCATTAGCGTAACGCTGGCGGGAAATATTGAAACTCTTCTCGGCAACAACTACGCTCTTCTCCATCATTTCAAGTCCGCTGAGATTATTGTGTACCTGGTCGACCAGAGTGCGTATCTCCCGCTCAATAGTTACCTTGTCTCCGTCGAGCTGCAATTGATTCTGCTTCAAAACGGCTTGGGCTGAGCGCACCCTGGCACGGTTTTCTCCCCAGTCGAGAATTGGAATGCTGGCGGTTAAGCCAACTCCAAAACTACCAGGCCTATCTATCAGGTTCTGCCAGGTATTGTCAAAAGTTGTCCCGATAGGGATGCCCCGGTCGCTCTTATCAACCCCTATGAAATTATAATTCAACAGAATGTCACCACTTATCAAGCCTGCTGCCTTTTGCCTTTTTACTGTCATTTCCTGAAGTTCGATCCTGATCTCATTCTCACGCAGCTCTAACCGGTTAGACAAGGCCAGATCAACTGCTTTTTCAACATCTATTATCACCGGAGAGTAATCCAGCTCATTTTGTATTATCACACTGTCGGCCAGTGGAATTCCCAGGTTTTCCTTAAACAGGTTGTGCTGGGAGGCATAATTTACCTTGGCGTTTTCGTGATTATTTGCAGCAGCACTGAGATCAACCTCCATCTGGAGAGCTTCCACCTCCCGAATCAAACCAGCATCATATTTATTTTGTGCAATAGTATAAGCTTCTTGCTGCCGCTCTAGGTTCATACGGGCAATTTCCATTTCCTCCAAAGATGAAAGCAAGCCGTAAAATGCCTGGCTGACTAAATAAACAAGATCGAGCTCTGCCCTCTTCAGTTGTTTCAAGGTAAGATCATAGTTTAATTTGGCCTGTTTAAACCCGAGCTGAATGTTGTTAAACCCAAAGAGGGCCTCAATAGGCTGCCTGAGGCCTATACTCGATGACAATTGTGCATTTCGGTCGTTGGCGTAAAAATCTGTAAAATTCTGAATCCCGGTACGAACATACAAAAAACCATCGCTCGGCAGTGGCTGGTTGATGGAGAGATAACTATTCATCTGGTTCTGTCTTACATTATAAAAAGAGAGTCCCGTACTGTCTTCAAATTGCCGGACTGTTTCAGAATATTGAGGCATGACCATATCCAGATCGATATGGGTTTTGAACTGACTTGTGGCAGCTTTGAGGTTATATCCGGCACCGTTAAGTTGCTGCTGAAGGATAAGCATACGGTTGCTCTGTTGTTTAGCCACCTGTATACTTGTTTCCAAATCAAGGTGGTGGACCTCCTGGGCCATGGTCCCTAACGATAAGGCTATCGATAAACTGATTGGGATAAGTGTTCTTTTGAATAGGTTCATAAGAGTTTGCTATCGGGTGAAGATTAATTCAGGTTGAAACTATCACTAATGATCATTCCATCCTTTAACTGGAGAATCCGCTTTGTGCAGGCGGCAATATCTTTTTCATGGGTAATAACAATGATTGTGTTACCTTCCTCGTGAAGTTGCTTGAATATCCGCATTATCTCTTCGCTGCTTGTTGAATCAAGTGCTCCGGTGGGCTCATCGGCCAGAATGATGCCGGGATTATTCACCAGGGCTCTGGCAATGGAAACACGCTGCCGCTGTCCCCCTGAGAGTTCAGTCGGCTTGTGATGCATACGGTCGCTAAGTCCCACTTTTTCCAAAGAAGCTATGGCCAGCTTATGCCTGACAGACTTTTCTACATCAGCGTACATGAGCGGCAATTCCACATTTTGCAAAGCGCTCATTCTGGGTAGAAGATTAAACGACTGGAAGATAAAGCCGATATTTTTGTTTCGGATTATTGATAATTCATCATCATCCAATTGGGTTATATCTACGGATTCGAAAAAATATTTTCCTTCCGTTGGTGTGTCCAGACAACCCAGGATATTCATCAGTGTTGATTTACCCGATCCGGAGGGTCCCATGATGGCTACAAACTCATTTTCACCTATCTGTAGATTGACGTCCCGTAGAGCATTAACTTCAAAATGACCCATCAGGTAATCCTTTTTTAAATCGGTAATATTGATAAGCATGGTTTTTATTTATTTAGATGAACTACTCATGTCGAATTGATTCAATTGGCTTTAGATCAGCTGCCCTTTTTGCAGGAAGATAGCCGAATGTGATCCCAACAATCACGGAAAAAGCAAATGCAATAAAAATTGAATACAGGGTGATGGAGGTTTCAATATCTGTGACCCAGGTAATCCCCACAGAAAATGAGATTCCCAGTAGTACACCAATGATACCACCGGTAATACTAAGAACCACTGCCTCGGTTATAAACTGTTTCAAAATGTGGATTTTGCGGCCGCCAATGGCTCTGCGGATACCGATCTCCCTGGTACGTTCCAAAACCGATGCCAGCATGATATTCATAATTCCAATGCCCCCTACAATCAATGATATGGCGGCAATGGAAGCCAGCAGGAAATTGTATATCCTGCTCTCTTTCTCCTCTTGTTTCATTAACTCATAAGGAACAATGATGCTGAAATCGTTGGTGTTGAAATGGTGGCGGTCCAAGATACTCCGGATTACAGCAGCTGTTTCAACCATCCTCTCAGAATTCTCAAGCTTGACGGTCAATTGCTTTATTTCGCTTGCAAATGGGTTTTCCCGAGGAATACGCTTATTGAAGGTTGACAGAGGGATGTAAACATCATTGTTCAGGTCACGAGATGCCAATTCGCCCACGGTTTCTGTAAATAGAGCCTTGGTTTCCATTACCCCAATGATTTCAAACCACTGATCATCAAGCTTTACACTCTGGCCAATGGGACTCTCATAACTGAATAGTTCCCTGGCAATATTCGAACCGAGAATGCAAACTTTTAACTGCCTTTCATAATGATCGGCATTGATGAATTCACCTTTCTCTGTAGTGTAATTAAGCACATCCAGAATAGCAGGAGTAATCCCGATAACAGTGGCTTTGGATGCCTTGTCTCCAAATTTTGCATCCAGCTTCGTTTCTGATTGAGGTGCAACACTAACCACTCCCGGAACAATATCCTCGATCGCCATAGCATCTTCCAGGGACAGGCCTTTGGAAAATTTCATCCTGACCTCCTCCAACTCCTTGTCGGTCATATCTTTGTCTCTGACAATGATATTACTGACTCCAAGGTCCTGGTATTTGGCGATGGCCTGTTTTTTGGCACCTTCCCCGATAGATACCATGGCAATCACCGAGGCTACACCGAAAATGATACCAAGAATGGTAAGAAACGACCGAAATTTATGATCGATCAAGCTTATAATAGCCAGATTTACGTTTTCACTTATTTGCATGGTCTAGGTGCTTTTTTGTTTGAGGATGCTTTCAAAAGGGATTAGTTTTTGTCCGGGACGAAAATCTCCGTATATCATTGTGTGATAGCTGTTGGAAGGACCCACCTTAATTTCAACCTTCTCTGGCCTGCTGCCCTTATCAATAAATAAGTAAGCATGGCCATTTTCTTTCAATACACAATTGTTTGGAACGTACAATTCATTTTCGCTTTCGTGGCAGATATACTCACAGCTCACCGTCATCCCGGGTTTTAACCTCAGATCAGATTCCTGAATTTCTACCTGAACATTAAATACTTTTTCTTTCTCCCTTGGTAGGCAGATCTTACTGATTTCGGTTATCGTACCATTAAATGGCACGGAGGGCAAGGCATCCAACCTTACAATGACTTTGGTTCCTAAAGCAACCTTTGTGAAATCTGCTTCATTTACAAAGCTTTTTACTTTCATCCTGTTGATATCAGGGATCCTGGCAATCAGGGCTCCCTGATAAACCGCATCACCCACTTTTAGATCCTTACGTGGATAGCTATACATGCTTTCCCCTACCTGGAACAAGCCCTCTTCGGGACAGGGAATTGACATCCTTTCGAGGGCATCGAAGGCCCCCTGCAATTCAGCTTCCTTCTGCAAAACCTTTATGTTCTGGACCTTTTGATCATAATTGTTGAGTATAGGTTTCATTTTGAGCTGCCGTTTCACCTTGTTCAGTTTGATTGTGGCCTGCTGAAACTCCAGCTCCTTGATTTTTTTCTTATTTTCTGATTCGTATTGGCCTCTGTCCAGTTCAAGCTTTTTTAAATTGTATGATGCCTGTTCAGTCTTCAGTTTAGCCTCTAACTCCTGTATACTATTTTGTATCTCAACGGCTTGTTTATTAGCAGCTGCATTTTCATTTTCAAGAGATTCTTGCCGGCTGATAATATATTTTTGGATTGAAGATGGATCCAGTTTTACGATTGTATCCCCCTTCTTAACCATGGTTCCATTATCGACCATTTCAATGATCTTGAATTCATACCCATATTGATAATTGACCGCAGGCATTGGAATTGCCACAGCCTTAATAGCTATCAATTCTCCGGTTTCTGTGATCGACTGCCTGAAAGGGCCTTTCATGACTGTAAGCTCATCATAAGAACCCTCGTTGCATGCGATCTGGATCATCAAAATGAGAACAATCACAGTTCCCCTTACCAGGCCATGGATATAATCTGATATTTTCATGGTACTTAGCTTAATCATTTGTTGTTCAAGGCCTGGTCCTTGTCACTATTTTCCTCTCTGTTCAGGAATGGATCAGCAAGTGCTACTTCATCTCCTTCAGACAAACCTTCAAGGACTATTGCAAAATCATTATTTGTATTTCCAATTTTGACATCCTGCCTCTTAAATCCAGAATTGGTCTTAACATATACATAGGTGTTTCCCTGTTCGTCAAATACTGATTCTACAGGGAGATAAAGGACATCGTTAATTTCATTTACCAGAATCCTGCAGCTCACGGTCAATCCGGGTAATAGTTTACTGTTCTTCCCATGAACCATTATCTGAACCGGGAAAATCTTAATTTTCGATTCTCTGTCTTTGGCCTGGGCGAGATTAGCCACAGTTGTGATCTCTCCGGTATAAGTTGTATCAGAATAGGCATCTGGAGTAATAACAACCTGAAGCCCTGGTTTTACTTTTGAAACATCTACTTCGTTAATCTTTACTTCGATCTTCATCTGGTCCAGATCCGGTAAATCGATGATAGGAAATCCTGAATATGGCTGCTCTCCTACCTGCCATTTCAGTCCTGTCATCCAATTGTCTTTTACAATAGCTATTCCATTAGATGGACTCACCACGAATAAGAGGTTGAGCGAGTTATTGGCCTCATCCAGGGTTTTGATTAGCTGATTCATACTGAGTTTTTTTTGGTAAAGCTCTTCATGATGGATCTTTTTGCGGTTTTCAATTTGTTCAGCAGCCCTCTCAAGGGAAATAATGGCAGTTTCCAATTGTAATTTGATTTCCTTTTTAGTAATCTCTGATTCAAAAACAGCATTCTCATAATTGATTTTTGATATTTCCTGGGAGATTCCCGAAATCTCCAGGTCAGCTTCAAGATCCTCAATTTCTGACTCCTGAGTGGCCTTCATTTTCTCGTACTCAGCTTTAGCTATTTCCAGCTGTTGTTCGGCAGTGATAATGGCCTTCTTTATCTCTGAGGGATCGAATACCAAAAGGGTATCACCCGCGTTCACCTGGCTTCCGTCTTCCATGATTGAGGCAATTTTTAATGCCCCATACCGGTATGAGATTCTTGGACAGGTTATGGCAGTTGAATTGACCGCTTGAACAACGCCTTCCTCGGTCATCTCTTCCGTAAAGGTTCCAAGTTTTACCTCTGTGGTTGGGACTTCAAGGCCATTTTTTCCATTACACGCCAGCAGACCGGTTAAAAGGAATAGGATCAGGTATTTACTCATCAGTTGTATTTTTTTGTTTCTCGATGTAATTCATGGGTGGTTCAATCAGGGCGATGGTCTCATGACCGGTAAGCCCACTGGTGACAATGGTTTCTGTGCTATTCGACAAACCCGTTTCAATAATTACAGGGGTAAATAGCTCTCCATGTAACACATAGACTATTTTTGAACTATCTCTTTGATATATGGCCATGGTTGGCACCACAATGGTGTCCTGAACATGGTTAATGACGATTTCGCAGTTTGCGCTTAATCCCGGCAAAAGCAGATTATCTAAACTGTCAACAGTGACTATGACCTCATAACTTTTAATTTTAGAATCCCGATTCGTGATCTTACCAACCATTGCCTTATTCTTAACCACTCCTGTTGTGATTACCCCCTCTACGGCCTCTGGCCTGATAATAACTTTTTGCCCCTTTTCTATTCGTTTGTAATTACCTTCCAGAACCATGAGCTGTACCTGCATATCGTTAAGGTCTGGCAGGTCGATAAGGGGCATTCTCCTACCGACACTACTTCCTACTTTCAACTTACCACCTGAAGTTCCTGATCCTCCACCACCCATCATTATCATCATCATCATTGGAGAATTTGAGTAAACAACCATTCCATCCTTCGGAGCAGTAATAATCAGCAAATCCAGCTGATCCTGGAATCTTTGTACCAGTTGTTCGCTTTGGATAACCTGCGCCTGCAACTGGCGGACTGTCTGCTCATTGATCTTTGCCTGGGCCTGTAGTTTCTTGTTTAGTTTTCTCTCTACTACGCGGGCTTTCTCCAGCTCCAATTCCATTATCCTTTGTTTAATGGGCGGGGCAAATTTGATTTGAATAGAGTCCAGTTGAGAGATAGACATCTGGGCGGTGTTTTTCTCCACCTGGTCACGGAGTATACTGATATTATAAGCATTATCCGCTTCCTGCTTCACCAGATTGGCTTTCACTGACTCCAGTTTTTCACTGTATGTGTCAAAATAACCCAGGATATCTGAAGCCTCAAGTATACAAATGGTGTCGCCCTTTTTCACGTAAGATCCTTCGTCAACTACATCGGCAACTTTTACATCAGAGGAGCTCAAAGCAGGAGTTATGATCACAAAGTTATTGGCTGATTCCAAAGTGCCGGTTTCGTAGATTTTTTCCACTAAATCGCGGGGTTCAAGATCGTATGTAACTATTGATGAGTGTTTGCTTTTGCAAGCTGGAAGTATAATCAGGATAACTATAAAGCTTAACAATCCATACCTCATAATATGCAATTACATTTAGGTTACCGGGTGGGGACCCTTTTTTGACTTGGCTTTGGCTTTGTTAAAATATATAATATTTCAACATGACTTATATGGGAAACGGCAAGTGAGTGGATATTATTGTTAACTGCTTGACATAACTCGGTGATTCGGAGAATCGGAGAATCAGAGAATTAGAAGTGAGAATCAGCCCCCCTCTCCCGCGAGTTTTCGAGCGCACGGCACGGATTTAGGATGCTTTAGATTCTACTAAATAGTGGTTCTAACCCATTTACAAATCAAAAGGGCCTTCATTTATCCTATTCCAGGGAATAATATTAATCCCTGTGCTTCTGCTTTGAAAATTGTCTCCCGCATAGATTATTGCACCGCCTTTTTGCTTTAACAATAAGAATCAACTATCTTTAAGTCGTCCCTCCTGTATTAAACCAGCACTATCAATGCTCAGAAGTTATACCCTCTTGGTGCTAATGTGCTTATCAGGTGCTTTTACTCAAAAGCACCTGATAAGCGGTTATGTTTATGACCTTGAAACGCAGCAAGCTTTATCTGATGTGAATATCACGCTTGTCGGTAAATCAGCTGGAACCATAACTAATGATCAGGGATATTTCGAAATAATGGTCGAGACTCTTCCTGCCCTTTTATACTTCTCCCACATTGGCTATGCTATTGACCAGGTGTTGGTTAGCAAGGCAAGTCAGCGAAAAATAGAGATTTACCTTTCTCCTGAAGTAACACAGATCGATGAAGTGACCATTTCGGCTGAAGTTATCCAGAAAGTACACTTGGGCGATACCCTGAATGTTATTGATTATGCAGTCGATGGAGACAGAATGATATTAGTTGCTTCACCTTTCCGTAAACAAACTGATCAAAGATTATATTTAACTGATTTACAGGGCCATCATATTGCTAATCTTCCTGTAAAGAATATGGGAAAGCAAATCAAGATTCCTGAACACCTGACCCCTGAGCATGTATACCTTTTTGAAGATTTCATGGGTTCTTTTCATGTTTTAACCCGACAAAACGTTCAGCAAATCGATTTATCCGGAGATTCAATAAAGATTTCTTACACAACAAGTTACCCAAATTTCTTGAAATACATTTTCCCTATTAAACTGATGTTTGGAGAAAGTCTGTTCTTTCAAAAATCTTCTAAAATGGTGAATAGCACCTTAAGGACCGGGCCCGATGCATATAGGCCTCAATTTGTTAAAACCGTTAAGGATCCATATGGAGACCAGCGGTATGTTGAGCCACCAAGAACTCAATTAAAAACAGTCTCAAAGAATGTCAGTGCACCAATTATCTCTCTAAATGATGAAGTATTAATTTTTGATTTTTTTGATGATCATATTGAATTCTTTGATTCAATCGGCCAGACTAAACGCATTATCCCGATAGAATTTCACTCAATCCCCCGCACCTATTTTTGGCTAATTAAAACCAGAGAATTAAATCAGAAGGAGTTCAAACAAATTATTTTGAAGGATGAATCAACTAATAAAATATATGCTTTGTTTCATCACGTTGGTCATCGTGCAATTCTTAAAGAAATCAACCCTGATAATGGTAACATAATAAATGAGATCGAAATTCCTGATTTACCTAATATTGATAAAATTAGAGTCGATGGGAATGTAGTCTATTTTATATATCAGGTTAAAAGTTATCCTTATTATACAAATTTATACCGGATGAAAATATAATACCATGAAAAAGATATTGGCTCTGATAATAATTTTAACTGCTTTGATCGGATCAAACCAGGGACAGCAAAAACTTACTGAAATATTTGGGGTGGTTAGCGATTCTGCAGGAAACCCGGTTCAGGACCTGACCGTTTTTATCCCATTTACATCAAAGGGAACCACAACAAATACAAAGGGAGAATATCGACTGGAAAAAATACCTATAGGTGAGCTTGAGCTGGTATTCCGACATGTTAGTTATCGCCCACTAACCAAAACACTAACCCTTAATCCCGGAAACCCTATTGAACTGAATGTCAGGATGCAAGGCAATGTGATTGAGTTGGCTGAAATTGTTAAAAGAGCAAATCCCGCCAACTGGAAATTTGGCTATGAGAAATTCAAGGAACATGTTTTGGGTGATCCTTTAGGTCGATTTTGTGAGGTGATAAATCCAACAGATATATATTTTTATTACGATGGTGAAAAGCTAACCGGAAACGCAACAGAACCATTGGAGATAATCAATAAATATCTGGGATATAAATTGGTATATTTCCTCGATTATTTCTGGTATAATAAGGATAAAACGAACCCTGATGGATCAACTCAGCAAGTATCATTTGCCTTTTCAGGATCGGCCTTTTATGTTGATCAAATAGAGGAAAATGTGTTACGGAGAAGGACATGGGGAAAGAATCGGGTTACTGAGTTCCATGGAACGCTGAAGCACTTTTTACTATCGGTGTTTTATGATCAAGTCGGCGAGCAAGGATTTGAGATAAGGCATGCATGGACTGATATCAACGACTTACAGAAATCTGAGAATATTAGCCCATCCATGGCATATGTAAGGTCCTTGCTTATGGAAAAGCGTTTTTATTGGGACAAATCGTTGAAAAAATCTATTTATCTGCTCTATATCCCAGATAAGAATTACCCAATTCAGTCAAAAATTACAGACCTAAATCAAGTACCTCCAGCAAAATCCATCCTACTGGATGATAACTTACTGGTCTTTTATTATTGGAATTCAAATCATGATATGGATGATGCCAGGGTGGCTTATCTGACAATTTCGCCGGATGAATCCGGTATCATCCCTGTTTTGCTATTTGATGGCCAGGGAAATTACACAGTAAAGGGTGGCGAAGTGATCTGGGATTATTTGGATACTCAGACCAAACTTGTTACTGCACTGCCGGCAGATTATCCGGGAACAAACCAGTAAGGCCAAAAACCCCTAACTAAGACAAACCAAATGTTTACAAAATCAAATTTTATAATCCTGATCCTTGTGATCGGGCTATTTGCCTGTACGCCAGAAACAGGTAAAAACATTCCTGGTGAACCAATTAAAATCTCCTTGAGAATATCCAGCCCTCCGCCTGCTGTGAAATTTTCAGAAATGGTGAATTCTATCAGGCTGGTCCCCCTGGAGAAAAGTCCTGATTGCATGATAGGCCAGATAAGCCAGGTGGATCAGGTTGATGGAAAAATATTTGTGATGGATTTCGACCGTAAGAGGGGAATTATGGTATTTGACGAAAAGGGGAAATTCCTATACAAATTCGGCGGATTTGGCAAAGGCCCCGGGGAATATACTGATTTAATAGGATTCTCATTTTCAACAGATTTAAAAAGCATTTACCTGGTAGCTGCCGACCAGAAAAAGGTCATTGAATATTCCCTGGACGGAGAGCTTATTGGAGATAAAAGCCTTGGAGCCTATTATAGTGACATGCAATTTTTGAACAACACTGATTATGTTGCAATAAATCGCAGGGGATACTATTTCAGACTAGGTAACATTGATACAGGTGCTTTTTTAGATACCGTAAAATGGTCGACAGGGCAGCTTGCTATCGGGGGACGCCTCCTGTTCAGGGCCGCTGAAGGCCATTACCTCTATTCAGCAACTCACTTTGATACAGTGTATTCTATAAGCCAGGAGGCACTCTATCCTAAATATTGTTTTGATTTCGGGCCCAATAAATGCACCCCTGCGGAACAGGATGCATACCTGGAAAGTAATGGCTATCCCTATCCACCAAACAAGTTACTACTGGATTTCCCCTTTCTGGAAACTAAAGAACTATTCTACTTTGGTGTCACCAGTGAAACCAAACCAGGAAGATATGGAAGGGCCATGATGGCCCTCAACAGAAAAACAAAAGAAATCTTCAAAATCTCAGAAGATGATATCCTGTATTCAGGAACATATCATGCGATGGCAATTACCTGTCAATCTGAATTTGTAAGCTTTGTCCATCCAACTTATTTGATTGAAAAAAGAGATCAGATATTAAACAATGAGGATTACAATTATCCTGATGGCTTTATGAACATAATCAGAGCAATGGAAGAGGAGGATAATCCTGTATTGGTGTTCTATACATTTAGGTAGGGAGCTTTGAAGATAAAAATGCCCTTAAGCGATTAAAGATTCGTATGGGATTTTTAATTTATCGTGTAGATTTCGGATCATTTTTAGGGTGAGCTTTCTTTTGCGGCTGAATATTTCAGAGACTCTGCTTTTATATCCAATTATCTCTGCTAGATCCTTGTTCGTCATACCTAATTGATCCATTCTGAACCGAATAGCCTCTATTGGGTCAGGAGCATCGATTTTGTAGTGTTCATCTTCATATTTTTCAATCAAAATAGATAGCAATTCAGCTTCATCACCTTCGACAGAATCTACCGGGGCCTGGAATATTTTCTCAAGTCTTTTAAAAGCTTGATTATAGTCCTTTTCTGTCTTGATAACTTTAACTTCCATTGTTTCTATATTTTACTAGCATCAATACTGTCATATTCCTTATGAGTCCCTATAAATCGAATAAAAACACAATTTCGTTGATAATTAATTTCGGTAATTAGTCGGTAGCGACTACCACAAATATTAAATACCACTCTGCTATTTTTTAATATGCTTGCTCTTACGTAATTCTTCTTTATTTCTGAAGGAGAATCCCATCTAGCCTGGATGCTTCCTTGTACCACGATTTAAGCGCTTGTTCCGAATCCTTATGCTGTTCCCAAAATTCTCTGAGGACCTTTTTTGCAATCACTCGCATATATTTTCTAAAAACAAAATTAAACAAAAGTTACCAATTTGGTAACTATTTATTGGATTATTATTCTAACTTTAATAATATAGATGCGTTTTAGGCTCAATAATGGAAAAACTTAATGATAAACTTTTCAGATCTTTGACGTATCCACTCTGGCCCTCCTCGGCTAAGTAGAGCCTGTCCCGGACTTGATCCGGGAGGTTTGGGGTGGATATGAATTACCCCAAAATGAAACTATTTCCTCTCTCAAGTTACTACCTTTAAGAAACCAATAGTCGCAATTGATTTTTACTGAATGAGTCCATCCCGGGATGATTCAAAACAAGAGGCTTTCATGGAGATGTACACTCCATGTCACCAGACATTTTCCAGGTATTGCCGCGGTATCACCGGTAACCGCGAAGATGCCAGGGATCTTGCCGGTGAAAAAGGAGGAGAGGATTTTTTTGATTATTGTATCCCCGTTCAAATGGTTGAGCTCAAAGACTTTCCAAATATTGAGAAAACGATTTTCTGGTTCTACCCCAATGAACGCTTTTTCTCATGTCTTCCAGACAGTATTGGTGAACCAATGAGGAAAGAATTCAATTACCATAAAAAGGAACCTGTAATAGTAAATATTATGATAATTGAGGATTTTGTACCCGAAGAAGAAGAGGTGCCTTGTGAGTATTTCCCAAGTTTCTGTGAAGGATTACCGGGCTTGGATAACTTGAACATATACCCCAATCCTGCAAGTGATCGTATTATTAATATAGAAGTGATTATAAGCCGGGGGAAATCCATTGATTACAGGATATTCGATCTTTCCGGACGCATGCTGATCGATGATCTGCCAACGAGAAAATACTCCAGTGAGGGAAAATATAAGGAGACAATGGATATCAGTAGTCTGACACCAGGATTATACTTATTGGTATTGACCGATGACGAAGGGGCCCGGATGACGAAGAGGATTGTTAAGAATTGATTGATGGTTTGGTTAAACAACAAAGTCCAGGTAATTTTCGCGGTTAACCATAAATAATCACGTGAATTTATACGATTAACCATAAATATTAAGGATTTATTTTCAGCTAAACCTTATTGTCGCATTCCCCGACTATCTTTTGTTAGTTTTTGCAACATTTCTTATCTTTGTGGAAAACAACAAAGTAATGTCCGAAAGATTATCTCAAGCGCAAATCGGGAAACGAGTCCTTAAGCAAAGAAAACTAAAAGGTTTATCCCAGGAGGATCTGGCAAAGTTTTTAAAAATCCCAAGATCCTCAGTTGCTCAGATCGAATTGGGTAACAGGAGTTTATCTGTTATTGAATTAATCACTCTTTCTGAGGTCCTGGGATTTTCTCTGGATAAATTCCTGGCCCTTGAATATCCCATTGACAATGAGATGAGCTATGTTTTGGAGGCTGAAGAACCAAGGTATCATACCAGGATATCGATTCCCGTATTCAATGCAGAAAAACTCAGAAACATCTTGCTTTACATTCTTGAAAAATGTGCGGGTAAACCAAATGTAGGCGAAACCGTTCTGTACAAATTGCTCTATTTTGCTGATTTCAACTATTACGAAATCTATGAGGAACACCTTTCTGGTTCGGAGTATCGCAAATTACCATATGGGCTGGTTCCACAAAATATCGATGGTATCATAAGAGAAATGATCGCAAGAAACCAGATAAAGCCATTGAAAACTGACTATCATGGCTATCCTCAGACCCGATACATCCCGCTGGGGAAAGCCGACCTTAAATCAATGAATGCCGCAGAAAAAGAAATAATTGACCAGGTCATTGATAGATATTCCGACTGGTCAGCATCGGCTCTTAGTGATTATTCGCACTTAGATATGCCCTGGCGTGCATCAAAAGAAGGAGAGATTATTGATTACGAATTAAGTTTCTACAGAGAAGCTCCATATTCGGCCAGAACTTATTTTGATGATCCAATTTAGCTATGAATTTTCAAGAGCTAAGTGAATTCAAGAAAGATCTAAATTGGTTATAAACCTGTCAGGTCTCCAAAGACCTGACAGGTTTAATCATTTGCTTTTTAACAGCTAATATATTATCTTTAATACCTTAATTAACTCTTAATGGATAATATATTAGACAATAAATTATACTTTCCTGACAATTTTAGCCCTGTGGCATTAGCCCAAAAAATTGCTGGAAACCTGCGTCAAAGAAGGCTCAGTCTGGATTTGACACAAAAGGCTCTGTCCAAACAGTCGGGTGTAAGTTTAGGCTCCCTAAAACGCTTTGAAAACCTGGGTGAGATCTCTCTGAAGAATCTACTCCAGCTGGCCATTAGCTTACAGGCTACCGAAGAGTTTTTAAGATTATTTGAGCTTACTAATTACCAGAGTGTTGAGGATGTAATCAGAGCGAAATATGTAAAAACCAGAAAAAGGGGACGGAAAAATGATTAAGCCGGTTGAAGTATTGGATGTTGGAATGCACGGAGATCAGGTTGGGAGGCTGGTGATGGCTCCAGATTACCGCGCCGTTTTTGAATATGATCCCGGCTGGTTAGCAAGGGGATTTTCAATTTCGCCATTCTATCTGCCTCTTCAAAAAGGAGCCTTTACAGCAAAAAGAGATCCCTTTGATGGATTATTTGGTGTTTTCAATGACAGCCTGCCTGATGGCTGGGGAAATCTTTTACTCGACAGATTACTCAGAAAAAACGGTATTAACCCTTCCTCCTTGTCACCAGTTGACCGTTTGAGTATTATTGGCTCAAGCGGGATGGGGGCCTTAACATACTATCCTGAGAACAATATTGCCAACCAGAATGGAATAAATGATTTGGATACCCTGGCTGCACAGGTAAATGAAGTATTGAACAATGAGAACACAGAGTCATTAGAGAATCTATTCCAACAAGGAGGATCATCAGGTGGGGCACGTCCGAAAGTACTTATCCAAATAGATGGAGATTATTGGCTGGTGAAATTTAGATCCTCATCTGATCCGCCTAACATTGGCGAGTTGGAATATAACTATTCATTATTGGCCCGTCGTTGTGGCATTGAAATGCCTGAAACCCGTCTTTTCGAGGGTAAATACTTTGGCGTAAAACGCTTTGATCGTATTGATAATAAACAACTTCACCTACATTCTGCCAGCGGACTGTTGTATGCCAGTCATCGCTTTCCTTCACTGGATTACGTAGATTTATTAAAAGCCACCATGGCCCTGACCAGGAATATAGAGGAGCTTACTAAAGTTTTTCGCCTGATGATCTTCAATGTGAAAATTGAAAATATGGATGATCACGCCAAGAATTTCTCCTATTTATATAAAGATAACAAATGGCAATTCGCCCCAGCTTACGATCTTTTAAAAAGTGATGGCTTCAATGGACAACACATAACAGCGATAGCTGGAAAAGGAAATCCAAAATTTGATGATATTATGACTGTTGCCAAACAAGTGGGGATTTCAAATAAAACCGCCCTGAAAATATATGAAGAAGTAATGGATCAAAAATAGAAAGTTATTCGTTCGGCTGGCGCCTCACTGGTATATGCTCTGCTCGTATTCGTTAACTGGTTTTATTCCCAATCTACAAATCCCCCAATCTACCAATTATCCACTCCATCCCATTTCTCTCCGCCTCCATCACATTTATTTCTTTTGGTCGAATTTTGGTATTTACTTCAAACCTGCAACCTAAATCATCATAAAATGAAAAGAATGATCCTATTTACTCTGATTACTTTGATCGGGTTTTCCATCCAGGGACAGAATACTGTGAGTATCACAGGCAAGGTATCAAATCAATCCTCTAATAGTATCAGCTTATCAATTCGTGATTTTGATACCCTTAGGATGCTTGGAAATGATGACAAAAATTACCGGGCAATTAATCAAAAAGTTCAAGCCGAAATATGGCCGGACAGTACCTACCTTCTTACTACCGATCATATTATCAGGCCGTTTACCTTATGCAAGCTCAGCATTGGGACCAAATCAAAGGAAATAATTCTTTCCCCAGGTGACAGCCTTGTTGTTGACCTTGATTATTGGACTCTTAATTCGGAATTAGAATTTGGTGGTAAGGGTGCTGAAAAAAATAATTACTGGAATGATGCCCTTAGATTATCCCATCATGAGGAATGGAGTAGAATAATCGGCAGCATGAGTTCTGAAGCCAGGATAAAAGAACGAAATAAGATGATGAATGAGGAACTTGAGTTATTGGAAGCATTTCAAACACATCTTGATTCAACATTTTATGAGTGGGAGAAAAGAAGAATACAATATGACTGCTACGATAGCAATGTAAGATTTAGTATATGGTATAATAATCGATACCCCAATAAGCTCAATGAAACAGAAGCTTACCATTTAATGGACTTTGACGATGAGGAGGCCCTGCTAACAATGGAAAGTTATAGATCCCTCGTCAGGAATTATCGTGAAATTCACATCGCATCTGAAAGCAGTGTTTCAAATGGAGACATGCTGCTTATGTTCACTTTGGGAGAAAAAATGACCGGCCTGGTACGTAGCTATTTTCTATGGCATGTAATTAGTAATGCACTAACGGAAGCTGTTGATAATAAAGAAAAACAACTGATATGGGAATTTGCTAACAAACATGTTAAAGATTCAAAGACTAAGCTGCTACTAGATGAGATGGGAGGAGATTTCAGCAGTGGTTATGTTTTGGGCAAGTCTTTTTCCAATACCTGGAGAAGTCTTTCCTTGGTTTTAGGTGCAATATTCCTTTTGGCAATTGGCTTCAATTTACTTTTAAGCAAAAGGTTAAATAGGGGGAAGCCTGCTAAGCTTCATAATGTTTCCTTCACAAGAATCATTCTTGTACTGATTTTTATAGTCTTTGTATTAGTTTTAGCTGCTAATGATGGATTAGGCGATTTCTGGATACTCCTATATTTAGCATCAACCCTTCTTTTTGTAATAATAAATACATCAATATTATTGCCAAAATTCTCGGAATCTAAGAATTACCCGCTCTATTTCCTTTCTGTAATAATACTACTTACTGGGTTTTATTTTGCTGTCTATTTTACAACAAAAGGGTTATACTCACACAGTAATTCAGTTGATATAATTGAAGATGTTCTTCCAATTTTTATCACTACCTCAATTTTAATGATCTTGTATTCTATTGCCTATTATTTTGCCGGGATTGTTTCCAGAAATAAAAAGGGATGGTCTTATCTTGTTGATCATGGAAGATTAAGTATTGAGGCAGTTATCCATGTCATTGTTTTATCCACAATAATAATCTCAATTGCTGTGGGGCTCAGTAGCCCAAAGGACCTGAGAACTTTTATTGACGTTCTACTCGCAATCTCAATTTTCTATGTAAGCGCATATTTCCTTTTTTCGAAATTTTTGTTTGAGAAAAGATATACTGAATTTATAGTTTACACCATTTTAACACTTCTTGGTTTTGCACTAATAATCTCTTTATTGAGTGGCATCCTTACCTATACACGCCTGTATTCCAGGGGAATGACAATTAGTTTTTGGAAAGCCCTTGATATACCATCTTTGGATTTACTAGTATTTGCCCTACCTGGATTTATTTATGCATATGCAAGAAAGATCTATAAGGATAAAGTAAAAAAGGCGTACTCTCTTTATGATCAAAAAGAAGCTGAGTTTAATCAGCTTAGGTCACAAGTTAATCCCCACTTTTTATTCAATTCCCTGAATACGGTCTACGCCTTTGCGTTGAAGGAAGGCAATGAAAAGACTGCCGAAAGCATAGCAAAACTGGCCAATTTGATGCGATATCTTATTGATGACATGGAAAAGGATGAAATTCCAATAAAAAAAGAAATTGGGTATATCGAGGATTACATAAAGTTGCAGTTAATCAGAAGTTCTGTGGAACATAATATCTCATTGAAAATAGATCTTGATGAAACCCAGGAAAGTAAAATGATTGCCCCAATGCTGATGATTCCATTTGTGGAAAACACATTCAAACATGGTGTAAATCCTACTTCCAGCTCAAATATCAACCTTAAAATCTCCTTTGTCGATAATCAGTTCCAGTTTGTTCTTGAAAACTCTGTTGACAAAAACTTTGAGGCCTTTTATAAGGAGAAGGGCTTTGGGATTGGTATAGAAAATGTTAGGAAAAGGCTTGAGTATATCTATCCGGGTAATCATACCTTGTCAATAGCTGATACGGATGATAGGTTCATAGTTATTATGGAAATTCAGCTCAGTTCTAATAAGTAAAACCAGGAGAATGAAAAAGTCTTTCTTATTACTATTTGGATTTGCCATCCTGACCTCTTGTTCTGACAATAACCCAGGATCTAATCAGGCTCAGAACCCTAGTTTTGTTTATTATCTGGATCTAACAAACCAACATCAATACAAAAAGTAGCTTATGAAATTCACAAAATTGATGTTGATAGTATTTATACTTTGTACTAACAATCTTCTTGCCCAACAGAAAGTTCATTATACAATCGATCTATCAGGAAAAGAAAAAAAGGAAGAAACAGTAAATCTCAGCTCCATAGCTGCAGATATAGACTATATCCCTCTTGAAACCACAAAGGATTCCTATATCACAATGGTTTTCCGATTAATCAAAACAAGTGAAAACCTTCTTGTTCTTGATTATAACAATATGAAATATACCAGGTTACTAATATTTGACATTAACGGGTCCTTTAAAAAACTCATCCAGAATGAAGGTAAAGGTCCGGGTGAATATGTAAGTATAAGTGATTTTACTTTTGATCCTGTTAACAAGCTTATTGTTATTCTCGACAGTTATCAGAAAAAGGTGCTACATTTTTCCCTTTCAGGGGAATTTATCAGGGAGTATGCCCTCGATATAGGGGCTCAAGATATAAGATTCATTGAACCGGCGCATATTTGCATGCTTGTTCCGCTTAGTCGTGTTAAACCCGAAACAGATGGTAAACTATATAATCTGTTTGTATTTGATCTTGAATTAAACTTAATGAAGCGTATTCCTTCAACTTCAGTAAGCACTTATCCAAAGGATTCTCCATATCTGGTTGTCGGTGGATTAAACTCTTATAATGAACAATTGAGATTGAAACTACCCTTTTCTGACATTACATACACGTTTAACAGAGAACTGGAATTAGAGAAAATAATACAATTTAACATGGGAAGATATAAAATGCCGGCTGCTGTATATTCAAGTATTGAAAAGAGACAACGAGAGAGCAAAAATTATAAAGAGATTAGTGGTTTCATTGAAACTCAGAATCAATTCTTTATAAAGTATCATTACCAGAATAAGCCTTTTGC
>CAYXJR010000009.1:0-75374 GCA_964465145.1 uncultured Porphyromonadaceae bacterium | reverse complement strand
CACTTATATTCATTCGCGGTTGGTGTGCTATTTATTGCTCATGGATATTTCATATCACTTATTCTTGTTTCTATTTAATCAACGTTAAACATAAAGCAAAACGACAAAGTAATAAAACAAATACAATAATAATTATGATCCATGTCATAAGTATTTTGATGTTTTCCAAGAAAAAACTGTAAGAAAAGGTATAAAAAAATTCTTTCTGTTGATTTTTTCAACGTATGTTGATCTTTTCAACACCCCCCTAATCTTCAGTCTTTTAGTTCATTAGGCTCATTTCTAAAAATATGCGTTGAGTTTCTCAACACCCTGACTGTTGTTTTATCCAACAACCATCTATGCAACTATCTGATTTTGTGGTTTTTACAACTACTGGCACCAAAATTGAGATGCCTATATTGAATTCGAAAATCAGATTTAACAACATAATTCAAAAAGCTATGAAAAGGACAGCAATAATATTAATCGGAGCTGTTTTGCTGATGAACTTCAACATCAGTAACTCCAGACCAGAAAGGGTTGCTCCAGATCAGGATGGGGTTCCAAAGGGATCTATCCAGATAGTGAGCAGTCCGGATTTGTACGACCTTGCCTCTGAATGGGCCAATCTTTTCTCGGGAGAGAATACACAGGTTAGTATCCAGGTAGGCACGCTGAAGGATGAAGTGAATAATAAAACGCGGATCCCTAAAAACCACCTGACATTAGTCTCTGATAATGAGTATCGGGAATTATGCCGCCAGGCTCCATGGAAAATGGTTGTTGGCCGGGATCCTATTGTCCCGGTGATAAGTACATCCCACCCCTTTATCGGGATGCTCAATCAGTCAGGAATATCCGCCGAGGAATTCAAAAGGATACTCTCAAATCAGTCATCATTAACATGGGATCAGCTTTTAGGTAATGGCTCCGTAACACCAATTGAGGTTTTTATTGAGAATAATCCAGCTGTACTGACATCTGTTGGCAAATTCTCTGGCCTTGAATCGGATAAGCTAATTGTGAACCGGATACAAAATGGTAATGAATTAACAAGCTTGTTCAGCAAGAATCCTGATGCTCTGGTTTTTATCCAATTATCAGAGGTATTATCGTCAGACAAAAAGGAATTTACTAAAGGGATTGCATTATTACCAATTGACAAAAATGGTAACGGGCAAATTGACTCTTTTGAGAGTATTTATGAACACAGTTTTTCATTTTTACGCGGTGCATGGATCGGTAAGTATCCCAGGTCCCTGATACACAATCTTTACTTTCTAGCTCAGGTACAACCATCAGAAAAAGCTGAAATTGCTTTCCTGGATTACGTACTGACAACCGGCCAGGATCTACTGGTCAGCAGTAGCTATAGCAGCCTGGTAATGAGTGAAAGGCAATCAAGCCTTGCCCGCCTTACAGGAAGGAATTTACCTCAGGAAATCATGATCGGGGGTCAAACCGGGCTAAGTAGAGTTGTACTTTTTGGTCTGGTCTTTATCTTTTTGCTCGTTATAATATTCTTTTTGAACAAAAATTACATACACAAAATAATATCCAAAACCGCCGCCGCCAAGGCATCCCAAATCATATCGCCAGATACTATGCAGGCTCCAAAAGGAATATTATACGATAAATCCCATACTTGGATTTTTATGGAGAAGGATGGTGTGGTAAGAGTGGGTATAGACGACTTTCTTCAGCATGTAGTCGGCCCCCTCACCCGGATTATTCTTAAAAACCCAGGTGATAATGTAAAAAAGGGGGAGAAAATAATGACCCTGTCAAACAATGGCAAACACCTGATAATAAATTCACCAGTCAGCGGAATCATCAAGTCACAAAATTCCGCACTGCTTACAGATCCCAGCATTTTAAACAAATCTCCCTATTCCGAAGGTTGGGTTTTTGCGATTGAACCGGCCAACTGGCAGGCGGAATCAAAACTCATGCTCATGGCTAATAAATACCGGGAATGGCTTAAAACAGAATTTACATGTCTAAAGGATTTTATCCAATATGCAGTTCGCTCAAATCATGATCAATATACTCAGGTCATTTTAACAGATGGTGGTGAGATTTTTGATCACAGCTTGTCTCTATTCGGGCCTGAGATATGGGAAGATTTCCAGACGAATTTTATAGATAAATCAAAATAACCAAAACCAATATTATGGGCTTAGACCGAAGAGTATTTATGAAAACACTGGGGCTGGCGGGAGCTACCCTGGCATTGGGGAAGCCGGTTGGAAAGGCGGCTGACAAAAAACCCACTACCGAATTTTATGGCTTGCTATACGACTCAACTCGTTGCATAGGTTGCCAATCGTGTGAGTTTGCCTGCGCTGAAGCGCATAACCTGCCTGAACCTCAGGATAGTCCTGATCCGAAAGTAGTTAGAAAATTAGATGAAACCCGGAGAACAGTGGTGAATATGTACGACACCTCTGAAAGTGAAATTTGTATTAAAGAGCAGTGCATGCATTGTAATGAACCGGCATGTGTGGCTGCGTGCCTCACTCAGGCCATGTATAAAACCAAGGAAGGACCGGTAATATGGCGGGGAGATAAGTGCATGGGTTGCCGATATTGCATGGTTTCTTGTCCATTTGATGTGCCAAAATTTGAGTATTTCAGTTCAAATCCAAAAATTATTAAGTGTGATATGTGCTACGACCGGATTAAGGAGGGCAAATTGCCCGCATGTGTTGAGAACTGTCCGGCCGAAGCTATTGTTTTTGGCACCCGACGTGAACTGATCAAAGAAGCAAGACAAAGAATTTTTGAAAATCCTGACCTATACCAGGATCACATTTATGGAGAACACGAAGCAGGAGGCACAGGATTATTGTATCTGTCCCCGGTTGGAATGGACGAGCTGGGAATGAAAACAAGTCTGCAGAATCAGTCATATCCATCGCTAACAAAAGGTTTTCTATATAGTGTACCCTCTGTATTTGTACTAGTGCCCGCTCTCCTTTTGGGCATCCATAAAGCAACTAAAACAAACCAACAAACTGAAAATGGTGAAAATGAATAATATGGCTTATACAACAACCACGGATCGGAATCAGCAATCCATAGTAAAATTCCTGATCAGTGAGCTAAAACCAAAAGGTAAAATTTTCACCCCTTTCAATATCATCTCAGCTCCGGTGATTTTGCTGGGAATTATATTAATCGTTATACGCTTTTGGAAAGGTTTAGGCTCTGTAACTAATCTCACCCAGGATGTACCCTGGGGTTTATGGATTGGATTTGATGTCATTACCGGAGTTGCCTTTGCTGGTGGTGCATACGTTGTCACATTTATGGTCTATATCCTGAAAAATCAACAATACCGTTCGATTGTCAGGGTTACCGTTTTAAATGGGTTCCTTGCCTATGTATTCTACGCAGGAGCGCTATTATTAGATCTTGGCCGCCCCTGGAATGTTGTAAATCCTATTATCGGCAATAATTTTGGCACAAACTCAGTCTTGTTTTTGGTTGCATGGCATTTCCTGCTATATATGCTGGCTGAGCTGATTGAGTTTTCTCCTACTGTGGCAGAATGGCTTGGGGCCAAACGTGCGCGGAAAATACTTTCAGGGATGACCCTGGCGGCTGTGATCTTTGGAATCACCCTATCCACCTTGCATCAGTCAGGTTTAGGGGCCCTTTACCTAATGGCAAAAGATAAAATTCATCCTTTATGGTACTCCGAATTTATCCCGCTTTTATTTCTGGTTTCCAGCGTATTTGCAGGATTATCGATGGTAATATTTGAAGGATCTATCAGTCAGCGTGTATTTTTTAAACAGATAAGCGAGAAAAATCATAAGGCGCATGACCGTATCCTCGTCAATCTGGCCGGTATTTGTGCAGCTGCCATGTTTGCTTATTTCTTTATGCAGGTATTGGTATTTATCCACAATAAGCACTGGGACCTGCTTAATACCCGTTTGGGCTATTGGTATCTGTTCGAAATGATCGGATTAGTGGTTTTACCAATGATTCTGTTTTTTCAAGGCCACCGAACCAAAAACCGGAGGCTTATACTTGTTGCTGCAATCCTTACTATGGCCGGGATTATTATCAACAGGCTTAATGTTACGGTGATTGGTTTCCGGTGGGAGGATCCGATCAGATATATTCCCACCTGGAAGGAAATAATGATAACCCTGACGGTAATTTTTACAGAAATTTGGGTTTTCAGGTGGATAATCAGGCGAATGCCTGTGCTTAAAGAATCACCCGCTTGGGTAAAAAATGAAGAATAAATAAATCAATAAAAACAAATAACCATGGAAGGATTTAGTTATCACAACATTTTCGACACAAAAGGAATAGAGTACGTCATTATTCTTGTATTCTTCGCTTTTCTCATTCCCTTCTGGATAATTCTGAATAAACGTTCAAAAAAGATTAGAGGCGTAAACAAAGCCTTTTCATTAAATCTTGATCGATTACGAATTCCACAGGGGCTCTTATTTAATCGCAATCATACCTGGATGCACCTCCAAAGAGATGGGGCTGCCAAAATTGGGCTCGATGATCTGCTGATGCATATTGCAGGCCCGGTTAAGATCCAATTTGCCGCAAATCCCGGAAGCAAAATAAAAAAAGGGGATCTGATGGCTGAAATAGAGCAGGATAAAAAAGTACTGCAAGTTTATTCACCACTCTCTGGGGAGGTTCAAAAATCAAACCGCTCACTACAGGAATACCCGGAGGATTTGAATAATCATCCCTTTAGAGAGGGTTGGATTTATGAAATCAAACCATCCAGCTGGAAGGCCGAAACCAATTGCTGTTACCTGGCTGAGGAGGCAAGCAAATGGATGAAGGAAGAACTTATGCGATTTAAGGATTTTGTTATGGAATCCACAATGATCAGGGGGGGAAAACAAAATGATATAATACTGCAGGATGGAGGAGAGTTGCGAGATCATACCCTGAGGCAAATGCCTCCGGAAATTTGGCAAGATTTTCAGAAAAATTTTCTGTCTGTATTTGATTAATTCAGATAAAAATTATAAACTTTGAATGTAGAAAAATTAAACACTTTTTTTCTAACTTTAATCCAGATTTCAGATGGCAGGCTTCAGGAAGTCAAATGATCATCAAAACCTTGGCGGCGCAATCATTCGACAATATTTGCAGTTTCGAAACTCTATCTATAGCCGGGTTATTCTGGTTATCGGAGTTCTATCTGTATTTCTCCTGGTTTCCTACCAGATAATTTTCCACAAAGTAAACGACGTTTATATCAAAACTGTTATTTACCAAAACGGGAATAACATTGGCTCGATTGTCGAGGGTGCCCTGTATCATTCCATGCTTGAAAACAATAAGAAGGAATTACAGAATACCCTCGACATCATTAATACCATGGCCGGGATTGATGGTGTTAGTATGTATGATAATCAGGATGATCTGGCTTATTCATCATTTTCAAACGATACAAGCGGCCATATCTCCCCGTATTGTAAAGCATGCCATGAAGATTTTAATACCATTTTCCCTGAAAAAGGGAAAAGCTACCGAATTATCAAGGTGAATAACGAATGTGAGATGAATCTTCCAAACAGTAATTCCTCTCATTTGATGATCCGCTCACATATTATGAACCAGCCTTCTTGTTATTCAAATACGGCTTGTCATGCTCATAATCCGGATGAAGAAGTGCTGGGGTCTTTGCTTATTAATCTGCCCCTCGACAACTTTGATACAGCGGTTCAAAAAGCTTCCCGTGAGTTTTCTCTCCTGGCTGTTTTTATTACGGTCTTTATTGCATCAATTTTAATCTTCTTTACAAAGAAAAAAATAAAAGACCCCCTGAGCGAAATAATCGAGGCCAGCAAGGCAATCGCAATAGGAGATAACAGTATAAGGTTGGATGTCAAAAATGGTCAGTTAGATGATATAAAAATGCTTTCGAAAGCTCTTAATCATATGATGGATAACCTGGAAAAGGCAAACAATGAGCTTCAAAACTGGTCAAAACAATTAGAATATAAGGTTCTTAAAAAATCTGAAGAACTAGGAGAAATCCAGAATGAACTAATTAACATCGAACGGAAAGCTTGTCTGGGAAAGCTTTCATCCTCTGTTGCGCATGAAATAAATAATCCCCTGTCAGGCATCCTGGTCTATGCCAAACTTGTAAATAAGAAACTCAGGAATCTCGGAATCGATCCTAAGCAAATCAAGCCAATACTCTCACACCTTAAATTGATTGAGGATGAAACCAAACGATGTGGGGATATTGTTAAGGGTTTACTTGACTTCTCAAGAACAGATCAAGAAAATTTCGAACCTAAACATTTACATGAGCTCATATCCGATACCCATCATCTGATGCATCACCCCTTGACCCTTGCTGGAATTAATTTTATCGAAGAGCTAAAGGCTCAGGCCGATCTTATCTCCTGTAGCCCAAACCAGATAAAACAAGTTTTTGTAGCAATCCTGGTTAATGCATCCGAGGCTGTAACAAATGAAGGAGAAATAAAGGTGACGACCTATAATCCCGACAAGTCAAGTATTGTAGTAGAAATAGCCGATAATGGTATAGGGATAGCACCAGAAGATATGCCTCATGTTTTTGAACCCTTCTTTACAAGCAAGCATCATAGCGATGGAATTGGTCTTGGATTGGCCATTGTTCAAGGCATTGTGCTTAGTCACAAAGGAATAATTGATGTCTCATCGGTACCCGGTAGGGGGACAACGCTATCAATAAAACTACCTTTAATTACTAACCAGGAGATGTAATATGGCAAAAAAATTTTCCATCTTAATTGTTGACGATGAGCAATCAGTAAGAGATTCCCTGTACGATTGGTTCATTGACGATGGGTACCGTGTGGAATGTGCTGAAAATGCAAAAAAAGCACTGGGTATACTGGAGACAGAATGCTATGACATTGTCCTGGCGGATATTAAAATGCCTGGCATGAATGGTCTTGAGATGTTGAAGCGCATTAAATTTCTCAAAGAGGATTCCATAGTTATTATCATGACCGCATTTGCTACAGTAAATACAGCTGTGCAGGCACTCAAAGATGGTGCGTTTGATTACGTAACCAAACCCTTTGATCCGGATGATCTATCCCATCTGATACGCAATGCCGTAAAACAAATCTCCCTTTCTGACGAGAACCAATATTTAAAAGAAAGGATGGGGCATCTGGAAAATATTGAAGACCTGATTGGAAAAAGCAAAGCTATTCAACAGGTTATTAAAGAATTGGCCAATGTTGCCCAATCTAATTCTTCCGTAATAATAACCGGCGAAAGCGGAACAGGTAAAGAACTAATAGCCCGCGCCATACATGCAAATTCTACCAGAAAGTTTTTCCCATTAGTCTGCGTTCATTGTGGCGCCCTAACCGAGAGCCTGCTGGAGAGTGAGCTGTTTGGGCATGAGAAAGGGGCCTTTACAGGAGCCATGTATTGCCGGAAAGGCAGATTTGAGATGGCCGATGGGGGAACCATATTTCTGGATGAGATTGCAACCATTTCCTCTAAGATGCAGGTTGAACTGCTCCGGGTACTAGAGGCAAAAAGCTTCATTCGGGTGGGCGGAAACAAAGATGTAAGCTCTGATTTCCGCGTTATCTGCGCTACCAACCGGGATCTGAAACAGATGGTTGAAAAAGGAACCTTCCGTGAAGATTTGTATTATAGACTCAATGTGGTCAATATCCATGTCCCCCCATTAAGGGAGCGAATTGAAGATATTCCCCTTTTGGTTGATTTTTTTATCAGAAAATATTGTACCTCTATGAATCGTCCCCCGGTTACCATTGATGATAGGGTCTTGGATCGTTTGAAAGAACTTGACTTCCCTGGCAACATCAGGGAGTTGGAAAATATGGTTGAACGAGCTATTGTAGTGGGAAACGGGAAAAAAATCAGCCTTAAAGATCTTCCCATGCAATCGGGAATAATTGTCAGTGGCTCAGAAAGCTTGGAAGATATTGAAAAATTGCACGTTCAAAGGGTGCTTAGTCATCATAACTGGAATATAACGAGAGCAGCAAAAGCATTGAAAGTCGATCGCGTCACCCTTTATAATAAGATAAAAAAATACAATCTTAAGCCAACCGACGACGACGCTGCGAATTATGGTGAATTGAATGACTAAACCAATAGTTAAAATAGTCTCCTTTGCTTTTTTTGACCATAATTTTCTGGAGAGTATTGCCAGTACAATTAGCCAAGAGTTCAAGCTTGAAGTACAGATAATTGAGGGGCATCTTGATCTGAGCTATTATTTTGATCCTTCACGCAGTCAATATAAAGGTAATGAATTATTAAAAACTGTTGAGGATGGCTTCTCCCAAAAAAACCTTAAAATAATAGGTCTCTTTAATGTCGATCTTTTTATACCAATTCTTACATACATATTTGGTCAGGCATACCTGGGCGGCCATTCAGCCATTGCTTCGGCACAACGGCTGAACAATGCCCGATATGGGATGAAGGAGGATCCGGTTCAGCTACTCGATAGAATGGCCAAAGAAGTTAATCATGAACTGGGACATACTTTCGGACTAATTCATTGTCACGTTCCGAATTGCGTTATGAGTTCCAGTACTTATGTTGAGGATATTGATCAGAAAAGTAAGAGCTTTTGTAATCGGTGCCGGGAAAAACTTAAAATAATCTGCTGAACCTTTGATAACATTATACTTGAATCCTTTAGACATACTTTTGCCCTCTGCCCTCTGCCCTTTGCCTTCTGCCTTCTGTCCTCTGCCTTGTGCCTTACTTTTGCCTTCTGCCCTCTGCCTTCTGCCTTTTGTCCTGTGGGCTATACTGGATTCGAACCAGTGACTTCCACCCTGTCAAGGTGACACTCTAAACCAACTGAGTTAATAGCCCAAGTGGGTGTGGGTGGACAAAAATATAAAATTTGTTCCATATTTACTATCTTGCGCCACTAAAACAGTGAGTATGAAAAGAATCGCATTAATATTACTGGTCTGCCTTACAGGAAGTTTCACCCTGCAGGCACAAAGCACTAAAGTATTAATTAAAACAACCATGGGAGACATCGTCATTATGCTGTACGATGACACCCCGATGCATAAGGATAATTTTATCGAACTAGTAAATAATAAGTTCTACGACGGAATTCTTTTTCATCGTATAATTGAAAACTTTATGATACAGGTTGGAGATCCTCAATCGAGGGACAAATCGGTAGAATCAGCCTATACTGGAAAAGATCCTAATTACAAAGTTCCTGCAGAAATACGGCCAAACCACTATCATAAAAAAGGTGCGCTCGCGGCTGCACGACAGGGTGATCAATTTAACCCCCAGAAGGAGTCATCAGGAACGCAGTTTTATATTGTTCAGGGTAAAACCTGGACCAAGGAACAACTCGACGGAATGGATAGCAGACGCCCTCAAAAATTTTCAGAGGAGGAACGGAAACATTATACCGAAGTTGGAGGTTATCCCCCTCTGGATTATCAGTATACTGTTTTTGGCGAGGTGATCAGTAACCTGGAGATTGTCGATGCCATCGCCGCTGTTGAATGCGAAAAGCCTTCAAACAGACCTTTGAAACCCGTTAAGATCATCAGCGCCAGGATTATCAAATAAATATTTATCAGTAAGATATTTGCAGGCATGCTCGATAAGATCAAAATACTGTTAAAAGAGGTAAATGAATTCCAACCATCTACCCTGGATGAGCTGGACAATTTCCGTGTCCGCCTGCTGGGAAAAAAGGGCGAGATAACGGTGCTTTTTAACGATTTTAAGATTGTTCCACCTGAGCAAAAAAGGGAAGTTGGACAAGAAATAAACAAGCTGAAAAATTTAGCACAGGATAAGATCAGGTATCTTTTTACCGAACTGAAAAAAGCGAGTGTCCAAACAAAAGAAAACGATCTTTCTTTACCAGCCGATCCAATTGATCTGGGATCCCGGCATCCGGTTTCCATCGTACGGAACCAGATTATCGATGTATTTAAACGCCTGGGTTTCACTATCTCAACAGGTCCGGAAATCGAAGATGACTGGCATGTTTTTTCAGCCTTAAATTTCCCCCCCGAACATCCAGCCAGAGATATGCAGGATACCTTTTTCATTGCACAGAATCCGGATATTTTGTTGCGTACCCACACATCTTCCGTACAGGTTAGGGTAATGGAAAACGAAAAACCGCCCATCCGCACAATTTCTCCAGGCCGCGTTTTTCGGAATGAGGCAATCTCGGCACGCTCACACTGTATCTTTCACCAGGTGGAAGGATTATATATCAATAAAAATGTGTCCTTCGTCGACCTTAAACAAACCCTGGTGTTTTTTGCCAAGGAGATGTTTGGGCATGATACGGAAATCCGGCTGCGCCCTTCTTTTTTTCCCTTCACAGAACCATCGGCAGAAATGGATGTGTCGTGTACCCTTTGCGGCGGGAAAGGATGCAATGTATGCAAATACACGGGCTGGCTGGAAATACTGGGTTGTGGAATGGTGGATCCCAATGTGCTGGAAAGCGTGGGGATCGACAGTCAGGAATTCACCGGCTTTGCCTTCGGAATGGGCGTCGAAAGGATCGCATTGCTGAAATTTGGGATCAAAGACATACGCCTATTATTTGAGAACGACGCACGGTTCCTGAAGCAGTTTAAGTCGGCACTGTAGGAACCCTAATGTTACGTCTTCAAGCGCCATGGGGTCCCTGCCTTCGCAGGGATGACCTCATTAAAGTAACACTGCTGGCAGTGGGGTCCCTGCCTTCGCAGGGATGACCTCATTAAAGTAACACTGCTGGCAGTATTGTTTTTTTAAGGACACAGCAAGAGCTATAATTGATCATAAAGGTCTTCCCATTCAGTATTTTGTGCATTTATTAGATTTTCTTTCCATTCCCGTTTCCATCTCTTAATACATTTTTCGCGATGAATGGCTTTTTTAATCTGGTAAAACTGTTCGAAATAAATTAGCTTATAAACATTGTAACTAGATGTAAAACCTCGGTTCAGTTTATTCCTGTGTTCATCAACACGCCTTTTAAGGTCGTTGGTAACTCCTACATAAAGAACATTATTTGAGTCATTTGACAAAATGTAAACATAAAACTGAACAACCATTTCAACAAGAATTACGCACTGTTATCAGTATAGATGCGTATTTCCACAGCAATTGGAAAAAACCGCCACTGTTTTTGCAATAGTCCAACAAAGAGGTCATTCCTGCGAAGGCAGGAACTTAATCCTCCACCACAATCTCATACGTTATCCCCACTGCCTTCCTCAATGTAGCAGAAATACCACAATAGCGATCCTGCGAGAGGGTTATAGCCTTGTCGAGCTTTTCCTTCTCAAGATTATTCCCCCGGAATTTATATATCAAATGAATGGAAGAGTATGGCTTGGGGAATTCTTCTTCGATTTCACCCCTGACCTCCACCTCAAAACCTGTTATGTCCTGCCGCATTTTTTTGGCAATGGATATAACATCCATGGCCGTGCACCCACCAAGGGAAACAAGCAAAAGGGGTTTTGGGGTAGGCCCCTTGTTCTCACCGCCAACATCAGAAGAAGCATCTATCATAATTTTATAATCATCTACTCTGGCTTCAAAAGCCATATTTTCTTTCCAGTTAACAGTAATCGTTTTTTTCATGGCTCAAATTTTTATCAAATATCAGCATTTCTTAAAAATTCTTAATTTATAATGAATCATTGTTTATACCCGCAACCAATTTTACTATATTTGTCAGCAGAAACTGACTTTTGTCAGTTTTTTTTGCTCGTAAGAGGTTTTGATGCAAAAAAGGAAGGAATGAAGAACCTTCAGATTTTTCCGACATGTGAAGAATGCACCGCCAAAGGACATCCTATTTTCAAGGACCTGTCGCCTGATGAACTCAACTCTCTGAATTTTGATAAGGTATGCAGCCTGTATAAACGTGGCAGCGTTATTTACCATGAAGGTAACCGGATTAACGGATACTATTGTGTTAACAGCGGTATTGTTAAAATGTACAAAACCGGCATCGATGGTAAGGAACAGATCATCCGGTTTGCAAAAAAGGGAGACATCATGGGCTACCGCTCTGTTTTAAGTAAGGAATTGGCCTGTACAACCGCAAAGACCATTGAAGATGCCGTTTTGTGCTTTATCCCCTCAGATTCATTATTTGACCTGATCAAGACCAATTCTGATTTCGCAATGAGTCTTATGCAACTCACCTGCAAAGAACTGGGAGAAGCCAACAACTATATTACCGATATTGCCCAGAAAACAGTGCGTGAACGATTGGCAGAAATCTTATTGTTACTAAAGGATAAATTTGATCTCGATGAAAATCAGGTTCTTAAAATATCCTTGACCCGGGAGGAACTCGCCAATTTAGTCGGCACAGCCACTGAGTCTGTTATTCGCCTGCTGAGTGAGTTTAAATCCGATCATCTAATCGAATTACAAGGCAGGAAAATAAAAATCATAAATCTTACCGGCTTGCATAAGGTTGCAAATTTGTAGGTTATGAACATTTTTTCACATTTACTGGTTTTTGGTCGCGAAAATCAATCCCAGAATCCAGCCAGCTATCAAATTAAATACAAATGAAACCCTTAGATCGATATTCAAAAAGATACCAATTAGCCAGGCTCTGGGTAAAATTTACTCTGGGAAAGTTGTTCTTGCGACGCGTAGAAATCAGGGGGCTGGATAAAATTGATCCAAAAAAACCTATCATACTGGCCCCAAATCATCAAAATGCCCTGCTTGATGCCCTGTTAACAACTACTTCATTGAAGCAACAGCCGGTCTTTTTAGCACGGGCAGACATTTTTGAGAAGGACTTTTTCTGTGCTGTTCTCAGATGGATGAGAATGCTGCCAGTATATCGGATTCGGGATGGATACGATAGCTTGAAGAAAAATGAGGATATTTTTGATCAATGTGTTAATTACCTGGGAACAAAAAACACCCTGATCCTTTTTCCGGAAGGAGACCATAGTGACAAACGTCATTTACGTCCTTTAAAAAAAGGTTTGGCACGAATTGCTTTCGAGGCAGAAAAAAAACATGGTTTCGAACTAGGGCTTCAGATTATTCCTGTAGGAATTGATTATTCTGATTACAGAAAATTCAGAGGAAGAGCAACCATAATCATAGGAGACCCTATTGAAATGAAAAGCCTCCAGGAGTCTTTTAATGAAAATCCACAAAAGGGCATAAGAAAGCTTAATCTTCGTATTCAAGAAGGTATTGAGCCTCATATGATAGAAATTCCCTGGATGGAATTTTATGATGACATCCTGAATATCAGAACTGTTTATATTGAACGCTTTCATTCGAAATCAGAGGGCTCTGAAGACAGCCTCCTGTCGCACTTCGACAGTCATAAAAAACTTATCAGTATTCTGGGTGAATGGATTAAAAAAGACAAGGGGAAAATTGAAAAGATAACATCAAAGGTTAAAGTCTACTTTAAAACTTTGAAGAAACTTAATCTTCGTGATCATGTGATTAATAATGCCCCATATTCAAGCCTTGAGCTGGTACTAAAAAGTATTGTTATGATAATCTGCCTGCCATTATATCTCTATGGCGTGGTCAATAACTACATAATATTTAAAATCCCAGATTATTTTACCATCAAAAAAATTAAGGATACCCAGTTCAGAAGTTCAATTGCTTATGTTCTGGCCTTTATGGTTCTTCTTCCACTCCTTTATACCATACAAACTATTTTGGTAGCAGTATTTACCACCGGCTGGTGGATTCCCCTCTTGTACCTGGCCTCCCTGATACCCGCGGGTTTGTTTGCAATCCACTATTCCTTCTGGTATAAAAAGATTGTGGCACGATGGAAATTTAACATCCTTAAATCCAAAAAGAACCAGGACCTGTTGAACCTGATCGATTTACGGAAAACAATTGTGGATTCCCTGGATGAGATTACTGCCGGATCAGCTTCCTTATAGTCGTATGGTTTCCTGATATCACCTGAATATAATAGACTCCCGGGCTCAAAGATTGTGCCTCCAGCACATATTGATAGGGCCCGGTGGGTAAATTCTTCTCATGATGATCCCGCACCTGCTGCCCTGCACCATTCATTATCCTTATAGAAAGATCTCCGGGCACTGGAAGCACGACCTCAATATTGGCCTTATCCACCACCGGATTAGGATAAATGTTTAAACCCATGCTTTCCATATGGGCAAAAATCTTTTCGATACCTGTATATTCTGTGATTTTAAAATCCCATATACCTCGCCCGTAAGTACAAAAACGCGCTGTTCTGATAGCTGGAACATAATCCACCCCCCAGTATGTTTGTTCCGGTGCTAGTCCTCCTGATAAATCAAACCATTCATTTTCAGAGGCTATCCACACAAAAGGGGCCACTTCGGTGGCGGCAAAAAGTAAAGTTCCATCTTCATTTATGGCCATTTCGAAAACCAGGGTGTTGGGTAAACCATTTGACATTGGATCAAAAGATTTTCCCCCATCCCTGGAAACCCAAACAGAACTTCCGGAATAACCACTACCCCCCAGGTAAATGGTGTTTATATCATGCACAGCAGGAATTATGCTATTTCCATAAAAATAATGGGAATCAGGCCCCCTGTTAGTGGATTTTTCCCAGCTTATCCCACGGTCGGAGGAATAAAAGAATTTACCCCAAGAGTTCAATACGTACCTGTAATCTTTATTAATTGGAGAATATCCCATGGCGCTTATCCGGGCATCTGTACCTGCGCTGAAATCAAAAGGTAATTCTGTTGCTATAATACCAGTAGATCGATGATCCAAAGACCAAAGATGATTACCTGTTGAACTGGTGCCGCCACCCAGATATGCCCGCTCAGGGAAATAGGGATCTGCCATTAATGGGGGCATCCAGAAGTGATTTTCTCCGGTGAAATCCCATGTAACAATAGAGTTTCCACCCGCTGCGCTGGGATTTCGCATAGCAAAACCGGGATATACGGTCCATAGGCTCTTTCCACCATCACTTGACACAACATGTCCATAATCACCACTAATAGTTTGTTCAAAATTGGCAAGCCCTTCCGTGTTGTCTACGGCACGCTGAAAACCCTGATCCTGTGAGCCAGCATAGATAATATTGGTATTTTCCCTATGTGTATAGGTTGAATAATACTGGCTAACGTGTAATCCTTCAAGAGAAATATTTTGAACACTGGAAAGATCATCCTTTGAAACATAAGAACCCCCGTCGGTTGAGACAAAACAAAGCTCCCCCCCATCGGGTTTACGAATGAACTCCACCTCGGGGATATCAGCATGTAATTTATTTGTCATGTTCTGATAATATTCTCCCCAGCCATTCATGAGTTGCCAGTTTTCTCCTCCGTCAATGCTACGATAAGTATCTACCTCTCCAAATCCCATTAATAAAGGATTGATAGTAGAAACACCAAAACTGTTCGACATGAACGGTCCCTTGAATAATTCTCCTCTAGCATTCCATGATATGCCTCCGTCGGTTGATTGGAAAAACCGGGTCGATTTTCCCAGGCGTAACATCGTATACAAATAGGTATTGCTTTTTGTCACACAGCCATTTAGTTGTATCTTCTCGATCTCATCCGAAGAAAAATTCAATCCTATATTTCCAATAGCCTCCAATTCATCTGCGTTATTTAGAAAATAGAGCTCGTCTTTATCTATAAAATATAACTTTTCCATATCAAATCTGGGAGTCCAAATATCCACCATGGAAGAGCTAAGTTTATTGTCTACTACAGCAAAGTCCTCGCCAAAGTTGGTTGATCTGAGAATATAACTTCTTCCGCTTCTTCTCATCAAAAGGTAAATAGTCCCGTTGGGCTGAGACACCGCCCTCACAAGATTACCGCCGTTATAATTTTTCAAACTACTGGTTCCCTGCCAGTTCTGTCCATCATCCTCTGAGTATTGGAATATTTTAGAACCAGATAGTGAACCGTTGCTATTAGCCATCATGATACGTGTATTCCCGTTTGAAGTCTTCATTACCCGAAGAAAAACAATATCCTTCACCTGGTTATAATCCGACAGGCTGGTCCAATTTTTGCCTTCCAGGCTTCCTCTCCATATTTGTCCACCGGATGATGCGCCATATATATGGCTATTTTCAAAATCCACTTCAATGCAATGCATTCTTCCGGCAAGGTTATGGGATCCTTTTTCAATCCACTCCCCCAAAAGTCTTCCACGGCCAATTTCTACCGGCTCCTGTCCGGTTTTAGTCCTCCTCAGTGCACTTCTTGTTTCTCTTAGTCTGATAATATTCTCCTGATCTATTTGCCGCCAATCATCCCCCGGAGCTGCTAAATGCATTTGTTCAATCCATTTATCACGTTCAAGATAGCCTTCGTCTTCTTCTTTGACCACAATAATATCAGTAGGCTTGGGTAGATATACTTCGTCTTTTTTAAAAAGATTGATACCTATTATAATGCCAACCAGAACAAAACCAGACGCATAAAAAATTCTTTTCATGATTTTTTCTCTTGTATGCACTCCACAAAGTTAAAACAAAAGTTTCTGATCAACATTAGGAATCTTGCCTAAATGAGTAAAAGCTCTTTCTGTGGCTTCTCTTCCACGCGGAGTTCTTTTAATAAAACCCTCCTGTATAAGGAACGGTTCATAAACCTCTTCTATAGTACCTGGTTCTTCACCAACACTAACAGCAATAGTAGATAATCCAACCGGACGGCCCTTAAATTTTTCCACAAGGGTATACAGAATTCTGTTGTCCATATCATCCAGGCCATTGGCATCTATTTTTAAAGCATCCAGGCCGAACTTTGTAATCTCTAAATTTATGTTACCATCACTTTTTACCTGGGCAAAATCCCTTACCCGGCGCAATAAAGCATTAGCTATCCTTGGTGTACCCCGGCTGCGGCTGGATATCTCAACTGCTGCTTCATTACTGATTTCTACCTGTAATATTTTGGCAGATCTTTTAATTATTCCCGTGAGAATTGTTTTATCATAATACTCTAAATGACAAGTGATTCCAAACCTGGCCCTTAATGGACTGGTTAATAATCCTGACCGTGTTGTTGCGCCTACCAGGGTGAAAGGATTCAGATCTATCTGGATCGACCTTGCACCAGGTCCTTTATCTATCATTATATCAATCCTGTAGTCCTCCATCGCAGAATAGAGGTATTCTTCCACGATAGGACTTAACCGATGAATTTCATCAATAAATAACACATCTCCTTCTTCAAGTCCCGTTAATAAACCAGCCAGATCACCCGCTTTGTCAAGAACGGGGCCGGAAGTGACCTTAATACCAACTTGAAGCTCAGCTGCTATTATGTACGACAGGGTAGTTTTACCCAGTCCGGGAGGTCCGTGAAATAAAACATGATCAAGAGGTTCACCCCTCATTTTTGCAGCTTTTACAAAAATCTCAAGATTATCAGTTATCTTATTCTGACCTGCAAAATCTACAAATCTTATTGGCCTTAGTTTTTGCTCAAAATCCTTTTCCTCATCAGCTAAATCTTCTGTTCTGATATCTATATTCTCTTCCATAATTCAAAAATAAAATCTATTGATTTATATCTTATGAGCTTTTGATTATTCTTTTTCCAAATTTACCTTAACCCCATTAATCTTAACCAGAAGATCGTTTTCGTAACTCATGGACAATAAAACATTACCTTCCTGATCATATTTTCTCCAGTTCCTGGTTCTCAAGCCCATCTCCCAATACTGATCTTCTTTCAGTTTACCGTTTTCATAATAAATTTTGTGTTTTCCATTCTTATTACCCTGTATATAACTTCCCTCAAACTTTTTTGTTCCATCCAGGTAGTATTGTATCCATAACCCATCCTTTAAACCAAAAGAATAATTTCCCTTTTCCACTTGATCTCCAACATTAAAATACCACTCTCCTTCTTTGTTTCCCTCGATATACTCTCCTTTGGCAATAATATTTCCTCCCTGATCATATTCAACCGACATTCCATCTTCCTTACCCAGGTAATAATTTTCTTCACGAAGAATATTGCCATCCAAATAATACCAGATCCATAAACCATCAGTTTTCCCATCCCTGTAATTTCCCGTCTGTTCAAGTTTTCCGTTGGGATAATAGAAATTCCATTGGCCCGAACGTTGACTCTGATTAAAATTTCCTTCGAAATGAACAGCGCCATTAGGATAATAAAATTTCCAAAATTCGTTCTTTAAACCTTTTTCGTCCATAATCCCCTGAGAGATCACGTTTCCTGATTCATTAAATTCTTTGGTATCAATAACTGATTCATCTTCTGAATATTCGCGGTGCACCCCTATTGGAATACCCTCTATAAATCCCCCGCTGGAAATAATTTTACCGCTTTCATCATATTGATTTACAATTTCAACTTTGATCTCCTTTTCAGGGTCCTTATCTATTACTTGTCCATTATTATAGAACTTAGCAACAAGCACCCTTTCCTTTTCATCATACTCCCGGTAATATCCGTTTAAAATATTATTTTTATAATGGCTCTCTGTTTTTATATTGTCGTTATCATAGTATTCTCTCCATATACCCTGCTTAAGCCCACGATTATCGGATTGATTGATAAATTCTCTGTCTATAAGAAAGTCGTTGTGATATTTGTACACAACCTGAATCACACTATCTGAATTAAACTCCCTGGTTAATCCTTGTTTTTTCCCACTCTTATACCTTTTAATTAGTTTAATTTTTCCTGAATCATTATAATAATAACCCAAGCCTTCTTTGCGGTTTTCGAGAAATAGTTCTTTTGATTTTAAAACCTGTATTATTGAATCAGGACCCATAATTTTTTGAAAGATGTAATGGTATCCGCTTTTGTTTCCATTTAAGTAACTTATTGATTCTAATATATTTCCTCTATCATCAAAAAAATTCCATACACTGTCCAATAGAAAATTTTTACGCAGGCCTATCGACTTTACTTTACCATTAACATGAAAGGTTTTCCACGATCCATCAGGTAAACCGTTGCGTATCCAACCCTCACTGGATACTTGCCCTGTTCCATAAAAGAACTGAGTAAAACCATCCTGTAGATTTTCCCTTTCCTGGGCTTCTGTTGAAAACACCAGACACATAAACAAACAGATAAAACCAATCTTTTTCATAGTCTACCAGCTGTAAAGCTTTCATTCAAGCAGATAAAGGTATAACTTATCACTCAATCAGCAATCACTTAAAGAAGGTGATCTTAGTGAACAAAGACATTATTATTATTATATAATTTATAAATTTAAAAGTATGATTATGATAATAGCCTGTTGAAAGTGTTAATAAAAATTATGTCAATTTTACAGGACTGGATTTATAATGATTTTAACACAGGAAATTAACAGGATATAAAAAAACCTTTCATTGAGAATGAGATAAATAAATAAGAAATTAACATCTTGTTAATTATGGATTAGTTTTGAATGAGTTGAAAAATTATCAACTTCGAAGAGCTAAATAGTGGTTCAAAAAATGGTTTATCTTTTGTTCTGAAAAGTGAAAAATAAATCTTGTAATTTTGAAAATAATTTACATACAGAGAAAGAAATCAATAAAGCAAGGAGATCTTTTTAAAGTTTTTAAAGTTTAGAATACATACTTGTTAATAATTTGTTTAAAGCTTAAAATAGTTATAAATCAATCTATTATATATATAATTTTTAAAGTTGATTCTATTTCGGCAGATACTAAAAAGTTGTATAATTTGATTATTAATAACTTACAAAGATTGTTTAAAAAAAGAGCGAAGTGTCGAAAAATAATAGAGTTCAAAAGATAGGATTAGCATCTGATCATGCAGGTTTCAGGCTTAAGAAATTTTTAAAAGAAAAGCTGGAATCGGAAGGTTTTGAAGTGCATGATTATGGATGTTATTCTACTGACAGCTGTGATTACCCCGATTATGCCCATCCAATGGCTGTTGCCGTAATTGATAAGACCGTTGATTTAGGTTTTTCAATGTGTGGAAGTGGAAATGGGATTAACATGGTGGTTAATAAGCATAGTGGAATAAGATCTGCATTATGTTGGAATAAAGAGATAACTCAGTTGGCAAGATCACATAATGATGCAAATATTTGTGCTTTGCCTGCACGTTTTATGTCCCCTTCTATTGCCTGGCAGATATGCAGAATTTTTATAGATACTGAATTCGAAGGAGGCAGACACAAGATAAGGATTGATAAAATATCCTTGAAAGATTAAGAAGATGGAATTACGGGAGCAGAAGTTTAAAAGGCAATCAGAAAAATTTGGGTTTGATAGTGATTATAGGGAAACTATTAATCACAACATCCTTCAATATAAAAAAGCGGTAATAAAAGGTATTGGATATTACAGTTCTCTGGATAATGCAAAAAAAAGTGCCTCAGAAATAAAGGAGTATACACTAAATAATCTGAACCAGTTATTACTGAAGTTTGAAAAAAATGCCACGAAAAATAACATAAAAGTTTTGTGGGCAAAGGACTATAAGCAAGCCATAGAACACATACTGGATATTGTTGAAAAAGAAGAGATTAAGCTGGTCGTGAAAAGTAAATCCATGATCAGTGAGGAATTGGATCTAAACAAGGTATTTGAGGATAAGGGCATACAAAGCATTGAAACCGATCTGGGAGAATTTATTATTCAGCAGGCCAATGAAAAACCATTTCACATCATTACCCCGGCCATGCACAAATCTAAGGAAGATGTTGCAAAACTTTTCAGGGAAAAATTTGATACACCGGAGAATTCTAGTCCTGAGTTTATAACAAAATTTGTGCGAAAATTTTTAAGGGAGCAATTTGTGATAGCTGATATGGGTATTACAGGAGCTAATTTTTTAATTGCCGAAACTGGAAGTATAGCTCTAACAGAGAATGAGGGTAACGGTCTGATGACTTTATCATGGCCTAAAGTACACCTGGCTATAACAGGTATCGAAAAAATAATCCCCAGGTTGTCGGATCTTGATTTATTTTGGAATTTGTTATCAGTAGTAGGTACAGGACAAAAGATCACTGCTTATAATTCAATTATTTCAGGACCAAGAGGAGAAGGGGAGACGGATGGGCCAGAGAAGATGTATCTGATTCTAATAGATGCAGGGAGGACAAATATTTTCGATCAGGAGGATCATTATGTGGCCTTGAAATGCATTAGGTGTGGTGCTTGTTTGAATTATTGCCCCGTATATAAAACTATAGGCGGCCATGCTTATGATACGGTTTATTCCGGCCCTATTGGATCGGTTATATCAATGTACCTGGAAAACTCAAAAGATACTGGACATTTGAATTTTGCTTCAACTTTATGTGGAAAATGCACTGAGGTTTGTCCGGTGAAAATACCCCTGCATCACCTTTTATTATTGAACAGAAAGAAGCTGGTAGAGGAAGGACATAAAGCTGGTTTTGAAAAAACCTTTTTTAGGTATTATAAACGTTTCATGCTTAAAAGAAAACGATTGGACCGGGTGAGTGCAAAATGGAAAAACAGAGCAATGAAAAGCCTGGGGAAAAAGGCCTGGGGTACCCGCAGAGCCCCTCTTGTTTTTGTAAAGGAATCATTCAATAAAAGATGGCGAAACAAAATCTAACCTTTTCGTATACCTTTCCACCTGATGAAAATGCGTTTGACGAGTATATAATAGACTATAATAGCCAATAACCCACCTGCTAAATCAGAGTAAAAATCAACAATATCACCCGACCTGTTAATAAACCATTTTTCCTGGGCAATTTCTATTATACCTCCATAGAAACACGTTATTAAGATGATGATAAACGGAGCAGCTTTACTAATATATTTATGATGGGAAAAGTCGAAAACTGGAATAAGGAATACAGATAGAATGAAATATAATCCCAGGTGTATAAATTTATCTAAATAGGGAATAGCTGGGGTTTTAGGCAGGGCGTTTCCTGGTATAAAACACAGCAACAGTATCAAAGTTGCCCAGAACAAACTGATAAATAATAATTTTTTTAGCATCTTATAGAATCAAATTCCTGCCGGGTTTATAAAATGGAGTCAAATATATAAATTGTGCTGAGTTAATTATATTATGTCGGGCATATATATACACGTTCCCTTTTGTTATCAGCGATGTCATTATTGTGACTTCTATTCCACCCTTCGCCTGGAGGATAGAAACTCTTTTGTTAAGGCCTTGATAAGAGAAATAATTAGCAGAAAAGACTTTCTTAAAGGTGAAATAATTGACACACTTTACTTTGGCGGAGGAACTCCATCGGTGCTTGATTCTAAAAGTATTGATCTAATAATCAAAAAAATACGTTCCAATTATTCACTTAATGAGGATGTGGAAATTACCCTGGAAGCCAATCCGGATGACTTAAATAAAAAGTATTTAAATGAACTGATTAATAACGGAGTAAATCGATTAAGTATTGGTATTCAGTCGTTTATTGATAAAGATCTTGAAAAACTTAACCGAAGGCACAATACCAAACAGGCAATGGATGCAGTGCTGTTTGCACATGAGATTGGTTTTAAAAAAATAAGTATTGATCTTATTTACGGATTACCTGGGCAAAAAATAGAGGACTGGGAGAAAAATCTGGAAAAGGCTGTTTCCTTGCCGGTGGAGCATATTTCTGCTTACCACCTGACATATGAAAAAGGAACAAGGTTTTATAAATGGTTGAAAGAGTGTAAAATGAGTGAAGCAGATGAAAATTTGAGTCTGGATTTTTTCCATGCCACCATAAAAATACTGGAAAGAGAAGGTTTTGATCATTATGAGATATCAAATTTCGCAAGGAATAATCAATATAGCCGTCACAATATAAAATATTGGTTAGGGGAACAATACCTTGGAATAGGGCCTTCAGCCCATTCGTATAACGGTATTGTCCGGCAATGGAATATCGCTGATTTTGACCGGTGGATGAAAAATGATCAGGAAAACAGCGAGGTTTTGAAAAGTGAAAAAATTGACCGGGAAATAAGAAGAAACGAAATGATTATGACTCGATTGCGAACAAAGTGGGGTATCCCACAAGCTGAATTCATAGAATTATTTGGATATGAGGCCTGGGAAAAATTACTCGAATTAATTACTCCTTTCCTCATAGGTAATTTTGTGGAATACAAGAACAACAAAATTGTTCTTACCCAAAAGGGGAAATTTCTGGCGGACGGAATTATCGCCGATCTGTTTATCCTGGCCAAGGCGTAAGGCGTATGGAATATCTGATTCTCTCACTGAGCCCACATGTACCCATATTCCCATGTCCCTTTTTATTATTATTTTCGCTAATTAGCATTGATTCATGCAAGACAACAATAAATTTGGTAAGGTTGGCGAACAGTTAGGCTGGATTTCAATAATTGGAAATATTGTTCTGTTTGTTTTGAAATACATGGCCGGAGTGATAAGTGGATCGGTAGCCCTGTTAGCTGATGCATGGCATACTCTTGGCGATTCTCTCAGCTCTATCATAATGATTGTCGGCATCAGAATCTCAAGGAAGCCTCCCGACGAAGAGCATCCCTACGGACACGGCAGGGCTGAATGGGTTGCATCACTACTAATTGGTGCTTTTCTTATTATCATTGCAGTTGGTTTTGTTAGGGAATCTATTGAGCGATTAAGGGATCATAATGATTTTAATTATGGTCTTCTGGCATGGGTGGCAACAATTACTTCAATTGTTGTAAAAGAAATTATGGCGCAGCTTGCATTCTGGGGAAGTCGGAAAACCGGCTTGAAATCACTTAAGGCTGATGGATGGCACCACCGAACAGATTCTATTTCCTCCGTAATTGTGCTGGTTGGGCTTATTTTTGGAAATCATGTCTGGTGGGTGGATGGTGCTCTGGGTATTATAGTTTCTCTTCTAATATTTTACGCAGCATACCAGATCATTAAGGAAAATACCAGTGCTATTCTTGGTGAAAAACCTGACGAAAAAACAATACAGTCGATTTATTTGATAGTAAAAAGAAACTGTCAGAACGAGGTCTATTTACATCACCTTCGTATACATCATTATGGTCAGTACAAAGAATTGACTGCACACATTATGTTGAGGGGGAGCTTAACCCTCAACCAGTCGCACGAAGTTGCAACTTCCATTGAGGACATGATAAAAGAAGAATTGCAGATTGAAACTACCCTGCATGTAGAGCCTTACGAGGAAGACAATAAAGAAGAATCCCAAAAGGGGTTATAAGAACACAATAGTTTTTTAAATAAATAAAAAACGAAATTTTTGAATAAGGTCAAGAAATTAGCAGGACAAACTGTACTATATGGCTTAGGGAGTATTATACCGAAACTCTTGAATTTTGCCATCCTTACACCTTTCTATACACGTATTTTTGCACCAGGAGTTTACGGTACCGTAACTGAACTGTATGCCTATGTGGTAATTCTAATGGTAGGAATAACCTTTGGAATGGAAACAGGCTTCTTTCGTTTCGGCCAAAACAAGCATCAATTAAAGGCTGTTTTTACAAGCTCATTTGTATTTGTTGGTTTATTGGCCGCCATGTTTCTAATCCTGGTGCAGCTAACTATTGGGCCCTTATCAAACCTGATACAATATGATGACAATCCGGAATATATCAAATGGTTCAGTTATATCATCGCACTTGATGCCTTAGCCGCCATTCCCTTTGCCAAGCTGAGACAGCAGGAAAAAGCAATGAAATTTGCCATACTAAAGATGGCGAACGTTGTGGTTAACATTGCCCTTGTCATCTTCTTTTTTGTTATTTGGCCCAAGCTTTGGTCGACAAATCCTGATGGAGGTATTAACCGCTTTTATGATCCAATGATGGGTGTTGGATACGTTTTTATTGCAAACCTGCTTACCTCGGCAGTCGTTTTCTTGTTGATATCCACCGAGCTGAAAGACTTACGGGGCCCTTTACAGGCGAATATCCTAAGGGATCTGCTGAAGTATTCCACACCAATTGTTATTATAGGTATTGCTGGCAGTATAAATGAGGTTGCAGATAAGATCATGCTTAAATTCTGGCTTCCGGATTCAGTTGTGGCAATGGATATCGTAGGGATTTATGGTGCAAGCTATAAGATAGCAGTCCTTATGACCCTTTTTATACAGATGTTCAGATATGCATTTGAGCCATTCTTGTTTGCCCAGTCGAAGGATAAGGACGCCAAACAGTTGTATGCTCAGATATTGGAAATATTTTTTAGCCTGGGCCTGGTGATTTTTCTAGGAGTACTTTTATATATGGATTTTGTCAAATATTATATCGATCCAAAATTTTGGGATGGGTTGGTTATTGTGCCTATCATTTTATTGGCAAATCTTTTCCTGGGTGTATTTTATAATCTTTCAGTCTGGTATAAAATTAATGACCTGACAAGATATGGTGCCTGGCTTGCAGTCGGAGGGGCGATTATAACCCTGGTGCTGAACGCCTTGTTAATTCCTGTAATCGGATATATAGGCTCCGCGTGGGCAACACTTGCCTGTTACACCCTGATGATGGTCGGGTCATTCTTCTGGGGCAGGAAAATATATCCAATTCCCTACCGCGCAGACAGGCTTCTGATCAACCTTGCGATCGCCTTATTTCTTTTTGGTATCAGCATTTTTCTTAAGCCAGAAAGTTTTATTTTAAGAATAGGAATGAACACCATTTTATTGATATTATTTCTGCTCTGGATAGAAAGACAGCAGCACCTCTTACGCATTTTTATCCCCATGAGTGGCAGGAACAAATAAACCCTGTACTTTTGTTCAATAACTGACGTTATGTGAAATATGCAATTTGCAATTATTCATGCCTGTTGAAAATGAGCAAGATGCTTGTGAAGAATGCAAAATAGTTTTGAAAATAGATTCCATATGAAAATTAGAATTGTAAACAAGTCGAAACATAACTTACCTGCTTATAGCACTGAGCTTTCTGCAGGTGTGGACCTTAGGGCGAATATTGAAAAAGATATAACTTTGCAAAGCCTTGAAAGAACTCTTGTACCGACAGGATTGTATATTGAATTACCAGTTGGATATGAGGCGCAAATAAGGCCAAGAAGTGGATTGGCTCTTAAGAAAGGTATTAGCCTGGTTAACACTCCCGGGACGATAGATGCAGATTATCGCGGAGAAATTGGTGTGATCCTGATAAATCTTTCTAATTCAACGGTGACTATACAAGACGGAGAACGGATCTGCCAGATGGTTATTAACAAGCATGAAATGGCTGAATGGATAGAAGTTGAGGAATTACAGGATACAAATAGAGGGGCTGGTGGATTTGGCCATACAGGGACTAAATAAACAGGCAAACCCTAAATATTAGAAAACTTTGATGAACAGAAGGGTCCTATTGGTAATATTATCCATGCATATCGGGGTAAACCTAGTTGCGCAGGTGAACAATATTCCGCAAGTGAACACTATTAGTAAACAGGATTCTGCCGAAAGAACCCGGATGGAGTATGAGTTTGCTTTTTCCGAGGGCGCAAAGCAGAAAATGCTCGGCAACATGGATTTGGCAGCAGAATCTTTTACCCGCTGTGTAGAATTGAAACCCGAAAAGCCTGCACCATATTATGAGCTATCTGGACTTACTTACCTTAATGGTGATGCGGAAGCGGCAAAAAACTATGCAGAACAGGCCATTGAACGAGATCCTGCAAACGAATGGTATAAATATCTTGCTATTGAAATTGCCACTCAACAGGAGAGGTATATTGATGGTGCTGAATACTATAAACAGCTATATCAGCAGTTCAAGGAACGCAGTGAATATAGAAGGGGTGAGATTGATATGCTTATTAAAGCAGGCGATTTCAAAAATGCTTTGAAAAGGCTTAATTATCTTGAAAAAGAATATGGCTATTCAAAATATATTGCCATTCGGAAAAAAAATGTTTTTCTGGCTACCGGAAAAGAAAAACCAGCATACAGGGAATTAGAAAAAATGATAAAGGAATTTCCTGATGAAGTGGAGATCATGGGAATACTAGCCGAGCTATATGCCGAAAATGGTGAGGAAGAAAAAGCCTTAGCCCTTTTCGATAAAATGAAAGGAATGAATTCGGGAAACCCGCTTGTTTATTTTTCACTCGGACAGTATTATTTAGAACTGGATAGAAAGGAAGAGGCAATAGCCGAATTTCAAACGGGTTTTGCTTCAAAAGAGGTGAATCCTGATATCAAAATCCAGGTTTTTATCGAGTTACTAAAGTCACAGTCTATCGACGAAAAGTTAAATAATAGCATGGAGGGCCTGCTGGAGGTTTTATATAAGACTGATCGGGGAAATCCAAATGTGGATGTACTTTATGCCGATTACTTGTTTAATCTTGGCAGAGAAGAGGAGGCAGAGAAGATATACAAGAGAATTATAAAAATAGTCCCATCAAATTTTTTAGCATGGCAAAACCTGCTTTTCATTCAAAATAATCAACTGGATTTTGAGGAGATGTTTGCTATTGCTTCTGAAGCAACTATAAACTATCCAAATCAACCTTTTTTTCAACTTTTTAAAGGCATAGGGGCCAGTCAGACCAACAAACTGCAGTTGGCCATTGAATCTTTGAATACCGGACTGAGTATAAATGTAAACAATGCGGAACTGACCAAACAATTCTATATTTCACTTGGGGATACTTATTATCAGATGGGTGAATACCAACAGGCTTTCAAAAATTTTGAAAACCTTCTGGCGCTTGACCCTGATAACCTTCTTGTGTTGAACAATTACAGCTATTACCTGTCCATCCTGGATCAAAATATTGACAAAGCATTGGGAATGATAGAAAAGTGCATAAAAACGGAAGGGGATAATGCCACTTATCTGGATACTTATGCATGGGTTTTGTTTAAGAAGAAAGAATATAGTAAAGCCCTGGAATTTATTGAGAAAGCAATATCACTTAATGAGAGTCCTTCAGGAGAGGTCCTGGAGCATTACGGGGATATTTTGTTTCGAAACAATCAACCGGATAAAGCACATGAAAATTGGAAAAAGGCAAGGGATGCAGGCGGTGCAAGTGAGGATATTACAAAAAAAATTGAATCTGGATTAGAGTAAGATGGGAAGAAAGATTATTTATGGGTGTGTTATTCTTGTTTTAATTTTGGGATTTGATGCATGCCGTGGTAAAAAGTCGATGGTTAAAAAAGAAGTACAAAACATAGGGAGCGAAGGATTATTGCAAAGAACCGCAGGGCAGGAGCTTGAATATCAAAATGTTGAGATAAAGTTCAGCACAAAGGCAGAGTTATCTGGCAAGAACTATGCACTGAATATCACATACAGGAATCAGAAAAATGAAATATTATGGGTTTCTGTGAGGGCCATGCTTGGCATTGAGGTGGCAAGGATGGTGGCAAAGCGGGATAGTGTATGGATAATATCAAAAATGGGACAAATAAAAGAAAAAGGAACATGGAGGGATATGAGTAAAATGATTGGATATCCATTGGATTTTATTGCCTTTCAGAATATAATGACAAGGAGGTTGTTTTACCCGGGGAACAGTGATAAATCCATGCTTAAATCTTTTTTGAAAAGAGATGATGGAAATAAAGTGTTGTTGGTTCCGAATTTTGAAAATAAAAATCAAAGAAATGATGTTGCTACCTTTGGTTTTTTGCCACAATTCATCATTGATAAAAAGAATGGGCAGCTTATGGGGGCCCGGCTTGTTCCGGAGGATAACGAGTGGATGTTGGAAATAATGTATCAGGAGGATGCTGGAGAAAATATGGGCCTGGGTAAAAATCTTTTGTTGAAGGCGCTAGACTCTCAGTCAATCCTGGACATGAACTTGAAGATACAGCAGGTAAAAATTAATGAAGCGTTAAAATTCCCTTTTCAATGGTTCTAGGCTTTTGGCATATACGTATTGTCAAACATGTAATCTGTTTTGTGTTTATCGGCTTTTTGGGCCTTACTCTTCAAGCGCAGGATCTGGAAGACTTGAGAAATGAGAGGCTGAAGCAGATGGAAGAAATAGAGTACACAGAGAAACTCTTGCAGCAAACTGCCGCCAGCCGCAAGGATAAAATGAATCAGCTTAATTTGTTGAGTAAGCAAATTAGGTCAAGGGAAAATGTGGTGGGTAATCTTCGGGGAGAATTAAGCTATCTGGAACGGAACATCAGTAACAATGAAAAAGAGGTAAAACTGCTGGAAAAGGAAATAGGTGGACTAAAGGAAGATTATGCACGAATGATATACAGGGCCTATCTGACGAATAATTCTTATGATAAAGTTCAATATATTCTCGCTGCAAGGGATTTTAACCAGGCATACAAACGGCTAAAATACCTTCAGCAATATGGCCAGTTCAGGAGGGAACAGGCTGGAAAAATACAGGAAAAAACCCTTCAGCTGCAAACAGAGGTGAGCAGGCTGGAAGCGGCAAGGCTGGAACAGAAAGAACTTTTAATTAAAAGCCAACAAGAAGTGGCTCAGCTCAATAACGAAAAGGAGACCCAAAATAGGTACGCAAAAGAGCTGGGAAGCCGGGAAAGGCAATTGAGGCAGGAACTTAATGACAAAAAGAAGGTATACGATCAGATAGAAAAAGAAATACAAAAAATTCTGGATGAAGCAATGGGGGGTGATGCAGGTGCTGGAAGAGTAAACCTTACACCAGAAATGAAAATCGTTTCAGATGATTTCACACAGAACAAGGGCCGTTTACCCTGGCCGATTGAAAGAGGGGTTATCACAGAAAGATTTGGCAAACATAAACATGCAGTACTTAAAAAAGTTGATGTCAATAATCCGGGGGTCAATATGACGACTGACAGATCTGAGCCTATCAGGGCGGTGTTTAAGGGAACAGTTAAAAATATTTTTCAGGTTCCGGGTGCTAACATTGCAATAATTATCCAGCATGGAGAGTATTTTACGGTTTACCAGGGACTTGTTGATGTTAGTGTAAAAAAGGGAGAGCAGGTTGAAATAAAACAAAATTTAGGAAGGGCTTTTGCCGGACCAAACGAAACCAGCTCGCAATTGCATTTTGAAGTTTATAAGGGTATAGAACGAATGGATCCGGAAATGTGGTTGGCTAAATAAAAGAAAATGGTAGAATCGGTATCATATAAACAGGTACTGTTGCAGTTAAGGGTATTTATCAGAAAGTATTACCTGAACAAAACCTTACAGGGTATACTTCTGAGCATACTGGTATTCATCGGTGTGGTTGGGATTCTGATAGTGGGAAATCAGGGACTAAAGCTGAACGCGGGATGGCGTACTGTGGTATTCTGGCTGCTTGGTACAAGCATGTTGGGAATGGCTGTTTGGTTGATTATAGTCCCGTTTTTACAATTTCTGGGTGTTGGCAGGAGATTGAATTATAAAAGGGCTGAAAAGATCGTATCCTCCCATTTTGGTGAGATGAAAGATACTCTTCTGAACATGCTGGAACTGGCCGAAGAGTATAAAAGCAGAGAGGATAATTCATTATTGTTGGCCAGCATTGAAGATAAGGCTGATAGGATTAAATGGTACAGGTTTGATCGTGCTGTTCCTATGAGAAAACTTGTTAGATATGTACCTTTTTTGCTTGTTGTTTTGCTTGTCGGGAGCCTGATCTATTATGCCTGGCCAGATTTTGTCAAAGAGGGATATGCCCGCACCGTTAATTACAAGAAGGAGTTTGATGTCCCACCGGTTTACGAATACAAGATTTTGAACGATAGCCTTGTAGTCGCTTTGGGCAGAGATATGGAAGTTCGCGTTAAGCCTCTCTTTAATCCCGGAGAAGAGCCGGTGTATATGAGGCTGGACCAGAATAGAGAGAAGATGGAGAATAATGAAGACGGAACCTTATCATACACGATAAAAGCTGTTAATGCGCCGGTCATATTCCGCTTTCAATTCCAGGGAGCAATTAGCGGGCCATATGAGATAAATGTAATCCCAATACCAGAATTAGTTCAGTTTACCGTGCAATCCTTCCCTCCGGCTTACACAAATATAGAAGGGATAGTTTTAAATAATGAAGGTGACCTTGACCTTCCTGCCGGGTCAAAAGTAATCTGGACATTTAATGCAATTTTTACTGATTGGGTGACTATATATTTTACATCTGATACTCTGAAAACTAAAAAAAGGGAAAATAATTTTTCTGGAGAGAAAAGAATAATGGCAAGTGGCAAATACAAAGCCGTTCTTGCTAACAGCGATACTGACGAACGGCCTGAAATAGGCTTTAATATCAGAGTAAGGCCAGATTTATTTGCAGAAATGGAGGTTAATGAACTAAGGGATTCACTGATGGAAACCCAAATATATTTCCAGGGATTTATTTCAGATGATTATGGATTTACCAGGTTGGAATTTAATGTCGAGAAAGTGGATGGGACAAAGCTGGTGAATGATGAGCTTTTAATAAACAAAAAGGGAACCAGCATGCGTTTTTACCATGCCAGGGATATGGCGGAATTGGGGCTGGAAGGCGAACAGTTGTATTACTATTTTTCTGTTTGGGATAACGATGGTGTAAATGGGCCCAAAAGAACCGATAGCCGGAAATTGAGCTATCGCAATCTTACCTATGCTGAGATTGTAGAGCAAAATAAAGAAAGAGCCAATAGAATAGAAGATAAAATAACAGAAGGATTGAATATAGCGGAGCAAATGAAAAGCAAGGTCGATGATCTGAAAAAATCGCAATTGATGGCTGATAAGGAAGACTGGGAGATGAAAAGCAAGCTTAAGGAGATGGATGAAATGCAAAAGCTCTTAGAGGAAATGGTGAATAACATCAAAGAAGAAAACCTGATCAAAGGAGCAGAGCAGGATAAATTTGATATAGATAGTGAGCGGTTGATTCGAAAGCAGAAAGAGATACAGGAATTGCTTGAAAAGGTAATGGATGATGAATTAAGGCAATTGTTGAAAGATTTTGAAGAGCTGGCAGAGGAAATGAACAAGGGTAAACAACTTGAGAAACTTGAAGAAATTGATATAAATCTTGAGAATCTTGAAAGGCAATTGGATGTAAGCAGGGAACTATTGAAACGTTACGAGATAGAAAAAGAAACATTACGCACGGCTAATGAGTTGGAAAAAATGTCGGAGCAGCTGCACAAGATGGATACCGAAAAAGATGCTGATGCATTAGAAAACATGCAAGAGGAATTTAATGAGTTGAACGAAAATTATAAGGAACAATTGGAGAAAAACCAGGAACTTAATGAACCAATGAAGATGGAAGGGTTTGAGGAGGAAAGAGAAAAAATCGGCGCGGAGATGGAAGAGATGAACCAAAGCGAAAGAAGCAAAAAGGGAAAAAAGGAAAATAAGGATTCCGCTTCGGAAAAAATGAAAGACCTGGGTAAAAAAATGAAGGAAATGATGCAGTCGAATGGAGGTGAACAGGATTTGATTGATTTGGAGTTATTGCGTCAACTGGCACGTGAATTGAATGACTTCAGTTTTAAACAGGAGGAATTAATAGGCGTTTTAGACAGGGTAAATTCAAGCAATCCTGAATACTCCAAAACTGGAGTTGAGGAAAGGGAACTGAAGGAGAAGTATTCAGTGATTAGAGATTCACTTGTAAGCCTTGGATACAAACAGCCTTCTATTGCAAAACTTTTGAATAAGGAGATGTTTCACGTGGAAACATCTCTCGATAACCTATTGAAGTCATTCCAGGAAGGAAGCCAACGGCAGGTGAGAATTGAACAACAGAATATCATGACGGGGGCAAATGAATTAGCAATTAGGTTAGATGAGATAATACAAAGCCAGGAGAACAAAGGCGGATCAGGGGAGGGGAAAAGCCCATTTACTGATAGTAAACCAAAATCCGGGAAGGAGAAAGTTGGCGAAATGAGGCAGCAACAAGAGTCACTCAAACAGCAGCTTCAGGGCATGATCCAAAAAATGAAAAGCGGAAATCAAGGAAAACAAAACAATAAGGAACTAGCAAAAATGCTGGCCGACAGAGAGATGATGCGGCAGGCTCTTGAGAAACTGCAAAATAGTGGTGAGTTAGGCGAACCAGCGAAAGGCAAACTGAATGAGGTACAGAAAATGATGGAAGAGGTGGAGAAGGATATTATTTACAAGAGACTTGGTGATAATACTATAAGAAGGGAGAAGTTGATTGAGACTAAACTTCTTGAGGCCGAGCAGGCTGAGATAGAGAGAGAGCTCGAAAATAAAAGGGAAGCTACTGAGTTCAGCGGAACAATAAAGCCACCTGATGAAAAGGTTTGGAAAGAATTTGAACAGGAAAAAAAGCGAACCCTGGAACTGATGAGGTACCGTGATATTAAATTAAAGGAGTTTTACAGAAAAAAATATTTTGACTATCTGGAACAGCTGGAAAAACAAAAGAATTAGAAATGAGTGTTTACTTTCATAAAGAGGATAGGGAAATACCTGCACTGGAACAGAAGAAAATTATTAATTCTATCGACACTTTTTGTTCTCGTTATGGTAAAAAGACAGGCAATATTAATTTCATTTATTGTAGTGACGAGTATTTGATAGACATGAATAAAAAATACCTTGACCATGATTATTTTACGGATGTTATAACTTTTAATTTCTGTGAGGATGAATTAGTATCAGGAGATATTTTTATGAGCCGGGATAGGATGGAAGAAAATGCAGAGAAATTGGAGGTAGAATTGGAGGATGAATTCATCAGGGTCTGCGGTCACGGTTTTCTTCATCTCCTGGGATTTAATGATGGGTCTGAACCGGAATTGAGGATCATGCGTGAAAATGAAGACGAATTTATTCAAATGGTTAAGGGTATTTGAGACAAGTGTGTATTTATAGGTTTTTAGCCCTTTTTAGGGCTTTTTTTTACGGATATAAATTATGTTTAGAACATGTGAGATAATTTAAATTTAAGAGCCCGGTGTAATTCTCATATAATCAGGAGTTAACAAAGAAACAGACCGATTATTATCAATATATGTAAATTAATATTGAATTTCTAAGATCAACTGATATAGAAGAAAGCATCTAACTTTGTAGGAACAATTGAGGTAAATATGTGGCACATTAAAAAAAAATGCTTGTTTAAACTAAAACTTCAAGTAAATGAAGTGAGCGAGAATTTACAAAAAGTGAAAGAATGATGAAATCAAAATATGATGTGATAGTGGTAGGGGCTGGTCATGCCGGGAGCGAGGCGGCAGCAGCGGCGGCAAACCTGGGGTCTTCTGTTTTGCTGATAACCATGGACATGAACAAGATCGCCCAGATGTCGTGCAATCCGGCTATGGGAGGAATTGCAAAAGGCCAGATAGTTAAAGAAATAGATGCAATGGGTGGGTATAGTGGCATTGTTACTGACCATAGTATGATACAGTTCAGAATGCTGAACAAGTCAAAGGGGCCTGCAATGTGGAGTCCAAGGGCCCAGTGTGACAGGATGATGTTCAGTCAGGCGTGGCGCTCGGTATTGGAAAAAATACCTGGGGTGGATTTTTGGCAGGACACGGTTAAAGAATTAATTATTGAGGGAGAGAAAAGGGTTGTTGGAGTGCTTACAGGTTTGGGAATAAAGTTTTATGGAAGAACAATTATCCTTACAAATGGAACCTTTCTCAATGGACTTATGCATATAGGGCAGATTAAAATAAAAGGAGGGAGGGCTGGAGATCCTGGTGTGGGTGGACTTAGTAATCAGATTTACGATTTGGGATTTAACACCGGCAGGATGAAAACCGGAACGCCCCCAAGGTTGGATGGAAGAACTATTGATTTTGATAAATTAGCTAAACAGGTAGGAGATGAGGAGGTTGTGCCATTTTCATTCAGGCACGAGGAGGTTAATATGAAGAAATCCCTTCCATGTTTTATTGCTCATACTTCACAGAAAGTACATGATATTCTTAGAACTGGCTTTGAAGATTCACCTATGTTTGATGGAACAATAAAGAGCACCGGACCAAGGTATTGTCCGAGTATTGAGTCGAAGTTAATAACCTTTGCCGATAAAACGCAGCACCAATTGTTTGTTGAACCAGAGGGAATAGATACAGTAGAGTATTATGTAAATGGTTTTGCAAGCAGTCTTGACTGGGAAATTCAACTGAAGGGATTGAGGCAAATTGAAGGATTCGAAAAAGTTAAAATGTTCAGGCCGGGATACGCCATCGAATATGATTATTTTGACCCACTTCAGCTAAAGGTCAGCATGGAAACTAAAATTGTGGAGAACCTTTATTTTGCCGGTCAGATAAACGGTACAACAGGTTATGAAGAAGCAGGGGCGCAAGGATTGATAGCTGGTATTAACGCTCATTTAAGGGTAAGGGATAAAGAGGAATTCACATTGAAAAGAGACGAGGCGTATATAGGGGTTTTGATCGACGACCTTGTAACAAAGGGTGTGGATGAACCTTATAGGATGTTTACCTCCAGAGCTGAGTACAGGATACTTCTACGGCAGGATAATGCAGATAGCAGACTAACTCCAATAAGTCATAATATTGGACTGGCTGATGATGAAAGAATGAGGGTTTTGGATTCTAAAACAAAGGCGAGGAGGGGTATATTGGATTATTTTACCACAAAATCTGTCAAGCCGGGTGAAGTAAATGAAATGTTGGCACAATTGGGGACACCAGAAATAAAGCAAAAGATTAAGCTGAAAGACATCGTGGTTAGGCCGCAGGTGAGTATAAAAGATATTGAATTGATTTTACCTGAGCTAAAAGAGAAAATTGAGGCTATAGAAAATCGTAGAAGGGAGGTTGTTGAATCGGCTGAGATTGAAATGAAATATGCTGGTTATATTGAGCGGGAAAGAAGTAATGCAGATAAGATTACCAGACTGGAGTATTTAAAAATTCCAGATTGGATAGATTACAACGAAATCAAAAGTTTAACTTTTGAAGCAAGAGAAAAACTTTCAAAGGTCAGGCCAGAGACTATTGCACAGGCAAGTCGTATTCCTGGAGTGTCTCCGTCAGATATTAGTGTGTTGCTCATTAAACTTGGAAGGTAATGTGTTCCACGTGGAACATATTAAAACAAAGCTCTGGTTAATGATCTTAAAGCCCACTGTTTTAATGCACTTTTTATATATCGACAATGAAAATCATCAGGGGTTGGATACCGGATTTTAAGAATCGACAATTTTTTTTCGGAGAAATTCAGATTCAGGATGAGTTTATAGTAAGCGTAATCAGGCTGGAAAGCAAAAAGCCAGGACCTGATATTGACGATGACTACATTTTGCCTGGATTGATAGATGCTCATGTTCATATTGAAAGCTCTATGCTGGTACCCTCGGGCTTCGCAATGCAGGTTGTAAGATTTGGAACTGTGGCAACAGTTTCTGATCCTCACGAGATTGCCAATGTCCTGGGGATAGAGGGGATAAAGTTTATGGTGGAGGATGCAGCGAGGGTACCATTAAAAATTTACTATACTGCTCCATCATGTGTACCGGCAACTGAGCATGAGGAGTCGGGGGCAGTTCTGGGGGTGCATGAATTAGAAGAGTTGGCATCAAGATATTCGTTTGTCGGACTGGGAGAGATGATGGATTTTCCCGGTGTGCTTAGAAAGGATCCCAAGGTTATAGAGAAAATAAGCTTATTCAGGAAATATAACCTGCCGATCGACGGTCATGCTCCCGGGCTGATGGGTATGGATTTAAAAAAGTATGCCGGGGCAGGTATCAGTACCGACCATGAAGCTACAAGCCTGGATGAGGCCAGGGGGAAAATCCAGGCGGGAATGAAAATACTCATCAGGGAGGGCAGTGCCGCCCGCAATTTTGATGCACTTTGGCCGCTTATAGCTGAGTATCCCGGGGAGGTAATGCTTTGTTGTGATGATATCCACCCGGATGAACTTCTGGATCACCATATAGATTGGCTAATAGTTAGGGGGCTTGAGAAAGGCCTTAGTATTTTCGACCTTCTTCAGGCAGCCTCGCTGAACCCGATAAATCATTATCAACTTGACGTTGGTAAACTTCAGCCTGGTGATAAGGCGGATTTTATCCTGGTAAAACAGCTTAATAAATTCATTGTACGGGATAATTATATCAATGGGAATTGTGTTTCAAGGGATGGTGAAATACAATTTGAGACTAATGATTCCTCCCACCCTAACCGGTTCAACAGAGCCTCTGTTAAAAAGGAAGATTTTGAGATGCCGGGGCAGTCTGGAAATTACCGAGTAATAGGGGCTGTAGATGGTGAATTGTTTACTACATCTGAAATCCATTACCTTGAAGCTAAAGAAGGAGTGGTATTGCCTGATAATGAGAATGATATCATAAGAATAGCCGTAGTAAACAGATATAGAGACTCACCACTGGCTTTGGGTTGGATAGGGCAAACGGGCTTGAAAAAGGGTGCCCTTGCAAGTTCTGTTGCTCACGATAGCCATAACATTATTGTTATGGGAATATCCACGGAGGATATGGCTCAAGCGGTTAACTTAATTATTGATAATCAGGGAGGTATAAGTTATTCAGGAGGGAGGGATACAGGAATTCTACCCCTGCCGGTAGCTGGCCTCATGAGCAGTCAGGGAGCAGAATGGGTAGGTAAAAAATACCAGGAATTAAACGGCAGGGCGAGAGAGCTGGGTTCCTGCCTTAGCGCTCCGTTTATGACCCTGTCGTTTATGGCGCTTCTGGTTATTCCTGAGCTCAAAATTGGCGACCGTGGATTGTTTGATGTAAAAGAGTTTAATTTTGTAAAACCAAAAGTGGAATAGTTTGCTGTGGCAGCATTATATAACAAATTCACACCATCAGACTTCATAAGGGAGCAGATTAGAAACCTCCCTGAAAAACCGGGGATTTACCAGTTCATTGACCGGGACAATAGGATTATATATATAGGCAAGGCAAAGAACCTCAGGAAGCGGGTTTCATCGTATTTCAGCAAGCTGCCCGACAATGCGAAGCTGGCGGTTCTGGTGAGGAAGATAAATAAGGTGGAGCATCTGGTAGTGGATACTGAAAGCGATGCATTGCTTCTTGAAAACAACTTGATAAAGAAGCATTTGCCACGATATAACGTGTTGCTGAAGGACGATAAGACCTTTCCATGGATCTGCATCAGTAATGAACCTTTCCCTCGGGTTTTTACAAGCAGGAAAATAATAAGGGATGGTTCACTGTATTTTGGTCCTTATACATCTGGCAGAATATGGAAAAGCATGATCGAACTGGTTCGGGGCATGTACAAAATAAGAACCTGCAGCCTGAATCTGAATCAGGAACATATTATATCAGGGAAATACAAGGTTTGCCTGGAGTATCATATAGGGAATTGTCTGGGGCCCTGTGTGGGTAGTCAAACGGAGGAAAACTATGATGAGCAGATTGGCCACATAGGGCAAATTCTTAACGGGCACACCCAATCTGTATTGAAAACCCTTGAGGGAAAGATAAAACAACTTTCCGAATCATACCTATATGAGGAAGCAGCCCGGGTAAACGAGCAGTTGGAAATGCTCCGGCGTTTCCAGGCAAAGTCAACTATCGTCAACAACCGGATTAAGGACCTTGATGTGTTCTCGATTGTCAGCGATGAAAGAGCTGGTTATGTTAATTTTCTTAAAGTAGTGCGAGGTGCTGTAATTCAGGCACATTCTATTGAGCTAAAAAAACGCCTGGATGAAACAGATGAAGAGCTGCTGTCTATGGCCATAGTGGAAATACGCGAACGAATAAAGAGTCGGGCTGGGGAGCTTGTGGTGCCTATACCGGTTCATTATCCTTTTAACCAGGTAAAAGTGCACATTCCCCAGAGGGGAGATAAAAAAACCCTGCTGGATCTTTCAACACGAAATGCAAAATACTTCCGCCTGGAACGACAAAAACAACAGATAAAACACCTGCCGGCATCAAGGGTTAGCCGGAAACTGGAAACACTGCGTAAGGATCTGCGAATGGAACATCTGCCTTCCCATATTGAATGCTTCGATAATTCTAATATACAGGGCTCAAATCCTGTTGCCGCTTGTGTAGTGTTTAAAAATGCAAACCCCAGCAAGTCAGACTACAGGCATTACAATATAAAAACCGTAACGGGTGCCGATGATTTCGCCTCTATGACGGAAGTGGTTTTCAGGCGTTACAGGCGGCTGTTGGATGAAAATCAAAATTTACCTCAACTGATAATTGTTGATGGAGGAAAAGGTCAGCTCAGTGCAGCTATGAAAAGCCTGGAAGAACTTAAACTAAGAGGGAAAATCACCCTTATTGGCATAGCAAAAAGGCTTGAAGAGATCTATTTTCCAGGAGATCCAGTACCTCTTTATCTTGATAAAAACTCGGAGAGCCTAAAATTGATTCAGCATATGCGCAATGAAGCTCATCGTTTTGGTATTTCTCATCATAGGGGCCGTAGGGAAAAGGACCTGGTGCATTCAGAACTCGATGATATAAAGGGCATTGGTGAAAAGACCAGAGAGGTTTTGCTGAACCATTTTGATTCGGTCGAGGATATTCGTATGGCAAGCCGTGAAGAACTGGAAACGGTTATCGGAGCAGCCAGGGCCAGGACGTTAAAGGTGTATTTTTCCAAATCAACCAAATAATTTTATAATGAGATGAAACAGACGGAGCCTTTTTTAAATGAGATGATACGTAATTCTGATAATCAGGATTGGTTGATCGCATTCTTTTTGGTTCTGGCTGTTGCATATGTATGTGTTAAAATGATCTTTGGCAAGTATTGGCGGAAGTACCGACGGGCAATGTTATATAGCCAGGAAGCACAAAAACTTATATATGAGAAGAATGTCCTTTTGCTTCAGGCTGCTGTATCGCTTAATGTTTTGGCCGCATTCTCAATAGGCTTGTTCGTATACCTTTTTCTTACTCATTTTGATTTGATAGCACAATTACCTGAAAATTTCTACGGGTGGGCCCTGACCACCCTAACGGTAATTGTGATTGCCGGAGCAAAATACTTTATTATTGGTATTCTCGGTAAATCCGGAAATAATACAGAGGCATCAATTCAAATAAATCATCAGTGGTTAATCAATCATAAAAATTTCGGTTTTTTCCTTCTCCCATTCTCGGCAGCTTCTGCTTTTCTTTTGCACCCAATTGATGAATTGGCTCTTTACATAGGCATGGCCTTACTCGTAATAATGTTGATAATGAATTACGTAAAAGGTTTTATGTTTCTCCTACAGCATCGTATTTCTATTTATTACGGGATTTTGTACCTTTGTACCCTTGAAATTTTACCGATTCTGATTATTTGGAAGGTTATTTGTTTTTTGAGGGAGTAAAAAGGACCGAGTGTTTGTAACAGCCAAAACCACATTATGAAGATCAAGAAAATTCTCATTTCGCAGCCAAAGCCCTGCACAGAAAAATCCCCCTATTTTGACCTATCGGAAAAACACAAGGTTAAATTGGATTTCAGGCAGTTCATCCAGGTGGAAGGAGTTACTGGAAAAGATTTTCGGGCTAGCAGGGTAAATATACTCGATAATTCAGCCGTGATCTTTACCAGCCGGACGGCCATTGATCATTATTTCAGAATATGTGAGGAAGTTAGGATTCAGGTTCCCGATACTATGAAATATTTTTGCAATTCCGAATCCATAGCTGTTTACCTGCAGAAATATATAGTATACAGGAAAAGGAAGGTTTTTTACGGGCAGAAACGATTTACCGATTTAATGGATATTCTGGTTAAGCATAACGAGGAAAAATTTCTTGTTCCGGTGTCTGATGTTCATAACGAGGAAATTCCAAAGCTCCTAAGCAAACATAAGATAAACCATACAATGGCGGTGCTTTATAAAACAATAAGTTCTGATCTTTCTGACCTTAAACTTATTGATTATGATCTGCTGGTGTTTTACAGTCCGTCTGGTATATCTTCCTTGATGGCTAATTTTCCTGATTTCAAACAACATAACATCAAAATAGCCGCTTTTGGCACAAGCACTATTAAAGCAGCCAGAGAGGCCCAACTGGATGTAAATATCAAAGTACCGAGCCCGGAATTTCCATCCATGACTATGGCCCTGGATAATTTTATAACCGAGAAAAACAGGAAAGCTGCTAAATAGCAGTATCCCAAAAACAAGATCCGGGATGATAACAGATCAACGATTCCGGAAGTCGGAAAGGCTTTGCAGAAAAAAGTATATCGAGGAATTATTCCGGACAGGCAAATCCTTTTATTCCTTTCCGTTCAGGCTGGTGTGGATACCTGTTTCTGAACCATTGGTCCATCCGGCACAAATCACAATTTCGGTTAAGAAGAGGCTCTTTCGAAAAGCCGTTCAGCGAAATTTGTTGAAAAGACGTATTCGGGAGGCCTATCGGAAAAATAAAACAGAACTATATCTCAAACTGGAAGAACTCAATATTCAAATCGTCTTTATACTGATCTATACTGCCTCCGACATCAGAAGTTACCTGGAAATCGAGGAAAAAATAATAATAATTTTAAGCCGTTTAAAGGAAGAACTTGCAAGAAGTGTTTATGAAGGTGCTTAAAGCAATAATAAAAGGATTAGGAAAGGGAATTGCCTGGGTGTTTATCCTTTTGGTCAAGTTTTACAAGCTTTCCATATCACCTTTATTTCCGGGAGTATGCCGGTATACACCCACATGTTCAGCCTATTGCATTGAGGCATTAAAAAAACACGGTCCAATTAAAGGACTTTTTCTGAGTATTAAAAGGGTATTGAGTTGTAATCCATGGGGCGGCCATGGATATGATCCTGTACCATGATTCTTTCAGAAATTTTATAATTACAGACAGATGAAAAAATCGATTAGAGCAATTGGATTAGCATTGATATTATTAATGTTGCCCCTGGTCTTTACCGGTTTTCAGGATAAGGATTTTGAACTGGTAAAAAACCTCGACATATACCATACCCTTATGCGGGAACTAAACCTTTTTTATGTTGATGAAACAGATCCGGGGGAGATGATCAAGACAAGTATCGATGAGATGCTTCGAACACTTGATCCCTACACGGTTTATGTCCCGGAGTCCAGAATGGAAGACCTTGAGTTGATGACAACCGGAGAGTATGGCGGATTGGGTGCAATGATCAGCAAGTTTGGGGACGACGTGGTAATAACCGACCCATACGAAGGATTTCCTGCCCAAAAAGCTAACCTCCGGGCTGGTGATATAATTAAAAAAATTGATGGTCGCTCTGTAGAGGGAAAAAGCTCCAAAGAGATCAGCGACCTGATGAAGGGCCAGGTGGGAACCAAGGTGGAAGTATCTGTAGAGAGGCCATTTACTGATGAGAAGATTACCGTGGACCTTTATAGGGAAAAAATAAAGATGGACAATGTCCCTTTCTATAAACTGCTGGACGATGGAGCCGGGTATATTCGCTTATCAGGATTTACCATGGGTGCCTCTCAGGAGGTGCTGAATGCCTATCAGAATTTGAAAAAACTGGGGGCCGACAAAATCGTTCTTGACCTCAGAAGCAATCCCGGGGGGCTGCTTATAGAAGCAGTGGATATCATGAACATATTTGTTCCACGTAACCAGGAAATTGTTAGTACCAGGGGTAAAGCAAGACAGTGGGATAAGACCTATTATTGCCGTAAAGAAGCCGTGGATACCCTGATCCCGATCGCTGTTTTAGTCAATTCATCTTCTGCTTCTGCTTCAGAAATAATTGCAGGTGCTATGCAGGACCTCGACCGTGGGGTGATCATCGGCCAGCGAACATTCGGGAAAGGCCTGGTTCAGACCACAAGAGATCTTTCTTACAATTCCAAATTGAAGCTTACAACAGCAAAATATTATATTCCCAGTGGTCGTTGTATCCAGGCTCTGGATTATTCTAACCGGAGGGAGGATGGCAGTGTTGGTAAAATACCTGACTCCCTTATTTCTGAATTTAAAACACATGGAGGGCGAACCGTTTTTGACGGCGGTGGTGTATTACCAGATGTGCAGTTGGAAAACCGTTATCTGAGCAAGGTGGCCACGGCTATGATATACCAGAATAAATTTTTTAATTTTGCCACGGAATATCGTAATACAAATGATAATATCCAATCAGTAACCAACTTTAACCTTCCTCCCGGGGAATTTGGCCGATTTAAACAAACTCTTTTGCAAGACCACTTTACCTATCAAACTGGAACCGAAAATGAATTAAAACAACTTATTTCGACAGCCAGAAAAGAAAAATATTACAATCTGGTTGAGGAGGACCTCAAGGTTTTAGAGGAAAAACTTGCACACGATCCGGAGAAAGACCTGGAAATATTCAGGGAGGAATTGATTAATCTGTTATCTGAAGAAATAATAAGCAGGTACTTCTATATTAAGGGTAGGATGGAATACAGTCTTTTAACAGACCCGGTTCTCAAAAAAGCCCAGGAAATTCTTGGTGATAAGGATGCTTATAGAGAGCTGTTGGCTACTTCAAGGACTATCAAAGATCTTCCGGAAAACCCGTAAAAGGATCAAATATCTTTCCAGGTATGGCTGCCATCGGTGAAGATCTCTTTCTTCCATACAGGAAGCTTCAACTTTATCTGTTCTACACAATCCTCCAGTGCCGCAAAAGACTGCTTCCTGTGTCACGAATTCCTGGTTAACGGCTTTGCTGTATTGGCGATCAGCAAGAGCGGGATACTTTTATTTATTAGATATATTTTTCAGGTCTTCCGGCTTGTTTAAGTTTAAGAACAGGTCGGGCTGATAAAAGTTCATTTCCTGATTAATAGGTACTTCCTGAAAATTACAGGATTTTATTATTGGAGGCGGCTTATACAGCCCCCTGGAAATAGCATCCTGAAACCTCGGCAGAACAGACCTGTTATATATCCCGATTAATGGCTCATTTACACCATCGTGTATGGGAATGGAGATATCAAACTTCTGGTGCTGTTTAATCATGTATCTGAAAAAGGCAGTGGACAACATAGGTGTATCACAGCTTACGATGATATTCATTTCAGTATTGCTGTGTGTAAGGCCGGCTTCGATACCAGCAATCGGGCCTATTCTTTGGTAACGGTCAGGAACTACTAATGCTTCGGGATATGAGGAATTCTCATCATTTGCAGAAATAATTATTTTAGTACACAGGGGCCTAATAGCATCATAAACCCAATCCAAAAGCCGTTTTCCCCGCCAGATGATAAATGCTTTGTTCCGCCCCATCCTGAGGTTTTGTCCTCCAGCCATGATTATTCCCGTGATATCGCCCCGTATCTCCATTTTACTGAAGTGTTTAATGGGCCTCAAACCAATTCTGCCCAATCCCAATGTCCACCACCAGAGGAACATTAATCCGGAATGCATGTTCCATTTCATACCTGACAATATTTCTCACCGCATTCAATTCAGCTTCAGGAACATCGAAGTTCAGTTCATCATGAACCTGGATCAACATTTTGGCACGAAGTTTTTCTTCCCTAAATCGTTTGAAAATCTTTATCATGGCAATTTTTATTAAGTCTGCTGCTGATCCCTGAACAGGAGCATTGATAGCATTCCGCTCGGCATTACCGCGTACAATTGCATTCTGGGAGTGAATATCTGGCAAATACCTCCTCCTGCCCATAATGGTTGAAACAAATCCATCCTCCCGGGCCTTCTGGATATTAGAATCCATATAGGTTTTTATCTTTGGATATGAACGAAAATACCCATCAATAAGCGCCTTGGCGTCTTTTCTGGGGATATTTAAGCGTTGGGCCAACCCGAAGGATGATATTCCGTAAATGATGCCAAAATTGGCTGTTTTTGCCTGGCTTCTCATCTCCCTGGTTACTTTTTCGATCTTAATGCCATTGATCAGAGCCGCCGTGGCTGTGTGTATGTCCTCACTCCTGTTGAATGCAGCCTGCATGTTTTCATCCCCGCTCATATGGGCTATCAGCCTTAATTCAACCTGAGAATAATCGGCCGATAGAAATAAGTGATCACTCCCCGATGGAACAAAAGCCTTGCGAATTTCCCGGCCTCTGGCTTCCCGAATGGGAATATTCTGAAGGTTTGGATTGACGGAACTCAGGCGGCCGGTTGATGCAACAGCCTGCATGAAAGAAGTGTGTATTTTTCCCGTTCGCTGATTAACCAGTTCAGGCAGAGCCTCAACATAAGTATTAAGCAGTTTTTTTAACCCCCTGAACTGCAGTATTTTATTAATAATGGGGTGTTTTGATGCAAGCCTTACCAAAACCTCCTCACCCGTTGGATAATGATTGCTTTTTGTCCTGTTCGGGGCAGGAATTATTTTAAGCCGGTCAAAAAGAACGCCACCCAATTGTTTTGGCGAAGATATGTTGAAAGAAAATCCTACAATATCAATGATTTCCTTTTCAAGCCTCAGGATGTCGGAACGGAGTTCTTCGGCAAATCCTTTAAGGGAAGTAACTTCCATCTTAATTCCTTCACGCTCCATATCAGCCAGCACTGGTATAAGAGGCATTTCCACCTCACGAAATACACGCATAAGGTTTTGCTTTTCCAGCTCTTTTTCAAAGATTGATTTAAGTTGGAAAGTAATATCAGCGTCTTCACCTGCATATTCCCTCAGCAGATCAAGTGATACCTGTCTCATGTTCTTCTGGTTTACTCCTTTTTCCCCTATAAGAGATTCAATAGGTACCATTTTATAGGATAGGTAATTTTCGGCCAGCTCATTAAGATTATGCCGACGATCCGGCTGCAGGAGATAGTGGGCGATCATTGTGTCAAAAAGAGGGCCCTGTATTTCGATATTATAATTGCGGAGGATCTGCAGGTCGTATTTTATATTTTGACCAATTTTTTCAGTGAAAGCATTCTCCAGGGCTGGCCGTAGTAATTCAAGCCTGTTTTGTGTGGCAAAACGGTCATGAGAAAAGGGTATATAATATGCAAATTTGGACCGATAACTAATTGCAAGTCCCACCAGATCAGCCTCCAGGGCATTCAGGCCGGTGGTTTCTGTATCGAAACAGAAACCAGGCTCTCCATTAAGTTTTTGTGCTAATGCTGAAATCTCTTTATCATTTTCAATTATCTGATAATCGTGTTCGGTTGATTTAATATCTGAAAGATCACTAATCGTTGGTACATCAATAGTTACAGTGGTGTTGCTGAAAAGATCTCCTTGTACAGGATCAGCAGAAATTATTTTTTCCTTTGGGCTTTCCCCATGATCTGCCAGAATTCTGCTGGCAAGGTTTTTAAATTCAAGCTTATCAAATAATTCACCGATTTTCCGGAAATCCGGTTCATTTAAAACCATCACCTCCGGCTGGAATTCAATAGGAACATCCTTTATGATCCTAACCAATTCCTGAGCTCTCATAACCTGATCACGGAAATTAACGAGGATTTCCTTTTGTTTTGGTTTTAATTTGTCGAGGTTTTCATAGATCTTTTCAATGGATCCATATTCTGAGATCAATTTCATTGCTGTTTTTGGCCCTATCCCCGGGGCTCCGGGAATATTATCGGCCTTATCACCCATTAGTGCCAGCACATCTATAACCTGTTCTGCCCGTTCCACCCCAAACTCAATTCTGATCTCTGGCAATCCAAGGATTTCTGCATCTTTTCCTGACCGCCTGGGACGCATCATGAAAATATTTTCATCAACCAGCTGAGCAAAATCCTTGTCGGGAGTCATCATAAAAACAGAGAATCCTTCTTTGGCGGCACGATGGGCAATAGTTCCAATCACATCATCTGCCTCAAAACCATCAACTTGCAAAATCGGGATATTAAATGCCTCAATAATTTGTTTAACAAATGGAACAGAAGCTTTCAGATCTTCTGGCATAGGTGGGCGCTGGGCTTTATACTCAGGGTACATCTCATGGCGGAAAGTGGGAGTGGGGGGGTCAAAAACCACTGCAATATGACTTGGTTTTTCTTTGCGAAGTATTTCGTCAAGAGTCAGGGTGAAACCAAAAGGGGCTGAAGTGTTTATCCCTTTTGAATTGATCCTGGGGTTTTTAATAAAGGCGTAATATGAACGATATATAAGTGCATAGGCATCGAGCAGAAAAAGTTTTTTTGCCATAGTAAACAGTGTGTTTCTATAAAATTATTGCTATTAATGCTGGTCTGCTGCAATCCATTCGGCATAACTGTTCGCTGTTTCAAACAGAACAACACTCTCGAGTTTAACTTCACCAGGAAGTTCTCTGTTAAGAATATCAGCAAAGTAGATAACGAGGTTTTCGGCTGTGGGCTGAAAATCAGTATATAATTTTCGATCGAACATCTCCTCTACACCAGCAAACTTTTCAACCGGGGCTTTTTTATTCAGAACCACACAATGATCAAAAATATCGACTATGTGTTTTTTGGCAACTCTTTTAAGGTCGCCAAAATCAATGACCATTCCCTCCTTAATATCAGCTGGATCAACAATTGGTTTGCCGGATACCGTTACTTTAAGAATATAGGAATGCCCGTGGATGTTTTTGCAAAGTCCGTCATATCCCCAAAGGGCATGAGCCATTTCAAACCCGAATATTTTTGTAACTCTAACTGTTGCCATGGATAATTATTTTGGTTGTAGAGTTTAAACAACCAGAAGAACAAAGGGTTTAGCAAGTGCATTTACTAATGCATTCCACGATATTATGAAGTTGCTCATGCCTCAGATAATAATAGGTGTTTTTGCCCTCTCTTTGGCTGCTCAATACACCCTTATCTTTCATTATACCCAGATGATGAGATGTGGTGGATTGCTCCATATCCAGTCTTTCGTGAATTTCCGTTACGGTAAGCCTTTGCCCATCTTCCAGGTATGACAAAATGGTGATTCGCACAGGGTGTGCGATCGCTTTTAGCATACTGGAAGCCTGTTCTAACTGTTCCGGTTTTAATAACTCAAACTTCATAAAAATCAATGATTATGGTACTCATACAAATATATAAATATTTAAGTTAACTGCAGGGTTATTTGAATAACAGAATTCATAATTTTACTCAGGTTTCAAGATAATTTCAGAAGTATTTGACGGCCCTGGCAGTTATTTCACTTAAAAGGTTGTTGGCAAGGCGGCTTGCGCCGATACGAAACAGGCTGGGATTACACCACTCTTCCCCGAGTATCTCCATTAGCAGGCATAGGTAGATGAGTGCATTTCCGGGGCTGGAAATACCCCCAGCTGCTTTGATTCCCACCCTTCTACCGCTGACGACAAAATAATCCCGGATAGCCACTGCCATTGAATAAAAGGCTTCTGGGCTTGCGGCAGGAGTTTCCTTCCCCGTTGAGGTTTTAATGAAATCTGCTCCTGATTCCATAGCCAGCAGGCTGGCCACACGAATATTTTCGGGGGTGGATAGTTTGCCTGTCTCTAAAATAACCTTTAGAAGAACCTCCCCAATGGCTTCTTTTATCAGGGTAATTTCATCTGCAACATATTGGTAGTCTCCGCCTAGAAATCGCCCGAGAGAAATCACAATATCTATTTCATCAGCCCCTTTCGAAGCCAATAATTTACATTCAGCAAGTTTTACTGAAAGAAAGGTCTGTGAAGATGGAAAACCGGCTCCAACAACAGCCAGCTTCACGCCTGGAGCAGTTAAATTTTTTCTAACCTCTTCCATAATGGCGGGGTAAACACAAATTGCTGCAACATTGGGCAAGCCGGTGAACTCTGATGAGAAATGGTTCACATTTCGGCAAAACCGCCTGGCCAGGGCTCCATTATCTTCTGGATTGAGGCTGGTAAGGTCTATGCAGGACAATGCTTTCTCAAGATATTTAGGCCCCTGATAATTGGCACTGTATTTTTCAAGAATCTCGTGGGTTCTATTCCCCACAAAAAGTTCATCTTCCCCAGGACCATAAACTTCCTGAAATTTATTGATTTTGTCCATGATATTTTTTTTTGATTTTGAGCCTATTGAATTGTCATTTTTTGTTTTTACTATCAATAAAAACAGTAACCGGGCCGTCATTGATCAGTCCTATCTGCATTTCAGCCCCGAATACTCCGGTATAAACCCTTTTACCAAGGTCTGATTCCAGCTGGCTTACAAGACGTTCATAAAGGGGAACAGATATTTGAGGAGGGGCAGCGTCAATATATGATGGCCGGAATCCTTTTTTTACACGGGCAAGCAAGGTGAATTGGGATACAGCCAGTATATCCCCCTTCGTTTCCAACAGGGAGAGATTCATAAGCCCATTCACATCGTCAAAAATACGAAGTCCAATGATTTTATTACTGAGCCAAATGATATCATCCTCATGGTCGGCATTTTCAATTCCTACAAATAGTAATAAACCAGGGCCAATAGCAGAAACCGTTTTTCCATTAATTCTAACAGATGCTTCTTTAACCCGCTGAATCAATACCCTCATAAGCTTAAAACTTAAAAAAAATTCCTTATCTGGATCTATCTCTGTTGAGTATTACCAAAGCTGCGATTACCCCTGGAACCCACCCGGCCAGAGTGAGAAGGAATACAATTAAAATTGATCCACAGCCTTTGTCTATAATTGCCAGAGGAGGAAAAAAAATGGATAAAATAACTCTAAACAGGGACATTGGCTCATGTTTTTTGTTTACATGTTCCCAGTTTCATACTGGTTAGTTCCAAGATGATCTTTTCAAGCAAATATCCATAATCCAGGAAGGCCTGTTTGCCTGGCAAAGCCTGGCCAACAATAAAATCCCTGGATTCATAGCTTCTACTCGAGGTCCGCTCAAGTATGGTATCGTAAACAGAATAATGCATCAAAAAGAATTTAAAACTCCCAATTTATGCAATCCTAACTAGTTTGTAAACAATTTATGGAGATTAATTATTATGGTTTATATGGTTTATAAGGTTTATAAGGTTTATAAGGTTTATAAGTTTAGTCTTGTATCTTGTATCTTGTATCTTGTGTCTTGTGTCTTTGGTCTTGTGTCTTATTCTGGTCCCCATGTCCCCAATTTATCCTTATATTTACGAAAGCTTAAAACCTGTTTTTTTTTAATAAAAAAAGCACAGGACAAAATTAATTTTATCACTGAAAAACAGAAAAATGAAAAAACTAATTACCCTTTTGGTCTTATTGGCGATTATATTGCCAAAAGTTAATGCGCAACATCTCAACAAGTTAACTCAGCAAGAGATAGATGAAGGTTGGGAACTGCTTTTTGATGGAGTATCCATGGATCAATGGCGCGGATTTAAAAAAGATGCAGTCCAGGGTTGGGCAATAGAAGAGCACGGAATGAAAGCCCTGGGTTTAGCCCACGGTCAGGGAGGCGATATAATTACCAGGAATCAATATTCCGATTTTGATCTGCGGCTTGAGTTTAAAATTGGGGAGAGTAGTAATTCAGGGATTTTCTTTCATGTCAAGGAGGGAGATGAATATGGCACAGTTTATATGACAGGTCCTGAATATCAGTTGCTTGACGATGTTGGTGTCCCGGAATCAGGGCCTCTTCATGATACCGGCGCCAATTACGATGTCCATCCCCCTAAATTCGGACAGGTTAAAACCCTTGATGAATGGAATACGGCAAGGATCCTGGTAAAGGGGCCACATGTAGAACACTATCTGAATGGAAGGAAAGTTGTTGAATATGATATGTGGACCGATGAGTGGTACGAATTGAAAAACAATTCGAAATGGAAGGATGCAGATGGCTACGGAAAATATAAGGATGGGTACATTGCTCTTCAGGATCATGGTGGAACCTGTAATTTTCGAAACATAAAGATTAAGAAACTGTAATAGACTTGTTATATTGTATAAAGTGATTAATATACAAATCTTTAGCACTAAACGCTTTTATGGTAAATGAGCAATCCAAATAACCGCCAATATAGCAATGATGATGTAACTGTTTTCTGGAAACCGGAAACTTGTATACACGCCACTATATGTTTCATGAAGCTTAGGAAGGTTTTCGACCCAACAAAGCGTCCATGGGTAAATATGGCGAATGGTACGACTAAAGAAATTGTTGACATAGTGGAACAATGCCCAACGGATGCATTGACATGGAAGTGGAATAAAGATCTTACCAGCGAAGAAATAAATAATATAAATTGTGCTCCCGCTTCAGAAGATAAAGTCCCAACCCCACCGCCAACAGAGATTCTGATTATTGACAACGGGCCCGCTATAATTAAAGGAAACTTCAATGTATCCCGGGGATCCGGGAAGAAAATTGAAACAACTAATCAAATAGCGCTTTGTCGCTGCGGAGGAACAGAAAATCATCCATTTTGTGACGGAAGCCACCTTGTAAATGGGTTTAGAGAGTAACAAGTGACAGGTGACAAAAAGATGACCGTAGCCCGGGGCTTTGTCCCCCGGGATGATCTCTATTTGTCAGGGTTGTTTATTTCCACGTTGGTTCGATAATCACCCAGCAGGTGTTCGGCAAAGTAGTACCACATCATTTTTTCAAAATATTCTGAATATTTGCCGTAACCATGCCTTTGTCCTGGCATGACCATAAAGTCAAATCTCTTACCAGCAGCAATAAGGGCATCTGCTACGCGGATAGAATTTCCAGGGTGAACATTGTTGTCAATATCACCATGGACAAGAAGGAGATGACCTTTGAGGTTTTTCGCCAGATCTTGATTTTTCGGGATTACTGATTTAAAAGTAATCTTGACCTCCTCTTCCTTCTTGACACTATCTTCTTCAGGCCAGCCTTTGTTATCGTTCTTATCCACCTTATCATTATCTCCCTCACCGTCTTTTTTATCCTTACCCTTTTTCACAGTCTTTTTTACCTCGGTTACCCCATGGTGGGTTTCTCCCCACCACAGATTGTAAATGTTGTTGTCGTGGTTACCTGACGAAGAAACCGCTGCGGTATAAAAATCCGGATAAGTAAACAGGGCAGCGGTTGACATGAATCCACCGCCAGAATGGCCAAAAATGCCAACCTTTGTGATATCAATAAAATCAAACCGGTCAGCCAGCTGTTCCATTGCGTATTTGTCATCCGCCAATGTATAATCCCGCAAATTATCATACCCATAAGTATGATAATACTTATACCGTTGAGGGCTACCGCCGCGGTGACCCACAGAAACAACCACGAAGCCTAATTGGGCCAGAGCCTGATTTTTTCCCGAGGCAGAAAATCCACGTGGTACACTTTCTGTTTGCGGGCCTGGATATACATAGGAGATAATGGGATACTTCCGGCCCTCTTCCATTTTAAAAGGCTTCCATATCACACCATATAAATCAGTTACTCCATCTACTGCTTTAACAATAAATTTCTCCGGCATTTGCCAGCCGGTTTCCAGGATGCGGGTAAGATCCATTTCCTCCAGGGCCAGGAGTATATTGCCTTTATTGTCTCTGAGCACGGAAACCGGCGGCATATCTACTCTGGAATATGAATCAACAAAGTATTTATTGGACTTGGCCATGCTCATGGAGTGAGTTGCGTCTTCCGGGGTAAGCAGGCTCAGACCAGAACCATCAAAATTAACCCTGTAGAACATTTTATAATAAGGATCGATACCGGGTTCCTTGTTGAATGCCTCAAAATACACCACCCTTCCGGCAGTATCAATACGATTGATATTCCCAACAACATAATTGCCCCTGGTGATAGGGTTCACCAGGGTAAAATCAGCATCATATAGATACAATTGTCCAAAACCAGTACGCTCCGACCACCAGATGTAGTCTTTCCCTTCATTCAAAATACTTAGACCAGAATATTCCCCATTGAAATATGGTTCATCCGTTTCTTCATACAAAACAGAGACCTCGCCTGTGTAAGCATTGGCTTTACAGATTTCAATTTTTGCACAGGTACGATCTTTGCGGGTAATGATTAGTTCATCTGTATTGTCTCCCAATAATTGAACCCGGAATGTTTGATCCTTCCATTTGTCCGTATCAATTTTTAAGCTTGATTTGTCCTCTGCATTAAAGACCCATAGTTCTGATTGTGGAACATTTTCATCTCCGGGCATTGCATACCTGTAAGTCTCTAATTCAGGTCTGGGATTTTTAAGAACATTGATCACCCAAAGATCTTTCACTTTACGTGAATCGCTGCGTGTGACATAAAATTTCGTATTATCCTCAAACCATCTTACAGAGGCTCTTTGCCGTTTGGTGGTATCTTCCTCCACGCTGTCGCGGTATCTACCCCCCCAGGAGTAATATTTTTCACCATCCGTGGTTAGCTGGTATTCTATGCTGTCGGGATCATCAGCTTTCATAATAAACAGATTATACTGCCGGGCAAAAACAATCCATGTTGAGTCCTTATTGTATCCCTTCCAGGAGTCCTTTTCTTTTTTTTTCTCCTCTTCTTTTTTATCAATGGTATCGGTTATAAATAGTTTTTTTGTCTTCAGTTCATACTCAAATTTGAAACTGTCGACTTCAAAATTCAGAGCTTTATTATCATCTTTAAATTTGAGGTTCTGAAGAGGAAGATCAAGGTGATTAAGTATCTTGTTTATCTGCTGGTTAACCTCGGAGGCTATGTAATGATTATCAAACAGAGGTTCTTTGACCTTTTTTCCCGGGTCTACAAGCCAATAATTTTTTCCCTGGCCGGTTTTATAAGAGTACCAAAATTCATCGATGTCTTTTAGCCAGACGGGGCGCACTGAACTGCTGCCCAGCATTTTGGACAAGTTAGAAGATTTGAATTTCTCTGCAGTGCGAAAATCAGCTTTCTGGCTAAATCCAGAACCGGCAAACAGGATGCTCGCCATGATCAGAAAAACAAGTTTTTTCATGTTGATAGTTTTTTGAGTTTGATCTAGAGGGAATAAAATTAATCAGATAAAACGATAACTGTACTGATTTAACATTTTTTAAGAAGAGAATAGGAGATGTTTCAGGTTGCCCTTCGACAGGCTCAGGGGCCGAGTTGTAGGTTGCAGGTTGCGAGTTGCAGGTTGCGAGTTGCAGGTTGCGAGTTGCAGGTTGCGAGTTGCAGGTTGAATAGGGATCTTCTATGAGTTCCTCTTGAGTCTTTGGTCTTATGTCTTGAATCTTCCGAAGGCCTTCTTCTTGTATCTTGTATCTTGTATCTTCCGAAGGCTCCTGTTTTCCTTTCTTAGCTTTTGCCGTGTTGTGTTCCAGGAATGGGGGTTTTGATTTCCATATCTACAGGTCCCATCACATATTCTGTGGGGCCCATGCGCATGCTGGATTTGGAGATTTCCTCCCAGGTGATCTTTTGTCCGGTATATGCAGCTTCCCGGCCCATAATGGCCGTAAGGGTTGACAAAGCCAATTGTTCGGCCTCATTTATCGGCTGGTTGGTACGGATAGCCGTGACAAGGTCAATATGTTCCTGAACATATGGAGAAATTTTAACAGTTGCAGTTTCGTTTCCGTTGTCATCCTTTGGGTATTCATATTTCCACTTAATGCTCCCATCAGGATTGAAGATGGTATTCTGGCAATTAGTATATCCCTCAGTTCCCCTTATGTGTTCGGCAGTGGCATTAGCACAATTATCGATCTGTCTTGTCATGGAATGGGAATGGACTCCTTTGCCAAAATAAAAATCGACACTAAAAAAGTCCCATTGATCGCCGGTCAGCCTGCGATGACGTGCTCCTCCGCCAATGGCGGATATCGGCTGGCCTCCTGCAAACCAGTTAATGACATCAATATTATGAACATGAGTGTCTAGGAAATGATCTCCGCATAACCACCTGAAATTGTTCCAGTTACGAATCATATATTCCATGTCTGACCAGCCTTCTTGTCGGGTTCTGTACCATACATGGTTCTGCAACCAGTATGCATTGGCAGCAACAACATCGCCGATAGCCCCCATCTGTACCTGACGGTATGTTTCCAGGTAATCCAGCTGGTGCCTTCTTTGGGTACCTCCTACAATGCACAGGCCTATGGCTTCGGCTTTTTTGGCCGATCCAATAACAGAGCGGATTCCCACGGGATCAACCGCGGCCGGTTTTTCCATAAACACATGTTTTTTTGCTTCCACGCAGGCGGCCAGATGCTCCGGCCTGAAATGTGGAGGTGTAGCAAGCAAAACAATATCAACGCCGGATTCAATCAGTTTTTTATATCCGTCAAACCCAGTAAAGCACATGTTATCTGGGATATCGACATTTTTACTTTCTTTTAATTTACCACGGCACATCTGTAACTGATCGTCAAACACATCTGCCAGGGCAACCAATTGAAGGTTTGGACCCGCATCCAGGAAATTGAAGGCTGCCCCGGTTCCCCGGTTCCCACATCCAACCAGGCCTGCTTTCAGTAATTCACCATCGGGTGCCTGGTCAAGTTTATCCGTTGCCGGGATATTCTTTAGAGTTTTATTTCTCCCGCAGGCAGCAATAAGTGAACCCACTCCGATACTTCCCACTACTCCAACCATTCCGGCTGTCCCGAGAAACTTCCTCCTGCTAACCACTTGTTTCTTTTCCATGACTATTGCAAATTCTTAAACCATTTTCATCATTCTTCACTTATTCCCCATCCCATTCACACACAACTCTGAATCCGACGTGCTTACTATCGGAATACCACCAGATACTTTTAGGAATCTGGGGGTCGGTGACAAGCCAGGCAACGTGCTGGGTGCTCTCCCTGGCCGAACTTCTAACATCTTTTGCATCACTCCAATAAGCTCCACCTCGTATAACATGCTCCTCTCCACTTGGGGGGCCTTTGGGATTGACTATCACCTTATTCCCCGATGGATAACTGTTATAAATATCCGGACTATACCAATCCGAACAAAATTCTGCAACATTACCCGACATGTTTACAAGGCCAAATGGGTTTGCCATAACAGAGGATGGTTCTCGTGTTTTATTAGGGCTATTCCCCATATAGGTCACATATCTGGAAATGATACTGGTATCTGCACCAAAAATTTTATTCCAGAATCCTGCCTTAGTATAATCTTTTGGGCTTCCTTCAAAAAAGTAAGCTGTTTCTGTTTCCCCGCGGCAGGCATATTCCCACTCAGCTTCAGTTGAAAGACGATATTTTTTCCCTGTCACCTTGGATAACCATTGACAATAAACAACTGCAGCATGATGGGTCATTGTTATAGCAGGGCGGGTTCCCTTACCCCAACCCTGGTCAGGAGCCCCCCAGGGTGGTGTGGCGCCGGTTATCCCATCTATGTCCCCATTCCCTGAGCTGGAAGTTTCTGATTTTCCTTCAGCACTGGTTTGAGAGAAAAAGGCCATATATTCTTCCCAACTTACTTCAATCTTTCCCATGAAAAATTTACTCAGCTTAATCCTTCGCTGGGGCCCTTCGTCCTCATCCCGAAAAGCTTCTTTTTCTGGGCTCCCAATGGTGAAGATACCTTCAGGAATAGCAACCATGTCGAAGGAAACATAAGATTTTGGAATAAACTCGGTGAAATTTTCAAAACTGCTAACGAGGGCAGGCTGGATGTACACTTCCCTGGTTTTGTCAGTTATTTCGGCGAAGTCACTTGAATGTTCATGAATAGCATCAGGATCATAATGCCCGACATCAAGATGACATTGAATACAAACCTTACCTTCAGGATGATTAAGGTAATCAAGGTGAGCGTTAACGCCTTGCTGGCTGAGGTCGAGCTGGAAAAGGTTCTGGTGACAATGGGAACAGGATTCGTTGTACGTATTCTTTCTAGCATGTTCAAGGGTGGATTTTGCTTCCCAGTCGAGCTTGTCCTTATCCTTGAACAAGAAACCCCATAGATCCTTAAGGCCAGTTTTGGCTTTTTGGGTATAATGCCTTATCCCATCAGGTGGAAGATGACAATCAACACAATGAACGACCACCCCGGAGGTATTGCCGTAATGAACCGAAAGTTTCCAGGATGTGGTGGAATGAGGGTGGACATGGCAAGCCTCACATGATTTGTCTGTGGAGGTATATTCAACAAACTGATGACTAAACAACAAAAAGACAATTCCGGTAAACAAGCCGATAAAAAAAACGAAACGATAATGTGAACCGGCAAATGACCAGTATTTTTTTACTCCTTTTCCAAACCGGGAAAACATCTTAAAACCCATAAATGCATTGAGTTTTGATAATTTAATTTGTACAGCAAACTTAATTCAATTTTTATTAAGAATTGTTCTGAATTTTTCTGCTTTCCCGTGATATCCTGCTTTTAGAAGGTATTGAACCAATTTGTCAATACTACTTGAGTCCCTCAAACCCAGTTGATATCCTCGTTCAAGCATTCTGGATGCCAGTTGGTAGTTTTGGAGACTGTCTGCAGCCCGGGCTGATTGCTCATAAGCAGGCAGGTATTTATAATTTTGGTTAATCAGTTTCTGAAATGTTTTTGTGGCTCCCTCAAATTCCCCCTGTGATATTTGATTTCTACCAATTAAGTCCCTGGCCATATCATTCATTGGCTGCTGGTGCAGGAGGCTCTGAGCTACTGAATCCGACAGGGGAAATTCATTAATATGATGGTATGCCCAGGCCAGATATAGTTGAGCCGATTCATTCCGGGGGTCAATGGAAAGGGCTGTTTGTAATTGCTTTATTGATTCTGCATAGTAATGATTACGATAAAACTCTATCCCATGGAGATCTGCTTTGGTAGATCTTTTGATTATAGAACAAACGACACGCCCATCTACTTCTATTGAGTGAATGCAGTTATTTGGAGGCCAGTTTTTTGAATCCAGATAATCCGGCCCCATAAAAGTGTTTACGAAAATCCCATAATCCCAGTCGACCTTTGACCTGGAAAAATAATGTGTGTAAACAGCTGAAATTTCAGGATCATTTCTGAAGTAAGGATCAACTGGAAAGTTCGATGCTACGGTAATGCTTTTTCCTGGCTCATTTTCAAGGAGATATTTTTTTAACCATTTAGTAGCAGGCCCCAGTGAATGATAATAGTAATCTGCTTCATAATTGTTAAATGCGCCACGAACTCCCCCAACGAATTTGTTGAAATATAAGTATTCCATGGGATGATTTCGAATAGTGTGAAAAACCGGGCCTGTCAACCCAGCCATTAAAAGAAGAAGCATAAATATTTTAAAAGGGAGTGATTCATTAAAACGTAATAATTTTTCAAAGGAGCAAGCCGAAAGAATGGCGATTGCCGGATAAACAAAGAGCAAATGCCTCCAGCCACCATATAGGTTTGACCCTTTTATTACGACCCAGAATATTGGAAAGATAATTACAAAGTTCATTAATATTAAAAGCAAGGCCTTGGATTTTTTCCACATCACGAATTGCATTCCAAAGCCAGCAATGATTATTATTGGTGAGGTGATCATGATGTATTTAATAGGGTAATATCCGGGAAGATGTTCCGACCATACCCATTGCCCTTCAAATAATTGCCGGATGCTAATCGAGTAGTTGGTCATTACCTGAAGAGATTCGAGGGAATGTTTTAGCGGGGCCTGAAGTGCATATGGCCAGGCTAGTATGGCAATAATAAAACCCGAAATGCTTGTTATCAGGAGTAGTCCTAATAAGATGAAACCCTTTCTCCAGGGCGGCCATCTGACCAGTTCTTTAAAAGGTTGGCCGAATATCCAGCGCAGAGAAATGAAAAAGAAAAAAATTGGGATCATTAGCAGCCCACCGGCTCTCGTCCCAAAAGAAACAGCCAGACCCAAACTCATCCAGATCCAGGGTGCTGGTTTTAGGATTGGATACTTCCTGACCACTGCTGTCAGGCCATAAACAGCCATTATGTAGCCTAGGGCAAAAGGAATGTCTTTCAGGTTATTGAAACTATGCCCCAATATCCTGGGCGAGAAAAACAGAAAAACAAGGGACAGGACGCCGGCCCGGTAACCGGAGAGCTGAACAGCCAGAAGGCCTGAAAATAAAATCAGTAGAGCACCGAGTAGGGCATTTAGGATATGACGGGTTAAATAAGGATTTTGACTATTAACCCACCTGTTGATCAGGTAACTTAAATTATCTACAACCTGTCCGTAATACTTTAAGTAGGTTTTGGGAGTATCCAGGGCAGACTGGTCTTTTCCTCCCGAGGAAAAGTAATTATAAACATATTCAGCTTGCCGGTAGTGGACTGGTTCGTCACCGGAAATTCCTGCATCAATACTTAATAAAGGAAGAATTACAAAAATGGCGGCTGACAATATGATAAAAACCTTCCTTGAGGATAGCCAGGCAGGTATCTGGAAGGAGTAATTCATCGGAACTAGGAATAATAGGCTTTAATCAGGAATAAGGGTCTTTTCTGGCTTTCTTTATGTATTCTGTATATATACTCGCCAAGCACACCAAGGAAAGTAAGCTGAATTGAGCCAAGAAAGTAGATGGATAAAAGAGTGGATGACCATCCTGGAATAGCAAAGCCTGCAATTTTGGCGATCAGGGTATATAATCCTGCCAGGAAAAACACCAGAACCCCCATAATACCTATATAGAGACAAATACGAATAGGCGCTTTGGAAAAAGAGAATATAGCATCTGAACTCAGGGAAATTAATTGCCCCAACTTCATTTTGGACTGTCCGGCTTGCCTCGCCTCCCTCTCGTATTCTACAAATTCCTGTTTGAATCCTATAAATCGTCTTATTCCGGGTAAATATCTGGTCTTTTCGGAAAAAGCCAACATTGCATTAAGAGCAGTCCTGTTCATCATCGAGAAATTCCCAACATTTTCAATATCCTCCAGTCCTGAAATTTTCTGAAAGCATTTGTGAAACCAATGGGTAAGAAATGATCTGCCTTTAAAATTCATTTTCTGAATCCTTTTACCATAAACCACATCAGCCTTATTTTCAGATAAAAGGGCGTACATCTCTGAAAACAATTCTGGTGGGTCCTGTAAGTCTCCATCCATAATACCAACAAAGTCTCCCTTTGCCTGTCCCATTCCGGCAGTATAGGCGGCCGGATGGCCAAAATTTCGGGATAACTGCAGGATTTTAATCCGATTATCTGTTTTCCTATGATCCATGAGTAGTTCCAGACTATGATCAGAACTGCCGTCATCGACCAGGATGATTTCAAAATCCCCGGTGATTATTTGTAATGATTTGAGTGTTCTGCCAATCAATTCAGGGATGACAGCCTCTTCATTAAATAAAGGTATTACCAGGGAAATTTCCATAGACAAGATTTACTTTTTAAAAGTACAAAAAATGATGGTTATACATTACGTTTACATAATGTCTTCAAAGAAAAACACCACTCTTTACATAGGGGTAACCAGTAATCTTAAGAAACGTGTTAAGGAGCATAAATCATGAAAACACGGGGGCTTTACAAGTAGGTAATGATGGCAAACCTGAGTGTCATCCCCGCGCATGCGGGGATCGTATTGCGTCCTTCCGTTCTTATCAAATACCCTACAATGCTATCCAGGTGCTGCCCTCTTTATCCGACTGAACCACCGACTCAATAAACCGCATTCCACGCACTCCGTCCTCAATACCCGGAAATTGTCCAGGCACAGTTGGCTCTTTCTTAATGGCCAATGCTGCACCCCTGTACAAGTTCCCAAAGGATTCGTAAATCCCTTCCGGATGACCGGGAGGCAGCACATGGCTGGCGCTGGCAAAATCAGTGAGGTAATCATACCCCGGCTTGATTATTTCATAAGGAGCACTTTCATGGAACATCTTTAATTCATTAGGATTTTCCTGTTCCCAATGAAATCCGCCATGGGCTCCATAAATACTGATTTGCAAGTTATTTTCTTCCCCTGTGGCAATCTGTGATGCACTTATCACACCCGTTAGGTTCTCGCTAAATTTTAGCAATACATTGCCGTCCAGGTCGAGGGGGTTATCTGGCTTCAGTTTGCTCAGAACACCCAATACCTGTTTTACCTCCAGGCCTGTGGTATACTCTATCAGGTTGAAAGCATGTACTCCAATATCGGCCATGCAGGAGCTGATTCCCGACACCTTGGGGTCGAGCCTCCAGGTGGCAAGCTTACCGCCGCCGCCATGAATAATGGGGTTAATCCATCCTTGCAGGTATTTAGCTTCCACTCGTTGAATCTCACCAATCGCACCGGCTTCTATTCTCCTTTTCATCTCCCTGACCATGGGATAGCCAGTGTAAGTATGTGTCAGGCAAAAAACCCTGTCTTTCCTGAGAGATATCTCTTGCAGGTCAATTGCTTCAGCTGATGATAAGGTTACGGGTTTCTCGCATATCACGTGGAAATCGTTCTCCATCAGTTTTCTGGCATGATCATAATGCAGGAAGTTGGGCGTTACTATAGAAACGACCTGGATACGCTCTTCTGCAGGCAGGCTAAGTTCACCGTCAATAAAAGAATCAATATCCGGATAAACACGGTTTAAAGGAATTCCTTCATCGATGGCAAATTCTTTAGCTCTTTCATAGTCAACATCAAACACCCCCCCCATTAGTTGATATAGGTTGGAAATCCGGGCAGCTACCCGGTGAGCACCACCAATAAAGGCACCTTTTCCACCGCCAATCATCCCCCAGCGTAATTTTTTCATGATATTTTGTTATTTATGCGATTATTTTCTTTTCCTTTTTGACCATTGTGGTGAATACAATAGCAAAAATTACAATTAATATTGCAGGCAATACAGCAGTATACCTAAGAATTTCAACCCCGGTTGCTCCTCCATCAGTGAGTGCTCCCGAGATTGGCAGAAAAATACTTGTTGAGAGCATCCCGGCTCCACCAAAAATTGACAGCCCCAGTGCTCCTGTTTCCGGCATTTTTTCTGATACAAATCCCAGCATGGTAGGCCAGAAGAAACAAATTCCAATAGCGAATACTGCAGCCACAAGGTATGTTAATACGGCACCACTTAAATAGCTCATGAGTAATAGGCCAATCATGCTTACAACTGCTGAAAACATCAACATACCCGTAGTATTTATGCGATGAACTATTGGGCCGGCAAAAGATCTTCCAATCGCCATGATACCATTAATAAGGACCAAAACCAGAATTGGCGAAGCGCCGGTGTCAACCAATAGAGAGGAAATTCTCTGTCCGGTAGTTAATTCAGTTGCGGCACTCAGCAGCATGGCAAAGAGCATTATGAGAAACAGTGGTTTTAAAATCGCCCTCCACATACCCCCGTACGAAACACCCATCTCCACCCTTTCAGTTTGAGGAAATTTCTGGCCAAACATGAGAAATCCGTAAATAACCAATGGAATAACCAGGGTACCTACGAGCACCGGCCAGGACCATTCAAGAACATCCATGACAAGATAAGAGGTAAGCCCACCTATAACAATCCCACCGGGGAACCACACATGAAAACGGTTCAGCATTTTTGTTTTTGCTTCAGGAAATATTGTGGCTACCAAAGGGTTGCATCCTGCTTCTATGCTTCCATTTCCTATGCCAATTAATAGAGTTCCTATGAAAAGGATCCAGAATCCGCCAGCAATAATGGTGACGATAATCCCAATAGCATGAAGGAAAAAAGCTATTCTAACAAAACGTTTCATTCCCAAAAGGTCAACAAGCGGGCCACCAACAAACTGGGCAAGAGTGAATCCCCAGAAAGCTGTACCAATTGCAATAGCCATTTGAGTTGATGTGAGGTTAAACTCCCCCCCCCAAACATTCTCAAGACTAGCCCGGATGGCAAAAGTCATGGCGGTAGTAATAAGTGCCACGCAGCTCATCAAGAACAATCGTTTCGCGTTGTATTGTTGTTCAGTCATAATAATAGGTTTAAATTATTGATCACTTTCGATTAACAGAGGGTTAAAAATAGCAGAATTTGCTTGATAATAAAATTGCATAGATGTTAATCATCTTGTTTTATGCCTCATAATTTTTGTAATTTTGATGCTTATCTTGGCCGGGAGGCCAAAAGACTGATTTATAAATCAAAAAGAAATATCATGGCACGACCAGTAACATTATTTACAGGACAGTGGGCAGACATGCCTTTCGAAACCATATGTAAAAAGATAAGGGAATTTGGCTATGACGGGGCGGAACTGGCTTGTTGGGGAGATCATTTTGAGGTAGATAAGGCCGACCAGACTTATTGTGACAACCGCCGCGAAATCCTGGCAAAATACGGCCTGAATACCTGGGCTATCTCTAACCACCTCGCGGGGCAGGCAGTTTGCGATAACGTTGATATCAGGCACAAATCTATCCTTCCTGATTATATTTGGGGAGATGGCAACCCTGAAGGCATCCGACAAAGGGCAGCAGAGGAAATGATTAAAACCGCACAGGCAGCTAAAAGGCTGGGAGTTAGTGTGGTAAACGGTTTTACCGGGAGCTCAATATGGCATTTACTGTATTCTTTTCCTTCCGTACCTGCCGAAATGATTGAAGAGGGCTATGAAGATTTTGCCCGTCGTTGGAAACCCATTCTTGATGAATTCCAATCCCTGGGGGTTCGATTTGCCCTGGAAATACATCCCACTGAAATAGCATTTGATATTGTTACGGCTGAGAGAGCCCTTAAGGCCATTGATTATCACCCGGCTTTCGGATTTAACTATGATCCTAGTCATCTGGGATACCAGGGGGTTGATTATGTTGAATTGATTTATAAGTTTTCAGATAGGATATTCCATGTCCATATGAAAGATGTTGGCTGGTCTCCTTTCCCAACCGAAGCAGGTGTTTTCGGGGGAAACCTGGATTTTGGTGACCGTCGGCGCTACTGGGATTTCCGCAGTCTGGGCCATGGGAATATTGATTTTGAGGAAATAGTCCGCGCCCTAAACAGGATCCAGTATAAAGGGCCATTATCCGTGGAATGGGAAGACAGTGGGATGGATCGGGAGCATGGAGCGGTCGAGGCTTGTGAATTTGTCAGAAATGCCGACTTCCCACCCAGTGACATCGCCTTCGATGCCGCCTTCGAGTAATAAGGTATTTTCAGGCTTATAATTCTCTGATCCAGATATTACGGTATTGAACTGGATTTCCATGATCCTGCAAAAGTAGTGGCATTTTCTCCTGGTGAGGGGTGTACTTAGGATAGCCACCATATACAGAAGGTCCTTTTAATTCAAAATGATCCTGGATAATCACCCCGTTATGGAAGACAGTCACCACAGCAGGGGAATTCAGGCTCCCGTCCTTATTGAACCTTGGTGCCCTGAAAACAATATCATAATACTGCCATTTATGAGGCTTCCTGCAGGCGTTGACAAGAGGGGCCGACTGTTTGTAGATCGCACCGGCCTGACCATTGTAATAGGTTTCATTCTCGTATGAATCAAGTACCTGAACCTCATATAAAGTCTGGAGGTATATACCGGAATTTCCGCGCCCCTGGCCTTCGCCGACAACTTTCCTGGGGGTTCTCCATTCAACATGAAGCTGACAGTCGCCAAACTCCTGGCTGGTGATTATGTCACCAGTCTGGCTGGTAGTCATTTTTCTACAGTTGTTCTTCCATCCGGCCGGTTCTCCGGCACGGTTAGTCCAGTTTATAATGTCCTTGTTTTTCTTGAATAGGATAATGGCATCTGAAGGAGGTTTCATGTTTTTCCCAGCTTCAATAACCGGAGGTTTCCGACTCCAATCTTCTGTCAATTTAGGGTCCTGGGCTTTAAGAACCAGGGGTATGGCAAAAATTGCCAACGAAAAGATAACGAGTTTTATTTTCATCCTTATTCTTTTTTACTTTTTTTTATTAATCCCTACATCTGCCTTCTGCCTTTTGCCTTTTGCCTTACTTTTGCCTTCTGCCTTCTGCCTTCTGCCTTAAAGTTTCGGTATCCCCCAGGGCTTTCTGTATTCAGGCATTAAGATATCATTGGCCGCATTTTCCAGGAAGGTTTCAGTATCGGGGTTCCAGTGAATTGTTTCACCAGTCCTGTAAGAAATATTGCCCATATGGGCTACCCGTGCTACGTTCCTTCCGATTTCAGCTGAACAATTAGTTTCCCGGTTCCGTGATTTTATTGAATCCAGAAAATTGCGTACATGTAAGCCAAGATCTTTACCAGTAGAGGGTTGTTTTGCAACTGCCTCAATTGAGGGTATACCATTTATCAGTGCAGGAAAAACCTCCCAACCATTTCTGCTAGCTATCATCTTCCCATTTTCACCGTGGAACACTAATCCGTGATCTAGTCCGTATTCATTGGTTTTCTGTCCGAAGTCATTTTTCCATGTAACATTGAGATCGCCAAAACGGTAATTGGCTGTGAGGATATCGGGGGTTTCCATAGCATGGTCGGGATAAACAAAATTACCCCCCTCAGAAGTTATTTCCTGGGGATTTACAACCTTCATCATCATCAAAGCCATGTCAAGCAGATGCACGCCCCAATCCGTCATTTTGCCACCGGCATAATCCCAAAACCATCGGAAATTATAGTGAAACCGGTTAGCATTAAATGGCCTCAAAGGTGCCGGACCGAGCCACATGTTGTAGTCAACTCCCGGGGGAGCTGGAGAATCAGGTACAACAGGCAAAGGGTTACCGCCATAAAGCCATACATCAATACGACTAATTTTACCAAGCTTTCCCGACTGTATATATTCCCCGGCATCAATCCAGTGTGGTCCGGAACGCTGCCATTGCCCAACCTGTATTACCCTTTTGTACCTGTTTCCTGCCTTAACCATCAGATTAGCTTCGCCTATGGAATTAGCCATAGGTTTTTCAACATACACATCTTTTCCAGCCTGGCAGGCTAAAATGGCAATTATGGCATGCCAATGATCTGGAGTTCCGATTATTACCGCATCGATATCCTTTCTGTCCAAGAGGGTCCGGAAGTCTTTTTCCAGCCGGGGTTTGATGTATCCTGCAATCTCCCGGTCGTAAGCGTACTTTTGAAGATCGGCTGCCCTTTTTTCCAGGATTGTTTCATCCACATCACATAAAGCAACAACCTGTACGTCGGGGTTTAAAATAAAATTCGTTATGTCGCTATACCCCATGTTTCTGCAACCGATCAAACCCACACGGATGGTATCCCCTGGTCCTGAACGGCGACAAGCGTATTGAAGCGGCAGGGTGCCAGCTATAGTCACCCCACCGATAAGAGTAATGGATTTTTTTAGAAAAATTCTTCGTTCCTGTCCCATTTTCTATTTAGTAAAACTATATTTTCGGTAGTTTCCATGGATCACGATAGACAGGAGTAATAAGCTTAGTTGCTTCTGCATTGGCTTTGAATTCCTCTTTGTCCGGATCCCAATATATTTTACTTCCTGTTTTCAGGGCAATATTACCCATATGGGCCATGCTGGCAACTGCTCTTCCAATTGTTGGGTTGGCATTGGTGTTCCTATCGTTGTTTCTGATACTCTGAACAAAATTTTCTGTATGAAGGGCCAAACCCTGTCCGGTACTTTTTTGCCTCGGAACCTCTTCAATTTTGAGTCCATCTTTTGCCCGTTCACTATAAACTTCCCATCCTCCGCGATCAATGACCAATGTTCCATTATTACCTATGAAAGATAATCCGTGCTCACGTTTCCAGTCTCCCAGGCCAATACCCATAGCGTGATCCCAGATAACATTGAAATCACCGTATTCATATATCACTTGTTGGGTATCAGGGGTTTCAATTGCGCTATCGGGAAAGGCAAGTTTGCCACCTGAACTCATCGCAGAATTGGGAAGTTCGGCATTCATTCCCGCCAGGGCCATATCCAATAAGTGAACGCCCCAGTCGGTCATTAATCCTCCGGCATAATCCCAGAACCAGCGAAAGTTAAAGTGGAAGCGGTTTTGGTTGAAAGGCCTTTTGGCGGCTGGCCCCAGCCAGAAATCATAATCAACTCCTTCAGGTACTGCACTATCTGCAACAGGGTTTGGTGGTTGAATCCAGTCGAGATATGTCCAAACCTTTACGGTACGAACGTCACCCAGAACACCTGATTGGATATAATCGAAGGCAGCCTGCCAGTGTGGATCACTTCTTTGCCACTGTCCAAGCTGAACGACTCGTTTGTATTTCCGGGCAGCTTTTTCCATTTGGAAAGCTTCGTAGATAGAGTTAGCCATCGGTTTTTCCACATAAACATGTTTCCCGGCCTGGCAAGCTTCTATCATGATAAGAGCATGCCAGTGATCGGGTGTCCCGATATTTACCGCATCAATATCTTTTCGCTCCAACAATTTTCTGTAGTCAGAATAGGTATCCGGCACTTTTCCGCCCTGAAGCTCCGCAATCTGGGGCAGTCTTTTTGCCAGCACATTCTGATCCACATCACATATGGCTGCACACTCTACGTTGGGTTGGGCTAAAATAGCCCGCAGGTCTGAAAACCCCATTCCATTAAGCCCAATCGCGCCGACAACTAATTTTGAATTGGCCTTGTTGGCACAACTGGCTGCACCGGGAATAGCTGAAACCAAGGAAATCCCTGCTGCAACCTTGGCACTGGTTTTCACAAATTCTCTTCGAGTTGACATTATATTTAATACTTATTTAGGGTTCGTTTATAGTTTACTTGTTGAATCTTTCTTTATCGTTAGTTTGAATAATCTCCTGAAATTCTCTCCTTTGCAAAGCGAGCCATTTCTTTGGTATCACCATCCTTCATTAATTTATCCAGGACAGGCAGACATGCTTCTGATCCCCATTGACTGATATCGCGGCAGAGTTCGTTTTTAGCGTCTTTACTTGCACTGGATTCTAGAAATTTGATCATATCTTTTTCAAGATTGGCCAGTTCATCCGGATTGGATGCATTTTGGCGAATAATATTCTGAAGATCCTGAAGGCATTTTCTGCTATCCCCATTATGGAAATCTTTCAGGCATTCCATTAATTCATCAACTGTATAGGGCCTGTATTTATCCCAGCTGCTGAGCACATTGAAACTTGGAAATTCAATTGGTATTTCCTGGGTAACATCACCAGTTGCTGCCCACTCCGCTCCACGCTGAAGGGTTACAATAAAGCCAACACATTCCATTGCCGGATTTGAGCCGGGAACTCCAGCATGACCGATCACTGTGTGAAATACCCGTCCACTACCATAATTAATTGTCATCAGGATGGGTTCATTTTCCCCGGTGCCACCTTGTGCAGTATCTGCATAAACAGTAGAAAGCACGGTAAGATTTTCAGCAGGGCCGCGAAGTTGGCTGTACAACTCATCCTGGGCGTGCATCCATTCAGTTGGTAAACCTTTGGTAATAGGATGATCGGTTACGCGATTAACAACACGAAAAGCATGTTGTGCCCCATGTGAACCTCCTCTGCCAGGACTCATATCCCTGGTAATTTCACCATCTTTCCATCGGACATAGGGACCGTCTTTTTCACTACGGTCACCCCAGCCGCCAAGACCGGTTATCAGATTATATTCTTTCCAATCACTGAAGGCATTACTTGCAGCATGATAAACAACTACCCCACCACCCTGGCTGACATAATCAACGAAAGCCGTTTTAGTAGTTTCAGGCCAGCTGTCGCCGTTATAATCGAGAACAACAACATCATATTCTGAAAATTTAGGAGCAAATCCCGACATATCTTCACCCTTTGCAGGGGATTCAGTAATATCCACAGCAAATAGTCCGGAGTTTTCAAGTATCTCCTTAAGAACAGGGGCAGAAGTCTCCCAATTATGATTATTCTGGCCGGTAACCACGAGTGCCGAATAAGCGGCGTCCGCAGATTGTTCTGTCTTGCAGCCCGGAAGGAAAACAACAGAAACCGCCAGTACTAAGCTGATTATTATATATTTTGTCTTTTTCATCTCATTATGATATTAATTGTTTTTGAGTGTCCATGGAGTCCTGAAAGGCCTTCTTAATAATCTGTCGGCCATCTTATTGTCGATAAACTGTTCTTTAACTGGATCCCATTTCAGTTTTTGCCCTGTTAACATGGCAATTTCGCCTAGCAAAGCAACAGAAATAGATCGGAGGGCTGTTTCAGGTGGTGTGATGGTTTCTTCCCTGCTTCGGATACAGTCGAGAAGATTTTGTTCATGATCCCGTGAGAAATAGAGTTTATTTTCATCATCACCTATTACCTCATCCAGGATTTTTGGATCACTGGCCTCAAGAACATTACCTCTTCTGACGTATACCCATCCTTTATCTCCATACCAGCATGTTCCCATTCCGTGGGGTAGCTGGCGGGCATTAGCGATAGTCATTTCAACGCCATTTGCATATTTGGCCTTTATTTTATATTCCACGGGAACATCATAAATTCCTTCACGAGGATAAACGCCAAATCCTTCGATTTCATCCGGACCGGTATGGTCAAAGCCGAGGCCCCAGTGTGCTATATCAATATGGTGTCCGGCCCAGTCGGTCAATTGGCCGCCTGAATAATCCATGATCCATCTCCAATCCCAATGACAGACGCCGCGATAAGGGACAGCTGGAGCAGGCCCCAGCCACATATTCCAATCGAGGCCTTCCGGAACAGGTTGTACGTTGTGCTCGCCTGTGGCAGGGTTACCATCGGGCAGGCCTACTTCCACGCGGGTGATTTTACCGATACGTCCATTAGCTACCAGTTCTGCTCCACGATGAAAATTACCAACCGAGCGCTGCCAGCTACCAGTTTGCCAAATAACCTTATTCTTCGTAACAGCTTCAACAATTTGGCGACCTTCCCAGATAGTTCTGGCTAAAGGTTTTTGTCCATGAATATCCAAACCAGCATTCGCCGCCGCAACAGCAATAATTCCATGCCACTGATCTGGGAGAGCCAGACAGACGGCATCCAGTTTCTCATTAGCAAGAAATTCTCTGTAGTCGCCGTAAATATTGGCATCATTGTTTCCATATTTCTGATCCATAATGGATTTTGCCCTTTCACGATGTGATTTGTCAACATCACAAGCTGCTACCATTTGAACTTCTGCCTTGCCCATAAAAGTTCGCATATCTCCGGTTCCCATGGATCCGGCCCCTATAACTCCCATCACAATTCTGTCGCTGGGGGCTACAACAGCACCTTTGCCGAGAGAGGTAGAAGGAATAATATACGGTAGGGCAAAAGCCATAGCCGATGCCCCGGCCGCCTTTTTAAAGAAATTGCGACGGTCTAGTTTTTTTGATTGTTTCATCTGAGGGTTTTTATATTTCATCTTTGCCAAGATTAATGTTTCAAGGTATAACAAGGGTTATTTTAGTAATGTAATCTTTAGGTCGATTGGTTCCACCAGTCAGACAGGGTGAAATTAATAAAAACCGTTAAGGGAAGCAATTTAATTAATTGCTAAAAATTCCACTTCAAACGCAGAAAGCCCAATGTTGCTTTTTGGTCGACGGTTTCCTGGAATTCGCCCTGGAAATATTGGACAATAAAAGAGAGATCCAGATCTCCCCGTAAGGATAGGTCAATTGAGGGCCCGATAAAAAATCCTTTGAGACTGGGGAATATCATAGCACCCGCACCTGCATTGATTATCGGACTGATAGGATAAGTGGCGTTGGCAAAAAAAGTATGTGGAGCAAAGGAAAGATCCCTGAGGCTGATTTCCCTGTAATAGAAATCAGAAAAAGATGAAATTCCTTCTGTTTCAGCTGATTGGTTGTACAGGTATTCCACCTGAATAAACAAATCAAAAGGTGTATTATAACTAATACCCGTTCCTGCAATAATAGCTGATTTCCTGGGGTCTGTTTCTTTTATTGGGTCCAAAAAAGATAATTCCCCATTAAATGAAAGGGGGCCGATATAGCCTGAAAAACCAGTTCCGAATACATATTCGTTTTCGTTTATTATGCCTGCTAAAAGCTGAAAATCATAACCTCCCAGGTTGAAACGCATCAAGCCTGCAAGACTCAATTCTTCCTGATGGTTTATTTTTCCGGCAATCTCCAGGGAAGTGGCAGAGCCCATATAATATTGCATACGAACAGCATCCGAACCAGGACGTTCAATATAGTCGAAATCGAAAAATGAATAGGTATTAAAGATATCATTTGGGTTCCAGACAAAATTCATTCCCCAGTTGATTCTCTGACGACCAATTATAACTTGTAGTTTTCCCAGGGTAAGATCAAGATATACACGATCGATGGTAGTATTAAGAACAAAGGAACTATCTGCTGCCAGGTTCCAGGTGAGGTCTGCCCAGCCCTTATCCAAGTCCAGCATTTCTGAATAACCAGGAAGGGATTTTACCGTCTCTCCATACAGAAATCGGTTTCTGATTTCAAGGGTAAAATTAACTCGCTTGCCCAGATAGGTTTTGAAGTTGAGCCTGTTATGTACCTGGTTATCAATAAGCCAGTCGCCCTGAATATCCTCAAACATAACCTGCTGCATATCGGAAACATAACCATTAATACTGGCACCGCACTGAGCTTTTGCTGCGGGGCGGGCAAGAAGGAATACCATTATACCTGTTAGCAGGAGTTTGTTCATGCAGATTGATTTATTTCAACTCATCACTAATAACCCGGCCGTCCTCTACCGTAATTACCCGGCGGGCCTTTTTAACAACTCGTGCATCATGCGTTGAAAAGATAAAAGTAATATTCTCTTCTTTGTTAAGCTTTTCCATAATGTCCAGGAGGGTCTCGGTGGATTTGGAATCAAGGTTAGCTGTTGGTTCATCAGCAAGAATAAACTTGGGCTTTGATGCCAATGCACGGGCAACGGCAACGCGTTGCTGCTGACCTCCCGATAATTTCCCGGGACGGGCATTCATGCGGTCGCCAAGGCCTACAGCTTTCAATAGTTCTTCAGCTCTTTGAGTACGCTCCTTTTTAGATTTGCCCTGGAGGCTCATTATGAATTCAACATTTTCTTTGGCAGTCAATACCGGGATCAGGTTATAAGCCTGAAACACGAATCCAATATGATTCATTCGGAAATCTATTTTTTCTCTTGATTTCAGGTGGCTCATTTCGGCACCATCAATATTGATTTGACCAGAGGTTGGTTCATCAAGGCCCCCCATCAAATTAAGCAGGGTTGTTTTTCCGGATCCTGAAGGCCCTACGATTGCCGCAAACTCCCCCTTTTTAAATCGGAGGTTAATCCCGTTTACTGCCGTAACAGGAACAGCTTTTTTGTCGTCGTAAATCTTTACCAGATCATTGATTTCTATTATGTTCATCTTTTTATTGTTAACAGTTAACAGGGAACAGTTAATAGGGAAAGGTAAATAGGAGTTACTTTTCCAGGATTTCTATTATCTATTCTCAAATATCTTATTTATCTCATCTCTATTTCCTATTCTATAATATCTAATATCTTACATCCTAAATCTCAAATGTTTTATCTTTTATTCCCCGTTCCCTGTTCCCCGTTTATTCTGTCCGAAGTGCATCGGCCGGATTAAGTTTCAATGCTTTCCAGGCGGGGTATAAGGAGGCGAGAACACCGGTGAGAATAACCAGGAATGTGACTTCTATATAGAAATCAATACTGAGAGTGGGATATAGTACTGCGCCAAACCCCAACGCCTCAATTCCTTCTTTCATGAAAAAGCCCAGGTCGATGCCATGATTCCTGAAGATTTCAATGAATATCACACTGATAACCATCCCAATAACTGCCCCCGTCAGACAAAGCAGAATGGATTCCAGGATGATCATGCTGAAAACCCTCAGTTTATTCATTCCAACCGCCATCAACATCCCTAGTTCCTTGACCCTTTCCATTACCACCATCAGCATGGTATTAACGATACCAAAGCCCAGAGCCAGCAAAATAATTACCATAAATATCATCACGGAAACATCCATCAGATCATTAAGCATTGCAACGTCTGGCTGTAATTCTTTCCAGGAATTGACTTCCAGCCCGGGGTATTCCGACCGTAATTTTTCAACAGTAGGCTCTAATAATTCTTCGTCATTCAAAAAAATGGCAATTTCGTGAGCTTCAGTGCCTGGAAAACCGCTTAAACGCACAAGGTCATTATTCAATACAAAAGCATTCATTTCTTCAAACTGACTGTTTTCCGTGCGATAAATACCACACACACGAAATGCTCCACCTGTAAGACTTCCATCAGTTCCCTGAAAAGTAATGACAAGCTTTGACCGAACCTTGACCTTTAGTTTTTCAGCAAGCTTTTCACCAATAAAAATGGGATTTTGTGTGTGGGCCTGAAAATAACTTCCAACGCTATCAGCCAGGAAGGTTTGAATAGATTGTTGATCAGTAATTTTCAGTTTATCAGCTATTTGGGCAGAGTCATACAAAGCCATGTAGAGCTCGGAAACTTCTTTTTCTTTTTCTGGATTAATACCCAGTACGTTGATTCCACTGCTTGAAGTGGAGCTATTTACCATAGCGGTTATTTTCATTCTTTGCGTTGCAGCTTTCACTCCAGGCTGGCTTTCGGCAAAATCAAGTATGCTTCCGGCATCCTCTATGGAGAATAAAATTTCCGGGTTTTCGAGGTATTTTGGTTGATGGATTTGGATGTGTGATGTTTCCTTGCCAATTGCTTCTTTCACCCTTCGGTCACTCATCCCCTTATAAATAGCCATGGAGAACAATCCGCCGAATAGCCCAAGAGTAATCGCAATAATAACTACAAGGCTGCGAACTTTGTTCCTCCAAATATTTTTCCATGAAATTGCGGGTATCATAATTTTTGTCTGTCTTGGTTAATTATTTAAACTAAGCCCTAAGTGCTTTGTTCACTTTCAGTTTTGTTACCCCCCAGATTGGGAAAAACACAGCAACAAAAACCAGGATTAATACAACAGCTGTTTGACTGAAAAAAAACGAAGTCTCCCAGGCTGTTGGCATTATGGGTTCCATCCCGTAATTCATGATAGTTTCGGCCATTTCCCCAGTAAGAACTATCGGGTTGACATGCCCGTAATAAATAACAGGAATGCTAAGCAAAATACCGCTGAAAATACCGAGTAAGCCAACGAAGAACATTTCAAGGGATAGAATACCTGCCAACCTTCGTTTTTGCATTCCCACTGCAACCATTACTCCAAATTCCCTCTTCCTTTCTGCTGTCATCATTTGAACCGTCCCGAATACCCCAAAACCAACAATGAGGTAAAGGATTCCAAGCATAATCAGGCCCCCGGCATTGTCTGATTCGATTTGTTGAACAAGTTCTGTGAGGATTTTCTCCCAACTCCGGACATCATATTCTGCCCCAAGCTTCTTCTGCAATACTTTAACAGTGTTGTTAAGGTGTTTATCATTTTTAACATTCAGGGAGATGGAACTTACACGGTTGGGAGCTGAGTAAAACTCCTGGCAATGTCCCAGATCCATAAAAATCGTTTTGTTGTCAAGATCGGGTGAGGGAAAACGCAGAATTCCCTTCACTTCATATTGGTCGGCAGCCCCAATTCCATGGTAGCCCTGAGAAAGGAGAACAACCGTATCCCCGATATCTGTTTTTAGGTATTTGGCCAGTCGTTCAGAGACCATCAGCCCTCTCTCTCCTTGTGAGAGGAATGAACCTCTGACCAGCTTGTTTTTCAACTTGGTAAGTTGATCGTCCTTATCTGGAATAGTTCCAACAATCATTGCACCTTTAGTTTGATTTCCAGAAGAGGCCAGGGCAAATGATTCGAGCCGGGGTACTGCCATGACAATATTTTCGGTCTCCTCAATTTCTGATAGCAATTCATTTTCAAAAAGAATTGAGTGATCGATGGTTTTGTCCTCCTGGTATTCTTTGTCGAAGACCTGGATGTGTCCTGTGTAGGCCTGGACAACATTGTCCACCATGTTTCCATAAGAACCGAGCTGGAATGCCCGCATCACCAGGGCAAAGAATATGGCAAAGAAGATAGAGGCAGCGGTGATAATTGTACGCCGTTTGTTCCGCCAGATATTCCTCCATGCCATTTTAAGATAATACTTCATAACTTATCGTATGTTTTTCATGTTTTGCTGTGAAAAAAAGCTGTCTTTAATATCTACATTAAAGTTGATCGACAAAATATGAACCAGGGTTTTCTGATCAGGCTCATCAGCGGGAATAATCTCAAGAATTGTCGGAATCATTCTCCCATCCATCATTTTAATCTCCCTTCCCAATTCTGTGCGAACCAAGTACCCGTCCTCATCATAATATTCGGTTTTCATGAAAAGGAAGTCTTCTTTCGAAATCCAGGTCAACAACTTACCCCAAACGATTGTGGATTCCTCATGTGGGATCATTTCAATTTTGTAGCATTCCCTGTCTTCAAGTACTTCTTTAGTAAGAATTTCATGGTCATAATCCTCGACCAGGGAAGATTCCTTCAGTACGTCATCGTTAGTATAATCCGAACCCATCCAACCCTGTGACATCATGGATGGAGGTAACTTGATCAACCGCCCTATTTTGGGAAGATAATTCCACATGTCGTTGCCCCTCTTTAAAAAAGTCTGTCCCTTTTCTTTAGCCGGAGAAGTAACCAGGGTCAAAGCATACTGGGAGCCCATAACCCAGTTTTTAAACTCCAGCGTTCGTTCCCAGGAAGGCCGGATAATACTCATACTCATGGTACTTATAGAGCTTTCTCCCTCCATGTTCTTATCGGCCTTATCTACAATTTCTTTAGCCGGAAGAGCCTGTTGGGCAGTTAAGATCTTAGGAGTTAGTAAAAGCCCTGCGAAAATGATCAGAACCATTATATGGTAGTTTTTCATGTGTATATAATTTTGTAAACTATTGAAATTCAGTAAAATAAAAAAA
>CAYXJR010000008.1:0-85997 GCA_964465145.1 uncultured Porphyromonadaceae bacterium | reverse complement strand
TGTAAGCGGGAAGTTACAATGTACTAAAATTGGCAAATAAGGATGTACCAAAAATAGCAATTAAGGATGTCCATTTCTTCAGTTTAAACATACAAAAAAACAAAGAACTAAAAATTCAATTAAAAATAGTTTTCCGGTTTTCAAGTCGGTAGCTTGTTCCGGTTAACCTTACTACCTCGCAACGAAAAAGGATTCTATCGAGCAAAGCAGTAGCAATTACCTCATCATCAAGCATTTTCACCCATTCCTGTGGGCTTTTATTAGTAGTTACAATAAGTGAAGCCCTTTCATGAAGGTGATTTATAAAATTAAAAAGTTGAACAGCCTGTTTCTTTTCTAAGGCAAACATCATAATATCATCAATAACAAATAGATTAGCCTTAAGAAGCTTGTTATATTCAGTGAGTGCTGATCTGGTAATGTCTTTCATTATCAGGATCTCATTGAGTTGTTCCATGGTTCTGAAGTAGGCTTTATATCCCATTTTCAGAGCATCGAAACAAAGACCTGCAGCGATCATTGTTTTACCCACACCAGAGGGGCCCATCAATACAACATTAAAATTTTGTTCTAGCCACTGGCATTCTCTCAACTGACTTAGCTGCTGTTTTCCGACGCCACTTCGAAAAGAGTAATCATACTGGTCCAAGTTGTGATTGAGCGGCAGTTTTGCTGCTTTGGTTCTGCGTTCCAGGTCACGCTGGTTTCTCTGGTTAATTTCGGTCTCCAGGAGTGTTAAAGAAAAATCCAGATAACTGCATTTTTCTTCCGATGCTTTTCGGATCAACTCTTCCGCCTGGTCCTGTATGCTGCCTAGTCTGAGCTGGCCGGCATACTCCTTGAGTGTTTGGGTTTTTGTTTCCATAAGCTTAGTTCATTAATGATTGATAATCTGATATATCACTTTTATCTGGTATAATTTTGTGTGCTGTATGATTGATCGTTTTTATGACTATAGGCTGTTTAATAGTATCCTCCTGAGATTGCTGTGAGCGGATTTTCTTTGCCACACTTTCCAGATCTGTTGCTCTGTAGATTCCTTTTTCTATGCAAAAAACCATAGCCTGATTGATTATTTCCATATCAAAAACACTGGTCATATTTTTAATGATTTGAAGCTGGTCACGAATGTACCGGGGCCTATCTTTGCGTATCTGTTGAAAATATTCCCTGGCTTGCTCTGGGTCATTGAACTGAGTGGAGATTTCATCGATCAACTGATCAATGCGAGTGGACATATCCCTTTGATAATTGCTTCCCCCGATTATCTTTCCCTTGCCCGGATAGATGGCATGAGCAGCAATTTTCTTATCCTCTGCATTGTAGATAATCAAACGGTTGTCATCGGTTACTTCAGTGCGGACAGTTGTCTGTGGTGGTGTAAATGTCCCCCGGGGAACCCGGTAAAAATTGCCCTTATAAGAGATTACATTGTCTTTACTTACATCATGTACATCCAATGCACTCTCCGGTTTAAAAGAGTCCATTATTGGCTTTAAATACTTTTTCTCGATCAGCCACTCCTGATAAGGTATTTTCTTTGTTGTAGAATGAACCTTGGCATTGGCTGTGCGCTTATGCCAGGCAATATTATCGCCTTTAAGGACATTGATATTAATGAAGATGCGGCCACGCAGGAAGTTGTACTTACTATATTTTACTACGTTCTCAACCTTCCCTTTACTCTGAGGATCAGATTTCCGGCAAAAATGCAATTTAAATCCCCTGTATTCAGCGTACTTGCGGAACGCTTCAGTCATGATCAGATCCCCTTTGTTCTCATCAACAAGGAAAAGCGTATCCTGGTCATAAACAAACACATCGGTTATCCCCTCAAAGAACTGAATAGCTTCTTCATGAGCAGAGATGGCTGAAACGGTTGTAAATGGCCGTTCTGAATAACAGCTGATCTTTTGCCGTGATCGTGAGAGCACAAAACAGATGAAATAGATTTTCTTGCGTTTACCCTCATCAGTTGTCATGTTATATTCACCAAAATCTACTTGAGTTTGTTTCCCATATGGAAGCTCAGCCACCTTTTCATAATCCCGGTGATTAAAAGGTTTGGGTATGCCATGTTTGTCTCTGACATAGAGTACAAAATTGAATACGGTCTTGGCATCAACATCAATAAAGTCCTCATGATGTTCTTTCAGCCAGTCATGAACCTGAGCAGCCGAAGCATCCTCGCAGAGCTCCAGCCTGGCCCTTACAAAATCTTCGTAGGGAACAAGTACTTTTTGCCTACGTAATTGGTTATCAATAAAACCCAGATACTCATCTTCGCTCATAGCAAGATATTTTCTAACCGTTCTCCTGTCCATAACCAGTTTCCTGGCTATTTGTGCAGGTTTTAGGCCTTCTTCTCTGCGTTGTCTGTGAACTTCGTGGTACATAAGCCATTTTTGCATTAGTTTCTTTCTCATGAGGGATCCTCCTGTTTTGGGTTAGTAACAAAATCGATTTCCCAATTACAGGATATTCCCAACTGGCTCAAAACAATATTGTCAATATTGTTTTGAGCTTCAAATACTGTCTAAATGAAAAAATGGAAACATTTTCTTCAAGGAAAGATTTTCCTCTTCAAAAGAAAATGTACATCCTTATTTGCTAAAATAAGTACATCGTTATTTGCTAAAAACGATACATTCCTAATTGCGAAAAAATGTACATTGTTATTTGCCGTTTACATTTGCACACCATGATGCTCTTGAAGATGCAATCGCGGCAGTCCAAGTTGTTCAAAAAGCGTGCGAAAAATCAGGACTCTCCATTGAAGAATGGTTCAAAAGAGTAGGTCAACCAGTTTTTACCTATAAAGGTGGTTCATCAACGATTAAACTGGATGGAAATACAGAAGGTCATTTGTTTGGAGAGAACCTGGTATTTACTGGCACAATGGCCTTACCTAGAAAAGAATTGGGCAGAATTGCTGCTGATCTTGGTTGTAATGTTGGAAATTCAGTAACAAAAAATACGACAATTCTGGTTGTTGGTACACAGGATGCCACCAAACTTGCAGGCTATGAGAAGAGTTCGAAGCATCGAAAAGCAGAAGAACTTTCTCACAAGGGAATACCAATTAAAATATTGTCAGAGAAAGACTTCGTTGAATTCTGCAATACCAATACAGTATGAAGACAATAGACCAAAAAATTGCTCATGTCAGGAGAAACACGAATGAGTTTATCTCACAGATTGACAAAATTGGGCCAAATGAAGACCTGGGATTATGTAAATTTATTCTCGTCAGTTGCTTGATTGATGCCGTTGCTGCGTATGCTTACCAGAGAGAAAAAAACAATACACAATACAAAAATTTTATAAAAAGCTATTTAGGTCAAGTTAATCCATTGTATAAAAAAGACAGAATTGCCAATATTTTATATCACGGGATTAGGTGTAGTTTGATTCATTCCTTTACTATTTCAGAACATATTCTTCTTACAGAGGCCGATAATCCAGATATTCATTTATCGTCAAATGCTTATAATCACTTAATTGTAGATTTGGCTACATTTTATAGCGATTTAAAAAAAGCGATAAAATTGTTTTTCAAGGATTTGACTTCCAATAAAAGTAATATTCAGAGACACTTCATAGAAGGATTTATCAAGAATCCTCCATTTGATGTATTTGAAAATGTGGATTTATTAGATCCAAACCAGCCAGTAACAGGATCAACTAAAATAGAAACCACCCTGTATAAAAAAGTAAATTTTAGAAGAAGTTCCAACAGTGGTCTCATTAAGGTTGACTCAAAATAGAATCAATAGACTTATTTGGAATTTACAATAAACCATCCTTTCGTAGGATCAACGGCTCTGAAGTACTTACTATGAAAAGATGCCTTGATGAAAACGAAATAGCTCAGGTTGCTGAGTATTTGAATGGAGATAATGCTGAGCCAGATGAAGGTATTATACTTCATGTTAAGTCTTGTATGAAGTGCAAACAAGATATTCTGGAAGTAAGTGAGATTATCTCTTCTCAATCAGAAAAAATGTAGATCATCAATTTCACACAATAGCGGTATTTCAGCCTTTTCCTTGGTGAGTTACTGAATCTCCTAAATCCCAATTTTCATGCTGATTTGCAAAAAACATCCGAAAGGTCTGAGTCTGATCATAAAGAGTTTCATCATCAAAACTTATCTTCCAAACCTGTTCTCTAATTTTGGTGTCGAGGTTTAGATAGGTAATGTTTTTAAAGAAATCATCTGAATATCCTTTAAGCCATCTCCTATGGTGCTTTTTCATAACATCAAATTGCTGTATACCTGCAACCATAGGAGATAAAACCCCTGACCACTGTTTAAGTTGATCGATATCCGCATTTCTTCTGAAACTCAAATTAGCCTCATTAGTCCGATTATTTAACTGTGTCAAGATTAGATTAATTGCCTGATAACGATTTGATTTAATTGCGACAGCCAATGCTATTCCAGCAATTATAATACCTACAATCAATACGCCAAGTTCAACGAAATCAAAATGATGAAAATATCTGTGGAATTGCATTCTATTTTATAAGATTGGTTTTCAATTTTAAAAGTACAAATAATCAATAAGCCATTGAATCATTAGTAGAACAATCATTCCTAAAAATATTACCCTATCGCATTACAACAATTTATCAATCAAGAATTTCTACTATATGGACAAATTTACGAAAGGTGCAAGATGGAGATATTGGAGATTACAGAGACCATCAAGGACGATTAATTGAATAATCCCAAAAAACAATATTGCATGTCATCAGCCCATATACCCAATCCCTTGCTATCAGTAGCTTTCCTATGGATTTATAACTGGGTATAAAAGGTCTGATTGGGTTTATGCTATTGTATCAGAAGACAATATTTGCTGCAACTATGTTGCAACCAAAGAAAAAAGCAGCTACACTTAAACTCGTGTAACTGCCTGATTACTAGTTGTCGGGGTAGCAGGATTGGTCTTCGCTTCGCTCAGCCCTTCCTGGTGGGGGGATGATTCAACACAAGAAAGGCCTTGTGCCTGCGGCACATTGGCTTCTTTTTTTGTGAACATCCTAGCAAGCAAGCTTGCGTCCGTTCACAAAAAAAGAAAGCCATTGCTGTCGCAATGGCCTTTCTTGTTGTTGTCGGGGTAGCAGGATTCGAACCTGCGACCCCCTGCTCCCAAAGCAGGTACGCTAACCGGACTGCGCTATACCCCGAAGTGGGTGTGGGTGTGTTTAAAATCGAGGGGCAAATGTAGTATTTTATTGTTGACTTCGGTACATGCCAAGTAACATTTTGGAAACTTTCTCGTAACCGGCATAAAAAGTCTCGAATAACTCCTTATCCATTTTGCCCAATTGGTGAATCAAATCCAGGATAGCCACACATTCGAAAATGCTCCCACGAGCCAGTGTATAATAATGCCTCTTGTCGGCTGGCGTCATCCTGCCAGTGCCTTCTGCCAGATTCAAAACAGAACTCAAACTGGCACGCTTCCACTGGTCAATAACATAATTATCAAGACCCTGTAAATCCCTGATAGTCTGGTAAACCATCAGGTTAAGCTGCTTTAACTCAGTATACAGATCTAACTTCTCAAAATCAAACATAATTGATAATTTTCATAAAAAAAGGGACTCTCCATCCCTTCTTATTTCTTTTCTTCTCACACCCACACCGACACTCACACCCGCTCGCGGAGAGAGGGGGATTCGAACCCCCGGTAGCCGTAACAGCTACGTCAGTTTAGCAAACTGGTGGATTAAGCCACTCTCCCACCTCTCCAAAAAAAGTAGTGCAAAAGTATACAATAAATTATTTTTGCCAAATAGAATTCAGACCTTATCTACTTTTGATGCAAGATTTTTTAATCCGTTGAAATATCACTCTTTCCGGGAACATCAGTAATGGAATTCCTCATGTTGGTATCAGCCTCAATATTCTTGAATTTATAATAGTCCATGATACCCATATTACCCTTCCTAAAAGCATCAGCCATAGCTAAAGGAACTTCCGCTTCTGCCAAAATAACCTTGGCACGAGCTTCCTGGGCTTTTGCGATCATTTCCTGCTCAAGAGCAACAGCCATGGCACGCCGCTCTTCAGCCTTGGCTTGGGCAATATTCTTATCAGCGTTGGCCTGATCCATCTGCAGCACAGCACCAATATTTTTCCCAATATCTATATCGGCAATATCAATTGAAAGAATCTCAAAAGCAGTACCAGCATCTAAACCTTTTTCAAGGACAACCCTGGAAATGAAATCCGGGTTCTCAAGTACAGCCTTATGTGAAGTAGCCGATCCAATTGAAGATACAATACCCTCTCCTACTCTGGCAAGCACAGTTTCTTCACCTGCACCCCCAACAAGCTGCTTAATATTAGCTCTTACGGTTACCCTGGCTTTGCAAATAAGCTCAATCCCGTCCTTGGCAACAGCCTTGACCGCAGGAGTATTAATTACTTTTGGATTAACCGACATCTGAACAGCTTCCAAAACATCACGGCCGGCCAGGTCAATGGCAGTAGCCATCTTGAAATCCAAATCAAGATTGGCTTTGTCGGCCGATACCAGAGAATTAACAACTAATTGAATATGTCCTCCAGCAAGATAGTGGGCTTCTAAAGCATCCCGATTCAAACTCAGGCCAGCCTTTGTGCTGGTAATAAGGGCATTTACTATGGCCCTTGGCGGTACCTTCCGCCAACGCATAAATATCAATTGGATCAGTGAAACCCTTACACCTGAGAGCAAGGCCTGAAACCACAACCCGATCGGTACAATGTAGAGAAGAAGTGCCAGGCCGATAACAGCAACTGCCACTATACCAACTAAATAAGCTAAATTAGTGTCCATAATATTTAATTATTTTGGTTTTACAATAACATGATTGGTCTTTATCTGGACCACTTCAACCTGAGTATTTGCATCAATATAGGGCCCTATAGACTGTCCTTCACACCTTTTTTCGCCAATCATTACCTTGCCAATAGGTCCAAGACGGGTAAGTGCGACACCGGTATCTCCAAGCTTAATACCCAATCCATCAACATCGGATACCTTGGATTTTATCTGGGTGTCGAGAGAAATTCTTTTCCAGGTTTTGGCCCTAAGGCCATAAATAAGAGCCACCATTATTGCTATTACAACAACTATTAATACAATTACACCTTCAGTATTACCCAAATTTTCAAATGCCAGATAGACAGCTCCTGAAAAACATAACAGTCCCCCGATGCCGGCAATGGTTACGCCCGGAATAACCAGAAATTCCAATAAAAAAAGTAAAACCCCGGCGAGGACAAGCAAAACAATTCCTAATACAGTCATATCAGATTAATCAATGGTTACCTGTAATCCCCTGTCAATCAGGGCTTGGCGCATCACATCCAGGACTTTGTATGAGCCTTTTTTTACGTCACATTTACCTCTGTGATGAGTAATGTAGGCACATTGCTCTGCCTGCATTGAATCATGATCACAAATCGAAATTAATGAATCAATAACAAAATCAAAAGTATTCACTTCATCATTATGCAAGACCAAAAACCTATGATCAGATTCTTTATCGCTGGTGAGATCCTGAGATCGTCTCAGCTTATTTACATCATTATGTTTCATTTCCTTCAGTGCTACCGGCATTAGCCGGAATTAGGGGCATCCAAATTAGTAAATTTTATTGACAATTTATCCTGCTCTTGTTAATAAAGTTCCAGAATACGGACAAAAGTAAACCGCGTTAAGTTGATATATTTGTAGATTAACATCAGAAGGGAATATTATGACACATTTGCTAGAAGGGAATAAAGCCCCGGAATTTGAATTTATCGATCATAAGGGAGAAAAACGGTCCCTGGACTATTTCCTTGGCAGGAAAGTTATTTTGTACTTCTACCCCAAAGACAATACTCCCGGATGCACCGCCGAAGCGTGTAACCTCAGGGACAATTATCAGGATTTGAAAAATAAAGGATTTGAGGTGGTCGGTGTGAGCGCCGATAGTGGAAAATCACACGACAAATTCAGATCAAAATTTGATCTGCCATTTTATCTGGTTTCCGATACAGACAAAAAAATTCTTGAAGATTATGGAGTTTGGAGAGAGAAAAAAATGATGGGTAGAACATACATGGGTATTCACCGTTTAACCTTTATTATTGACGAAAAGGGATTCATTCAGAAAATTTTCACTAAAGTTAACACCAAAGAGCACAGCAAGCAGATTATGGCTGAGATGGAAAAATAAATGATATTTTCCATTTTCACTCATTACATGCATCTATACTATTGAATACTAAACGCATTATATAATGGAAAAAAACAACGAACAAAACCAGGAAAAACTAAAGGCCCTGAAGTTGACACTGGACAAAATTGAAAAAGCTTATGGCAAAGGAACTATCATGTTGATGGGTGGTGAAGCAGTGGAAAACATTCCCTGCATTTCCACAGGGTCGATTTCAATCGACCTGGCCATTGGTGTAGGAGGTTATCCGAAAGGTAGGGTTATTGAGATATACGGCCCGGAATCTTCGGGAAAAACCACCCTGGCCATTCATGCTATCGCGGAGGCTCAAAAGGCTGGCGGCATAGCCGCCTTCATAGATGCTGAACATGCATTTGACCGCTTCTATGCGGAAAATCTGGGTGTTGATGTGGAAAATCTACTTGTATCCCAACCGGATAATGGGGAGCAGGCCCTGGAAATAACGGATCACCTGATACGGTCAGGAGCAATTGATATCATTGTGATCGACTCCGTTGCAGCCCTGACACCCAAAGCAGAGATAGACGGTGAAATGGGAGATTCCAGGATGGGGTTGCAAGCCAGACTAATGTCCCAGGCCCTTCGTAAACTCACCAGCAGTATCAGCCGCACCAAGACCTGTGTGATCTTTATTAATCAGTTAAGAGAAAAAATCGGGGTGATGTTCGGAAATCCTGAAACAACAACAGGAGGTAATGCACTGAAATTCTATGCCTCTTTGCGTATAGATGTTCGCAGGATCGGCCAGTTAAAGGATGGAGAAGAAGTGACCGGGAACAGAACCCGCGTAAAAATTGTTAAAAACAAAATCGCTCCTCCTTTCAAAAAAGCTGAATTCGACCTGATTTACGGAAAAGGTATCTCAAAAACCGGCGAGATCATCGACCTGGGAGTAGAATTCGAAATTATCAAGAAAAGCGGATCATGGTTCTCCTATGGTGAAACAAAGCTTGGGCAAGGACGTGAGGCCGTTAAAGGCCTTCTCGAGGACAATATTGAACTCGCTGATGAATTGGAAATTAAAATCAGAGAGGCCATTAATAATGGAAAATAACAAAAGGAAAGCCGTCTCCTGGACGGCTTTTTTGTTCATTAGTATTTTAGTTGTATTTGGATTGAGCTTATGCAAATCCCCTAATAATCAGGGCAGTAATATATCTGAACAAGCAGATTCGGTTAAGACAGATTCTGTTGAGACTCTTGAGGGTATAAACATTTTGATAAACAGGGATCCTTTAAATTCCGACAATTATTATCGCAGGTCAATGCTATACGCCGCCCAGAAGAAATTTGGCCCGGCCATCACAGATATTAGCGTAGCTATTACCCTTGACTCCCTGAGCCCTGATTATTATATCAAACAAGCAGAATATTTCATTTTCAATGCCCAACCCAATACGGCTCAAAAGGCTCTGGATAAGTGTTTGAATATTTTTCCCCGGAATACGGATATACTCCTAAAAAAAGCAGAGATCCACCTTTATCTCAGGGAATATGCGAAGTCACAGGTAGTTTTGAGAGAAGCAGCAACTATCAACAATGATCTGGCCCAAATATATTTTCTGGAAGGCCTGATCAGACTTGAAAATCAGGACACTACCGGTGCTATTCGAAGCCTTCGTATAGCCGTGGATAAAGAGCCTGATTTTTATCCCGGGTATATTACGCTTGGGCGTGTCCATGCCGAACTTCATAATAATCTCGCCATTGAATATTTCCGGGCCGCAACCGATATCACGCCAGACAGTTATGAAGCCAGATATAACCTGGCATTATACCTCCAGGATCATGATATGATTGAGGAGGCAGAGGTAGAATACAACTATATTATTGACAATATTGATCCTTCTATCGCCAATTCATATTACAACCTCGGGTACATTAGTATGATCTACCGGCAGGATTTTGAGGCTGCTATTGATTGGTTTACCATCGCCCTCGAGAAAGAACCGAATTATATTGAAGCTTTATATAACAGGGGTTTTTGCAATGAAGTATCGGGAAAGTTGAAAAACGCCAGGGATGATTATAATAAATCATTGGAATTAAAACCTGATTATGCTCTGAGTATAAAAGGACTGAGCCGAATTGAACAGGGCCAGCCATATAAGATTCAGTAACCAAACGCGCTAACCATACTTCGAATCCACCCCCTAGCCCCCTCCTTAAAACTTAGGAGGGGGAATAATTCAAAACGATTTGCTGAATTTTACCTATCTTCGATTTCCCCTATTACATTAGTCATTAACTTGATAATAAAGCAATGAAAAAGTTCGTCATTCCCACAATTACGGCCATCTTAATTAGTGTCCTTTTTGCCTGTAATCCATCCGATAAAAGTAAAAATTACAGACCTAAGACCCCAAAACTCAAATCAGATATTATGACTCCGGAGGTCTTATGGTCCTTCGGCCGCCTGGGAGGTGTCAGCCTTTCACCCGATCATAGTCAGATTTTATATTCTGTTACCTATTATAACATTGAACAGAACAAAAGTTACAGGGACCTGTATCTGCTGCCTGTTGAGGGAGGGGAATCTATTGCCCTCACCAACAGCCCGGAGAATGAAAACAATCCTATCTGGAGAGCAGATGGTAATCGAATTGGCTTCATCCGCGGAGGCGTTATCCATGAAATGAATCCGGATGGCACCCTTCTCCAGCCCCTGGAAGGCTGCCCGGAAGGGATTGGGGGATTTGCCTATTCACCAGACATGACCCACATTGCTTTTCTCCAGGAAGTAAAAATTGAACCAAATGTCCAGGATATGCACCCTGATCTGCCACTGGCCAACGCGCGCATCATTGATAATCTTATGCATCGTCATTGGGATAGCTGGGTTGATACTTATACGCATATTTTTATTGCAAAATATTCTGATGGAGCTATCTCTGAAGTCAAAGATATTTTGCAGGATGAACCCTGGGATGCACCATTAAAACCTTTTGGTGGGATGGAACAAATTACATGGTCTCCTGACGGGAAAAAACTCGTCTACACAAGCCGAAAGAAAAAAGGATTAGAATATACTGTCTCAACCAACTCTGATCTTTACGAATTCAACCTTGCCAGTGGACAAACCCGAAACCTTACCGGTGGAATGATGGGGTATGATATCAACCCTGCCTACTCTCCGGATGGAAAATGGCTTGCCTGGGAAAGCATGGAAAGAGACGGTTACGAATCCGACAAGAACCGCTTGTTTTTGATGAATACTATGAGTGGTGAAAAACAATATGTTACAGAGGATTTCGACCAGAATGTTCAATCATTAGCCTGGGATCATACTGGCAATTCCATCTTTTTCATTTCCGACTACCAAGCCACAGATGAAATCTACAATTATTCAATTGCAAGGGGTCAGATCACTAAAATAACTGAAGGCATCCACAACTATGGACAGGTAATTCCAGCCGGCGATCAGCTTGTTGCCACCAGGAAATCCATGTCAAAGCCAGATGAAATTTATTCGGTCAATACCAGCAATGGAGAGGCAGCTGAAATATCATTTATTAACAAGGGAATCCTGGACCAGCTTTCAATGGGCAAGGTGGAATCACGCTGGATAATGACCACCGATTCCAAACAAATGAAGGTATGGGTTATTTACCCGCCTAATTTCGACCCTAATAAAAAATACCCGACATTATTGTATTGTCAGGGAGGGCCTCAAAGTACCGTAAGTCAGTTTTGGTCTTACCGGTGGAACTTCCAGATGATGGCAGCAAACGACTATATTATTGTGGCTCCGAACCGCAGAGGACTCCCGGGGTTTGGTCAGGAATGGCTGGAGCAGATTTCCGGCGATTATGGAGGACAAAACATGAAGGACTACCTGTCAGCCATTGATGCAATGGCTCAGGAACCCTATGTGGATGAAGACCGATTGGGTGCCGTTGGAGCATCGTACGGAGGCTTCAGCGTGTACTGGTTGGCAGGCAACCATGAGAAACGCTTTAAAGCTTTCATAGCTCACGATGGGATGTTCAATTTTGAAAGCCAGTATCTGGAGACCGATGAAATGTGGTTTGTTAACTGGGATCTGGGTGGCCCTTTCTGGGACAGGAATAACCCGGTAGTCCAATGGAGTTATGCTAACTCTCCTCATTTATTCGTAGACAAATGGGATACACCAATCCTGATTATCCATGGAGAAAAGGATTACAGGATTGTTGCCAGCCAGGGTATGCAGGCCTTTAATGCGGCAAAACTGCTGGGAGTACCGGCCAGGTACCTATATTTCCCGGAAGAGAATCATTGGGTACTAAGCCCCCAAAATGGTATACTCTGGCAACGAACATTTTTTGAATGGCTGGACAGGTATCTTAAGTGAAAGAGAATAGTGAATAATTATTACGCCAGCACTAAGTAGTTCAATCCATTTGGGCCAGGAGAATAGATTGCCCGATGACGACTTCCGTGTAATCGAGACCGTGGCAGATACCTTTCACAACAAGGGTTTCTCCAATCTTAACTGGTGGAAGATTTTGGAAGGTGCGTTTCTGAAATTCAAGGCGCACAATTCGCATGCCAAATCCCAGACAGATAGTTTTCCCGCTAATGCTATGAACTTTACCTTCAACAACAATTATTTCATTCAATAAATTATTATATGCAGAAGCAGGATCTTTAGTAAAATGATCGAATAATTCGGCGGCCTTCATATTGCTTACGGGGATGTTATTTTCTACACTCCCACGCAGAGAAAGGACAAGGCAAATGACTAATATGAACAGTATAATGACAGATACTGCCAACTTACTTCTCAATCCGTTTGATCCTTGCTTAAAAACCACTAATTTGACTCACTTTGGAAAATAAATACCAAACTAAAATTATAAAAAAAGCCTGATGCAAAAAATTGTATGTGGAATGTGCTCATTTGGCATGTCGGGCAGAGTATTTCATGGCCCTCTTATCGAAGCCCATTCGAAGTTCGTTTTGTCGGGCGTATTAGAAAGAAAGCATTCCAGGGCCATCGAACAATATCCGGGGATAAGAGTTTTTAGGACAATAAAGGATTTATTGAATGATCCGGATATTGAACTGGTGGTAGTTAATGTGCCCGATTACTTGCATGCCTCCTTCTGTATGGCAGCCCTGGAAGCAGGAAAACATGTTGTGGTGGAAAAACCCTTCACCTTATCTGTATCAGACGGTCAAAAACTGGTTGATCTTGCAAGAACACTAAAATTGGGACTGTTTATCTTTCAAAATCGCAGGTGGGATAGTGATTTCCTGACGATTCAGAAAGTCGTGGAATCTGGACAACTGGGTAATGTGGTTGAGTATGAGGCCCATTTTGATCGCTTTAGGCCCGAACCGCCAACAGGGACCTGGAAGGAAGATGAAAAACTGGGTTCGGGACTTCTTTATAATCTTGGTGCTCATCTGATTGATCAGGCTTTGGTATTATTCGGACGGCCGGATGCGGTATATGCAGATATTCAAAAACAGAGAAAAGACACCAGAATAGTAGACTATTTCAATCTTAGTCTGTATTATCCTCAACTGACAGCCCTACTCAGATCAAGTTACCTGGTCAGGCAAGGGGCCGCCAAATATATCATTCACGGTGATAAAGGAAGTTTCATCAAGTCAGGTTCTGATCCTCAGGAAGAACGGCTTAACCAGGGATGGAAAGCCAATCAAACTAACATTGGTTTAGAATCGCCAGAAGATTGGGGAAGGATTTACACCACGGAAAATGACTCCATGGGGCAGATAATCGAAAGTATACCAGGAAATTACATGAAGTTCTACGATGGTGTTTATGGAGAACTATCCGGCAAGGCTAATGCTGCAGTAAGCGCTGAAGAAGGACTGAACGTAATAAGAATTATTGAAGCAGCCCAGGAAAGTCATCGAACAGGCAGAAAAGTAATAACAAGAAATTAATTGTATTTTCGTGTACGCACACGGTAGCGAAACCAGTCTTATGATAAAGCGATTTATTTTCCTTCTGATTATTGGAATTATACTGGCCTCCTGCAGCCCGCAATCTAAAAAAACTCTCATTCTGGCACATGGACTGGATACCAAACATTCTGTTCACATTGCCATGGAATTTATGGCCAAACGGGCCTTTGAATTATCCGAGGGTAAACTGGAAATAAAGTTATACCCCAGCCAGCAGCTAGGCACAGAACGACAATGTCTGGAGCTGCTACAAATAGGCTCCGTTGACATAACCAAGGTCTCGGCTGCCGTTATGGAAGGATTTGCCCCGGTTTATAAAGTGTTGAGTATTCCATACATCTTTACAAGCCGTGAACATCAGTCGGCTGTTCTTGGCGGACCAGTCGGCAAAAAAATACTCGCCACAGGAGAAGAATTTTGGCTTCGGGGATTATGCTTTTATGATTCGGGGAGCCGCAGTTTCTACACAAAAAATAAACCTATACTCCGTCCTGAAGACCTTGAAGGAATGAAAATCCGGGTGATGTCAAGCCCTACTTCTATCGATATGGTAAAAATGTTTGGTGGAGCGGCAACACCCATTTCCTGGGGAGAATTATATACAGCCCTGCAGGGAGGAGTTGTTGACGGTGCCGAGAACAATCCTCCCAGTTTTTATCTTTCACATCATTATGAGGTGTGTAAATATTATAGCATTGATGAGCATACTTCTATCCCGGATGTGTTGCTTATCAGTACACATACCTGGGATAAAATGAGTGAGGAAGAGAGAGGCTGGTTATCTCAGGCAGCGAATGAATCATTTGTCTACCAGCAAAAACTATGGATCGAATCAGAAAAAGAATCCCTTGAAGCAGTGCGGGAAGCCGGAGTTCAAATATTTTATCCCGACAAGCAGCCCTTTAGGGAAAAAGTCAAGCCGATAATCGAAAAATATAAGAAAGACCCCGTTTTAAGGGAAATAATTGAATCCATTGAAGCACAGGAATATACTACAAAATCTTCCAACCTGCCATGATAAAAACAAGAAAGTTCGTCGATCAATTCCTGGCTATAGCTTTGATTATCACCATGTCCGTTTTAGTTATTGATGTGGTTTGGCAAGTACTTGCAAGGTACGTAGTCAAATCACCCAGTTCATTCACTGATGAACTAGCCAGGTTCCTGCTTATATGGGTAGGATTACTGGGATCAGCTTATGCCATGGGTAAAAAAAAGCACCTTGCAATTGATATACTACCATCTAAACTTACAGGAAAGTCAAAAAAATACCTTAATACTTTCATCAGCCTTTTGATAATGTCTTTCGCTATTCTGGTCCTGGTAGCGGGAGGAATACGCCTGGTGTATATCACCCTTACATTAAAACAGATTTCACCCGCCTTGGGAATCCCCCTGGGTTATGTTTACCTGGTTCTTCCCTTTAGTGGTATCCTGATAGCCTTCTATGCCCTGGCAGAAATATTTGAAAAACGAAGAGAAATCACAAAATGAAAACCCCCAGAAAGGATCCGGAAAAACAACTGGAACAAGATGAAAAAATTGTTAAGATTGTCAAAACCGTTGCTAATGGTATTGGGCCCATACTATTTCTGGTTATGCTGATCGGTGCAATTGGACAGGGTGGTATAGACAGGCTCATCAATCTTACGGGATCAGAAGCCATGATATTTGTTGGAATCCTAACGATGTTTTTCGGTATTATCTGGGCTTATCAAAATGAAATAGCCGGAGGAATTGTTGTTGTGGTTGTCTACATCGTTTTGGCTATCATTCAGGGAAGCTTCATTCCCAATGCAGTTTTTCCTATTTTCCTTATTACCGGGGTATTTCATATCTATGTTGGGGTGATGGAGATGGGGATCAAGAAAAGACATAAGAATCAAGATACAAGATAAAAGACTCTTATTCAAGACTCAAGACTTAAGAATAAAGAAAATCAAGATATTAAGAATAACGGAATAACCAAATAACCGAATAACTGAATCATAAGTAAAGCTTGGCATATCGATCTTCAACAATTGCCAAATACTTAGCCTTGAATTCTTCGGATAAAAATGATCGATCAATCCAATGAACGGCTTTAGGTATGTTAATATTGAATCGTTTGAATACTCCATTTATCTGTTTTTGGCTAAGCTCCAATTTTTCTCCAAATCTCTCGAAATGTTGCCGCGAAAGTTTTTTCTTTTTCCCTTCCATTGAAAGGGCTAATTCTTCAGTATCTCCCGGCAAGACCAGAGTCACATTCAACAAGTCATAAGCCGGAGACAAAACCCATCCTGAGAGTTGATTAATCATGGAGAAATTTTTCAGATGCATGTCGTTGTTACCAAACAGGAAACAAAAAAGTGTCAGCTCAAAAAAGAACAATTTATCCAACAAGGTATTAATGGAATAGTCTCCCAAGGCCTTTCCTATTTTCTCATGAGATCCCTTATACTTGTCAAATACTTCAAGTATCTGATACATATCCAACATGTGGATTTTCTGTCCACTCGCCGTTCTGTCAATGCGCCTGGTGATATAGGATAACTCCCCGGATTGCAGTCGGATCAGGCTTGACGGAACAACCCATATTCCAAACGCCTCAGCAATTCGCATGCTTACATGCTCGTTCTGAGGCATTTCCGGATAGTCAGGTGATGGTGGCTTCAGAATAAAATTTCCTCCCAGGACCCCAATAACTGTCAGTCGTTTATCAGTTTTATTAACTGCACCATCAACTATCGACATGAAAATTTTCGGTTGTACCCCAGGAACAGAAATGCTCCGATCCACCACATGTTTTGCCAGCTCCGACATCTGATCATATGAATACAGAAGTTTGGGTGCCTGCCGGGATCCAAAAAAAATCAGGCTGCATTTTTCGTGGTAATCTATTCCACTTGTCAGATCTCCACAGCAGTATAGACATTTATTACTCATCTTCTTCCTTTATCGGTTTGACACTAACTGCTCCGACGCAATTCTGACAACATGCCATTAATAAACCCATCCTGTCATCTGTGTTGATCTTCCAGGTTTTAGAAGCAATGTCAAGCAACCAGCCCTCCGGTATCAGGCCATTAAAAAATGAGAAAAGCCTTTTATCCTGATAAGTTTTATCACAAACCGGCATTGAAAAAGTGATGAATTGATCAGAATGCTGATTTATGAAACTTTTAATATACGCAAAGTAGTATTCGCCGTCATCTGACTCAGTCAATATTCCGGCTAAAATATCCTGATAATATACTTTGGCTCGTCTCATAATCAACTATCTACCTATTCTTTTACCTCTTTGGAATTAGCCGGAACCAGTTCATGTCCGAACATAGACAGCACCAAATTTACCTTTCCCAGGTTCAGATTGGTTTTACCCTGCTCAATTTTGCGAATAACTGTTAAGGCCACTCCTGATCGTTCAGCAAATTCTTCCTGTGTCAAATTCACCTCTTTTCGTCTCTTTTTAACAAAGCTTGCCAATCGTTCCATTATATGCATTTTAATATAACCAAACAAATATACATCTATTTATATGCTATACCATATATTTTAGCCATATTTTTAAATATTATGTTTAATAACATATAATTTTATTCTGTTTCTATAAAATCGAGTTCTTCTATCACCAAACCCTTCGTAACCTTACGTAACCTTTTTTGTTACCTTACGTAACTTCTCGTAACCTTATTTTGTCTTCGTCACCCGTCATTCGTCACTTCCCCCTAATAAGTCCTCACAAAACTCATACTGTCCCCTACCTTGAGAAAATACTTAGCACTGAACCCTTCGTTGACCTCAAGAACATATTTTGCGGGCTTTATTGATGGTATTGACTCTTCTGATTTGGGTTGTGCGCTTTCATGAATATGAACAATAACCCTTTGATCATCCATGTATATCAGGTCTAATGGGATATAAGTATTTTTCATCCAGAAGGAACGGATTTCCATTTCGGGGAAGATGAACAACATCCCCTGGTTTTCATTCATCGACCTTCGGTACATCAGCCCTTTTTGAGTTTGAGTATCATCATCCGCAATCTCAATTTCTATCTTAACAATCAGTGAATCCAAATCATTGAACAACTCCAATTCGCCTTCCTTCGAAAAGCTGTTATCAGGCAATGGATTCGAAAATTTTCCTGAACTATCCATAGCGCTTCTACCCGATGGCCCATTGAAAATCTTGCCCAAACTGAACATTATAATAATAACTGCCACCAGCAGAACGAGATATATCATCGTTCTTCCTTTTTGGGGTTGATGGTGGCCCTGCATGCCCCCGGGTGTGCTGGAAAAAGTTCTTTTTCTTGTCATTTTGTATGGTTTAATAAGCTTCAATATGTTTACTTTACCTTTGTAAAGGTAGTGCTTGCTTATGATTTGGAACAATCCATTTTTCAATAAATTAAATGAACTGGGCAAAAAAGAACAAGCTTTTTTGTTCATTATTGATTTTGAAGGAAAGCAGCCCGAAGTTTTCCCCCTCGAAAGCCTGCCCCATGATATACACTTTCAAATCCCGGGATTATCAAGCCAGCCAAAGGAAAACAATTCCCCCTATAAACTTTCTTTCATTAAGCATCCTGTTAAGTTTGAAGACTACAAGGCTAAATTTGAGACTATTATGAGCCACATTAAAAATGGCGACACTTACTTGATAAATCTCACACAGCCCACACATGTTGAGACAAACCTTGACCTGATGAGCATTTTCCGCGGTGCAAAAGCTCCATATAAACTTTACTTCCGCAATCATTTTGTTGTCTTTTCACCGGAAACTTTTATCAGAATAAAGGGAAATAAAATAACGACCTACCCCATGAAGGGTACAATCGACTGCAGCATACCAAAGGCTGAATATATTTTACTCAATGACCCCAAAGAAATCTTAGAGCATAATACCATAGTTGATCTCATGCGTAACGATCTCAGTATAGTTGCACGAAAGGTTAAGGTAGAAAGGTTCAGGTATATTGAGACTATTAAAACCCATGAGAAAAATATCCTCCAGGCCAGCTCAGAGATATCAGGTATTTTGCCAGATAATTACCGTAGCCATATTGGAGATATTCTGTCAGCTATTTTACCTGCGGGTTCCATTTCGGGTGCTCCGAAAGAAAAAACAGTAGAGATCCTCCTGAATACCGAGGATTATTCCAGGACATTTTATACCGGAGTTTTTGGAGTATTTGACGGCGAGAATCTCGACAGCGCTGTAATGATCAGATATATAGAAAAAAGCGGCGCCGGCTTTACTTATAAAAGCGGCGGGGGTATAACATTTCAGAGTGAAGTGGAAAAAGAATACCAGGAAATGATTGATAAAGTATATGTGCCGATTACTTGAAACCATACGGGTAGAAAAGGGTATGATGATGAATTTATCCTACCATGAAGACCGCATCGACCGCTCATTGATAATTCTGTATGGGAAGCGTGAATTACCAGCGATCAGGGAATTGATTAAAATTACTACTGGCCAGGATTCAGGAGTTTATAAATACAGTATGGTATACTCTAATACAGATTTTAAAGTCTCTATCGGATTATATCAAAAAAGAAATATCATCCAATTATTGCTTTTGGAAAAACCTGACATGCTTTACAATCTCAAATATGCTGATAGGTCAGTTTTCGGCAACCTTCTGTCTCCCAGGGATATTAATACAGAAATAATTTTCACCCGTGCAGGTTTACTTACTGATACCAGATATACAAACATCGCACTTGAGAAAGATGGCCTTTGGATCACACCTGAAAAACCCCTACTGGAGGGTACACAAAGAGCCTTGTTGCTCGACCGGAGCATAATTATTCCGGGAAATATCAGCAGGGATGATTTGAAAGATTTTTCTAAAATCCGCTTATTCAATGCCATGATGCCATGGGAGGATGTCCTCGAATTGGACATTTCAAAAATAAAGGATCATGATTAATATTAGCCTTTCTCTTTCTGCAAGGGATGCCCGGACAGACCTCATTGAAGGTTCAAGGACCGTGGTTATTGATGTGCTGAGGGCAACAAGTGTTATGCTGACAGCACTGTATAACGGGGCAGCATGGATACGCCCTGCCGGAAATATTGAAGAAGCATGGGAAATAAAAGCACAGTATCCCTATGCAATCATGGGAGGAGAAAGGGATGCGGTTAGAATTGAGGGTTTTGATGCAGGCAATTCCCCATTGGAATATACAGTGGAAAAAGTTCATGGCAGGGGCATAATACTTAGCACAACCAATGGGACAAAGGCTATAGGCATTGCTGCCGGTGCTTCAGAGGTCATTCTTGCTGCCTTTATTAATTTGTCATCAATAGTGAAATACCTCTCATTTTCAGATCAGCCGGTTCATTTGCTGTGTTCAGGCACACATGGGGATTTCTCAATGGACGATTTTCTATGCGCGGGGGGGATAATATCAGGACTGAAAAAATCAATCTTAATAAATACAGATGATCTTGGAAACATTGCCAAAAATTTTTGGGATACACGGATAGGCAGCATTGCAGAAACCCTGGACAGCTGCAAACATGTTAATACCCTCAAAAACAATGGATTTACCTCAGATCTGGATTACTGTTTTAGTACAGACACCCACCCGCTTGTTGCGGCAATGGCCACGGTGGCAGATCTTAAAACAGGCAAAAAGCCGGGATTTATTTACCCGGTAATCTCAGCGAAATAATCAATCTATGCTTTGCTTTTCAGCAATAACCGGTCATACAAATATAGTAGAACAACCGTTGCCAGGCCAATAGCGAATACCACCACCCAAATCCTTGAGGGATGATAGGTTTGCCAGAGGTAATCAGTAAGTTCGAGCCGGTTCATTCCCATCAACTCAGAGGCCCTGTTGATGTAATCATTTTGGGTAAATGAATCACCGATGGCTGGGATGTCGAGTCCCCTTGCAGCCACGTCCCTTTCCAAAAGGCTGATTTTATCCGACAGGTTCTGGTATACCCCGCCGGAAATTTGCCCGGCAAAAAAATTACCCCCTGCATAAGGTAAAAAAGAACATCCCATATAGAGGCCCACTTTATCCGGAGGAGCAATTCTGGCAATGTATTCTGATGTTTTTGGGGAAGAAGACATCTCTCCGACTGCGAATACAAAAAGAGAGAGAATCAGGAAAAATCCATTTTGGGTAAGAAGGGTAAGCGATATTCCAATTGCACAAACCAAAATACCACTTATCATGGCGTTTAACGGCTTATACCGCATAACAAATCCAGAAACAAGGATCTGGAATAATACGATAAACAGAGCATCAAGATTTATCAGCATATCAGCTGCAACAGTCCCATTATTCTGGGTATCTACCGCTTCTGCCAACCACGGCCAGAAACCCCGGATTGTTTCCAGCATAGCACTTGTGTGAATCCACTGTTCAATAAAGACAGGCAGAGTATAGAAAAGCTGGTTATACATGGTCCAGAAACCAACCATCAGGATCAAAAAGATCAGCAGTTTTAGATCGCTTAGGGCAAGTGTTATATTTTTAAATATACTGATGATGGCTTTCCCCAGAGGCTCTGAATTTTTCTCCTGAGTGGGTTCCTTAAAGAAAAATAATACAATCACCAGGTTTATTAAAATGGCCACAGAGGACATAGTGAAAACATAGCTCCAGTCGAATCCCCGAAGAACGGAAGCCACGATGGGGCCAATAAATGCCCCTACGTTAACGATCATATAAAAAACACCAAACCCTATGGATGAAGTTTCTTCATCTGTTGTTTTTCCAATGGTTGCCTGTACCACAGGTTTGAATAATCCGGCTCCCAGTGCTACCCATAGAAACACCATAAATACAGAAGGATATGAGCTAACACGCCCCATCATAAAATAGCCTGAGGCTAGAATAAGATAGGCAGCTATCAGGGTCTTCCTATAACCGTATTTATCGGCTATTGCACCCGTTATCAGGGGAAGAAAGTATAATATGGCCGTAACCACCCCCATCAGCGTTCCCTTCTCTATCTGGGTAAAACCCAAAGCCCCTGTGTCTGTTGATCCGGTCAGGTAAATAGCCAGAGGTATAAACATGCCATACCAGGCCCATCGCTCAAACAATTCCATGATATTGGCCCACCAGAATGGTGATGGGAATTTCCTGAATACACGTGAAAAGTTGCTCATATTAAGAAGATGTTAGATGTTGGATATTAGTTGTCAGTTGTTAGTCTTACGTCTTGCGTCTTAATTGAATGATATTTTCAACGTGTTGGGTATGGGGAAACATATCAACGGGTTGAACGGCAGTTACTTCGTACTTGTGAGCCAAAAGGCTTACATCCCTGGCTTGTGTTCCGGGGTTGCAGCTGACGTAAACAATCCTGGCCGGTTCAGTTTCCAATAAGCCGGCAATCACCTTCTCATGCACTCCTGCCCGTGGTGGATCGAGTATAATCACATCGGGTTTACCTTTGGATTCAATAAAAAATGGAGTGAGTACATCCTTAATATCGGCTAATTCAAATTCTGTATTGTCAATCCCATTCAAATTCGAATTTTCATTTGCATCCTCTATTGCTTCGGGTACATATTCCACTCCTACTACCTTTTTCGCCTTACCTGCAAGGAAATTAGCTATTGTTCCAGTGCCTGTATACAAGTCGTAAACTGTCTCATTACCTGTTAGTTGAGCAAATTCAGCTACACAGGCATATAGTTTTTCTGCCTGGTCCGAATTTGTCTGGTAAAATGATTTTGGGCCCACTTTAAATTTTAAGCCTGCCATCTCTTCCATGATATGATCCTTACCATGAAACACCTTTATTTCCTGATCCAGAATTGTAGCGTTGGCTTTATCATTGATCACATACTGGAGAGAGCTGATTTCAGGGAATTCCTCAGTTAGCATAGAAAGCAAGTCGTTTATGACATGTTTTTCATCACGGAAAAAAGAAAGAATAATCATTATTTCCCCGCCCGATGATATACGGATGATCAGATTTCTGAGCAGTCCTTTTTGATCCCTAATGTCGAAAAATTCCAAATGCTGAGAGAGGGCATATTCTCTTATTCGGTTCCTTATCTTATTGGAAGGATCTGCCTGCAGCCAACATTTTTGGATGTCAACCACTTTATCGAACAGGCCATAGACATGGAATCCTATGGCATTTCTATGTTCGTATTCTCTTTCCGTTTGAATTTCACCCTCGGTTAACCATCTTTTATTGGAAAAGGTAAATTCCAGTTTATTCCGGTAAAATTCCGAATGCTCAGAACCCAGAATTTCACGCACCGGCGGCATTTCAAACTTCCCTATCCTTGTCAGCTGGTCGAATACCTGCTGTTGCTTAAACTTGAGCTGTTCAGGATATGGCAACATTTGCCATTTGCATCCGCCGCAAACCCCAAAGTGTTTACAAACCGCCTCCTGCCGAATGGGTGAGTACTGCTTGATTTTAACCAGCTTGGCCTCCATAAAGGATTTTCGTATTCTGATAACCTGCAAATCCACAATATCACCAGGAACAACCAGAGGCACAAAAACCACCCGGTCGTTCACCCTGGCTAATGCTTTGCCTTCTGATCCAATTGCTGTTATTTGGACGTCTTCAAGGAAGGGATATTTATTCCTTTTTCTCAAAATTATCTGTATTGAATTATTATGCAGTAAAAGTACATTTTCACCCCATATACTTTTTGAATCTTTTTCGGAACCCTTCGGATTTATTGAAAGACCCGAAGTTTGTCTAAATTTGTCGAAATTCAAAATGAGTATATGGCCAGATTAGGCAGACAGGTTGATCATTTTCAAAACGTTGATATTGAAAGCATTAATGCTGTTTTTTCTCCAAATAAAAAATACCGGTATACACTGCAGATGGATTATTCCAGGGATCTGTTGGACCATCTGAGGGACAAAACCCTGACGGTTATCCTGAAAAATCCAAGTTCAGCTGATGAACGAAGATCAGATTCTACAATAAGGAAGGTAGAAACTTATGTCTGGCAAAAATTCCCCGATGTTGGAAAGCTGAATATATTTAACATTTTCTCATATAGAGCCACTGATGCAATTGAGTTACATCATCTCATACAAGAAAACGGCCTTCTTGCCGGTGTAGGTGAGGAAAACGATAGTTACCTGATCAAGCTGCTCGGGCAATCTGATTACCTGATATGCGCCTGGGGAGGGCCGTCAGGCATAAATGGGGAATTTTACCAGGCCAGGATTGACCAGGTTAAAGAGATCATACTGAGAAAATATTCCGGCCCTGTATTTCGTGTTAAAGGGAAACAGGAAACGAGCGAACCGCTCCATGGTTTAATGTGGGGGTATGCTTATGAATTAAAGACATTCCTTTTATGATCACCCTGAATCAGGTATCGGTACGATTTGGAAATGATGAGCTTCTCAGTGAGATAAGTCTGATTATAAATCCAAAAGAGAGGGTTGGCCTGGCTGGTATGAATGGAGCCGGCAAAACCACTATCCTGCGCCTTTTCATGGGGCAGATGCTGCCGAGCGACGGAAGTGTAACAGTTCCGCGTGATATTCAACTGGGCTATCTCCCGCAGCATATGGATTTCTCTGACACGACGAAAGTATTTGAGGAAACCGAAACAGCTTTTGACGAAGTAATCAGCCTTGAAGATGACATACATAGGATCACCATCGACATTGAAAAGCGTACCGACTATGATTCTGTTGAATATGGTTCGCTTCTACATGAATTGTCGGAAAAAAACGACCGTTTTGCCATCCTGGGGGGACAGAACAGAAATGTTGAAATAGAGAAGACATTGTTGGGCCTGGGATTCCGGCGATCTGATTTCACCCGGCCAACAGCTGAGTTCTCAGGTGGATGGAGAATGCGTATTGAACTGGCCAAAATCCTTCTCCAAAAGCCAGATGCCCTCCTTTTGGATGAGCCTACCAACCACCTTGATATCGAGTCTATTCAATGGCTGGAAGATTACATGAAGGAATTTACTGGCGCCGTTGTTCTTATTTCTCATGACCGGGCTTTCCTGGATAGAGTAACACAAAGAACTGTTGAGATCACCCTGGGCAAACTATATGATTATAAGGTCCCCTATTCACAATTTCTTATCCTGCGGGCAGAAAGAAGAGAACAGCAAATGGCTGCTTATCAGAATCAACAGAAAATGATAACTGATACGGAGCGATTTATCGAAAGGTTTCGCTATAAAAACACAAAATCGGTTCAGGTGCAATCGAGGATAAAAATGCTCAGTAAGCTAGACCGAATTGAAATTGATGAGATTGACGGCTCGAGCATTCATATAAAATTTCCCCCGGCACCTAGATCCGGAACAATTGTTCTCGAAGCCGAGGACCTGAGTAAGTCTTATGGAGAGCTTAATGTCCTGGATAAGATAAATCTCATTCTGGAGAGAGGTGAAAAAATCGCATTTATCGGGCGGAATGGTGAAGGCAAAACTACCCTCTCCAGGATAATTATGGGAGAATTAAAATACCAGGGTACATGCAAAATCGGACATAATGTTAAAATTGGATATTATGCACAGAACCAGGCAGACCTTCTGAATCCCGAAATCACAGTTCTGGAAACAATCGACCAGGTTGCCGTTGGGGATATCCGGACCAAAATGAGGAATATCCTTGGTGCCTTCCTTTTTAGCCGGGAGGATGTTGATAAAAAGGTTTCTGTACTGTCAGGTGGTGAACGATCACGCCTTGCATTGGCCTGTATGTTACTTCAGCCATACAACCTCCTGCTCCTGGATGAGCCAACCAACCACCTTGACCTACGATCAAAACAGGTACTGAAGGATGCCTTGCAAAATTATGACGGCAGCCAGATTATTGTATCACACGACAGGGATTTTCTGGACGGACTGGTCGACAAAATATATGAATTCCGTAATAAAAAAATCAAAGAATACACGGGTGATATCTTTGCATTTCTGAAGCGAAGAAAATTGGATAACCTTAAAGAAATTGAAAAGAAAAACAGGCCTTCCCAAACAGGGAGCCAGGAAGCTAAACCTCAGCCAAAGAAATTGCAATATGAGGAAAGGAAAGAGTTGGATCGCAGCCTGCGAAAAATTAAAACCCTCATAAGAAAATCTGAAGAAAGAATTCATGAACTTGAAGCTCGAATTGAGGAATTGGTTGAGATCCTGGCCAATCCCGAAACTATAACTGGCGATAACGATCCCTTCGGAGATTATGGCAGATTAAAAGAGGAACTGGAAAAAGAGATGGAAAAATGGAGCGAGGCGAATGAGGAACTGGAGAAGTTGGAGACTAGTTGATTGGTGGATTGGTGGATTAGGATGTTGGATATTAGATGTTGGATATTGGATATTAAATATTGGATATTGGATGAGAAAAAATCTCCCCCCACATGCCAGCAGGGAGGGGGCTGGGGGGGTGGAAAAGAATCGTCGAGTCACTGTATAACTAAATAACTGAAACCATGCAATTCTTCGAAACATTAGGATGGATAGGCAATATTGTACTAAGCATTGGAGTAATCCCTCAGGTATTTAAAACCTGGCGATCACATGACGTATCCAGTTTTAGCTGGTCATTTCTGTTAATGTGGTGCAGCGGGGTTATTATGACTTTCGTTTATATAGCCGCAGATAATATAGCTAAAGGTGATTTCCAATGGCCTTTATGGCTGAACTATCTTGTCAATATTCTGGGCACCGTCTACCTGGTTTTTGCTAAGATCAGATATTCCGGATCAGAGAAGGAAAATCAATCTGCCTGAAACCTCTGTTTCTCTGCCTCAAAAACCAGGACTGCGGCGGCTGAAGATACATTGAGGGAATCGATCCTGCCATGCTTTGGTATCATTATCAGATCATCGCATTGGGAGGCAAGCTCTTTACTGATCCCGGTGTCCTCTGAACCTAAAACGATAGCAAGTGGACCCGACATATCAGTCTGATAAAAGAGCTTTTCTGCTTTTTCTGTAGCACCGATAATCCTTAATCCGGAAATTCTCAAATCGGCAGTAGCCTTTCCCAGGTTCTCCACACGGCATACCGGAAGGTTGAGCAATGCTCCGGCCGATGTTTTTATGGCATCTGCATTAATTTGGGCACCACCTCGATCAGGGATCAATAAGGCATGAACCCCGGCAACTTCGGCTGAACGGGCTATTGCCCCAAAATTTCTTACATCTGTGATCCCGTCCAGGATCAGTATCAAGGGGCTTTCTCCTTTTTCAAAAACCATTTGAATTATTTCGTTGATAGGACTATATGAGATCAATGCCATATATGCGATGACACCCTGGTGGTTCTTTCGGGTCACTCTGTTCAATTTTTCAACAGGAACCATTTGATAAGGTATCCCGGACGATCTTACCAGGCCCATTAGTTCATGATACAATTCTCCGCTTAACCCTTTACGGATAAGAATTTTATCAAGCTCTTTCCCGGAGTGGATGGCCTCAATTACCGGGCGAAGACCAAAAAGAATGTCTTGTTTTTCCATTATAAACTAAATATACGGCCATTACGCCAGGTTTGAACAGCGGTATTCCAAACATTACGATGGTCCTCTGTGCGTTGTAATACGAAATCATAAACTTTTACAGGATCTGATTCAAGGGTGAAGATAAACTTGTAATAGCTCCGGCTGTCCCTGCTCTGATAATTCCATTCCTCTTTGGTTTCAGTCTTTTTAACCATGGCAGGCGGCCCCATCAGAAGGTATATCATGCCTCTGTCTGTTTTCCAACCTTCCCTGTCGGTTGAATAATATAAGTTTGCAAATAAAACCCGGTTATAAAAAACTTTGATCAGCTCACGGGCATTGCTATAATCTTTTCCAGCCTTTACCCAAAATTCATCTATTGCCTTCTTTAGATCTTTTTGCCGGATTATTTTCTGATATTCTTCGCTGGTGGTGATATACTGAAGTGGTGGCGCCATGTCCTCCGGGGTCTGGACCTGTGGAAAATGATCTCCCAGGTTAACAAGATACAGAGCATTAACTTGCTCACTGCTAGGGAAAAACTGGTACACCCCTCGATCGATTAACTGAAAAAGGGTTTGTTGATCATAATCAATTTCCCAAACAGAATCAGGCCTAACAGTTTTGGCGCCAATATCCTCATCCATAAAAGGCGGAGGTGGGAGGATTTTGGCCGGTTTATAAAATGAAACCTGCATCCGTCCTGATGTAATGCTGTTCGAAATGATCCTGAATTTCTCATCGGAGTAATAGAATTTTTCAAATCCAATTTCATGATCCGGAAAAGATAAAACAAGATAATTCTGCTGAGACTGTTGACTGTAACGATCCACAAAAATGAAATCTATTTTTTTACTGTCGCGCAATTGATCAGTTAAGGTCAGTTCCAGAAAATAACTTTTACCCTCCTCTATTGGCATTTTTACTGAGCCGGAAAAAACATCCGTAGCTTTTTCCCGATCAATAATAAACTCACTACTGCTCGACATTTCAACCTTTTGATCGGCATATGAACTGTACAACTTATAGTCGATCCGGACCTTGGCCCGGTTCTGATTCTCAGGGTTAGCCTGATTAAAAATCAGTTCCCTGCATAAAACACGAAAAAAAAGCGTGCTCTCATTTTCCCCACTGTGGTAAACAGTATAATCCGGGTGTAAAAAGGTTTTTCCGGGATTATAAAGATAAACAGGTCGGGTATCAAGGGCAGGCGGCCCCAGTGTATTGCAGGATACCAGAAAAACAGACAACATAAAAACAGCCAAGCAGGAAATCTGGCTCCAAATAATGAGTGTAATATGGGAACTTGGATGGTATTTATGGATTCTGTCCATCTATTTCCATGAATTTATTGGGTTCAAAGCCAGGGCAGAATTTTTAAACCTGGAGTCATTGCTAACCTCCTCTCCAAGCCAGGGCGGTTTATCAAAGTTTTCCTCCTCATGATCAAGCTCAATCTCTGCCAGGATCAATCCCTCATTATTCCCGAAAAACTCATCAACCTCCCATTTTTTCCCTTGATAATTAATTTCATACCGGCGTTTTAAAACAAGCCCGGGCTGGGCCAATTTTATTAATTCTAATGCGTCCTCAAGAGGTACCTGATATTCGAATTCAGCCCGGCCAATTCCTTGTGGCTTACCTTTTATGGTGAGCCAGGCCCTTGAATCCCTGATCCGGATCCTTACGGTTGGTTCGGGATATACTGTCAGGTAAGCCTGCTGGATAAAGCTGGACTCAGCTTCAGTCAGCCCATTTTTCCAGGAGTTATTATTAACAAGGAATTTGCGTTCAATTTCGTAATTCATTTATACACCTCTTTTGTTCGACAAAAAATTTTAAACATGGAACTTTTGAAAATCCTGACCAGTAGGATTTTGAAAAATCCTAAGATCAAATTCAGGTAATACAGCAAGAATATGGTCGAAAATATCAGCCTGTATGCTTTCATAGTTAGCCCATGCCTGATCATTACTAAAAACATAAATTTCTAAAGGAATCCCCTTGTCTGAGGGTTGCAACTGCCTGACAAGAAAGGTCATATCATTATGTATCTTAGGATGGTTAGTCAAATAGGCTTCGAGGTATTTCCGGAATGTGCCAAGGTTAGTCATCCTGCGTCCGTTACCTGGTATTGAAGGATCAACATTAAGATTCTTATTATGATCTTCAATCTCTTTTTGCCTGCTGACAATATAATCCTTTAAAAGGTGATATTTTTTATACTTATCAAGCATTTCAGGTGTACAAAACTTCACGCTCGACATATCTATATTCACTGACCTTTTTATCCTTCTCCCTCCTGATTCTTCCATACCCCGCCAATTATCGAAGGATTCTGTAATAAAGGCGTAAGTTGGTATAGAGGCTATGGTTTTATCCCAGTTCTGGACTTTTACCGTATTTACTGTAATGGACATTACAGTGCCATCGGCTTTACGAGTGGGCATACTTATCCAATCCCCTATTGCCATCATTTTATTCGTACTTATCAGAACTGATGCAACAATTCCAAGGATTGTATCTTTAAAAACCAGGATCAGAACTGCCGCAAAAGCTCCCAGGCCTGCAAAAAATCCTATCAGCTGGAAATGAAACAGAATACTCAGGGCCCAAACAAAGGCGATCAGGATAAGTAATCCTTGTAATACTTGTAAATAGCCCTTAATAGGAACCCTTTTGGCATTTTCCCGTTTATTATAAATTTCGTTAACTGCATTCAGGAAACTTATGGCCACCATGATCCCAATAAGGATAATATAAACTCCAGTCACTTGTTTAAGAAATCCCACGGCATCCGGAAAGCTCACGAGGATGGCCGGGAGCATATAGTACACCACCAAAGCCGGAGCTATATGTGCAAGTTGGTTGAACACTCCTTTCTCCAGCAGAATGTCGTCGTACTTGTTTTTTGAACGTTTTACCACCCTCTGAATAACAGCAATAATCACCCGTTTGGTTATTTTGTCGACAACCCAGGATACGATTCCAATGATGATCAAAACAAAAAGTAAGTGAATCCACTTTGTCAGGTTCTCTGATAAGCCCCAGTTCAATAAGGCTTCTTTAAGATCCAGGCTCAATTTTATCATAATAATGCCATTTTATTATTGAAATCAAATTTTACTCGATTAACAAAAATACAATGTAATTTTCCCTTACTGAATTTTTATGGTGAAAAACATCAATTGAACCCATCCGTGATGAAAAATTTTCTCCTTTTCCTGGCTTGCAGACGAATATTACACCAGTGATGTTTCCTACACTCAAGCCTTGCAGAGCACTAGATAAACTTCTCCCTCCTCTGAAGGCTAAGTAGCCCGGCAAGCATGGTTATGATAATACCTACCAGCAGAATCACATGGTTGTCATGAATCACGGTTGCCCATGCGGCCTCGCTGATATCCTGCGGCATATTGAATGGGTTGAGGAAGACATTCCATTTGCTGTTCTGTATAGCGTCCGCGAGAGACGTAAAAACAATACCTATTATTACCATTACCACTGCCGTACCGATTCCATTACGTATTACCGTCGACAACAGAAATGCAAGGGAACCCATAAAGAAAACCGGCAGAATAAGGTAAAATGCCATATCCAAAGCGGAAAACTTCACAAGTGCCCATGAACAAAAAACAGATAGGATCATCAGTACCACAAAAACCAGGATGAAAATTAAAATCAACCTAACCAACCAAACTTTATAGCGATAATCCGGGATTCCGAAAAGAATCTCAAGAATCCTTGTATCCTCATCATTCTGAATACCGAAGGCCGTGGGGTAAAATATCAAAAGCAAACCGGGGTAAAGAAGCAGTGAAAAGATCGTCCCAGAGGTGAACATATTCCCTTTGAACAGGGTAATAAGGGTAACCAGGATGAAAAATCCCAGTGCTGCAAGTAAAAACCAGATGAACTTGTTTGCAAAAATTATCTTCAGGTTATACCGGATCATCCGCCATATCCAGTCTACAGTTATTTTAAATCTATTTGTTGCCATGAGAACTAATTCAATTTTACACCAAGCATCCACAAATAGGAATCTTCGAGAAGGGGCCTTACAGGAATAGCAGATTCCGTGGGCTTATCTTTTGCCAATAACCTTACCCTAATCTTCTGCCCATCGCGCATATGGTGAACCACTTTGTATTTAGCAGACAGTTCATCAAATTCAGTTATTCCTGCTTCCACCTGCCAAACGTGTCCTACAGCGATATCGGCCATTTCATGAGGCACACCAAAGTATTTTAATTCACCTTTATTAAGAACGGCCACCTGGTTACAGGAGCTGGAAATGTCTTCAATAATATGGGTTGAGAAAATCACTACACGTTTTCTTGACAGTTCCACGAGGAGATTTCTAAATCTGATACGCTCCCTGGGATCAAGCCCAGCTGTAGGCTCATCAACAACTAATATTCGGGGCAGGTGTAACAGGATCTGTGCAATACCTATTCGTTGTTTCATTCCCCCGGAAAAACTACCAATCCTGTGATTTTTATGTTCAATCATGTGAACAGACTTCAACACATAATCCACTCTCTCCCCACGAACAACCGGATCTGTTACACCTTTCAAAATTCCTTGATAATGAAGATATTCCCCGGAAGTCATGTTTTCATACATACCAAATTCCTGGGGCAGATAGCCGATTAGGCCCTGAAGTTCCTCTCTCTTTTCTTGAGTGTCAATATCATTAATCCAGATCTTTCCATGACTCTGTTCCAGGATGCCGCAAATTATCCGCATCATAGTGGTTTTACCCGCTCCGTTCGGACCAAGCAATCCAATCATACCTTCAGTGATCTCCAGGGATACCCCTGCAAGAGCTTTAAAAGGCTTCTTCTGCTTTCCAATCAATGGGATAGACAATACCATCCTGTAGAAACCACGGCGCAATAGGCCAAACCTTCCTTTTATCCTGTTTACATTAATTTTTTCTCGTTTGAGTTTAGCTGACGATGCAAAAACGATAAGGGCAAATAGCCAGAAAAATGCTATTAGTATCTCGAGTGCAATATTTCCCCAGCGGATTTGAAACTGAACAAGGGAAAATACCGGGAATCCCCAAAGAATCAATAAATAAATGAACCGAGCCATCTTTCGGCCAGAGCCAGACCGGGACCCAAAAAATTTCCCAATAGGCAACCATATCCCAAGAATTATAAAATAAATAATCAGATTTAAGAAGAAGAACCAGAACCCCGATTCAAGGTAGAAATAAACGAAAAACACGAGGAATGCAATCAGAGGAATCTGCCATATCAACTCGCTGAAATCCTTCAGTTTTGAATAAGACTTCCCCACAACCAGCCTCTTCCTAATGGCCAATCCGCCCTTCCATTCGCGTGAAATGCGATTATCCCTGTCAAATATTTTGACCAGGCTGCGGATTTTAATTACTATTGGCTCCGCATCTGAAATCACCTTAGTACCAGCACGTTTCAAGCTTGATAGCAGGAACCATGTTACGGCTGGCACACCCACCAAAATAAGGATTGATTCTACCAATTTCCAGAGGAAAGTGTCAACGGTAATAAATACGTAGGCCCCAAGCCCAACTACCAATGCAGCCATGATTAATTTAATGTGCCAACGCAGGTTGCCTATCCATTGCAGGCTGTTCTCGAGGCTTGAATATAGAGTTGGGATAAATATCAGGGTTAGAATTGTACTGACAGATAATCCACCGATAACAGTAATCGCAAATGGTGCTCCCACAAGGCTTACGTATTCTGCGTTACCCATAGCCAAAGGAAGCATTGCAACCATAGTGGTAACTGCCGTTATTAGAATTGGACGCACCCTGGCAAGTCCTGCTGACATTAGAGCTCGTGATCGTCGAAATCCCTGTTTTCTGAGAATATTGGTATAATCAATTAGTATTATCCCATTATTGACCACTATTCCCAGAAGAATAATAAAACCGGTCAGGGTATTGGCATTCATCAGCGAATTTTTTGTAAAAATGAGCGCTGCAAAGGCCCCAATACCTGCAAGAGGAATGGTAAATAATAAAACGAAGGGAATCCAAAAAGACTCAAAAACCGCCGCCAGAATCATATAGATCAGAATAAAGGCAGCTAGTATTAAAAAATAGAAATCTTCAAATTGATTTTCCTCATGTACCACCTCCAGGGCGACGCCTGCCGGTATACTAATCCCAGAAACAAGATCATCAATTTCCACTCTGGCAGCATCCAACAATGTTTTGGAATTGTTAACCTCATTGTCGAACCGATATGTAAGATCAATTTCTTTTTCCTGGTTCACCCTGTCAATGGAAGACATACCCCTGGAAAAGAATACACTACTCAGATCCTGAAGTTCATAATTCGCTCCATCAGTAGAAGGGATATCTAATTTCTTCAACTCCTCCATACTCCTCTCTTCTTCCTCTTCCGGGACATCCATCTTTATAATAATATCATACTCTTCTGTTCCCTCCTTGAAAACCGCCCCGGAAGTGATCTCGGAAGGGAAAGAGCCCAATTCCGAACTAATGTTGCTGAGGGGGACATTCCTTTCACCCAATTCTCTTTGATTGAATGCAATATGGACTTCAGGCCGGTTAGATGCAACACTGAGGTTCACTGAGGAAATACTTGTTAGCTCCTCCAGATAGTATTGCAAATCCTCAGCCACATTCCTCATCAGTTCAAAGTCCTGGCCTTTGATCATAACTTTCTCCTGTTGTGTCCCAATACCCATGAAGCTCTCGAATCCACCGCCGGCAGACGCTCCACCCGGACCCCCTCCACCTCCACCGCCGAATCCAGAACTCGCTGAAAATGTCTGGAAATCAATTTCAGCAGTATTCACATTCTTCAGGCGCCTGTTTATATCTGCTTTAATTTCTGGCAGACCACGACCGTTCAAGTCCTGGTAATCTTCTAACAGCCGGAGTGTAACTGTAGCCTCCTCCTCTCTGACCTCAGAAACAAGATCCTCTTTTTCCTCAATATCCATCAGGCGTTCTTCAATAATACGAACAGTCTGGTCGGTAGTCTCCAGGGTTGAGCCACCAGGCATAGTCACACTTAGCCTGATCTCACTGGTCTCTGCTTCCTGCAATGTATTAGTGGAGATTGCGAGGGCAATAAAAATTGTAATAAAGAATAAAAGCAATGCTCCAACTATTGTTAATGCTGGATTCCGCATACTGGCCTTCAATAGAAGCACATAGCTCTGTATCAGACGGTTGTGCAGTGAAACATTTTCAAAAATCACTGGCCGTTTGCCTCCCTTATTTTTCATAAAGAAGTGAGTAATCATGGGGATAAAAAACATGGCAACCAATAAGGAAACCAGAAGGGTGGAAATTATGGAAACTCCGATGTGATCTCCAAGAATCCTGATTAAGAAATTATCATAAAACAGGAAGGGAAGAAATACCGTTATGGTGGTCAGAGTAGCTGCCACGATGGAACGCCACACTTCCTTTGTGCCCTTAACCACTGCCTCGGCAATTTTTTCTCCACGGGATGCCCGGCGATAGATATTTTCCAACACCACCACACTGTTATCCAAAAGCATTCCAATGGCCAGAGCCATCCCAACCAGGGTAAGGCTGTTGATGGTAATACCAGCAGCATAAAAGAAGTTGAATGCAGTAAAAACTGAAATTGGTATTGCCATTGCTATAGCAAAAACCAGCCTCAGGTTCCTAAGGAAGATCCACAGTATGAATACTGCAAATAAGCCGCCAAGCATAGCCAGATTGATTATCTGGTTGATGTTTTCCTCCATCAGCTCAGCGGAATCTTCCTGGATTACCAATTCAACATTGAAGGATTTAAGATCTTTATTAAGTTGTTTTACCTCAGCTGTCACCTCGTGGGAAAGATCGATCATATTTGTCTGGGAATCGCCTATGAGGCTCAAAGTGACCGATTCCATTCCATTAATCCGGGAGTAAGAAGTTTGATCCTTGACACCAAAATAAACTTCGGCAACGTCTTTAATAAGAACAGGGCCAGTCCGTGATACAACCAGATTTTCAATTTCAGAAAGTTCAAAATATTCAGCCGATACATGAACAAAAAGTTTCCTGCCTCCTTCATAAACCTGCCCAACAAAAGTTCGCTCCTTTCCATTTTGAGTTAAGGCGTTTCGTACCATGAAAGGAGTGAGGCCATAAGCCTCCAGAGCATCCTCATCCAGGGTTATTTCCAGTGACTTTTCTTGTCCTCCGAAAACCTCAACCCCGGCCACTCCGTCAATATTCTCAATTTTGGGTACAATCTCCTTATCGGTCAGATTCCTCACACGGTTGACTCCTCCTTCACCTATCACCTGTATACCCATAACCTGATTATTCCCCATCTCCAGGTCTACTCTGGTTATCGACATTGTGAACCCCTCCGGCAGCTCATCCCTAATTTGCTGAATCCTGTCCTGCAACTTAAGTTCAGCATATTTAAGATCTACATCCTGCTGATAGGATATATAAATCATTCCCCTTCTTTGTTGGGCCTGTGAAGATATTTCCTCCACATCCGCAAGAGTTCCAACCGCTCCTTCTATGGGGATGATAGCCTGTTTTTCCATATAACCCGGATCCACCTCTATCTGTGAGTTGACCTGCACTATCAGCATGGGAGCAGTAGCATTGGGCATTAATTCAACAGGAAGATTTTGATAGGAAATAAACCCTAACATTGTCAGACCCATAAAAAACATCCCAATAAGGGTTTTCCGGTGTATTACCACATTCATTTTTTCTATCTAATCGGTTGGTTGAGCTGGTTTGATCCATTCGGTAAACTGATCAAAAACCGCATAAACACAAGGAATTACTATAAGGGTTAACAAGGTCGATGTGACCAATCCACCAATAACTGCCAGGGCCATAGGGGCCCTGAGAGCAGCGCTTTCACCAAATCCGAAAGTCAATGGCAAGAGGGCAAGAATAGTGGTCAGGCTGGTCATTATTATCGGTCTTATACGATTTTGTCCGCCCTGTAAAATGGCTTGTGTCCTGCTAACTCCGGAGCGTTTTAACTGATTGATAAAATCCACCAGGATAATCGAGTCGTTAACAGCGATACCTATCAACATAATAATCCCGATTATCGCCATGATATTAAATGTCTTCCCCAAAAAGAAAAACAATAATACCGTTCCAACCAAGGCCAGCGGCACCGTAAATATTATAGTAAAAGGATGAACTAAAGATTCAAACTGTGAAGCCAGAACCATGTAAACAAGTACCAGAGACAGAATGAGTGCAAATCGAAGATTATCCATTGATTCTCGTCGTTTTTGCTCCTCCCCGGCCTGACGAATTGAATATCGCGGAGGTAGTGATATCTCCGACAATTGCATATCAAGCTCTTGTATAATATGATCAAATGCTTTCCCTTTATGGAACTGTGCAGAAATCTGGCCAACCCTGTTCTGATTTGAACGTAGGATCTGTTTGGGGGCAACAACTGTTCTGATGGAAGCCACATCGGAAAGCCTCAACTCAGTAGTGCCGGATTGCAGGATAAGGTCATTCAATTCACTCGCTTGAACTTCTGGTAATTTTATCCTGATCTTCTTCATTTCTCCCTCGTACTCAAAATCTCCGGCTTCTGCTCCTTCGAGCATATTCTGAATCTGACTAATTATCTGATCGATACCTAAATTGTATATGCCTGCACGGTAACGGTCAATTACAACCTCTACCTCCGGTGCACCATCTTCAAAACTGGTTTCAACATTGAAAAGATCTGGAGAATTCAGCATGATCTCCTCTACCTGAGCCGTGATTCTCTCAATTTGGTCAAACTCTTCTCCAACCACCTCCACAATCACCGGAGCTTCATCGGTCCCCAATGTTGTTTGCAAAGCAGTCTCGTCCTGAAAAAACATCACTTCCATATCAGGCATGTTAGACACCATATCCGCCAAAGCATCCATTATTTTGCTGGTTGGTATCTGTCCGTCTTGCACAAGGAGGACTTTGATATTTGCTGTGTTTTCATTTTCAAAAATTGACTTAGCGGTACTACTTGAAGAAGCCGGACCAATACGGGTATAAAGGGTTTGAAGTTCTTCACCGAGAGATTCCCGGATCATTGACTCAAGGGTATTCACGGCTTTTTCAGTTCTGTCAATACGAGTGCCTTCTTCTAATTTAATTTCCATAGAAAACTCCCGGCCCTCGGTTCTTGGCATAAACTCGCTTCCTACAATAGGGACCAGATAGACTCCGATGGCAAGAAGAAAAATAGAAATGATTATCACTGGATACTTAAACTTCAGTAAAACTGAAAGGACTTTAGAGTACCAGGCGAAGCCTAAGGCCTGATCCTTAATCTTTTTCTTCCTCGGTTTAATGAACCTGGCGAAAAGCATAGGAATAACCATAAGGGCAACAAAAAGTGAACTCAGAAGAGAGAAAGCCACCGTCCACGCCTGGTCTTTGAATAACTCACCGGCTGCCCCGTGAAGGTAAACAATAGGTAAAAAGACAACAATGGTGGTCAAGGTAGAGGCGGTAATTGCTCCCCCAACCTCGGCCGTCCCAGTAATAGCAGCCTCCTTAACGGGCATACCATTTTGCATATTCCTAAAAATATTCTCCATTACAACAATGGCATTATCCACCAGCATCCCGGCACCCAGGGCTAAACCACCAAGGGTCATGATATTAAGTGTCAATCCATTGAAATACATTAAATTGAAGGTGGCAATAATGGAGATTGGGATCGCTACACTAGCGATGAGAGTGGTCCCTATCCTTCTTAAAAACAGAAAAAGAATAAACACAGCAAAAAGGATACCCAGCAGGGCAGTGTTTTGAACTTCACCGATAGCCTTTGAGATAAAGGCTCCCTGGTCCTGGATCACTTGAAAGGTGTATCCGGGCAATGCTTTGGTAATATCATCCAAGGCTAAGGTCAGATCCTCTACGGCTTTAACTGTGTTGAATTTTGGCTCCTTATAAATGGCGAGTCCAATGCATCTTTTTCCATTAATTCTGACAATATTTAAAGGATCTTTGTTTTTAAAACTAACCTGGGCAACATCTGCAAGGAAAACGGGGACCCTATCTTCGTTTCCTACTGCTCCTTCCGGCTGCTGGAAACCAACGATCAGCTCCCTGAGGTCCTCAAGTTCCTGAAAAACACTCACCCCCTTGATAACATACTGGGTTCCCATCTCCACAATGGATCCCCCTGATACATTCCGGTTATAGTTTTGTATTTGTGAGGAAATATCGCTGGTGCTGATCCCAAAAGCCTCCAGGCGATAAGGATCAGTTTCGATGAGTACCTCGCTATCTTCCTGCCCTTCTAGCTTAACATCAGCTACTCCTTCCAAACGAACCAATTCATTACGGATGTAGTTTTCAGCTACTTTCCGTAATTCATTCATATCGTCGATACTCTCATTGTCCATTCCAACCAGCATTACCGGTGTTTCATTTGGGTTATGCTGAGTGAGGGTGATTTCATCCAGATCACCATTCTGGTTAAATGAATTCAGAGCCTTCTGTAACTCAAGAAAGGCTTCATCCATGTCCTTCTGCCAGGCGTATTCTACTGTTATCTGGGCAGTACCCACCCTTGTCACAGATGAAACACCAATAACATCGGGCTGCCGGATAGCGAGAGATTCAATCTGATCAACAAATTGCTTCTCAATCTCTTCAGGAGGTCTCTCCCCGGCAACGATCTCCACATATACCCGGGGATTGTTCATTTCCGGCATTAGATCGGTTCCCAATTTTCCAAGAGAGATATAACCCAAAAGGACAACTCCCAGGATAATCATGGTAATCGTTACCGGATAATTGACGGAAAATTGCGTTATTTTCTTCATAAGGAAGATCTTCCTTTCAAATAGAATTTATTAGCGAATAATTTTAACCTTCGACCGGTTACCCAATGTCTCAAACCCTTCTATAACAATTCTGTCGTTTACCTTTAATCCGGTTAAAACCTCTATTTCCTGTGGGTTCTCAAGTCCTGTGGTAATACGACGCTCATTGGCAGTATTATTATCAACTACAAAAACAGATTTACCTCTCTGGCGAGACATCACCAGATCTTTAGAGATAACTATTACACTGTCCTTTTTCATTGTTACAATCTCAGCTTTCACATAACTTCCCGGGCGTAACTTGAGATTGGGATTACTAATTGTAAAGGTCCCTTTGAAATTCCGCGTATCCGGGTTAATGGCTGGAGAAAGTTGAGAAATAGTACCCTTAAGGGTATCATCCGGCAAAGTGTAATTCAGTATTCTCACCTGCTGATTCACGGCAAGCTCCGATATATTCTTCTCAGGCAGTTGAAAATCCATGTAGAGGTGGTCATAATCCATTATAGTGGCCAGTTCTGCCCCATTGTCGATTTTATTGCCCGGGGTGAAATATATGAGATCCACAATAACTCCATTAAAAGGGGCGACCACATTCATTTTCGCAAGCTGGAGTTTTGCATTTTCCAGTGTGTATTCAGCATTAATGAAGGTTTGCTCTGCATTATTCACTTCCCGTTCTGTTGCACCACCTTTTTCCAGAAGAGATTTCATTTTCGTTAATTCATCCTTTGAAATCGCCAGATTCATTTCTTTGGACTTGATCTGAATACCATTCACATATTCCTGATCTTCAAGGGTAATAATAGCCTCACCAGCACGTACCCTGTCACCCAATACCCAGGGACGACCTGTCCTTGGATTATTAGTCAATTTGTACATACCACTCATTTCGGCTTTCAGTAATACTTCCTTTGTCGCAAGGACAGTTCCGTTGGTAGTAATAAACTGTTCAATTGATTTTAACTTAATATCTTCAACGGATACGGGAACAGCTATATCAGCCTCCAAATCCGGTTGCTCATTACGGCAACTGCCAAGCAGGCTCGCAAAAAGAATGATAACAATGGCTGCAGGGATTATTCTACTCTTTTTCATGGATATGATTATTTTTTATATTGATCAGGGACAATTGATGTACGGGTTTCCCAATCGTACAAAGTTTGTATTTTCATATTCAACACTTCCAGCTTATAGGATATCTGGGCATTGGAGATTTCGATTTTTGCCTTTGACAGCTGGTTCTGGTAAAGGCTAAGATCCATACCAGTAAGGTCACCATTACTGTATCTCTCAAAATTTATATCATAAGTCATTTGGGAATTCCTAACACTCTGTTCAGCAATAGCAATCTGATTAAAGAGGTTCTGGAGATTCCGATGCACCTCTCTGATGTTATAAACAATATCGATTCTCTGATCAGACATGGAAAGTTCCTGGGTCTTAATACTAGCCTCAGCGGCCTTAATCCTGGCCTTTCTTTCTCCCCAGTCAAAAATAGGGATTTGAAGAGAAAGGCCTACCTGTTCGTTATCACTGGGAGATGCATAGATATTAGGAAATTTTTCATTATCCCCGAATAATCCGACCTGCAAGGAGAGGTTTCCCCTGAATTCATTTAATGCCTCGGTCCGGATAAGACTAAACTGAGCATTTTCAATATCTATCTCCCTTTGCCGAATCTCCAATCGGTTTTCGAGGCCATATTTTATCGCTTCATCCAGATCAATAGAAACAGCATCTACATTTATGCTGGAAAGAACCATTATTTCCTCAGAAAGATCCATGCCAAGTGTAATTTTCAGTTGGTCTTTAGCATTCAGAAGAGCCACCTCAGCATTTTGCACTGAAGAACTTGAGTTAGCCAGGTTAAGTTCAGCCTGGTAAAGCTCTTCAAGCCGCGAAAGGCCTCCCTCTACCTTGTTCTTGATTACCTCGAAACTTGCCTTTTGATTTGTATATTCTTCCTGGGATATTTGAAGACTCATCTGCCGTTGATATACGTTGTAGAAACTCTGTGCTACCGTACGTTCCAGACTAAGAAGCTGCATATCAAAACTCATTTGCGAATTTTCCATATCCAGCTCTAATTCCGCCAGGGTCATTTTTGTCTGATTATATGTAAATAAAGGTTGATCATAACGGAGATACAAATTGTTAGTAAAGGTGTTTAATTCCTTGTCGGTAATTTCGCTGTAAGTATTCTGCCAATTCAGCCGATTATTCAGGGAAACAACACCATCCGTCATTACAATTGGCTGTGCCACAACAAAGGTACCAGAACTGCTAAGCGAATTCCTGGAATACCACTCATTGGTATAATCATCAAAAGATCTGTCATTAGAAAAAGACAGTGGATTGACATTGAAACTGAAATTGGATTTCTGGGCAGCGACCTGAGCTTTCAGCGATTCCTGGCTCCGTTCTAACCCTAATTTAACCCTTTTAATGTCCGGACTACTCTCAGCAGCAATAGCCAGAGCATCCTCCAGCCGAAGTACTTTCTGAGCCACTATGTCTCCCATAGCAATGCTAAGAGCAATCAATAACAAGCTGATTTTTTTTATTGCATTCATATTCAGTATAATTTTTTTATTGCTTAACCCACCTTATGGCATCGGCTAAAACCAGCCTGCCAGGATTTTTATCACTAAGCTGTACTTTAGCTGAACCCGCTGAAAAATAATAGGAACCCAAACTATTCCATCCATCTTCAATATTTTTCAGTGCAAGTGAAACTTCCTCAACTCCTTCAGAATGTTGAATAGTGAAATGGTATTCGTCAATAACTTCCTGTTCAGAGCCGCCTCGTCCTCCTCCGCCTCCGCCCCCGCGGTCTCCTCCTCTTCCACGGAACATACTCATCCTCGCTATCATAGTATTTAAATAGCAATATACATCGTAGTACCCAGCCTCATCAAGCTCTGCCGACCATTCAACATATTTGTTGCCTTCGCCACTGCGTACATAATAAGCCGAACGGATTACATCTCCATAGAATACGGAATTTGTGGTTGCTGTCCAACTCAAAGGAGGTCTCCAGGTTTGCATCCCCTGGTACTTAAACTCACTGTCTTTCTGATCAATCTTCAACCATTTGCTGATTTTATTGGAACTACCCTCCTCATGAATACTAAATCCAGAGTCCTCATTATCAACAACAATTTCGCCGGGAACTGAAAGCGAGGAAACAAGGTCAGCCGGTAAAATTCCATCAAAAGCCTCTAAGTCATTTCTTTGCTCCATTTCTGGAAATGGATAAGTTATACTGAAGGGTAAGTTATTTGAAATCAAAGTATTAACTGACATCATCCTTACCTGATCATCCATAACCGCACCAATCCTAAGGGCGGTTTGGGCAGGTATAATGTACAAACGGTCTGTTGCCTGATCGCGGCCAGCCATGGAAAATCCGCCACGATCACCTCCACCACCTCGGCCTCCTCCCATTCCACCACGTCCACCGGTCCTGAAGGTTACGTTTATCACGCCCTCCGAATCACCAATATTTGAAACAGTGTAATATACCTGGTATACCGTGTTATCTCCGCTCTGGATCTCAATATTCTTAACATCGGTAACCAAAAAAGATGACAATTCTTTTCCGTAGTACCATTTCTTCAGGAAAGAATTAAGATCCACTCCATAATTCTCATATAATTGATCGGACAACACCTGAATATCTATACTCTTAAATCGATTATCTGCCATCAGATCAAGTATAAAAGTCCTGAATTCGTCAGAACCCACGGCGGCTTCAAGATAATTAAACAAGTAGGTACCTTTTGATTTGATAACTTTTGGAAGAACATTTTTATCATCAGGCATTCCCAATAGTTCCTCCAGGCTATTCTCCTTCAGTGCCAGGTTGGCCTGTTCGTCGTCCGAAACCCCACCCATCCCACGCATAAATCCCATATTACTTGCGGATTGGTTTCCCATAAAAGATTCCAGGGTGGCATTAATAATTTGGTATTCTTCGGATTCTATGCGATTGATGAAGTAAAAATAATTTGGAAATATTATATAGGGGCGTTCCGTGCTGCTGGAAAAACTGGGTTGCCCTCCACGCATATTAAACTGCATATTTTGGCTGCTCTCAATAAAATTTGACCGTATAAAGTTATTGAAAACTCCAACCTGCATTTCTTCCTCAGAACGACCATCATCCCTATCAGCTGAATTACGTACAGATCTTTCAAATTCCTCTTTAAAATCACCGCGTTGAAGGAAACAGCCTTTTTCAGGAAAAAGGACCATTTGTGGTTGAACATAATCCTGTGTCAGGGTCCAGATCCGCTTATAAGCGAAAAACTGTACCGGAGCCTCAACAAATTTCAGGCTTTTATAAGGATACTCAAGACCAATCTGTCGTTGATAATCCATCATTGTTTCACTGATCAGTGATGATAAAGTATCTGCAATAAGTGGCAATTGGCTTGTAAAGACGTCATGATCAGGAAGGTGGTAGTATGAAAATTCAATACTATCAACTATAATTTTTTTCTCTTCATAGGCTGCAGCCACCAGTGATATACCAGGTAAAGCAGTCTCAGAGGAAAAAACCCAAGACTCGCCATCCTTCTCCATCAGCCCTTGTGAAACAGGCATAAGGCCATTTAAGCTTGATATTTTAAGAGAGTAATTACTGAACTGCCTAATCGGGCGAACGGATATTCTGCTTCCAAAAGTCCAGCCAGCAATCGGATACCAAACGGATTCCGGAGTGAGAACCACACAATCATCTTCCAAAATGGCGAAACGATTCTGTGAACTGGTTATGAAATCCGGTCCATGTTTTACTTGTAACTGTTCTTCATCTATATCCAGGTAGCAAATCCTTTCATCCACATCGCCGCTATACTCAAACTTCAGTTTGCCCGTTTGCCCGGGAGCCAGCATGGAACTAAACTGGCATCTTAGTAAATGATGGTCCCGACTATATTGGATCTCTTTCCCATTAAACTCAATTTTTGATAATTCCAAACCTGGATTAAGAGAAAACAGAGCTTCGTCCATTGGTGCATCAGAGTCATTGATTACATCCAGCTCAGCAATAGCATCCAACTGATTTCCATTGTGATTCATATCAATTGAATAATTGACAACCCTCACCGTGGCCTCTCCTTTTGCCTTATCGTTCAATAACCTGACTTCGGCAACAAATTTTTTGTCACTAGAGAATTTCTGCCAGTAATACCCCATGCCGGCCAATCCGGTAACGCCAAATACCAGAAGTAAAAGCAGGGCGGTCATGCTCGAGGCTTTGGATTGAGGAAGGCGTTTTAGAAGCAGAATGGTGGCGAATATCATAGACAGGCCAAGAGACAGATAAATCCCCCGGTGCAAAATAATTTCAAAATTCCTTCCCGTTCCAATAAAATCCGACCACATCATCGGCATTGAGTTGGCCATATAATCAAATAAATTGGCAACCTTATTGTTGATGAAAAAGATTGATACTGCCGCCAGGCCTAAAAGAATTACCATAGTTACAGCCTGGTTCCTGAGCAGTGACATAAGGAGGAAAGCCAATCCCAGCGTAAAAATCAGAGTGGGAAAAGAAATCAGAAAAGGATAGATGATAAAACCCAGCCAATGCACTACCACACCGGAAATCACTATATTAATGACCAGTGACATTGCTATTACCAACAAGTTAAGAGAGCCAAAAACGATCAATACGCCGAAGGTCTTTCCCCATACGTATTCCCAATTGGTCATCGAACGGGTATAGATCACCTCAGTTGTGTCGAGCTTTTTATCTCTTCTAAGGAAATCGGCTCCCAGAAATATCGCGATCAGAGCCTGGGCTATATTAAGAAAGGCTATATTAAAATACGGGATATTTGAGGACAGGGATCTTAATAACCAGCCTGTTGCACCATTACCATTGGTGAGCATCCCGATGTTCATCCCAAATAGCATGAAAAGCGTTAAAATTGAAAATATCCTGAAAAACCAGCTCCTGAAAAGTGTTTTAATTTCGAAGTTGGCAACTGTTCGTATATTGGCTATCATTCCCATGATTATTTTATTACAGCTGTTTGTTTAAAACATTTTCCATAAAATAGACATAAGCATGCTCCAGGTTGGGTTCAACCTCAACAGCAGGGTAGTCTTTAATCTCATCAGCAACTAACTGGACATCCCACCCATCTATTGAGGGAATTGTTGAGATGACGCTATATTTTTCTTTGACTGATTCAAATTCAAGGTTAGTTAAGTTCACCTGAAATACGTGGCCTTTTGCATGCTCTACAAGGGCATCAGGAGAGCCACTGAATACCAATTTCCCTTCGTCAAGCAGGGCCATATTATTGCAGGAACTAGAAATATCACCAACAATATGGGTGGAAAGAATAATGATCATCTCCTTTTCTGCCATTTTCGATAACAAATTTCGAAATCTGATACGCTCATCAGGATCCAGTCCGGTAGTTGGCTCATCAACAATTACGATCTTGGGATCTCCAATCAATGCCTGGGCGATTCCAAGGCGGCGTTTCATCCCACCAGAAAGTTTATTGGCTTTACGGTCTCTTACTTCATACAAGCCTACCTCTTCCAACATCCTCTCAACCTCTTCCTTCCTGACAGTATTATCGCGCATGCCTGCCAGACGGGCTGAATATTCCAAAAACTCCCATGTCCTGAGTTTTGCGAAAAATCGAAAATCCTGTGGCAGATAGCCCAGGACAGCCCTAACCTTTCTTCTGTTTTTCTGCAGGTCCTCACCGTTAATCAATACTTTACCCCTGCTTGGCTTAAGTAATGTCACCAGGATCTTTATCAAGGTGGATTTCCCGGCACCATTAGGACCAAGCAACCCAAACATGCCGTTGTCAATCTCCAGAGACACATCCTTTATTGCCTTGTTTCCGTTACGGTAAATCTGGGTGAGATGATCAATTGATATTTTCACAGTATATATTGCTTGTATGAATAACGATTTGTTGGATCAATATTAACCAATTCGGTTTAATTAGAACATGTTAAAAGTTGTTAAAAAGGGAAAGCCGTTCCTACACTAAGCAAATCAACCTGATCCAGATTATTTATAGGCTTCCTCATCTAACGACCATATGAATGGGATGGCTGCCATTCCAATAATTACCGAAATTAGGAAAGCCGTTTCAAGACCTATACGATCGGCTATCCATCCGATGATCATTACCATAATTGCATTTAAAAGAAAGTTTATAGTGAAATACAATCCATTAATGAAAGTGAGATGCTTGGTTTTAACATTGTTAACCACGCTCAGGATAACTGGGGAGGGAGCAAAAAGGAATATCCCAAGAATGATCAAAACAGGAATCCCCCAGAAAGCGTTAACCTGTGTAAATAGGAGCATTAATAAAGGGGTTGATAATGACACAATTCGTAGAAGGGTCCTGTTGCCAATTTTGTCTCCCAGGGGTCCAGCGAGCAATGTACCAGCTACTCCGGCTCCCTGTAGTATTGCCAGGGAAGCACCTGCAAACCATAATGAGTGTCCTTCAAATTTCAGAAAAGTTGGAAGATATAAGGTTATTGAAGACTTTATGGCTCCAAAAAAAAAGGTGAATCCGGTAATGGATGTAAAAAGGGGAATGAAGGATTTAAAAATTTTCAGATAGTCGGGCTTCACTTTGTCTTTGCTAAAATCCTGTCGTATTTCTATATCCTTCAGCCTAAAAAACAAGACAATTGAAGCAATTACACCTAAAGGAGCCAGACGCCAGGAACCTTCCAGTCCCCATAGTGACACCGCTCCAAGAATCGCCAGTGGGCCGGCTGTTCTTGCCAGCTCTCCTCCCACCATAAAAAGGCTCATGCCCAATCCTGGCTTGTCGCAGGAAACTTTACGGATCATTACTGGTCCGGGAACATGAAAAAAAGCGGAGCTCAAACCAGAGACCAACATTATAACCACCAGGAAGATATAACTGGGAGCAACTCCTATGAGACTCATGAATATTGCAGTAATTGCAGGAGTCAATATGATAAAAAAGCGTGAAGGGACACGCTCGGCAAGGATACCGATCAAAGGATTAAATATGGTAGGTATCCGCTGGAAAACAGACAGCGTACCTGCCTGAAACAGGCTAATTCCCAGCTTATCTATCAGAAGAGGAAGAATCGGGGCCAGAAAAGAAGTGTAAATATCATGGAAAAAGTGAGCTATTGAAGTTGAAATAACATTAGCCGCCTGAAACTTGCATGATTTTGATAAGGGCATTATTTAGGAGCTAATTTATAAAGGATAAGGGCAATTAATGCGAATAAAAAATTGGGTATCCATACCGCGAAAAGAGGTATAAGATCCCCTGAAACAGAAAACTCCTTTGATACCTGCATGAAAAGGATGTAGGAAAAGCTAAGGGCTATTCCGAATCCAATATGCATTCCCATCCCCCCCCTTATCCTCCTGCTTGATAAGGATACTCCTATGATAGTAAGTATGAACACAGCAAAAGGAGCAGAGGTTCTACGATATAATTCAATAAAATAGTAAACATCACTCTGCCCCCTGGATAACTCCTCCTTGATGAAATTTCTTAAATCGGGAGTAGTCATAGATTCAACGATGGTGTGAGGTCGTTTGAATTCTGCAGGAAACAAGTTAAGAGTTGTATCAATATCAACACCCGAGGTGATTGTTTCGTTCAACCCGTCCAATTCCCTTATCCAATAATTATGAACCCTCCATTTTTGGGTAGTAGAGTCCCAGCGAATATAGTCGGCCATCATTTTCGAAACAAGTTGCCCATCCTCAATGGTCTCCATCGAAAATCTAGTTCCATGGTCCGCTTTAATATTATAATTATCCATATAAATAAAAACCCCAGGGGCAATTTGCCTGTGAATATTTTTCTCAGGGCTGCGATATTGCTTCTTGAAATATTGCTCCTCGAACTTTAGGCGGCCAACATTGGAATGCGGAATTATATAATGCCCAAGGAAAAATGTCAGCATCGCGATGATGCTGGCACCAATAAAATATGGAACCATAAGCCTCCTGTAACTTATTCCACATGACAAAATCGCAATTATCTCAGAATGGATAGCCATTTTTGAAGTGAAATAAATAACGGATATAAAAACAAACAGGAAACTGAACAGGTTTGAAAAATATGGAATGAAATTCAGGTAATACTGCAAAACTATGGCCTTAAAGGGAGCTTGTTTTTCAATGAAATCATCCACTTTCTCTGAAAAATCAAACACCACACTGATCAGGATGATCAATCCGAGTGCAAAGAAAAAAGTACCAAGATATTTCTTGATGATATAAAGGTCTATTTTCTTTATTACCGGCATCTTATAATCTGCTACCCAGTTTTGGGATCATATAATTTTTCCAACAGGCAAATTCTCCTGATCCTATTTTTCTCCGCGCTTCATCTACCAGCCAAAGGTAAAAAGCCAGGTTATGTATGCTGGCAATCTGGGCACCAAGGCGTTCACCTGTGGTGATCAAATGCCGCAAATAGGCTTTAGAATAAGAGGAATCAACGAAAGAAGTACCTTCGGGATCAAGAGGAGAAAAGTCGAACTTCCATTTCTCATTTTTCATATTCATAATCCCATTTTTAGTAAACAGCATGCCGTTTCTTCCGTTTCTGGTAGGCATTACGCAATCGAACATATCTACTCCTAAGGCTATAGATTCAAGAATATTGACAGGGGTCCCAACTCCCATTAAGTAACGTGGTTTATCTGCTGGTAGTATTTCATTCACTTCTTCCACCATAGCGTACATCTCTTCAAGTGGTTCACCTACGGACAGACCCCCAATTGCATTGACCAGCATACCCTGATTCGCCACAAATTCTGCAGATTTCTTCCTGAGATCCTTAAAAACGCTACCTTGAACTATTGGAATAAAAGTTTGATTGTACCCATAATGTGGATCTGTATTATGGAAATGTTGGATTCCTCTCACAAGCCAGTCATGAGTGAGATCCAGAGAGCGATTGGCATAATCGTATTCACATGGATAAGGAGTGCATTCATCGAAAGCCATAATGAAATCTGCTCCAATAATACGTTGGATATCCACAACATTTTCGGGAGTGAACAAGTGCTTTGATCCGTCGATATGTGAAGAGAACCAGGCACCTTCAGGACTGAGCTTCCTGTTAGCTGCCAGGGAAAAAACCTGATAGCCGCCACTGTCAGTAAGAATTGGTTTTTGCCAGCCCATAAAAGCATGTAATCCACCTGCTAAAGCCAAGACTTCGGTTCCCGGTTTCAGATACAAGTGGTAAGTATTTCCCAAAATGATACTGGCACCTATATCATCCCTGAGATCTCTCTGGTGGACTGCTTTAACAGTACCAGCAGTACCAACCGGCATAAAAATGGGAGTAGAAATTTTTCCATGATCCGTTTCAATAAGGCCGGCACGTGCCCGGCTACCCGGATCGGTCTGTAATGTGGTAAAATTCATGCAGGTACAGATTAAGCACAAAGATAGCTAAATTTCATGCGCATTATCTCCGTAGCATTTTCAATTCTGCTATCTTTAAAGGCTGGTGTTTTGCTTTGTCTCTTCATGTCATTCAAATAGCTAAATAATGATCAAACAGTTGTTTAAAATAACTTTTGACGATCCCATATTGTGGATCTGGTTCCTTCTGGCTGGCTTATTTTTGCTGTTTTTTATTATCCAGCTAATATTCTTCTTCCGTTTCTATAAAAAACTACCCGCATACAAAAAACTTAACTTTAAAACCGATGCAGATCCTGTTTCGGTGATTATATGTGCCAAAAATGAAGCAGAAAATCTCCGTAGATTCCTGCCTTCAGTATTGAACCAATTTTATCCTGAGTTTGATGTAATAGTGGTTAATGATGGATCCTATGACGATACGGAGGAGGTGTTGGCTGAATTCAGGAGAATATACCCTCACTTATATGTTACAGGAATTGAAGGCCGACCAGGCTCTGTGTCAGGCAAAAAAGTCGCTCAAACTATTGGGATTAAAGCTGCACACCATGAACAATTAGTGTTTACAGATGCAGATTGCGAACCTAAAAGTCCGAATTGGCTTCGGCATATGCAATCCAATTTTATGCAACAAACTGAAATCGTTCTTGGATATGGAGGCTATAAAGCTAGTAAAGGATTGTTAAACAAATGGATCCGTATTGATACTGTTTATATCGCTATGCAGTATCTGAGCTTTGCCCTCAGGGGTATTCCATATATGGCAGTTGGTAGAAACCTTGCTTATCGCCGCAGCCTGTTTTTTGCAAATAAGGGCTTCGCCTCCCACCTGCACATTGCTTCCGGGGATGATGACCTTTTTGTAAATGAAACGGGAACCAGATATAATACTGCCATTGAGATACAAGATGAAAGTTTTACCCTTAGTGAGCCTAAGCGATCTTGGAAGCAATGGTTTCGTCAGAAAAGAAGGCATTTCACTACTGGTTTCAGGTATAAAAAATCCCATAAAATAATTCTGTCCCTTGAAGTAATCAGCCGTGAGTTTTTTTTCATTTCGGGAATAATCCTTCTTGCTTTTGGGCAGTTTGCCGGATATATAATAATAATTATGTTGATCCGGGAAATCACTTTTGTTGTATTCTTTAAACTTGTAATGAACCGTTTGAAGGAGAAGAATTTATTATTACTTTCGTTATTATATGATATTATCTGGCCTGTTTTTACTGGTCTGTTGATTTTACGAAACAAAATCGAACCCAGAAATACCAAATGGAAATGAATCCTGACCTTTCAAATAGGGCAAAGCAGGATTATCAACTTGTTCTTAAAGCAAGGGGTGGTGACCAGCAGTCCTATGCTCTATTATTGGGCAGGTATTGGGATTCAATATATTTTATGTTGCTAAAAATGGTTCATAACCAGGATGATGCTGAAGATCTTACGATAGAGGCCTTTGGTAAGGCTTTCAAGAATCTGAATCATTACGAACCTGCGTTTGCATTTAGTACATGGCTGTTTAAAATTGCTAACAATAATGCCATTGATTTTATACGCCGGCAAAAGGGTAAATCAGTTCCCATTGAAAACCAGGGAAAGGATCCCGATGATGAAAATCCCCTTCAGCTTCCTTCCGATCTTCTGGATCCTGAGGAAGAACTGATCCGGAAACAAAAAGCAATTTTATTAAAAACCGTGGTTGACCAGCTGAAACCAAGGTACAACAAACTGGTAAAACTCCGGTTTTATCAGGAATATTCATACGAAGAGATCGCCAAGGAACTCAAACTGCCATTGGGGACAGTTAAAGCCCAGTTGTTCAGGGCAAAAGAATTATTGTATAACATTCTGCGCCATAGGAATGTATAGTGTGGACCTCTTAATAAAATATTTTCCGGACCTGTCCACCGACCAGGTAAGAAAATTTACAGCCCTGGATCCTCTGTACCAATTTTGGAATTCAAAGATCAATGTTATCTCCCGGCAGGATATCAACCAGCTTTATCTTCGTCATGTTCTCCACTCCCTCGCCATTGCCCGATTCATTAATTTCCCTCCAAATTGCAGGGTTTTGGATGTAGGTACAGGAGGAGGCTTCCCCGGTTTACCTCTGGCGATAATCTTTCCTGAAGTCCATTTTACACTGGTGGATTCAATTGGGAAAAAGATAAGAGTGGTTAGTGAGATCTGCAAGGAAATTAAATGTACCAATGTTGATGCCATAAATATACGTGCTGAAAAATTAGAATCGTCGTTTGACTATGTGGTCAGCCGTGCAGTAACCAGCTTGCCAAGGTTTGTCAACTGGGTTAAACCTATCATAACTATTGGGAAACAACAGGAATTACCCCATGGCATTATTGCATTAAAGGGAGGTGAAATACATGGCGAACTCAGTAAATTTTATCCAGAGGTCAAAATCATTCCTGTATCAGCATATTTTGATGAGGATTTTTTCGCCGCAAAGAAGATTGTTTACCTTCCGATTAAATAAAATCCATTAAGATTCTTTTGTCATTAACAAATAAAAATTACCTTTGCGATCCAAAATTACGGTAGGATTATCAAGAAAACAGAGTAAAAATGAAACGTACATTTCAACCTTCAAACCGGAAAAGAAAGAATAAACATGGCTTTCGCGAAAGAATGGCCTCCGTCAGCGGCCGCAATATTCTTAGCAGGCGAAGGGCAAAAGGGAGAAAAAAACTTAGCGTTTCCGACGAAGCGCGTCATAAGGTTTAATTTTTACCACACATAGAGGTAAAAGAAGGATTAGATTTTTTCTTTTACTTTTGTCAATCCCGAATTTTATCGGGATTTTTTATTTCGACACCCTTACACTGAACCATTCCGATTCTACCTGATACTCATGAGTTAAGTCAATTATTTCCTTCATGTAGGGGTAAACATCCTCGGGATATTTGGCCGGAAATAAGCTGTCGGCCATTAGCTTACTGTCGAATTTATCAATCAGGAAAAATATTTCCCTCCCGGTAACTGCAGCCCTGATCCTCTCAGCCAATATATCTTCGGAGCCTATAAATTCTGGCCCCTGCATCCAGTCGACAGGAAGGGGATTTGGAGTGTCTATAATTGGGTAAATGATAGCTGCATTGGGAAGAACCACGAATCGTCCATAAGGGAAACCAAGTTCCTGGTACAGCTTATCAACTTCCTGTAAATAAGAAAAAGTATTGGCATTAGTCCTCACATTTCCCAATTCAGGGAAAATAGATTTTAATTCGTATTCCTGAGCGCCGGCCGGCACATCTCTGTAATTTACATTGCGCTGGGTTCGTAAACTAAGAATGATAAGTGCCACCAACAAAGCCCCTGAAAATACCTGCAAATGTGTGAGGCGGCGAAAGGAGAGGCCACGCTCTGCAAACTGAAATAAAATATATCCCATTGCAGTTGCATTGATCAGTCCAAGGGCGAAAACCGGTGCATTGTCACCCATGGAAATTGCCGAGGTCCAGGAAATCAGGATAATCCAAAAAAACCATCTTCTTTGCGGAGCTTTTATCTGTTTGGTTACCTCCTCGAAGACCCAGAGTAAAACCAATAACCAAAACTGCATAAATGATTGTCCAAACAGGCTTCCAGGTGATAGGAAAACGTAAAAAGCCAGAACAGTAAATAAAGCGGCAAAAATATACCTGCCAAGAGGAATGAGGGCGAGTCGATAAACATTGCCAGCACTACTTCCTTCAGTAAGCCTGTATAAGAGTAAGAGAAAGATAACCAGTATATAAAACCATACTAAGGGAGAATTCCAAAATTCGATAAAAAACTGCTTAAAACCGGTCTCCAGAAGCTCCGTACGACCTGTCATTTGTTGAAAAAAAAGCGGTAAGGCAGCATTCAAAACCAATACTGAAATATATGTAAAAACCGGTATACCTCCGGCAATTAATCCCACCAATAATTGCATCCATTTCTTCCTTTTTATACCAAGATTAACCAGGCTAAACACTAATATCAGGGCAGGCAAGACAAAAGTCTGCCTTGATAAGGCAGCCATACTGGCGAAAAATGTGATCAATGCAATTTTAATCCATCCCCTCTTTTGAAAAAGGCCGGAGCTATTAGGCAAATAGAAGGACAAGGCAAGAATCATCCAGAACAGTGCATCGATGGTGGTCCAGGGATAAAGGTTGTAATGATTCTGGTTGAGCAGAAATCCCCAGATTCCTAAAAGAATAAAAAATATCAGGCCCCGGTATTTGCGTATCCTTGTAAATCTAACCATTATCCAAGCCCAGAGCAATGAATAACTAAGATACTGCAAAAGAGTAAGCCAGCGAGCAGAAATCTCCAGGGGCAAGGGACTGATGAAATGGATGGAATGGAGCACCGCCGAACCTACCGGTCGAATACTAATAAAATCAAGATGAGGAATCTGGCCCTGAAGAAGTCGATAAGACTGGGCTAGAATCACTCCATCGTCGCTGGGATTAAATCCCTCAGACGGGATAACACCCAACAAAGCATATAGCAAAACCGTTCCGGCAAAAAGTACCAGGGTTAAAAAGAAATAATTAATTACTCCCGGTTTCTTCATGATACTCGTCTTCAGTATTAACATCCCAAATAGCAGCTTTGGATTTTTCACCTGCGATAAGGTTATCCACCGCTGTCATTGCAGTTAACATACTATGATCCTGATTATTATATTTATGCATCCCATTCCTGCCAACTAAAAAAAGGTTGTCAATCCTGTCGGTAAATTGTCGAATTTCATCAAAACGGTCATAACTGCCAAAATAAGCCGGATAAGTTTTCGGCATCCTGACTACAGTCCCGTCCAGGAAGTCGGCAATATCAGCCAAACCGATCTTTTCCAACTCCTCCATTCCCAGCTTCTTCAAATCTTCATCTGGCATTGACCATAATTCATCCTTTTCGTTGCAAAAATATTCAAGGCCTAACCATACAGTATCTTGCCTGGCAACCAAATAGGGGCTCCAATTGTTAAAAACCTGGATCCTGCCAACCTTTACATCCTGTTCCTGAATATAGATCCAGGTATCCGGCACCCTATTCATCCCTTTATAATTCTTAAGCTTTTCAGGATTCATCCCTTTCAAGAGAATCCCGACTGCAATAAAATCCCTGTAAATCAAGCCAGAAGCAACATCTCTGACCTCAACAGGGACTTTTCCTTTCATCCCCGAAATAAGATCCTTTACAGGCATAGTTGAAAACACCAGATCGGGATTATAGCTAATCAGATCCCCGGTTTTTGTATTTCGACTCATAACTGAAATAATCTTGTCGTTTACGAGATTAATTTCAACGGCTTCATGGTCAAAAATGATTTCTCCTCCACCGAGTTCAATTTCTTCTGCAATTTCTTCCCACAATTGACCCGGTCCAAATTTTGGATATAAAAATCTGTCAATAAGGCTGGTTTCCTTTCCCTTCTGACTGATACCGGATTCTTTCGTGAAAATGGTCCGGATCCCATGCCGCAATGCTTTAGATACAGACAGGCCCTTGATCCTCTGTGATCCCCATTCAGGTTTTATCTCCTTGCATGAGACCCCCCAAACCTTCTCGGTATAATCCTCAAAAAAAGTTCGGTACAGCTCTTTACCGAACCTGTTAATAAAAAAATCCTCCAGGTTTTCTTCCTTCCGTACGGGTTTAATTCTGCTAGAAAAATATGAAAACCCAATTCTGATAATCCGGATCAAACCCAGGTTTTTTATGGTATTGAAATTGGCCCGGATAGGATAATCAAAAAAACGTCGCAGATAGTAAATACGGGAGAGCCTTTTTCTCAGCAGCATTACCCGATCAACCTTTTCCGGATCAACCCCAGTGCTTCCTGTTTCCAGCTTGGCCGTTCTATTATGGTATTGAATGGATATGGTGTTTTTTTCGAGGTTTTCCAGCGGCAAAATGTTCATCCACCAATCCATTACACGGTCGGATTTAGAAAAAAAGCGGTGCCCTCCAATATCCATCCTGTTTCCCTTGAATTTTACTGTGCGCGAAATACCCCCTACCATATCTGTCTGCTCAATGATTATCGGACGAATATTGGTTCGTTTTACCAATTCATAGGCAGCTGTGAGGCCGGCCGGGCCTGCACCTATTATCAATGCTGTTTCTTGTTTTTGCATAGCTCTGAACAAACAAAGGTGTGAAAAGAATAGCGCCTTCCAAAATTCTAAATTATTCTACCTTTACCCCACTTTAAGGGATAAGGGGAGATAAAAATACATGCGAATTCTAAAGGAAATAGAAAAAAAAATCAATTCCGGTGAAAGGATCAGTCCGGAAGAAGGTATTCACCTCTACAAGGATGGAGAATTGGGTTTTGTGGGGATGTTGGCAAACAATGTACGGGAAAGATTACACTCCAACCGGGTATATTTTAATAGGAATTTCCATATTGAGCCCACCAACATTTGTATACATAATTGCCTATTCTGCTCTTACCGACGGCGTATTAACCAGCCTGGTGCCTGGGAAATGAATAAGGAAGAAATCCTGGCAAAAATTAAGGAACACTTGTTGAAGGATGCCACAGAAGTACACATTGTTGGTGGTGTTCACCCTCAGAGGGGCCTGGACTACTACGAGGATTTATTATCCACAATTAAATCATCATTCCCCGAACTCCACGTCAAAGGTTTTACAGCCGTTGAGCTCGATTTCATGATTCGTAAATCCGGGCTCTCCTGGTCGTCGGGACTGGAGCGGTTGAAAAAGGCCGGATTGGAAAGCATTCCCGGAGGCGGAGCTGAAATATTTGATGAAGCACTTCGTAAAAAGATCTGCCCGGATAAAACTGGAAGCCAAACCTGGCTCGACATACACAGGACGGCTCATAAGCTGGGTATCCGCAGTAATGCTACAATCTTATATGGACATTTGGAGAGCTATTCTCAGCGCATAGATCACATGACCAGGTTGAGGGATTTACAAGATGAAACACATGGCTTCCAGGTTTTCATCCCCCTGAAATACAGATCGGAAAACAACGAACTCTCCGAGATCGGAGAAGTCTCAATAATCGAAGATCTCAGGAATTATGCCATCAGCAGAATCTACCTTGACAATTTTCCTCATCTGAAAGCCTATTGGCCGATGATAGGCAAAGAAACAGCTTCCCTGTCGCTTTCTTTTGGTGTAGATGACCTTGATGGGACTATAGAAGACAGCACCAGAATCTATTCCATGGCGGGAGTTGAGGATCAAAATCCTAATCTTACCACCATGGATCTCGTTGATCTTATCCATAAAGCCGGCCGTACTCCTGTTGAAAGAGACACCCTCTATAACATCCTGAAGACCTATTAAATACAAAAACCCTTCCAGAAAGATGGCAATTATTCAATGTGCCCAGATAATTTTATCTTTGCTGGAGCGTTGAAAAAAGCAAATAGGGCGATGCCAACAAAGAAAAATATTTTTTGGAAATTCCTGATCAGCAGGGTCTTTTTTAAAAACCTAGCCATTGCGATTGGACTTACCCTCCTAATCCTGATCATCATTCAGGTAGGTCTTTGGATTTATACCGATCATGGAAAAGAGATTATAGTACCTGAATTTTCAGGATTATCCCTGACAGAAACGGATAAGTTGTGTTTCGAGGAGAAGCTTACCTGGATAATACAGGATTCGTTATACCTTGAAGATCAACCCGGTGGTGTTGTTGTAGATCAATATCCATCAGCCGGAGCAAGGGTGAAAAAAAACAGGAAAATATTTCTTATTCTAAACTCCTGGAATCCAGAGATGATCCTTATGCCTAAAGCCTATGAAACACCCTACAGGCAAGCTGTGAGAATCCTCGAAGCCTCAGGATTACATGTTGACAGCATTGAATATGAACCCTATTTTGCCGAAACATATGTTAGAAAACAGAAATACAAAGGCGAAATAATTTTAGAAGGAACTCCGATCGAAAAAGGATCAGGAATTACCCTGGTTCTGGGACAAGGACTAAGCGATGAAAAAGCCTATGTACCCCGATTGACAGGCATAACCCGGGATTCTGCACGAGAGTTAATTATGAACACCCATTTTAGTTTGGGTGCCATTGTGTTTGATGAAACGGTGATAACAGGTGAGGACAGTGCATTAGCGCAAATTTTCAGACAGCTTCCGGATTTTAGAAATAACCAGGCAAGGTTGGGCTCAGCCATTGATGTTTGGTTGACAACGGACAGCCTGAAATTGATGGAGACTGATTCAAACCTGATGACACCAGATTCATTGCAAATTGTGATTGACAGCATTTCAACCGAATCAACAAATGAATAAAAAATATCTGGTACTTTTTTTAACAGCAGGATTCTTTGCATGTACCGTAGGACAGTCACAGGAAAAACTGGTTTCAGCAGGCCAAAATCCTGTGTTTCCTGAACAAAAGAGAAACCTAAAATCAACTCTTTTGTTGGAACTTCCTTTTATGGATGATTTTTCGGGGTCAAGTATTTATCCAGATCCAGGCAAATGGACCGATAATAATGCCTATATCAATAATTCATATCCCATTAATCAGCCTGGTTACGGTGTTGCCACCCTGGACGGTATAGATTCCCTTGGAAATATTTACCAGAATGCCGGAATAGAATCATATAGGGCAGATTACCTGAGTTCACAAGCTATTAACCTCGATCTGGGCGCCGATAGCACAGTATATTTAAGCTTCTATTTTCAGGCACAGGGATTAGGAGATGCACCCGAGCCTACTGACTCCTTGGTCCTGGAATTCCTTTCCCCGGCCACACAATCCTGGAATTGGGCCTGGAGTTCAGCCGGTCACTTCACCCAGGAGTTTAAGCAGGTTTTGATTAATATTGATGGTGCAGCCTATCTTCAGGCAGGTTTCCGCTTCCGTTTTGTCAATTTTGCTTCCCTGGCTAATGCTTATGAGCCCAGCTTAAAGGTTAATGCCGACCACTGGCATCTCGACTATGTTTATTTGAATAACAATAGAAACTACCAGGATACCATTATTAAGGATCTGACTCTTGTGGAGCCAGTTGGATCCCTTCTGCTGAATTATTCGTCAATGCCTTGGGAGCATTATAAAACATTGGGAATCAATGCTGTAAAAACACTTTTCCCTATCCATATTCAAAATCTATCCGGCGACCGTCATTTCTACACACCGATATTCAAGGTTTTTGACCTCAATAGTACTGGCTCCTGCTATGAAATCACCATGCAGCCTGAGGAAATCAAATCGTTTGAAAGGCTAAGTTATAAGGCTTCTTTTAACTATGGCTTTACATCTGATTCGCAAGACAGCGCCCTATTTTCTCTTGAACTTAATCTTCAACCGGCTGAACAAGATATTATTCCAGGCAATACATCTCTGCAGTTCGTTCAGGAATTCAAAAATTACTATGCATATGATGATGGAACGGCCGAGGCTGGCTATGGACTGGTGGGCGAAGGGGCCAGCAATGGCCGGGTTGCCTGTCGTTTCGAAAACCTGGTGACTTCTGATTCACTTATCGGTGTTGACATGTTCTTCAACAGAAGCTATCAAAATGCCAATCAGAAATACTTCAATTGTGCCGTCTGGAATGAGATTAATGGAAAACCAGGAGAATTGATTTACCGGATGAGTGGCCTGCGTGCCGATTTTAATAAAAATTCTACTGGCTTTGACTCTTTCCTGCTGGATTCAGCACAAATCGTACCATCAGTATTTTATGTCGGCTGGATACAAGTTACCAACGACTTTCTTAATGTTGGTTTTGACAGGAACACCAACAAGCGGGAGAATATTTTTTACACAATGGATGGAGTTTGGAAATCAACCAGTTATGAAGGCAGCCTCATGATCCGACCAGTCTTTGCCAACAAATCAAAGAAAACCAGTATCAGGGATTTACCACTTTCTCAAGAGCAGGGTCAGATTAAGATTTATCCTAATCCTGCAAGCTCCTTCATTCATCTGGAATATCCGGATACCTGGAATAATTCGCAGATTTATATCCTGGATATCCAGGGGCGAAAGGTGTTTTCTGTAGATCGGATCAAGGATCAGCTTAATTTGCCTGCTTTGAGTACAGGTACTTATTTTGTGATCCTTCAAAATCCCAAGGGAATGACTCACCATCTGAAGTTGCTTATTACCCATGAATAAAATGTGGCTGCATGCCGAAGAAATCGACGATCAAAGTGAACTGTTCGAACATTTCCGATTCAAGGCGGATAAAGGCCAAAATCCTCTAAGGATAGATAAGTTCCTGCTGCACAAACTTGAAGACACTTCAAGAACAAAAATTAAGGCAGCGGCAGATGCGGGTTGCATCAAGGTGAACAACAAATTAGTTAAAGCCAACTATAAAGTCAAACCCAATGATGTAATTGTCATATTCTTATCCTATCCCAGAAAAGAGTTTGAGCTCATTCCGGAAAATATACCCATCAATATCATTTATGAGGATGAACAATTACTTGTGGTTAATAAGGAGGCTGGCATGGTGGTACACCCGGCGCATGGGAACTATACCGGAACCCTGGTGAATGCCCTTGCCTGGCATTTCAAGGATTTGGATATGTTTAATACCCCCGACAGTCGTGCAGGCCTGGTTCATCGGATTGATAAAAATACCAGTGGATTATTGGTTGTAGCCAAAACAGAAAAAGCAAAGAGCCATCTGGGAAAGCAATTCTACAATAAAACCTCCCAAAGAAAATACCAGGGATTGATATGGGGAAACCCGAAGGAATCTGAGGGTACCATTGAAGGGAATATAGGACGGAATCCGAAAAACAGAAAGGTCATGTATGTTTTTCCGGAAGGCGACCATGGTAAACAAGCAGTTACCCATTACAAGGTGTTGGAAGACCTGGGCTACATATCTCTTATTGAATGTAAACTTGAAACTGGCCGTACTCACCAGATCCGCGTGCATATGCAGTACATCGGCCATCCCATTTTTAATGATGGTGAATATGGTGGCGACCAGATCCTGAAGGGAACAACTTATACAAAATACAAGCAATTTGTACAGAACTGTTTCAAAATTTTGCCAAGACAGGCCCTGCATGCTAAGGAACTTGGGTTTATCCACCCGGAAAGTGGATCCTGGATGGAATTCAATTCCGATCTACCTCAGGACATGCAGCTTGTTATTGATAAATGGCATGTATATCTATCGGGTCGTATTAATTAGAATTTCCATGCCTTCCCTGTAACATAGAACCAAAAATTTCCGTACATTTAAATATAATTGATTTTTTTTGAAAATGAATCTGAAAAAAAAGAATATTGCTATAGTTGCCGGAGGAGATTCATCTGAATATGATATTTCCATCGGTAGTGCCAATAATATTCTAAACATTATTGATTCTGATAAATACAATGCACATATTGTGGAGATCAAAAAGACTGGCTGGGAGGTTTGGGGCACTCTTGGTCAACGCTTTGAGATCAACAGACACGACTTCAGTTCCCGTTTGAATGGTAGTATCTTAAAATTCGACGGGGTAATCAATGCCATTCATGGCACTCCAGGAGAAAATGGCATCTTGCAAGCTTACTTTGATCTTATAGGTTTGCCTTACACTGGCTGTGGCGCTTTTTGCAGCAGCCTGACCTTCAACAAACATGCATGCAATAACTTTTTAGCACAAGCTGAAATCCCTGTTGCTCCATCCCTTTTGATAAGGGTTGGGCAATCGATCAATCAGGAGAAAATAAATAAACTTATCGGTTATCCTTGTTTTATCAAACCCAATAGTGGGGGTTCCAGCTGTGGTACTTCACGGGTCGAAAAGTCCGGTGAAATTGAACAAGCATTAATTAAAGCTTTCAGGGAGGATGATGAAGTTCTGATCGAAAAATTTCTACCAGGAAGAGAGGTTACCTGTGGTATGTTAATTACCAAAGGTAAAACTCATGTCTTCCCAATCACGGAAATTGTATCAAAAAAAGAATTTTTCGATTATGAAGCAAAATACACCCCGGGGATAGCAGATGAGATAACCCCTGCCCTCCTCCCTCAAAAAACTGCACGATCAATCCAAGATCTTTCCGTTACTATTGCTGATCTTCTGCAATGCCGGGGCCTGGTCCGATTCGATTATATATTGATAGGCCAAACACCTTGGTTTCTTGAAGTTAACACAGTCCCTGGCATGAGTTCTCATAGTATAGTCCCCCAACAGGCACATGCTTATGGCATGAGCCTGCGCGACTTATATGGCCTCCTTCTGGAGGATACTTTGCCCATATAACAAAAAATAATTAATTCACCTTGCCATGAAGAAGAACTATTTCTTTCTGGCTGTCCTCCTATTCATGGGAGGTATTTTATTCACCTCCTGTGAAAAAGAGGAAGAGCTATCCGATAAAAAGGAAATTCTTTCCTTCGTTTTTGAGGCCAGCAAAAATGCCAGCCTTGGGCACAATGTGATCGGTTCTATTTCCGGTACTGATATTGTTGCCGAAGTTCCCTTTGGAACATCAACAAATAACCTCATCCCCAGTATTGAGATCTCTGCAAAAGCGGGCATTGGCCCAATTGCTGGGGTTAGTACGAATTACAGTAATCCTGTAAGCTATACTGTTACGGCAGAAAATGGCTCAACAAAGGTATTTACTGTCAATGTCCCTGTTGCCCCTGCCCCATATATTGGGTCCTGGGAAACCGAAACATCTGTCAATATATCAAACCTTGGGCTTACGCATGTTAAGGTGAGCATTAGTGAAATAGGTGAAATGACCATGGAGCTCCGCAGCACAATAACTGGAAATTTATTTTCTCATTCCATAAAAGGCCAAATGGATCCAATGTCAATATCCGATACAGATATTTGTGTTAATCAGACACACCGTTGGCTGGATGGCCAATGGACTGCTGAAATCACTCAACATTGCATAATGTATGCTTGTACCGGGAATCAAATGGAATTCAAATATTGCCTTTGTTTCCCGAAAGACCAATGGTGGTTCATTGTCAGCATGGTAAAAATCGAATAATCCAAAAGGGCCATTTCATAAAATAAATCTGGCCCTTTTTATTTTTTCGTATATTCTTCGAATCCTAAACAACTGCAAATCAGGTTCCGGTCGCCAAAGCTGTTATCTATCTTACCCACTGCCGGCCAGAATTTGTTTTCAGCCACCCAGGGTATCGGGAAGGCAGCTTTTAGCCGTCCATAGGGATGATTCCATATATCATCACCTATTTGTCGTGCAGTATGCGGGGCATTCTTTAGCACATTATTTTCCGAATCGACAATGCCCATTTCAATATCGGATATTTCATAGCGAATAGAAATCATAGCCTCAATAAAACGGTCGAGTTCTTGCTTTGATTCACTTTCTGTAGGCTCCACCATCAGAGTTTCATGAACCGGAAACGACAGGGTTGGAGCATGAAAACCGTAATCCATTAATCGGCGGCCTAAATCAGCTGTTTCCACACCTGAGTCAGCCTTCATATTACGGCAATCCAGGATCATTTCATGAGCAACGAAGCCATTACTGCCCTTGTATAAAACATCAAAGTGGCCAGCCATCGAGGCAGCCATGTAATTGGCATTGAGCATAGCCATTATTGTTGACTTGGTAAGCCCTTCCCCTCCCAGCATCTTAATGTAGGCATGTGCAATTGTCAATATAAGTGGACTTCCATAGGGAGCAGCAGCAACTGTAACACCTTTTTTCCCTCCAGTGTTCACAACAGGATGATTAGGAAGAAATTCTTTCAGATGTTCTGCCACTCCAATGGGTCCCACTCCGGGCCCTCCTCCACCATGCGGGATAGCAAAAGTCTTGTGCAGATTAAGGTGGCAAACATCTGCTCCAATAATAGCCGGATTGGTTAATCCCACCTGGGCATTCATATTAGCACCGTCCATATATACCTGGCCACCGTACTGATGAATCAATTCAGTCATTTCCATGATCCTGGCTTCAAATACACCATGGGTAGAAGGATATGTGATCATAAAAGCAGCCAGATTCTCGGAATGCTCGATGGCCTTCTCTTTAAGATCGTTCAGATCAACATTGCCATTCTCATCACATTTCACCACAATAACTTCACCTCCTGCCATTACAGCACTGGCGGGATTCGTTCCATGGGCCGAGGCTGGGATCAGTATAATATTCCGATGCCCCTCACCATTGTCCTCATGGTACTTCCTGATAACCATCAGGCCAGCATACTCCCCAGCAGCACCAGAGTTGGGCTGAAAGGAAATGGCTGGAAACCCTGTAATCTCAACCAGGTCCTTCTCCAGCTCATCAAACAGTTCAGCATATCCGGCAGCCTGATCTTCAGGCACAAATGGATGAATATTAGCAAACTCCTCCCAACTGATGGCAAATAGGGAATTTGCAGGATTCAATTTCATTGTACATGACCCAAGCGGTATCATGGAATGAGTCAGAGAAATATCACGCCGTTCAAGTTTCTTGATGTAACGCATCATTTCTGTTTCAGAATGATAGCTGTTGAAACATTTTGCAGTCAGATAAGGACTTTCCCGCATCAGGGTCGGTTCAAATGCCAGGCCTTTTTCGAACACAGTCACAGGGGTAAATTCTTTATCGACTGCATCAGCAAACATGGCTAATATAGCATTGACATCAGCCAGATCCGATAGTTCATCAGCTGAAACACCGACGGTATCATCATCAAAATAGCGAAGGTTCATTTTATGCTCCAATGCGGTCCTTCTGAGCTTCTTGATATTAAGCTCCTCAGGAAGGACAATCCGTAGAGTATCAAAATAATCCTTGTTTTCCTGAACATATCCCAGCTTACTTATTTCAATATCCAGTGTATGGGCTGCCTGATGTATCCTTGAAGCAATATCAAAAATTCCCCTCTGACCATGATAAGCTGCGTACATACCAGCCATGGAGGCCAGTAAGGCTTGGGCAGTACATATATTCGATGTGGCTTTTTCTCTTTTGATGTGTTGCTCACGGGTTTGTAAGGCCATTCGTAAAGCCGGATTGCCATGCATATCTACTGACACTCCGATGATTCTTCCAGGCATACTTCTTTTCAGGCTTTCTCGGGTGGCAAAAAAAGCTGCATGCGGACCACCATATCCCATTGGAACACCAAACCGCTGGGTTGAACCCACAACTATATCGGCTCCCCATTCACCTGGAGGTGACAGAACAGCCAGGGACATCAGGTCGGCAACCACCGCAAGCATAACTCCCATCTTTTTTGCCTTGTCACTACAGGAATGATAACTAAAGACCTTTCCGTCACTTGATGGATATTGAACAATAACTCCAAATATAGTCTCGTCAATTTTATTGCAATCGAATCCCCCTATCCGGATCTTGATGCCCAGGTGTTTAGCCCTGGTTTCTAATACGCTTAGGGTCTGTGGAAAAAGATTATTGCTCACCAACAGAACATTAGCCTCCCTATTCACTAATTCCCTGGAACGTTTGTTAAACATCAGGATCATGGCTTCAGCAGCCGCAGTGGCCTCATCCAGGAGGGATGCGTTGGCAATTTCCATCCCCGTGAGATCCATTACCATGGTCTGAAAGTTCAGCAGAGCCTCAAGCCGACCCTGGGAGATCTCCGCCTGGTATGGAGTATAAGAAGAATACCAGGATGGATTTTCAAGAATATTCCTTCTTATTACCGGAGGTAGAATAGTTCCATAATAGCCCATCCCGATAAGTGAACGGTAGACCTTGTTTTTCTTACTAATCTCACGTATTCTTTGTGCATATTCTTGTTCGGTCAAACCGTTGGCAATGGATAGAGGTTTCTTGAGCCTGATAGCGGCTGGAACTACAGCGTCAATGAATCCTTCCAAAGATTCTGCACCTATGGTTTCAAGCATCGAAGGGACCTCGTGATCACGAGGCCCTATGTGACGGTCAACAAATTGATTTAATGCCATATTAAACAAAGTTTTATTTCGTAATAAAGTAAAAAAACATAATTATAAAGAAGTATGATTTTACACAGTAAATAAAGTGATTAAAGGAAGGGGTTTGATTCCCTTTCATCACCGATAGTTGTTTCAGGTCCATGGCCCGGCAAAACAATAGTCTGATCATCCATAACAAGTAACTTCGACTTAATACTGTGGATAATGGTATCATAATCGCCACCTGGAAGATCACTTCTACCTATGCTATTCTTAAAAAGCACATCCCCGGTAAAAACCAATCCCGAATTACTGAAATAATAAGCCAGACTTCCCCGTGAATGACCTGGAACATGAAGGACCCTGAAAGAACCTCCGCCCCAGTTAATAGTCTCTTCATCATTAAGAAATTGGTCAAATTCCGGGGGATCTACCTCAAAGTTGAATCCATATAGCTCTCCCTGTTGTCGAGCAAATTGCAAGAGATTATGATCATCGCGATGGCCACAAAAAGGCAGATTGAATTTATCCTTGATAAAATGAACTCCAGGAAGATGATCAAAATGGCCATGTGTGGCAAGAATCATTTCCGGTTTTAGCCTCATTGTTGCAATAAGATCCAATAAAGCCCGTCTTTCCAAATCTTCTGCACAGGCTGGATCAATAACGATACAGGGTCCTTCATCCTCATAAACTAACCATGTATTGACCTGAAAGGAGTTGAATATCAGTTTTTTATAACGAGCCATTCGTCAGAAAATATTTATAAATTCAGTCCGGCAAGATAATGAACTTCTGCATCCCTAAAAACTCCTTAGCACTCCAAATCTCAAGTAGATATGAACCGGGGGCAGCTGGTCTGATATCGAATAAAAGATCACTAATATTCAGAATTTTACCTTTAATCACCAATTGCCCCGTTGTTTTCCGGATCCCATAATCCAAAACCAAATCTCCAGAGGCAGCAAAATTTCCCTGGTTAAAGTGTATCCCGAATTTTCCGGAATTTGGGTTAGGAACTATACTGAATCGAGGTAAATGGGATTCGGATATCAAACCTATGTTTAATTTTCTCAAATCAGGCAGAGATTTATAATCGATGGGTTGTTTATAATCAGCCCCTGTGGAATCTATATTGACTATTGGTAAAAAGGTGGAAATAGGCTCTTGCTTGTTACGCTGATGCCGGGCCAGGAAAATAATCAATTCATGCAGCCTCATCTTCCAGGGGTCCTTTTGTGATAATGCCTCCTGAATTTTGTCCCAGAACCATCCTGGGACGATATTTATCCGGTCAAAAATATATTCTTTAAAAGATGGATCAACAGCCAGCCAGGGGTAGGATTCAAGATGCTGGGTCAATAAAATCAGGCCTTCGTGAGTTAACTGAGATCCAGAAGCAGGCAATTCCTTACTTCTTCCCCAACTGTCCAATAAATCCGCTACTGCCATTGGGTAAGTTTCCAGGGTCAGGCTGGGCGTTTCATTAGCAACCCAACTGCTGTCGGACAAAGCAAAAAATAACATATCCCCTTTCGTATTCTCCATCGGATAAGGTGGCAAAATGAAAGAAAAATAATTCTGATGAAGAGCAAAAGGTCCAAATCCTCCGATAGGATATTCCTTGCTGGTGGCTACATCGAAAAGGGCATACTCCTTTAAGGATCCGGTGGCCAGGCCATGGCCGTCAGGAAATATTTTTACATATTCCTGATCTACTCTGATGAATTGATTATCCAACCAAACCGTTCCTATCGGCAAATTCAGGAGCTCATCAAGGCTGTTTGACAAAAGGGACTGGGGCCATTCAGGTAAATCCTGTCCGGGAGTTATCAAAATACCGGTGTGCAAGCCTTCAAAAAGATTGGACTCAATAAAATGAGTTCCGGGAACAGAATGGTTAGATATCATTCCCACTAGCTGGTCACCTCCATAATCGGTGTTAAAAATGTTCTCTCTAACATCTAATAAGAGCACACTATTGGCGTATATCCCGATAGATGGCATGGTGTTCAGACGGTTTAGAGAAAAGGTGCAATATCTTATAGAGGCCCTGGTAAAATTGTTAAGTTGAATCCCGCAATGGCAATATTCAAATTTACAGGAATCAGCCAGGAAGGCATGGTCAGGATCGTTTCCAGTTGCATAAATGCCCTTAAAAAGATTATTAAAACTGCAGCTTTTCAACTCAAGAATGGCATTTTCATTTAATATTCCAATGCCGCTTTTATCATCTTCAAAAGTCCTATGTCCCTCCTGGTTAACAAAATGGCAATTTTTAAATCTGACATTTGCATCCCCACCAAGCTTAACGAACACTGCCGGATACTCCCCGGCTTCCCAATGGTTGATTCGGCGGTTTATCTCGAACAAACAGGAGTCAATTCCTCCTACGCCCTCATCTTCATCCCCGGTAATTTCCAGTGAGAGGAGGTTATTCCTGAATGTCATTCCAACTAACTGTATCGATTCCATGCAGTTGGTTAGAATACCGGTTCTGGCATTTTCAATTACTCCGTCCTGCAGAATTAACCCGCCTGAAGCAATGGTATTGATACTATCCCTGATATATCGGATGCCCTTCCATAAATCGCCACACAAGTTACCAAGAGACCCATTTATGAGAAAGACCTCAGCGCCCGGCTCGACAATCATGCCTTTACCCTCAGGAAAAGAAAGATATCCTTCAACGGTAAGCCGGGCACCCTTTTCAACGAGCATATCACCATGCAGGTAGGTGGTATCGGTGATAAGCAATTCTGTTCCTGCCATAATTATGTGCATTATGTCGGGATCACTATAGCAGGAATCATTAAGGATCACTTCAGAGATTGTACCCCTTTCGCCCTTCAAATGCTGACGAATAATATCTAATTGACAAGCCGATAAAGCGTAGCCAAAGGATGGCCAATAATCCATTATATTGTTAGAACTTCCCTCCTCAGGGCAGCCATTGTCTTCACATTCATCGCATTGCTCGCCATGAGACCCACCCTTAAAATTATGTGATAGTCCGAGAGAATGACCAAGTTCATGCAGCAAGCCTCGCCCACAATCCCTCACAGCATCAGGGTAGGGCCGTGTTAGAAACTCGGAATATATGCCCCTCATGGCAATATATCTTTTATCCCCAATTAGGCTATTGTGCCCTCCCACCAAGGGGTAATTACTGCCAATAAATATTGGGAGCGTTTGAAATTTTTGCTGGAAACTCAGCGTCGTGTCCTGGTTGACATAAAAAGTTCGCATGTAATCGGAATCAATCTCCTCAGAACAATCCCATCCATGCTGATCGCGATGATAAAAAATACTGTCAACCCGTACCTGAAGGCCGGTTGTACCGATAAAAGAAGAAGGCATTAAGGGTTGAAGGGTATCCAGGTTAGTCAGCCGGTGATTAATCCAGCCAACCATTTCCTGAAGGAAAGTTATATGAGAGGCCGAATCGGGATTAAAATTCCCAGAACCAGTTGTATCAGCAAAAACGTGTATAGAAATTCGCAGATATGTGGTGTCCTCCAGGGCACTTGCCTTAATCCTGGCACCAATAAACAAAAAAATGATTAACAGGGCCAGGGTTGCTGCGGATGCATGGCATTTCATCAGGAATCCCTCTTTCCTTTGATCAGGGGAACAAACACAAACCCACCATGCCGGGTGGTTTCAAACTCATCTGGCCCTTTTCTGACACAACGAATCATATCCTGGTGAGCCGAAGATCCCACCGGTACTACCATAATACCTCCAGTTTTAAGTTGATTCTTTAGGATAAGGGGTATCTCAGTTGCTCCCGCTGTAACAAGAATCCGGTCGTACGGACCATAGGAGACATTACCCTCATATCCATCCCCATACAGGAAATGAGCTGAATAACCAAGATCTTTTAGCCGTAATTGGGATTCCAGGAACAAACTTCTGATACGCTCAATGGTATAAACACGAACACCCAGCTCCATCAGAATGGCAGACTGATACCCTGAACCTGTACCAACTTCCAGAACTTTCATTCCTTCCTCAAGCTCAAGAAGCTGCGTTTGAAATGCCACAGTATAAGGCTGAGAAATCGTCTGCCCCGAGGCAATTGGGAAGGCACTATCCTGGTATGCAAAACCGATAAATGATGAATCCATGAACAGATGCCTGGGTACTTTCCCAATGGCAGCAAGGACCTTTTCATCACTTATACCTTTACGGCGAATTTCCTTTACCAATTTAGACCTTAGTCCCTGATGTTTTATTGTATCGCCCGAATGCATAGGAATTATCAAAGTTGACCTGATTTCAAAAATAATCTAAATCCCAAGAAGAACACAGAAGAATTTTAACCAAGGGGCAGAACGTCAAAAATTATTACTTTTGAAGATGAATAATCCGACCCGGAAAAAATGAAAGTTTTTCGTCTTATTATTGTATCCATATTTGTCCCGGTGATAATGTTATCATCCTGTGAATTGATCAATCCTCCCGAAAAGATTCCTAGCTATATTCGGATTGATACTTTCAAGGTTGAGGTAAATGATTTTGATATGGGTTCGGCCAGTCATATGATGACCATTTGCTACATTAGTGTTGGAGGTTCAAATCTTGGAGTATTTGAGATGCCATTCACCGTACCCAGCCTGGAAACGGGTATGCAAACCCTGACAATCCGGCCCGGAATCAAATTAAACGGGATTGCCGCCTCAAGAATTGATTACCCGTTTTTCGAGCCATATATTGTTGATTGCGAACTCCGCGCCGGGGAAATCCACCTGATTGAGCCCAAAACCACCTACAAACAAAGCTGCAAGTTTCCCTGGATAGTAGATTTTGAAGACCCGGGAATAGAACTTTTATACGCGGATTATTCCGATACTGTTTTTATTTATCAGAACATTGTTCTCCGTGAAGGAAGATATTCAGGCGCCATTTTCCTGAATAAGAATCAGGCGGTCTTTGAAGCATACAGCAGCAAGGATTTCGATATTCCAAAAAATGTAAGTCCTGTTCTCCTGGAGTTCGATTATAAAAATAATAATGGTTTTGAAATTGGCATGTACCTTCTTGAGGGGGGGGCAGCTGTTTGGTATAACCTGGTTTATATTAAACCTTCGCCTGTATGGAAAAGATTTTATGTTGATATCGGGCAAACAGCTACAACACATCAATCTACCGAGTTATTCAGAATGGGGATCAGAGCATTCCATGAGCCGGAAAACACTGATGCAGGAGAAATATATCTGGATAACATTAAACTGATCCATTTTTAATGAACCGTAGAAAACAAGTATCAAAATACCTTACCTCGGATTTCCTTGCTGCCGGGTTGAGTTGGACTTTGTTTTTTATTTTCAGGAAGGTTTTTATTGAGACTAATAAATTTGGATATCCCATCCCAATTGAATTTAATTCTTCCTTTTTTGTTGGATTAGCCATCTTGCCCGTATTATGGATTTTATTTTATTACGCAACAGGCTATTATAAAGATGTTTACCGCAAATCAAGGTTGAGTGAACTTGGTCAAACCATTAGCACAACCTTTATCGGAGTAATGCTGATCTTTTTTGCACTGATCCTGGATGATACAATAAAGAGTTATACTAATTATTATTTATCCTTCCTGGTTCTTTATTCCCTTCACTTCTTCCTAACCTATATACCGAGGTTAATATTCACTACCAGAAGTGCTCATCGGATTCATAAAAGAATCATAGGATTTCCAACCCTATTGATCGGATCCGACAAGAAAGCTGTTGAGCTTTATAAAGAAATGGAATCTCAAAACAATTCCACGGGTAGTAAATTTGTAGGATTCATCAATGTAAAAAAATACGACAGATACAAGATGGATGACTATCTGCCCCATTTGGGTGATTTGAGCGATGTAAATAAAATCATTATTGAGAAAAATATTCAGGAAGTGATCATTGCCCTGGAACACCAGGAACATGAACTTCTTAAGAAAATTATTAACCGAATTGAGGCCTCCAATATCGTTGTAAAGGTCATTCCGGATATGTATGATATCCTCACCGGTATGGTTAAAATGACCTCCATCATTGGTACTCCCCTTATTCAGATTAGCCATGACCTGATGTCTGCCTGGGAGGACAACCTGAAACGGATCCTGGACGTCCTGATTTCCGGGGTTGCTATGATTATTCTATCACCCGTTTATTTATTTATTTCCATCGGTGTAAAATTATCCTCGCCTGGCCCTATAATTTATAGTCATGAGCGAATTGGAAGGTATGGTAAACCTTTTTCTATCTACAAATTCCGTTCAATGCACAGAGATGCGGAAAAGGATGGACCTGCCCTGTCAATGCATGATGATTCACGGATCACACGTTTCGGCCTTATGCTTCGCAAAATGCGGTTTGATGAACTTCCGCAGTTTTATAATGTGCTAATTGGAGATATGTCAATCGTTGGCCCCAGGCCAGAAAGGCAATATTATATCGATCAGATTGTGAAAACAGCTCCTCATTTCTATCACCTGCAAAAAGTCAGGCCGGGAATTACCTCCTGGGGCCAGGTAAAATTCGGATATGCTTCTAATGTCCCGGAAATGATCGAAAGGCTAAAATATGATATTTTATATATTGAAAATATGTCCCTGCTGGTGGACTTTAAAATCCTGATATATACAATCAAAACTGTACTTGAGGGTTCGGGAAGATAGTCTTTTTTTTAGGAGGATTTCCGTATATTTGGTTATCTATTGGTTATCTAAAAACTTTATCATCATGACTTTACCTAAAAGATTTGCCGTAGTATTATCTGGAAACGGAGTTTTTGACGGATCCGAGATCCATGAAGCGGTTATGACCCTGTATGCCATTGACCGGAACGATGCAGATTATCAGATTTTCGCCCCCGATATGGATCAGCACCATGTCCTTAACCACCTTACCGGAGAGGAAATGAATGAAAAGAGAAATGTTCTTGTGGAATCAGCCAGGATTGCCAGAGGAAATGCCAAGCCTCTTTCTGAATATAAGGTAGATGAATTCGACGCTCTTATCTTTCCAGGGGGTTTCGGTGCAGCAAAAAATCTCTCTTCTTTTGCTTTTGATGGTGCTGATTGCGTTGTTCACCCCGAAGTGAAGACCGCTGTTTTGTCAACACATAAAGCAGGCAAACCTATTGGAGCACTGTGTATTGCTCCTGTGATCCTTGCCCGTCTGCTACCCAATGTAACTCTTACTATCGGCCAGGATCAGGGAACCATGGAAGCATTAACGAAAATGGGGGCACAAGCTGTCAAGACCAAGGTAAGGGAAGTTGCTGTTGACCTGAATAACAAAGTAGTCACAAACCCATGTTATATGCTGGATTCTTCTATCGTTGATATTGCAAAGGGTGCGAATAAGGTGGTCAAGGCAATGTTGAAAATGATGGATTAGCCACGTAAAGTTAAGTTTGATTAAATATATCCCAAATCAATATACTTAATCAATTGATCTATCATGATGTCATCAGGGTCACTCAGATCAAAACCTGATTTCAGATTAGACCCAAAAATCCTGGCAATTCCCTGCCAGAAATAGGCAGAAAAGGATCCTTTATAATGCTCAACCCAGAAGTAGGAAGTCTCCATGGATTCCCTGTCAACAAGTTTAAATAGCAACCGGCCTTGAGTAATTGTCATTTTCCTTAAATCCGGTTCATACATATCCCATAAAGAGTCCTCTGCCGCTTTAATAACCTGCCTTCTTTCCTTGTCGGTTTGAGAATCCGCCAGCTCGGCTTCCATTTCACCAATGGTGGCATAAACAATACGGGAATAGGGAAGAACCTTCTTCAAATTATAAATCAGTCGCCAGTATTTCCTTGCCTCCCTGCGGCTTTTAAACTGAGGAGGTGGCATTATGGCAATTTCTTCCAGATCAATATGAGGAATCGAATCACCTGCTAATATGGTAGCATTCATTATGGAATCATATCGAGCCTGTGCCTGATGGCGTTGAGCCATAAGCTGACTGCCGAAAATCAAGGATACCAAAAGAATCAAAAATACTCGCATACCGGTTTTCAACAATAATTGTACCGGAATATATAACGGTAAAATCCAAAAAAAGTTAAACTGGATATACTTTTCTTTTGCCTACATGAGGAAAAACTATAAATCAAAGTATTCCAGCTGTACTTTAGGCCATCACCTGTTTGACCAGCCCGGCTGCCTCTTCAAGGGTGATTGCAGAAAATACTTCGAGGCCTGAATCATCGATAAGTTGTTTCCCTTCCACAGCATTAGTTCCCTGGAGCCTGACTATCACAGGCACCGGCAGGGATCCTATTGACCTGTATGCATCCACAACCCCCTGGGCTACCCTGTCGCAGCGAACAATTCCACCAAAAATATTAATCAGGATGGCTTTAACATTCGGATCCTGCAGTATAATCCGAAATCCCGCTTCAACCGTATTAGCACTGGCTGTCCCACCAACATCAAGAAAGTTAGCCGGATCTCCTCCGGATAGTTTTATCATATCCATTGTAGCCATGGCTAAACCGGCCCCGTTTACCATGCAGCCCACATTACCATCTAATTTAACAAAGTTCAGGTTATATCGGGAGGCTTCCACTTCTGATGCATCTTCCTCATGAATATCCCGCATTTCAGCATAAACGGGATGCCTGAAAAGACCATTGTCATCCAGATTAACCTTAGCATCTGCAGCCATAATAAGATCATCAGATGTTTTTGCTACAGGATTGATCTCCACCATAGTAGCATCAATTCCGGCATAAGCTTTGTACAAGGCCATCACGAACTTAACCATATTCTTGAAGGCCAACCCCTCAACCTTAAGATTGGTGGCGATTTTGCGAGCCTGGAAGGCCTGAAGTCCAAAGCCCGGATCAATTTCTTCGGTAAAAATCAGCTGAGGTGTTTCCTTGGCTACCGTTTCTATATCCATCCCTCCCTCAGTGGAATACATAATGATGTTCCTACCCGTCTTTCTGTTTAGCAAAATACTCATGTAGAACTCTTTTACATCTACCTTGCCATCAGGTCCAGGATAATACATTCCACGCTCAATCAATAACTTTCTAACCAACTTACCATCAGGACCAGTTTGATGAGTCACCAGGGTCATCCCCAGGATATCCCAGGCAAAACTCTTTACCTCATCCAGGCTGGAAGCAATCTTAACTCCACCTCCTTTCCCTCTTCCCCCCGCATGTATCTGAGCTTTAACAGCCCATTTATCTGTTCCGGTCTTTTGTTGTATTTCCTTGGCTATTCTTACCGCCTCCTCAACTGTCTCAGCCATCTGGCCTTCAATAATCGGGACACCATATTCCTTTAAAATGCTTTTTGCCTGGTATTCGTGGAGATTCATAGTTTTTAATTATTACTTCTTTATAAAAATTGGAAACAGGCGAATTTCCTAATTTTTTTCGACTTCAACAAAGAAGGACGTTATAAGTTCATTTGTCTTCTCTTTTATACCTTTGATACAAAATTCTATTGATGCGAAAACTTAAAAACGACGAACTGAAGAGGCTGAGTATCGATCAATTTCATGCATCATCGAAAACTCCCATCACAATAGTCCTGGATAATGTTAGAAGCCTGAATAACATCGGAAGCGTTTTTCGCACAGGAGATGGGTTTCGTATTGAAAAAGTTATTCTTTGCGGGATAAGTACTACTCCCCCTCACCGTGATATTCATAAAACTGCTCTTGGTGCAGAAGAATCCTTAACCTGGGAGTATTTCTCCGAAACCTTAGAAGCCGTTAAACAACTAAAAAAAGAAGATTACTATCTAGCCTCTGTTGAACAGGCAGAAAACAGTATTTCTTTGGAGGAATTCAAGCCTCCCGAGAATCGTCCTATTGCCCTGATCTTTGGACATGAAGTGAAGGGCGTTCAGCAAAAGGTCATCGACCAAAGTGATTCCTGCATTGAGATCCCGCAACATGGCACCAAACATTCTTTTAATATCTCTGTGAGCGTGGGTATCGTCCTCTGGGAGATATATTGTAAAACCCACAAAATCAAAAAATAATCCATTCTTAACCCTGGCAATACTTACGGATACTGACTACAGTAACGCAATTGTCAAAAAGTTCAACTCTATCTATCTTTTTAGTTGTTTGTTTAACTTATTAGTTTTACTTTTACTATGATATTAAATTTTGATTGATATGCGCGATTTGACCAAAGCTGAAGAACAAATAATGCAGGTTCTTTGGCAAAAAGAAGAAGCCTTTGTAAAGGAGATTATAGAGGAGCTCCCCGAGCCCAAGCCAGCATACAGCACAGTTTCAACCATAGTCAGGATACTGGAAACAAAAAGCTTTGTAGGACATAAGGCCTATGGCCCCACCCATCAATATTACCCATTGGTAAGCAAGGAGGATTATAGCCATTTCACAATGAAAAAAATGGTGGACAATTATTTTGATGGTTCGTTAAAAAAAATGGTTTCCTTCTTTTCAAAGAAAGAAAAGTTAGACCTCACTGAGATGGAGGAAATTTTAAAAATATTGGAGAAACAGAAAAAACAATAGTATGGCTGGACTTATCAGATATCTTTTGTTGGCCAATCTATTCTTGATATCCCTGGCCCTTTTCTATCGCCTGGTTTTGTCCCGGGAGACCCGCTTTAATGCCAACAGGTTTATTCTTCTTTTAGGCACAGTGATGAGCTTGGTTTTACCCCTTTCCCGTTTTAACTGGTTTCCTGCCAGTTCATATTCCATACTCACTATTCCTGAAATAATTGTTATGGCCAAATCAGGGATAACGCATATCGATTTAAACGAGATCCTGATCTTCGGAACTGCCCCCTTTACTTTTCCATGGATAAAGCTAATCGCCTTGACCTATTTTGCCGGAGCCATGGTGACAGGACTAATACTTATCTGGAAAATAAAAAAGCTTCAATATTGGACTCGGCAGTTCCCGATGAAGTGGTTCCGTAATTTGTACATCACATTAATGCCTGACAACTGGAGCCCCTTCAGTTTTCTAGGTATTGTTTATTTTCCTGTGCCCTTTAACAAGGAAGATAAAAGAGCCCAAATGATCCTGGAACATGAGCGGGTACATATCCGCCAGAAGCATGGCTGGGATATATTGTTTATAGAAGCAGTAAAGGTGATCTTTTTTTACAACCCTGCCATCTATACAATTATGAAACAAATCCAAATAAATCATGAGTTTATAGCCGATTCAGCTGTTGAAGGCGAAGAACGAAAATTCTACTCACAGGAATTAATCAGAAGTCAACTTCACGTCCCACAATTTCAATTTATACAACAGTTTAACCATACATCATTTCTAAAAAGGAGGATTCTTATGCTTATGAAAAACAGATCAAATTCTTATGGAATAGTAAAGTACCTGATGTTGTTGCCACTTATCGGGGGTTTACTCTGGTTCAGCGCCTGCACCGACCAGGCCGAACCGAAAATAAATACTCAGCAAATTGAAAAAACCTCTGTTAATATCAATATTGTCAAGTCTAAGTCTATTGTTGAAACTTATGCAGATGCTATTATTCAATCGGATTATTCTGAAATGAATAAATGGGAAAAACAGGCAAAAGCTGTGGCTATAGAAATGCAAAAATCCGGGGCTAGTGAGGAGGAAGTATTAACCTTCGTTAAGGGAAGGATCTTATTCTGGGCTAATCAAACTATCGCAGCAATTGAAACCTCTGAAATTTTTAAATCATCAGGTTTGGAAATTGAAGACATCGAATTTGATCCTCTTGAAATGGAAACTGATCCTGGCCTTCAAAAGGACCTTGAAAACGAGGTGGAAGGAGAGGTATTTTTCATTGTTGAGAACATGCCTGAATTCGTTGGCGGAGGCCTTGAGGAGTTTAGCAATTGGGTAAATCAAAATGTTAAATATCCTCAAATTGCCATTCAGAATGGGATCTCAGGAACAGTATATGTGGATTTTGTAATTGATAAAACCGGAAGTGTTTCTTCAGTAAAAATTGCCAAGGGTGTTGACCCTTCCCTGGATAATGAAGTTACCCGGGTTCTAAAAACATCACCAGCCTGGACTCCAGGAAAACAAAGAGGCAAACTAGTTAATGTTAAGATGTCCATACCTGTGAAGTTTATGTTGCAGTAAAAAATTATTGAAAGAAAAAAGGCCGGTGTTATCCGGCCTTTTTTTATTATCAGAAAAGTTATTTTCTTATTGAACAATGCTTTTAAACTGAGCATCCTCAAAGAACTTACCAAATTCAATGTCTGTTTTGGCTATTGCCTTAATCTCAGGTTTTGCGGCAACAGCAGATTCGAGAGCTTTGAACATATTGGCTGAGTTACCCTGGCGGGCGTACACCACAGCTTTCAGATAATCAGTCATAGCATCTCCATCTTCAATGCAATCCAATGTTTTGAGGGCTCCTGGATAGTCCTTATTCAGGACTTGAGCGAGTGCTGCATTAAATAAGCATGATGAACCAAAATTGCTTACCGCCTGTTTATAGTTTCCTTTGTTAACATTGATGATCCCAAGGTTATGATCCACTTCGTTTCCAGCACCTGCTGCACTCCTAAACAATCCCTCTGCTTTCTCAAAATCTCCTTCAGCCAGTGCAATAACACCCAGGTTATTCAAAACAACAGGGCTCTTTCCATAAAGGCCGGAAGCTTTTTCAATGGCACTTTTCCCATTGTTAAATTCTCCCAACTGAATGTAAGTCATTCCCAAATCATTCCACGCCCGATAATCTTTTGGAAATTTGTTAGATGCAGCCAGGTAAATGGAATTCTGAGTTTCCAATTCATCCGTCAGGCTGGCTGAATACAACAACTCTTCTATATCAAGTTCAGCCGGATTTGAAACGGCCAACCTCATGATTTCCTCATCTGATTTTCCGATTACATCGGCATTAACAGTTAATCTTGAGCGGCGAAGCTGAGGTAGTATGTCAGCAGCCAACTCTGTATATGCTGAGGCTATGTTTTTGATTTCTTTCTCACGAACAACTGGATCGTTATACATCGACAAAACTCTTAGAATAAGGTCCTTATCCTGAATAGTTGACTTTCCAACCAATTCTTTAAATCCTACCCAGTCTTCTGCCGTTGACATCAGGCTAAAAAAGGAATCTTGATCAGCCTGGGCCACTTTCAGGTTTTTTAATTCCTTTTTAAAGAATTTTGTTGCTGTTTGTGAACGGTTTCCTGCAAGCTTATCATTGAAATCTAATTCACCGTCTGGTGAGGCATATGCTGATATTTCAACACCACGAAATTTAATATTATCCTTTTCATTGGCGGCTTTCACCTTTTCTTTAAGTGCTGCGATATCATCAGATTTGGTTTCGGATGTCCGAACATCGGCCCTGTTGATAGTATAATGGATATCAGCTTCGTAAGCTTCAGGAACAATCCTTTGAAAGTTATCCTTAGCTACAATTGTTTCGGCATCCCCAGGCATGACTAACAGAGGTGTAGAGACTACTCCGTCTGCCAGTTTTATTGGATCAAAAACAACACTTTTTGCCTTCTTAGAAGCAACCATATTGAGCATAAGCTCGGATAACCGCATATCTTTATGGTAGGGCAAATTTCCCTTATAGGCCATTTTGCCTCCTGATTTGTAATTTATAACCTTGTTATTGGCAGTTACCTTTTCACCCTGCAGGGTAATGGGCTCAAATTCAACGTCACCTGCTGGGGTTTTGAGGACTGGAGTTGCCACCACTACTGCTTTCGTACCAAAATATTTCTCCGGGAATCTGGCGTCAATCGCGACCTCCACGTTTCCACCATGCATTTCAACCACTTCCGGGGTAGTACTAAAACTAATTTTTGAGGCATTCTTTTTCATCTTGTTCAATCCGCTGCATCCAGAAAGGATAAACATTGCCACCAAGACTGTAAGAAAGCTGAGGTTGAATTTTTTCATAATAAATTCCTGTTAAATAAGTTTATAATTATAGTTTTCACAATGGTACAAATGTACAAATATTTTATCTGCGGGGAAAAAAAAATTCAATAGTTTAGTGTAATTTTTCTATTATTTATAATTCACTCATTGCACCTTATAATATTTACTTACGCATTGATTACCACGTGATTAATTCCAAGTGAATATTCCTTTTGGAACAATACACTCAGGAGTTGATCATAGTGGTCCTCATTACCAACAAAATCAATCTGGTTGGTATCGACGATCACAACCTTGAAATCCTTTTGTTGTTTAAAAAACTCAAAATATCCAGATCGAATATCATCCAGATAACCCGCGGTAATCTCCGATTCGTAATTTCTCCCACGGCTTTGAATATTTTCAAGAAGTTTTTCAGTTTCAAGGTGAAGGAAAACATACAAATCTGGTTTTGGCAATGCCTGGTAGATAATGTGAAAAATCTGCGAGTACAAATTATATTCGTCTGCAGCCAGGGTATTTCTTGCAAATATCAATGATTTCATGAAATAATAATCAGCAATGGTAAATGCGGAGAAAATATCTCTGTCCTGGAGTTCATTTTTCAACTGATTATAGCGGTCGGCAAGGAATGATAATTCAACCGGAAAGGCAAAGCGATCAGGATTTTCATAAAACTTTGGCAGAAATGGATTATCTGCAAACCTTTCCAGAATTATCTTGGCCTGGTAATCCTTACTAATCTTGCTTGCCAAAGAGGTTTTACCTGCTCCAATATTACCTTCAATAACCACAAATTGGTAGGGGCAGGGAGGTTTGGGATGGCCAGTCATGATGCAAAGTTAAAAAAAGAGGCGGTTCTTACACTGCCTCTTTTGAAGTCAAAAAATTATAATAATAATTTAATCTTCGTTCCTTGGTCTTGGAGGTCTTGGTTTAAACTGTTTTCTGTCTCCTCCACGATCTCCCTGTCGGCGATCTCCTCTATCTCCCTGTCGGCGATCTCCCCTATCTCCCTGTCGGCGATCTCCCCTATCTCCCCTATCTCCATGACGACTGTCGGATTCCATATTTTCGGGACGGGGAAGAAGTACTTTTCTGGAGAGCCGCAATTTCCCGGTTTTTTGATCAACCTCGATAAGCTTGACTTCTATTTCTTGTCCTTCTTTCAAAACATCCTCAACATTTTCGAGACGCCTCCACTCAATTTCCGAGATATGCAGAAGGCCTTCCTTTCCAGGCAATATTTCGACGAATGCACCAAAAGGTACTATCGATTTAACTTTCCCCTTGTAAATCGTGTTAACCTCCGGAACAACAATTATAGCATTAATCATTTCCATGGCGGCTTCAATAGATTGCTTATCCTTTGAGCTGACCTCAATTTTACCAATACCGTCAATCTCTTCAATAGTAATGACTGAATTGGTTTCAGCTTGTATCCCCTGGATAATTTTGCCCCCCGGTCCGATCACCGCTCCTATCATATCCTTCGGAATAATCATCATTTCAATTCTGGGTACGTGAGGCTTATAGTCTTCTCTTGGTTCAGAGATCGTCTCCATCATTTTCTCACGGATATGATGTCTTCCAACCCTGGCTTGTTCCAATGCTTCCCCCAGGATCTTATAGGAAAGTCCGTCAACTTTAATATCCATTTGGCAAGCGGTTATACCCTCTGTAGTACCAGTAACCTTGAAATCCATATCCCCAAGGTGATCTTCATCTCCCAGGATATCTGAAAGAACTGCATATTTTCCAGATTTATCCATTACCAGGCCCATTGCTATGCCTGAAACAGGTCTTAGAATTTTCACACCGGCATCCATCAGGGCTAAGGTACCTGCACAAACAGTTGCCATGGAGGAGGACCCGTTAGACTCCAAAATATCTGAAACTATCCTTATAACATATGGGCTGTCTTCAGGGGCTGGTAACATAGATTTGAGTGCCCGGTGGGCAAGGTTCCCATGACCGATTTCCCTACGGCCTACACCTCGATATGGCCGGGCTTCACCGGTAGAGAAAGGAGGAAAATTATAATGTAGGAGAAAACGGTCTTTCCCCTGTCTCAAAACTTCATCGATAATCTTTTCATCAAGTTTTGTTCCCAGGGTCACTGTTGTTAGCGATTGGGTTTCTCCCCTGGTAAAAATAGCAGAACCATGAGCTGAAGGAAGATAATCTATTTCAGACCAAATTGGTCTTATTTCATCACTTTTCCTTCCGTCCAACCGGATACCTTCATCCAATAGCAGCCTTCTAATGGCTTCCTTTTCAACATCATGAAAATACCGCTTGGCCATGGATACCACACTCTCCTCAGGCTCTTCGCCCAGGCTTTCGATCAGACTATCCTTCAGAGCTTTCCAGGCTTCCAATCGTTCTTGTTTTGGCAATTGAGATTTAGCAATCTCATACGCCTTTTTGTAGGCAAACTCCTTAACCTTAGCCTCAAGATCGGGATCCTTATCATCCCCTATATATTCTCTAAATCCTTCAATACCTAATTCAGCCCGCAGATCAATCTGTGCCTGGCATTGTCTTTTTACTTCCTCATGACCGAATTTAATGGCCTCCAGCATATCTTCCTCTGATACCTCCAACATTTCACCCTCAACCATCATGATGTTTTCCTGAGTGGCTCCAAGGATGATATCAATATCTGCTTCCTCCAGTTGAGCATGCTCTGGGTTGATAATAAATTCCCCATTAACACGGGCTACCCGCACTTCTGAAATGGGTCCGGCAAATGGGATATCAGATACAGCGAGAGCTGCTGAAGCAGCCAATCCAGCTAATGCATCCGATGGTGCCAGTTCATCTGCAGAAATCAGGTTGATCGTCATAAAAACATCGCAATGGTAATCATTAGGAAATAACGGACGAAGAACTCTGTCTACTAACCTGGAAATCAGAATCTCATTGTCTCCAGGTCTGCCTTCACGCTTAAGAAATCCACCAGGGAAACGCCCAGCAGCTCCAAATTTTTCTTTGTAATCAACACTCAGAGGCATGAAGTCCACATCCGGCCTCGCCTCTTTTGCAGCAACAACAGTAGCCAGTATTTTGGTATTTCCCATACTGACAACCACAGAACCATCAGCCTGTTTGGCTAATTTTCCAGTTTCGATAGTAATCTGGCGTCCGTCTGCCAGTTCAATAGTTTTTTGATATAATTTGTACATAATATTTTTTGTCTAATAATAAAATAACCGATAAGAACCTGATAGGGTTTTCGGTAATGGGTATTCAAGGAAATCCTTGGGATAAATAACTTCAGGCATAAAAAAAGGCAATTTCATTGCCTTTTTTACTGAAAAAAATTTATTTACGAAGATTTAAAGCCTTGATGATTGCGCGGTACCGTTCTATATCACGGTCCTTTAGGTAGTTCAAATGCCTCCGTCGTTTCCCGACCATCCGGATCAGGGCACGTTGGGTACTGAAATCTTTTCGGTTCTTTTTCAGATGTTCCGTCAAGTGAGCAATACGGTAGGAAAATAAAGCAACCTGACCTTCTGGAGATCCGGTATCTCTATTAGACTTCCCGTACTTTTCGAAAAACTCTTGTTTCTTTTCCGCTGTTAAGTACATGTTTTACTTAATTTTACTTTATTAATTTTACTTTTTAATCAATTGAGGGGCAAAGGTAAGGATTTGTTTGGATAATTTATGACTAAAATAACTCTATCAGTCCTATTATTATTTGCTGCTTCTTTATCATACGGACAGGCAGACATTAATCCGATTTTTTCTCCCAAACTTGGAGTATGCACATCTGTAAACAATCATGCAATTGTTGCTGCTGCAGGCTTTGATTATATCGAAGAAGGAGTTGGGAGATTTCTTGTTCCGGAAAAGCCAGAAGAGGATTTCCATCTAAACCTTGCAGTTCTGAAAGAATCATCTATTCCGGTGCTGGCCTGTAATGGGTTCCTCCCGGGCAGTTTGAAAACCACCGGTCCAAATCCCCAACATGAGGAAATTCTTGCCTTTGCTGAAATTGCTTTTCGCAGGGCTCAGGAAGCCAGAAGAATACTTGGACACATGCATATAGCTGAAAAAGGAAAACGAACCGCCCCCGGATTATCAGGTGATAATTTTGTCCCTTACCTTATGGCACTCAAAAAAGCAGGATATAATGGAGGAATCTCTATTGAGGGTAGCTGGGGTCAGAAAGAGGATTTTGAAAAAACCTTATTCTTGCCAGAGCCTATTTACAAGGACAAATTAATACTCTGAATTAATACTTGTAGGTATAGGACCCATAAAAGGATGACATAATGGGGCTCCCTCGTAATAAGAATGTAACTTCCTTCTTATCTAACTTCTGAAGTGGTTTCAAACTGAAAAACAACCACTTATGCAGGTACGCCTCACAAGGATCTTCATTGTCTATGTGCTCCAACATAACATTCAGCTCACCCTCATTCCCATTTTCCAAAGCCCAGAGATTAAATTGGTGAATTCCGCATCCGCCCGAATAACCAACGTGCAGGTACAGAGAATCATTAGATATATATGCTGAATCCAGTGAGAACATATCAAAAGAGGTTTCCCTGCCAGGGTAATCGCTAAGGAACCTCAAATTCCATGGCTTCTGATAGATTTCTCTAATCTCCTTTACCTTATATTGAGTCTGGCTTAATCCGCAAGAAAAAGTTTCACTTAAGTCATTTGCCTTAAACCATACGTCCAATCCGTCGATATAAAGATCTTCCGGAAAATTCGAAAGATGATAGGATTTACCTTCTGAAAATAAAAGCCATCCACAGCCATCGGCTGCAACATCACCTGAGAAATAAATTACACCCTCATCCCAATCTGTACCCCAGGAATACTCATCCTTCTCACAGGACCATAGTCCCAGAGTCAAAACCAACAATAAAGCAGTAACTATTCTCATAATCTAAAAACTAATACCTATAGTTCACTCCAGGGATAAAAATCTCTGTATTTGCAAATCTGATCCATAAGAATATCCTCGAGATCAATATTAAAAATAAATATCTGATCCTCCAGTTGAACATAGGTTTCCGTAACCTTAATAACATATTTCCCTGGGGGCAGATTATGAATTGTCATCTCCACATTAAAAAGACAATTACATCGGCATAACTCCAGGGAATCATCCTCAACAATGAATATCGTATCATTCCTTAATTCGAAGGATGTAAGTATTTTTTCCGGGCAACAGTTGAATCCAGCATTGTAATGGGTAATTTCGAGTACACTGTCACCATCATACTCATAAAAAATACAGGACTGGTTTTCATCGGGTTGATTACCCTTCAAAAGCGGGAATGACAAGCACTCCTCCACGTCAGCAAAGGAATCCATGAATGGGGCAGGCTTTTCTTTCTCCACTTTTTCACAAGCCGCAAAGAGGAATATTATTAGGCTAAAGATGGATAATAATCTTATTGACTTCATGATGCTATGATTTTTTAAGCTTGATATTTCTAACATTATGCATTAGGATTCATTACTTGTCCGATAAATAAAATACTCCCTGTGATTTTCTCTCTAATGAAATAAATGAATGGCCTATTAAAAGTTATTGTTGGAGGTGCACCTACCATACCAACCGCTGTTGCAGCAGCAGCTTCCGTCCCGTTTTCGTTAACCCTGAGATATGTTTTCTGTATCACTTTTCCTATCCAGCAATCTTCCAAAGTTAAACGATTAAAATCTGCTTCAACAGCAGAAAATGCTTTTTCAATCCCCATAGCTTTTAAATACTTAATCATTTCGAATTCACTTTTTATACTGAATTGAGGTAGGCGCACAACTGTTGATCCTTCGTTAAAACCCTCGAGAATCTCGTCAAAATTGTTCATTACCTTATCTCTTATGAATTCACCAGTGTCAAAGGCATTATTGTACTTCGGCATCAAAATAAACATCGACCAGTTACTATTACCATATGGCAATTCAATACCACGTACACCATCTTGAGAATAAAGCATATACTTGCCGGAGACTTCCATCATGGGAACCAATACATCTTCATCCTCTGAAACACGGAAATACCTGAACTTTGTTTTTTCCGGGTCAAAGGTTTCAGCCCAAATTCCGTTAAAATAGAGTGCATTAACAATAAAACAGATATCCCATGGATTTACAACGCTTAGTAATTCAGGTATTTTCCCATTTGTTTTGTCATTGACCCAACTATTAATAATATCCACAGACCCGGGATCGGAGAAATCAAGTCCGTAGGAATCTGCTTCGTAATAATCAACCAGGGTTTGCTTGAATTCCTCCAGAATAACCACTTTTTCATTATACCACAATGAATTAACACTTTCAAATTTTGTCTCCGGATCTGAGTATTTAAGAGATTCATTGATTGCCTGTATTGCCTCATTCAATACGATTGTCCTATTCCCCTCAATACCTAACCTGGACAAGCCAGAACCAAAAAGGAATAAAGTTGTAACTTTTCA
>CAYXJR010000007.1:0-100353 GCA_964465145.1 uncultured Porphyromonadaceae bacterium | reverse complement strand
ATTGGTTTGCTTTGAAGCTGTTGCACGACATCCTGTCTGATAAAAGGTATGTTTTGTGGTCTTTAATCCTCAGTTCCGCTGCACCTCTTGCACAATAGCCCTTTTCATAAAGAGCTTTGGAGCGGACATTGCTCAGGCTGCTGACAATAAACCTAATATTTGTACCCATGCTATTGGCTTCAACTTTCACAACAACCCGTTCTGGGTAAGCCCATGAGTTTGCCTTGTACTGAAAACTATGATAGCGTTTTACCGGTTTATTATACATTTTGTATTCGCGCTGAGCACTTTCTACTGTAATTTTGGCGCATTTGTTCAAAACAGAGTTACCGGTAAGACCTGTAATAAATTCCACCTTTTGTAGATCATGTGTCCAGTCCATCAATTCTTTTGAACAAAAATGACTGTCACCGCGAACTATAATCATTGTATTGGGCCATTGATTGCGCAAGTATGTTATTATCCTCTTTAAAATAGAAAATACATCAAGGCTTTTACTCCTGCGGCCCGGCTTAAGGATGGTAGTAATTAATTTACCTGTAAAGCCCTCGTATATATGCAATGGCATAAAACAGTAGTCGCCATAGTAATTATTAAACAGGGTCAACTCTTGCTGGCCATAAGTTACGCTATCGGTATCATCAGGATCAAGAATAACGATTCCAGGTTCGCTTTCATATGATGCTATGAATTGGTCTACAAAAACATTTGCCATTTTGTACAGTTCTTTTGAGTTTACTTTGTTTTCAAAGCGGCTCATTGTTGGCTGGGTGGCAAGTGCCCTTTGCTGATTGGCGCATACTTTTAGGATGCCGTCATTCCTCAACAGGTTACAGTCATTGGCATCTTCATAGCCTGCTGCTATTTGCATTACACGCTGGCTTAACATTGAGGTTATACTATGTTCCACATAAGACTGGTGGCGTTCATCTTTTATACAGTCTGCCAAATCGCTAATCAACCCAATCTGTTTATCCACTTCACGCAACAAAAGTAGACCTCCATCATTTGAAGTTTCTTCCAGGGTAAATTTCACTTCAACTTTCTTTTTCCCAAAACCTGATAAATTGAAAAGTGTTGGCTGCTTAGAATTTGAAATTTCAGCCTCTTGGGATAAATATTTATTTGTATCTTTATTCATGGGAAATGTGTTGTTGTTTTGCAACTCAAAGATACTGAATATCAATGAGATAACTCAACTATTTCCCACTTTTTTTTGATTTTTATGAATAATTCAGGCTAGTTTTATCTTGAGTAGTTGTAAGGTGCATAGAAAGGTTTTCTAAGCCCTGAATGCTTTTAAGATGGTGCCCGCTTTTCTCATAAGCAGTACAAATGTCAAACTGACTATTCAAAAATTGACTTCTGTAATGTTTTAAACCTTTGGTATTGAGGATAGTATCGGATATTTGCTGAAGCATACAGATAGCTTCGTTATACAAACCATTTAACAGTCTGATAGATGCTATATTATTAGAAGTGGAGCACCAAAGATCGAAGCTAATTTCATTTGCAGTGCAAATATTATTAAGTTTCTTGTTAAGCTGGTAACTCGCTTCTAAAGCGAGTTTTATATCATAATGCTTCAATGAGTTTATGGATTTATTTTCGTAATCTAAAGCAGAGATATAATCACCTCTTAAATCATATAGTTTACTGATTTTATCAAAGGAAGTGGCAGCCAAAAAATAGTGGCCTGACATGTAGTGCTGAGATCCAATTTTTTTAAGAATTATCAGGGAATCAACTTGGCTTTTCCCACTAGTCGAAGTTATAATCAAAATAAATACAACTAATAAATGAAACCTTGTGGTATGTAATAGTTTTATATATTTCACGGAGAAAGTTGCTATTAAACTAAAATAGAAGAAGATTTGCATGCTGCTTGTTATTGTTAGCTTGTTATTGTTAGTTATTCTTCAATTTGTGGATGTGTGCAGCATAAATAGTTTTTAAAACAGAATATCCCAGACCAAAAATAGGGATGATTATAAGATGAATTTATAAATTCTTGTTTTACTTTTTGCATAGCATTGTCCATTTCCTGATATTGATCATAGTAATAAATAAAACTCGTCATGAACTTTTTTGCAATGGAATCACTTATATTCCATAATGAGAAAACAATGTTAGATACATCATTTGAAGAAATTGCGTGGGCCATAGATAATAACCCTTCAGAGGCAATTAACTTTCCATTACCAGTTTCACAACCATCCAGAATCACCATATTCGCTTTTAACCCCAAATATGGTACAATGGGCAGAAAGAGGATATTGTCGAATCTGTCAGGAGAATTGTCATCAAAAAATAATAGTAAATGACTTAGAAGCGGATTTTCGATTTCAACTATGTTGTGGGTTGCAATATGCAAAATAGCAGACTTGTTCTTTGTGTCAAGCAATTTTTGTAATGTAGCTTCTTCGCCGAAAAATATTTGAGCTTCCTTACCTAATTGCTTGAAATGTTGACTTATGGTATTAATCTCATTATACGCTTCTGGTAAATATTCATAGATGTACAGAGTATCTTTGAAATCTTTTAAAATGAAATCATTTGGCTTGTTAGAATAGGGTGTCCAGCCTGTGTACATATATTGGAAATCCTCCAATTTTTGTCGATTAGCTCTAAGTAAATTCTGGATGGAGAAGCTGTAAGTAACCGAAAACAAATTAATGATGAAATTAGTCGCATTGTTTTTATCTGGTATTTGAATTGCCTCGAAGGGTACCCTGAAAAGATATTCATCAGGTATAATTATCAATTCATCATCTTTATTAAGGTATTCAACAATTGGCTGAATTAAATACTCGAATATTGTATGAGATGATTCTTCAATGTTATTGAGTTTTTTAATATCTGTACAAAATATATTTACTTTTTCTTCTAAATCAGGTATGAATAGAACCTTTTTAATAATCTTTTTTTTTGAAATTACATGGATTATTAGCATTGAGTCACATACTAAGTAATCCATTATTTTTTGGTTCTGAGAAATATTAGATTTAATCAGTTCTGATAAACTATCTATTTGGTTAGTACGGTTTTTATCTTCATATAAAGACGGAGTTGTAGAAATGGGTAATTGATTATAATCCTGATTATTCAGTTCAAATATTCCTCTGTCTATTAAGAACTGTTTCAATTGCAACCTGCTATAATTGAGCAATTCATTATTGGTTAGGGGGCTTTGATGTTTTAAACTGGAAAAATTATTAAAATATTTATTATGGATTCTGTTCTTTTTAATATTGGAGCTCAAGAGACTTAAATTGCTATGATAATCAAGAGTTTCTTCATATAGGTGAAAAATGTTTACTGCAAGATTTAGCAATCTTTTTTCAAATACAATCCATGAAATGTCAGAGAAATAGTTGGATATCTCATTTTTGATAGAATTGGAATATTCAAGAGCGAGGTTAATATTATAAAACGAATTTTGTATATTAGAAATGTTGTTCTCATTTTTTAAAAATAGAATAAAATAGTATTCAGATTTATCAGTCAGGGAGACAATAAGGTCTTTAATAGATAAGGGGTTTTTGCCAGAATAAGATACTGAAGACAAACTGTCAAAAGCTCTCCCCCAATTTGACAGAATAGACTTATCGCAATATATTAGTGCTGAATCTATAGCACCCAGTTTTGAATAAGTGTATCCAACATTATAATAGCTATGGATTAATTCTATGTGCTCCTTCGGTAAATACTTTTCTCTAATAATCAATGATTCCTTATAATAAGACATGGCTGAATCATACTCTGCTTTAGCCAAAAAAACGTTGCCGATGCTATTATTATAAAAAGCAACATTAAGAGATTCTTTTCCTTCAAGAATAAAGAATATCATTTTGGCTGTTTGATAATAGGACAAGGCTTGAGACCATTCGGACTTGGCTTCATGAATTGTTCCTATAGTATTGTAGACTTTCGCCAGTTCCTTTTTATTATCAAAATTCCCTTTTTTATGGATATCCAGAGCTAGATTAATGAACCTGTATGCAATTTCGAACTCTTCAAGATCAATATAACATTGGGAGATAAGTTGCAAAAATCGCGCCTCCTTATATGTGCCCTTCTCTTCCAAACAATTAATAATCTGTTTATAATAGATGATCGCATCTTCATACTGGTACTTTGCTCGATATAGGGTGGCAATGTCTCTGTAAATGAAAGGTATGTTAAAATTATCCCGGCCGAAAAATGCCTCATATTCACCGGCAGAAATTATGTAGTTTTCAATTGCTAAATCAAAATTGCCCTCCCGTCTGTAGTGATCGGCTAATAAATAATAAGCCTTCGAACTAATTCTTGGCCATGGATGAGTGATGGGATATTTATCTTTGTTCTCAATAATAATTTGCAAGAATTCAAAATGCAAATTGTACTCTTGGGCTTGCTTATATATAACAGCAAGTTGGTAAGCTAACTCAAAAAAATCATAAGAGAATGTTTCTGATGCTTGAAACTTTTCGAAAGTACTTATTCCAGTTGAATCGGATTGGCTTAATACCCTGCTCTTAAGATTTGCAATTTTCTCATCTAATAAAGAATGACTTTGACCGTAGCCATTTAAAAAACATATTGTAAGGCAAACAAATAAAAATACTGGCTTGAGATACCCTTTGTATGGGATAGATAAATATTCACTATTCCTATTTCCACAAGTATTATTTTGCCTCATTAAAAATCTATATGGGTTTTTTATTCAAAGGGTTCATTTAGGGATGAAAATTAGTAAGGTTTTCAAATAAAAACAGAAAGTTAATATTTAAAAAAGAAAAAAAGATCAACAGGCAACTTGTTTTTTCAAATTAAATATTTAAGCCAAAGCCCTGGAGTTTTTGGGGGTCTCGGGCCACTAGCTGAAGCTGGTGGTAATTGATAGGCTACCTCTGGGATGTTATTCCTGCGGAAGAGAGAACCGGGGGAGGAGCTTCACCCATTAAGCCAAGGGTTGGACCCCAGCCAACCCTTGGCACCCCGCACCCCGCATCCCGCATCCCGCATCCCGCATCCCTTGCCTTACTGCTCTGAAAAAACTACCTTGCGGCAGGATTTGAAAAACTCAATGGGAGGAATACCATCCACTGGTGCGTTAAGGATTAACGAGCTTAAAAAGAGCTGGTTAAAGAGGTTTGTCTTCTTGCTTTTTTTTTCCCTCATTACCCTCTCATCCAGTGCCCAGATCCGTATCGACCGTTACCTTATTACCGGCCGCCGACAGCTGTCGCAGAGCGAATTCCCGAAGGCCCTCAAGACTTTCAACCAGATAATCCTCACGCAGGAGGATAACTGGGAGGCCTGGTACTACCGCGGCCTGACAAAATTCTACCTGGGCGATGAGGCAGGTTCGGAGAGTGATTTCAACCGGGCTATCTCCCTGCAGCCTAACCTGGCAGAGCTATACCTGTACCGGGGTATAGTGCGCGATTACCGACGTGAGCACTACGGGGCACTGGAGGATTTTAACAAGGGGATCTCACTAAAACCCGACGACCCTGTCCTCCACTACAGCCGAGGTACCACCTACCTCCGACTGAATAATTTCACCCGGTCGATAGAGGATTTTAATATCGCTATAGAGAAAAATCCCCGTATGCATAACGCCTTCCTCAACCGGGGCATCGCAAAGGCAAAACTGCTGGATCGTGAGGGGGCATTTTCCGATTTCAACGAGGCGATAATGCTTAACCCCTTCTCCGGGGAGGGACACCGGCGAAAAGGACTGCTCCTCTACGAGACACACGAATACCAGGAGGCCCTGGTGAGCTTTAGCGAGGCTATACAAAGAGATTCGGCAGATAGCCAGTCGTGGTACGCCCGTGCCCTCACCTGGTACGAGGCGGGAAGGAAAGATTCATGCCTCTCCGACCTTACCCGTGTGATAGAGCTCAACCCTCGTCATGCCGTAGCCCTCTACAACCGCGCCCTGGTGCGATCCCAGATGGAGGATTACGAGGGGGCTATCGAGGATTATCGCATAGTGAACGAGCTGCACCCCAATCATGTGCTTACTTATTTCAACCGGGGGATACTGAGGCAACAGACAGGCGATATGCCGGGTGCCCTGGCCGACCTCTCGGAGGCTATACGCCTGTACCCGGATTTTGCCAGGGCTTATTTGGCCCGTTCTTCCATATACCGGGCCATGGGAAAAATGGAGGAAGGACAAACCGACCAGCTGATGGCGCAGGAGAAGGTGCGGGCCAACCAGGGAAAATCACAGGAGGAGCTGGCTCTCAACTATGCCGATACAACAGTGCAGTTCGAAGAGCTGATATCTCTCAACTCACAGTTCATGCGGAGCTTTAGCCAGCTGGCAGAGAGTGTGGAGAACAAGCAGCTGGATCCACTGGGGTTTATTAAACTCAACAGCCAGGGAGAGCTGGTGATGGAAGGAATGCCAGGGGTAACAACATACCAGCAGTTGCGCATGAGCCTCGATTATCCTGATTTTGATCCTATGGCACTGAAAAATTTTCCGGAGATGAAGGAAGCTATAGATCTGGCCGGGAAAAAACAATTCAACGAGGCTATCATCCTCCTCACGGAGAAGATCTCCACGGGCGAGATGAAAGGCCCGGCCCTGCTGATGCGTGCAGTCCTGCGCTACGAGATGATAGAGTTCGTGATGCAGACAGGCGTCCTGAACGAGGTGGTGCCCCTGCAGCTAGGGGCAAACCCTAGCGACGGAGCCAACGACTTTAGCAATCAGGTGGATTATTCGGAGGTGGAGGATGATTACACCGCCCTCCTGGATCTCTGTCCCGAGATGCCGGCCGGATGGTATAACCGCGGACTGATACGCCTTTACGCCCGGGATTATCCTGGTGCGGAGGAGGATCTGTCCCAGGCCCTGGACCTCGATCAGCAGTTCGCCGGGGCATGGTACAACCGGGGCATCCTGCGCCTCTATGCGGATGAGAAGAGCCAGAAGATAAAAGGTAACAAGGAGGCCGGCTGCCTCGACCTGAGCCGTGCCGGGGAGCTGGGAATGGAGAAAGCCTACAAGGTGATAGGCCTAATGTGTGGAAAAGATCAATAATGGATAGGATAATGTATACTGTAAGGATAAAATACAACAAGGAGGAATACAATCTATCTGCCGATGGCGGCAGTCTGCTGGATATAATTCGCAAAGCCGGTATCCCTATCGGTGCCCCCTGCGGAGGAAAGGGGACATGTGAAAAATGCAAGGTGGTTGCTTATGACCCGGCGACTGAGGTTCATGGTGCTGAAGTGCTGGCCTGTAAGGTAAGGGTGGATTCCAATCTGATGGTGGAGGTGCCCTCCCTTCCTCAGGCCCGTATCCTGGCCGAAGCCTACTGGCCCGACCTGGATATCCAATGGAATGAGCCCCGGCAAGAGCCTGATTACGGTATCGCTGTGGATATTGGGACAACCACAGTAGTGGTTTTCCTGGAGGATCTGAACACGCACAAGAATATTGCCACACATAGTTTTCTCAACCCCCAGAGCAGTTACGGGGCGGATGTGATCACCAGGATACAGGCTGTGATGCAGCAGCCCGAAGCCCTGAGGGAACAGAAACAGCTTATTGTACGGGCCATAAATGATGCCATACACCGCCTGGTAGAAGAGAATAGCCTGAGGGGGGAAGATATACGGCATCTTAGTATAGCCGGGAACACCACAATGCTGCATCTGTTACTGGGTGTTGATCCATCAGGATTGGCTGTTTACCCTTTTGCACCGGCTTTTTTAGATGAACAAACACTGTCGGGGGCAGAGCTGGGACTGGAATATTGTACGGATGCATCGGTGAGGCTCCTTCCCTCCCTCTCGGCCTTTGTAGGGGCGGATATCCTGGCGGGGATGGCTGCCACAGAACTGACCGATGACGAGGAATATTCGCTTTATCTGGATATAGGTACCAATGGGGAGATGGCTCTGGGGAACAGTAAGAGGATTATCACCTGTGCTACGGCTGCCGGACCGGCTTTCGAGGGAGCAAAAATCTCCTGCGGACTGGGTGGGGTCAATGGAGCCATCCACAGTTTTGACGGAAAAGCATTTGAGACCATTGGTTCGGTGCCTCCATCCGGATTATGCGGCTCGGGGCTGGTGGATGCTGTGGCCTGGCTGCTCAACAGCAAGCAGCTGGATTCAAGCGGATACCTGGAAGAAGCTGTAAGCCTGCTCGAAGGTGAAGCCATGGCTGATGGCTTGCCCCTGCAACTCACACCCCTGGATATACGCGAGGTGCAACTCGCCAAAGGAGCTATTGCGGCCGGGATACAAACCCTGCTCGCCGAGGCGGAAATCTCTGAGCCGCAGGTGAAACGTATATTCCTGGCCGGGGGATTCGGCTATGCCCTGCATGTGGAGTCAGCAGCCAGAATAGGACTGATACCCAGGGGATTGAAAGACAAGGTGATAAGGGCCGGCAACCTGGCAGGATTGGGCGCCCGACTGGCCCTGCATTCGGAGGATTTTATTAAGCGGGTGAATAATATTCGGGAGAAAGCAGAATATTTTGAACTGTCGAACCACTTGGGATTCAACGAGGCCTTTGTGATGGAAATGAACTTTTAACAAAGAGACGCATAATGATGCGTCTCTACTATATAAACCTCACTATCAGGAACACAACAGTGAATCCCAGTCCGAATCCCGCATAAACCTGGGCCGGTGTGTGGGTTCCCAACTTTAACCTTGCCCAGCCGGTTACTCCTGATACAAAAATTAATATCCCCAGTATTAACCTCAGATCCATCATCCATTTCAGGCTGATGGCCAGTACCAGCCCTACAAGGCCGGCAAGGATGGCCATGTGGGAAGATATCTTCCATTTCCAGGATATAAGGGCACAGAGCAGTATAACCAGGGATGAAGAGTTAATGAAAAGAGGGAAGATTAAAGGGACATGTATTCTCTGAAGTATGAAAGCCCCCACCATATACAGTAAAGAAGCAAGGAGAAGAGGAACCTTTCTTTCTTCAGCAGTGGGCATGAAATAATCGGTGATGATCTTTTTGGATTTTAAAAGAGGCCCTGAAAGCATAGGGAGCAGGAGGGTTGAAATAATCACAATCAGATATATGTTTAATTTGATTTCCCATCCCAACATTCCCATCCAGCTAATGGCCTGAAGAAGGATAATAACCCCTACCAGAGGCATGATCAGGGGATGAAACAAAAAAGAAAAAAATCGAGCTATTGTCATTAAAGTTCTTTTCTAAGCCTTGCCACCGGGATATTCAACTGCTCCCTGTATTTGGCAACGGTACGGCGAGCAATATGGTAGCCTTTTTCTTTTAGGATTTCTGCAAGTTTATCGTCGGTAAGAGGTTTCAGTTTGTTTTCTGCATCAACACACTCTCCCAGGATCATCTTGATCTCACGGGTAGAAACCTCTTCGCCGGATTCTGTCTGTAGGCCTTCGGAGAAGAAATATTTCAGGGAGAAAATTCCAAAATTGGTTTGTATATATTTTGAATTGGCAACTCTTGAGATGGTAGATATATCCAATTCCGTACGTTCGGCAATATCTTTAAGTATCATGGGATGGAGCTTGACCTCATCTCCGGTTATAAAAAATTCCTTCTGAAATTGCAGTATTGCATTCATGGTCAGGATAAGGGTATGCTGCCTCTGCTGTATGGCATCAATGAACCATTTTGCCGAGTCCATTTTTTGCCTTACGAAGGTGGCGGCTTCCTTCTGTTCCCTGGTGTGCTTTTTCCTTTCCCTATTCAGGTTCATCAGCATATCTGCATATGTCTGGTTGATCCGGAGGTCAGGGGCGTTTTTGGAATTAAGACTCAGGTCCAGTTCACCATCGTTGTCCTCGAGCAGAAAATCAGGTATAATATGTTGGGTTGATTTGCTCATTGGATCGGAATATGACCCACCAGGTTTTGGATTCAGATGTATGATCTCATCAATGGCTGACTTCATCTGTTCATTATCCAGATCCAGCCGTAATTGAATTTTGTCGTAATGTTTACGGGTAAATTCGCCGAAAAAATTCTGCAGGATTTTACGAGCCAGTAAAATGGAATCAGTATTTCTCCCTTCATTTATAAACCTGTCGATCTGGAGAATCAGGCATTCCTGGAGGTTCCTGGCACCCACCCCGGGGGGGTCGAAATCCTGGATGACGAAAAGAATTTCTTCCAACTCCTCAATTGTTGTTGTGATGTTCATAGAAAAGGCAAGATCGTCCACAATATTTTCCAGTTCACGCCGCAGGTAACCATCATCATCGATATTGCCAAGGATATAATATCCGAGAGCCTGTTTTTGATCTTCGAAATTACGGTAGCCTAACTGGGAATCAAGGCTTTCCCTAAATGAGATTCCACCAGAGAAAGGTATGTCCACACTTTTATCTTCATCCTTTGAGTAATTTCTGGGATTGAGCCGGTATGAAGGGATTTCATCCTCCTGCATATAATCCTCCATGGAGAATTCGTCACGAACGGGATCCTCCTGTGAATCGTTCTGCTCGTCGCCAGAATTATCATTTTCGAAATCTTTGCCTTCTTCTAAAACCGGATTTTCTTCTATCTCCTTTTTTATACGTTGCTCAAGCAGAATAGTAGGTATTTCCAGCAGCTTGATCAGTTGGATCTGCTGCGGTGAAAGTTTTTGCATCAACTTCTGCTGAAGCCTCTGTTTAAGCATTGCTCAACGTATTTTTTAACTTTTCTGCAATTTACGAAATATACTTAAAATTCTGCATTTCTTGGGGTGCGTGGGAATGGAATAACATCGCGAATATTTCCCATTCCTGTCACAAAAAGAACCAGCCTTTCAAATCCCAGGCCGAAGCCAGAATGGGGAGCAGTTCCAAACTCCCTGGTTTCCAGATACCACCACATATCTTTTTCCAGGATCTTCATTTCCCTGATCCGGCTTGCCAGTTTATCATACCGGTGTTCTCTCTGTGAGCCTCCGATAATCTCCCCTATCTTTGGAAACAGGACATCCATTCCTCTTACCGTTTTACCATCATCATTCTGGTACATATAAAAGGCCTTGATATTTTTTGGATAGTCGGTGAGGATCACTGGTTTTTTAAAATGCTTTTCCACCAGGTATCGCTCATGTTCCGCCTGCAGGTCGACACCCCAGCTCACCGGAAATTCCCATTTCGTTTTGGCTTCCAAAAGTATTTCTATCGCTTCGGTGTAGCTGATCCGGATAAAGTTGTTCTTGCCAATGAATTCCAGCCTGTCGATCAGTTCGTTATCATACATCTTATTAAAGAATTCCAGGTCTTCACGACAGTGTTCCAGTGCGTACCCGATCAGATATTTGAGGAAATCCTCTGCCAGATCCTGGTTTTCTTTTATCTCATAAAAAGCCATTTCGGGCTCTATCATCCAGAATTCCGCCAGGTGTCTTGGGGTATTGGAATTTTCTGCCCTGAAGGTGGGTCCGAAGGTATATATTTCCGAAAGGGCCAGGGCTCCCAGTTCCCCTTCAAGCTGCCCGGATACGGTGAGGTTGGTTTCCTTACCGAAAAAGTCCTGGGTATAGTCCACTTTCCCATCCTCTGTCAGAGGCGGATTTATTGGGTCGAGGATAGATACGCGGAACATTTCCCCGGCCCCTTCAGCATCTGAACCGGTGACTATCGGGGTATGGAGGTAGATAAATCCCCTCTCGTTGAAATAATTGTGTACGGCGAAAGCCAGAGCATGCCTCAACCTGAAAATCGCTCCGAAGGTGTTGGTGCGTGGCCGTAAATGGGCAATATCCCTGAGGAATTCTAAACTATGGCCCTTTTTCTGTAATGGATAGGTGGCAGGATCAGCCTTACCGTAAAGCTCTATCTGCTCGGCCTGTATTTCTACAGCCTGGCCCTGTCCCATGGATTCTGTAAGCTTACCCTTAACATGGATGCAGGCACCGGTGGTTATATCCCGCATCAATTCCTCATCAAAAGCATTTGGATCGGCAACCACCTGAATACTATTAATAGTGGAGCCATCATTCAATGCGATAAACGCAACCTGTTTGTTGCCTCGTTTGGTCCGTACCCATCCTTTAGCGGTAACGGTCTGCCCGGTCATCCTACCATCCAGCAGATCAGCTACCTTTGTTCGTCCTATATCAATCATTACAAAATTGTTTTGAAGGATAAAAGTAAGAAAAAGTCAGTGACCAGACACAAGATTAGTTTTCTGAATATAATACCTGCATAAGGAAGGAGTTCAACAGTGTCCCGTCAAATGCCTCGAGCTTTGCATTCTGGACAATCACTTCAGCACCATAACTTTTTCCGACTTGCCTGTATCGGTAGAACGAGTACCTGTAGACTGTTTATTGTTATTCTGGCACGAAAAACTCAATAACATCACAAGAATCAAACCCGCAACCCGCAACCTGCAACCTTTTCCTTTCTCACTCCCTCTCCCATTCAGCCCCCTCCTTAGTGTCTTTGATTCTGATGCCCAGTTCAGAAAGAGTGTTTCTGATCTTATCGGATGTAGAAAAGTCTTTCTTGAGTTTTGCATCCTGGCGCAATTCCAGGATCATATCCATCAGTTGATGAGCCAGATGATCATCCTGGCCTGATTTTTCCTCCAACCTGAGCCCCAGGATATCGAAAATAAACTGCTGCATCAGGTTTTTGAATTTCTTAAGATCATCTTCATTGAGGGATTCTTTCCCCTCTTTCATCTGGTTGACCCATTTCACACCTTCAAAAAGCCTGGCTATCAGCACCGGGGTATTAAGATCATCATTCATCGCTTCATAACATGAATCCTCAAAATCGATATAATTCAAGCTTGATGATTCTGCCGGCTTAAGATTGCCAAGGGTTTCCCAGGCATTTCTCATGCGGTCGAGTCCTTTTTCGGCAGCCTGTAGTGCTTCATTGGAAAAATCCAGTGTGGAACGATAATGGGCCTGGAGCATAAAAAAGCGGATTGTCATCGGGCTATATGCTTGCTTCAGCATTTTGTGCTCACCTCTGAACAGTTCGTCGAGGGTGATAAAATTCCCTAATGATTTACCCATCTTCTGGCCGTTGATAGTAATCATGTTGTTATGCATCCAATGCTTCACGGCTGGCTTGCCATAGGCAATAGTTGATTGTGCTATTTCACATTCATGGTGAGGGAAAAGCAAATCCAAGCCGCCCCCATGGATATCAAATTCTTCACCCAGGTATCTGCTGCTCATGGCCGAGCATTCAAGGTGCCATCCGGGAAACCCTTCGCTCCACTCTGATGGCCAGTGCATTATGTGTTCGGGAGCAGCTTTTTTCCAGAGGGCGAAATCAAATGGATGGCGCTTTTCCGATTGCCCCTCCAGCTCCCTGGTCTGGCTCAGAAGATCTTCCAGTTTTCTTCCCGACAGACGGCCATAATTGTACTTCTCATTGTACATGGCAACATCAAAATAAACCGATCCATTGCTTTGATATGCATAACCAGCTGCAAGGATCTTGCGAATCATCTCCTGCTGCTCAATGATATGACCGGAGGCCCTTGGTTCAATACTGGGGCTTTTAACGTTCAGCTCCCGCATGTTACGGTGGTAACTCTCAGTAAATTGCTGAACCACCTCCATAGGCTCCAGTTCCTCCAGTTGGGCTTTCTTTGCGATTTTATCCTCACCCTCATCTGCATCATTTTCCAAATGACCCACATCGGTAATATTCCGTACATACCTGACCTTGTACCCCAGCTGGGTGAGATATCTAAAAAGAATATCAAAAGTGATGGCCGGGCGTGCATGGCCCAGGTGGGCCTCTCCGTATACCGTTGGCCCGCAAACATATAAGCCCACATGGGGCGGGCGCAACAGGCTGAGAGCCTCTTTTTTACGGGAAAGAGTATTGAACAGTTTGAGATCCGACATTATAACTTGAGCTATGGATTGAGCTCAAAAATAAGCAAAAAAAAAATTAGCTGGCAGAGTGGAAGGGTAGGAGTGGTTTAAATGTATAAATTTGTATGTACGCATAATAATATTATGGCTAAAAATACCAATAAGAACAAGACTATTAAGGCGAAGAAAGACATCCGTAATCAGATACTCGGTATCTTCAGTAATAATACCCTTCAAACCTTCAATTATAAGCAAATAGCGAGAAGGTTGGATGTGTCGGATCCATCCAGTAGAAAGCTTATCCAGGTTGTTCTGAATGAGTTGGAGCACGATGGGCACCTGACGGAGGTTCAAAGAGGAAAATACAAACTCAAAAGCCGTGGAGGATATGTTTGCGGGATCGTACAGATAATACGTTCCGGAGCCGCCTTCATCATTACAGATGATATAGAGGAGGATGTTTATGTATCCAGTAAAAACCTTAATCATGCTTTTAGCGGGGATAAGGTTAAGGTGTACCTGTACGCCCGCAAAAGAGGCGACAGATTAAGTGGAGAGGTAACAGAAATCCTGGAGCAGAAGGAAAGGAGTTTTGTGGGAACTATTGGCCTTTCTTCCGGGTATTATTTCCTTTATCCCGACAACCGGGATATGCCTCACGACGTACTTATTAATCCAAACATGCTCAATGGTGCCAAACCAGGCCAAAAAGCTATTGTCAGGATTACCCACTGGCCGATAGCTGCTAAAAATCCCTTCGGTGAAGTTATTGACGTTCTGGGTAATGCAGGGGAGAATGAGACCGAGATGCATGCAATCATGGCAGAGTTCGAACTACCATACAAATTTTCCGAGGAGGTTGAAAAAGCTGCTGGGGCCATACCCGGGCAAATAAGTGAGGAGGATATTAAGGCCCGGCGCGACTTTAGAGGGGTCCCTACCTTAACGATTGATCCGGCGGATGCAAAAGATTTTGACGATGCTTTATCGATCCGGAAATTGGAGAACGGGAACTGGGAGATTGGTGTGCATATTGCTGACGTGAGCCATTATGTACAAGCTTATTCAAAGCTTGACCGGGATGCTTTCGACAGGGGAACCTCGGTGTACCTGGTTGACCGTGTTGTACCCATGCTCCCTGAGCGTATATCAAATAATTTATGTTCCCTGCGGCCCCATGAGGACAAGCTCTGTTTTTCGGCTGTTTTTGAGATGAAAGAAGATGCTGGGGTGGTTTCCCAATGGTTTGGGAAGACGATCATTCATTCCGACAGGCGGTTTAATTACGCTGAGGCACAGGAGATTATCGAAGGGAAAGAGGGGGATTTGTCGGAGCAAATACTCAAGCTGCATAGCCTGGCAACTATTCTTAGAAAGAAACGCTTTAAGAAGGGTGCATTTTCCTTTGACCGTGCAGAAGTGAAGTTCCAGCTGGATGACAAGGGAGCCCCACTGGGGATTTTCTTTAAAGAAGCCAAACAATCAAACTGGTTGATTGAGGAATTCATGCTTCTTGCAAATAAAAAGGTGGCCCAGAAAATTGGCCGTGTCCCCAAAGGAGCCGTGGCCAAAACCTTTGTCTATAGGATCCACGACCGCCCGGATCCTGATAAACTTGAAAATTTTTCGAATTTTGTTCACCGCTTCGGCTATAGTCTAAGAACAAACAACGACCAGGCTATAGCTGCCTCTATGAATGCACTGGTTAAGGAAATTAAGGGGAAAGACGAGCAATACATACTTGAAAAACTGGCTATCCGAACCATGGCCAAGGCTAAATACTCCTGCAAGAATATTGGGCATTACGGATTGGCTTTTCCATATTACACTCATTTTACCTCTCCCATACGCCGTTACCCCGACCTGATGGTTCATCGCCTTCTGGAGCAATACCTGGCTGGTGAGAAATCGTACAATTCGGGTAAGTGCGAGTCGAAATGCGAGCATTCTTCCAGCAGGGAGGAACTGGCGGTCAATGCGGAGAGGGCATCGGTAAAATACAAACAGGTTGAGTTTCTTAAGGATAAGATAGGCGAGGTGTTTGAAGGCATCATTTCCGGGGTTAGCGAATGGGGTTTCTACGTGGAACTGGCTGAAAATCATTGTGAGGGAATGGTTCCAGTACGGGAATTGGATGACGATTTCTATGAATATGATGAAACTAATTACTGTCTTGTGGGAACGAGAACCAGAAAAATGTACAGCATTGGCCAGAAGGTTGATGTTGAAATCCTGAGCGCCAATCTGGCCAAAAGGCAATTGGATTTTGGAATAGTGAAAGGTTTATAAGCAATCACACCCAAACCCATTTGGGAAAGGGGGGTACGAAAATAATAATCAACCAAACAACTCATCCAAAGCCTCATCCAGGGCCGTAAGATCCGGTCTGGGAAAAAGCTTAAACATCCCCGGCTCAAAGGAATCAATGATTTCCATACAGAGGTCTGCTTGTTTTACCAGGCCGAAATAAGCTTGATTAGCCAGTCGTTTTGCCATGTAGTTTTGTTCCGTCTGGCCCGGAGTCGGTATCAGAAGGGCCGTTTTTCCCAAAGCAGCCAGGTCGGAAAGCATTGATAGCCCTGGCCTGCAGATTATCTTTTCTGCATAATTGATTAGTCCGGCAAGTGTCTCATCATCTGTATGATCCACCCACCACAGGTTTCCCTTTTTCTGGGGAACAGGCATAGGACTACCTGCTGGAGGAGGAAGGCCTCTCAGTATTATTATCTCCTCCCTGCTGTGTCGCAAAATTTCGGCAATTTTATTTTCCAGGATGCTTCTTTGGGGTTCTGGTCCTGACAGAATTACCAGGATCTTCGCTGAGAGGCTTGGCGGTGAGGGGGGATCCTTCATCCCTATGAAACGTGAGATAGGGCCGATAAACCGGGAATGGCTTTCCCCTTTTGGCAAATGGGTTTGTTTGCCGGTGAAATTTGGCTTTCCCGGGAAATCCGCAAGCCAGCAGAAAGTAAATTTGCGCAGGATCCTTTTATGTATCCTGTAAACCAGGCTTTCTGCAAATTGCCATCCATCCGGGGCCAATAGCCAGATTTGATTACTGATAAAAACAGAAGGGATTCCCGGGTGGGTGAGGCCGTACCGGTGATCACTAATAATGGCATCAATGGCATATCGTTCTGCCAATCCTGAAATTTGCCTGCGGTTTTTAGCAACAGCCCTTATGAATCCGGGAAGTTGAGGGATGAGGCTGCCAATGAAATGATCTTTTCGGGAATAATGGACAGGGGTAAATGATAATACTTCCCATTGAAGGTCGGGAAAACGCTGTCGAAGGAAGTCAAGAGGTTTTCCATCAGCCGCAATCACAACCTTCCATTCTCTTTCCAGGCAGGCATTGATCACTGGAACCAGTCGGGTAGTATGGCCCAGCCCCCATTCCAAAGGGCTGACTAATATGGTTCTGGATTTCTTTACCACTCTCCTGGATTTTAGGGTGCTTGCCGGCAAATCAAATATACTTGTTTAATCATAATTCCAATTCTTATTGGTTAACAGCGAGATATGATTTTTATCATTTTGAATAGGGCTTCCCTGGTATTACTTTAGAGTTATAATTAATATTGCGAAAATGAGATCCCAAGAAAGATTTGAGCATATAAAATGGGGCGAGTCCTATAGTTCAGGCCTTGTTTATTTAGATAATCACAGAAGGAATTTTATTGACATTGCGAATGAATTGGTTGATGTGGTCAACCAGGAGAGTTGTGAGTCTAACCTGCCGATGATTTTTCACCGCCTGGCTTTTTACGTTGAAGAGTATTTTGTCAACAAAGAGATCGCACTCATGGGAAACAGCAGCCTGCCGCTGAATGTTTATAAGAAGGAGCATGACCTGTTCACGGCTGAAGTGACCCGCCATCAGCAGGCTTTCCATCAGGGAAAAGAGAAGGTATGCCGGGATTTGCTGGTGTTTATCATCGCATGGTATCATAATTACATCAATTTATTTGGACCAGAAGCAGTAGTATACCTGCGAAGCAGGGGGTTTGAATAAACTTTATCAATTTACACCAGTCTTACCGACCGGCTTTGATGGGTGAGCGAAGGCCCAGGATAACTGATATGGTCAATCAAAACAACACCAGGTTGCTTTCCTGCCTCGAAACTACCATACTTTCCCTCCGCCCCCAGGGCCCTGGCCCCGTTGAGGCTGCTCCATCCAATTATTTCTTCTAAGCCCAGCGAAGGAAAATGCTGCTGCAGGGTCTTCATTTCTTCCAGTAGCGACAAGGAAGAGTTGGATGCAAGGCTGTCGGTTCCCAGGCATATCTGCAGCCCCTTTCTGTTTGATATCATGCCCTCAGGAAGGCTGTTTTCGATATATAGATTTGAATTGGGGCACAGTACCCAAAAAACCTGATCATCCTGGAATCGGGTAAAAATAGAATCAATATCATCTTTCTTGGTGTGGGTGTTATGAACCAATAAGATCCTCTTTACCTGAGGAAGAAATTCCATTACCGATTCAAGGGAAGATCTTTTCATCTGAGGCAGGGATTCGATGTTAAAACCCTTTTTTTGAAACCATCCTGCCATTTTGCCTTCCCGATTGCTCATCAATTCTTCCTCTTCCCGACTTTCCTGGCTATGCATTGTTATAAATTCAGGTCGATCGGATTTAAAGTGTTCCCACAATTCCCGGGATACTGAGTAGGGTGCATGTGGACTCATGCTGGCAGAAAGGCCGCTTTGTTCAAATTTCTTTTTCAATGCTTTTCCCCTTTGCCAAATCCGGTTGGCTTCTTTGGATTGCAAACCAAATAATTCAACAAAGCTATGCCAGTAAACAGGACTATCCAATTTAGCCGGAAGGGTATCGTCTGTATTAACAATATCTCCAACGACAGCTATGCCTGAGCGGTACATTTCCGCCGCTCTGTCCCTGATCTCTCTGTCAATTTTATCCTTCTCCTCCATCCTCGACTCAGCAACTTTTTCTACAAAGGCGCTGATTCCTGTTCTTCGGGGAATACGATTTCGTAAATGGGATAATTCAAGGTGGCAATGAGCATTAACAAATCCAGGTATCAGTATGCCGGAATAAAATTCAAGATTTGATTCTTCTTTTAACTTTCCACCAGTGTCGATCAGCTCAACAACCCTGCCTTCATCATCAAGTACCAGTATCCCATATTTCAAGGGAGGACGGTGAGCCGGGAAAATGTAATGGGCGGATAATTTGCGCATTATGCGATAGATGAGGGAACTAATTAATTGGGAGATATGGATTCATCATAATTCTTCTTCGTCGCCTTCTTCCATTCCGGTGGTCTGTTGAATATCACCTTCCCTTATGCTTAACTCACGGAGTACGTCCTCGTAAATCAGTGCAAATTCTTTTGGATACTTAGCATAAAAACGTATTGTGGAATCAAATTCAACCCTGTTAATATTATGTTTCAGCAAAATAGAAGGATACATCTGTATAGCCCGTTCATACTTTTCCGTATAAGGTATTTTTTCTTTATTAAGAAGAGCATCGGTGAGATGTATGTCAACCAGGAGAGGCACAAGTTTCTCTTTATCCACAATATATTCCGGCACTTTCATCCGTTTTCCTCCACATGAAACCATAAGCCCCAGAATTAAGAAGGGAAATATTAATGTCCCTAGTTTTCCCATTATTTTAATTTCATCATCATTGGTGAAGCAAAAACGAATTCATTTAGTTTTTTGTTGTCGGTATAGAGAATTTCTTCCTTGTTCCCCTCCCATATTTTTTCTCCTTCGGAAAGAAACAGCACTTTTTCCCCGATCTCCAATACCGAATTCATATCATGTGTATTAATAATGGTGGTCATATTAAATTCACGGGTTATATCACGGATGAGATTATCAATTACAATTGCGGTTATTGGATCAAGTCCTGAATTAGGCTCATCGCAGAATAAATACTTGGGATTTAAGGCAATGGCTCTTGCAATGGCAACGCGTTTTCTCATCCCGCCACTTATCTCAGCCGGGAAGAGCTTATTTACATTCACCAGATCCACTCTTTCCAGGCATATATTAACACGTTCAAGTCGCTTTTCTTTGCTCAAGCCAGAGTAAACATCCAGGGGGAAAGAAACATTCTTCTCAACATTCATTGAATCAAACAAAGCCCCTCCCTGAAAAACCATTCCGATCTCCTGCCGTATGTGTTTCTGATCCTTCTGATTCATGATCGATAAAGCCCGGTTGTTATAATAGATTTCACCGCCAGATATACTATTCAGGCCAACAATACATTTTAGGAGAACCGTTTTCCCGGATCCGCTCTGTCCGATTATCAGGTTGGTTTTACCGGGTTCAAAAACGGCTGAAATATCAGTGAGCACCTGGGTTTTATTAAAAAATTTGTTTACAGATTCCAGCCGGATCATGTTAGCATGATTTGAGTAATTACATAATTGGAAACCAGAATAAAGATCATACTATACACCACAGCTTGTGTGCTGGATTTGCCGACCTCAAGAGCACCACCCTTTGTATAATAACCGAAATATCCTGAAACAGAGGCAATAATAAAGGCAAAAACAACCGATTTGAACAGTGTATATACCAGTTGATATGTGTCGAACCCCAGGCGAATTCCGTAAATAAAATCGGAGGTAGTAAGCAGCCCTCCAATGTCAGAAATGAACCATCCTCCGATCAAGCCAATAAAGATGCTCAGGATCACTAAAAGAGGATTTACGATCATACAGGCAATGATTTTGGGTTGAATAAGATATGATGCAGAGTTTACTCCCATACTTTCCAGTGCATCTATTTGTTCAGTAATCCTCATTGTTCCAATTTCTGAAGCGATATTGGATCCGATTTTACCTGCCAGAATCAGGTTTAGGACGGTAGACGAAAACTCTAAAATCAAAATATCACGGGTGGTGTATGAAATATAGTATCTAGCGATCAGCGGATTGTCCATGTTGAGAGTCATGTGTATGATTACCACCATTCCTATAAAAAATGAAATGATAGCGACAATACCTAATGACCCTATCCCAAGCTTGTCCATTTCGTGTAGCACCTGCTTGAAATAAATTCCATGTTTTTCCGGTTTGCGGAATACTCTACGGACCAATAATAAATATTGTCCAAACTGATAAAACAGATTCATGCTGGTCAAATTTCATACTAATTTAGGAATAATTTCCTTAATATTGCCCTTTTCTAAATAACATCAAATCTTGTAAGTAACAGACAGCAAATGGTTTGTGTATGGTTAAGGTGAGTGGTTTTAATATTTTGGAGGAAAGGTTACCAGCCGGATCGGGCCATTTGGTATTAGTATGGCTTAAAACAAGCCAGGTTCAGATCCGTTTGAGTAAGCCAAGGCAAACAAAATTGGGAGATTTTCGCCCTCCATATAATAAGCTTCCGGCCCGCATTTCAATAAATAAAGATCTGCACCCTATAGAATTCTTAATAACCCTTGCCCATGAATTGGCACATTCTGAGAATTGGCAGCTTAATGGGAAAGGAGTTAAACCGCATGGTGTTGAATGGAAAGCAGCTTTCAGGGAGAAATTGATTCAGATACTGGATTCCGGGGTACTTGACACGAAGTTTGAAGATGCCATCAGGACTTGTTATTTTAAAAGACAACGACTGGCTACAGCTGCCTGTCCGAGACTTCGACGACTTTATGATGCTGAGAATGATGATTCTGTGGTGATACGTCTGGATGATATTCCAGCAGGGTCCATATTTAAGGTTTCGAGTGGGAAATCATTGATCAAGGGGGAGAAATTGAGAACCAGATACAAGTGCCGGGAAATAAAATCCCACAGGATTTATACGGTTCACTCGATGACAGAGATAATTGAGTTTAAGCAACCAAAATTATAAAAAGCAAAGCATTTTTATTATATTAGTTCAAAACATATAAAACATGGATCAAAACGCATTTTGTGTGATTATGGCTGGTGGTATTGGCAGCCGCTTCTGGCCTCTGAGCCGAACTGGTATGCCCAAGCAATTCCTGGATATGCTGGGTACTGGAAAAACTCTGATTCAACAAACGGTCGGCCGATTTAGGGAAATTTGCCCTATTGAAAATATCTATATCGTTACCAATAGTGAGTACGGTAAATTGATTCTTGATCAGCTTCCTGAAATAAATAAAAACCAGGTTTTGCTGGAGCCCCTTCGTAAAAATACTGCACCTTGCATTGCCTATGCTAATCATGTGATCTTTCAGAGAAACCCAAATGCAAGCATAGTGGTTGCTCCCTCAGATCATCTGATCATGGATGAAAATGAATTTGTCGGTGTTATAAAAAGGGCATTGACCTTTGTAAGAGATAAAGAGGCCTTGCTTACCCTGGGGATACAGCCAAGCCGTCCGGAAACTGGGTATGGATATATACAGGTAAATGGAAACAGCGATATCGAGGAAATTCCTTGTTTAAGAAAGGTTAAAACCTTTACCGAAAAGCCGGATCTTGAAATGGCTAAAATCTTTATGGAGAGCGGGGATTTCTTCTGGAATTCAGGGATGTTCATTTGGACCTTACCATCAATTATGAATGCTTATGCAAAGTATCTGCCAGATTTGCATGGTCTTTTCGGGGATGGTGCAGCGTTTTTCAGAACTCCTGAGGAGCCTGGCTTTATTCGGCAGGTGTATGGAGCTTGTGATAAGATATCGATAGATTTCGGTATTATGGAGAAGGCAGATAATGTTTTTGTTATGTGTGCAGATTTTGGTTGGTCAGACCTTGGCACCTGGGGTGGCTTATACGAGCATCTAGATGCTGATAATTATGGCAATGCTGTCAACAGTCCGCAATTTCTGCCCTTTTCCACCACCAACTGTATGATCCAGATTCCTGAAGACAAGCTGGCAGTAATACAGGGCCTGGACGATTTTATTGTGATTGATACCAAGGATGTCCTCCTGATCTGTAAGCGTTCAGATGAGCAGAATATCCGCCAGATGGTGGATGAAGTTAAGATGCGAGGAGGAGATAAATATATTTGAAAGGCCTACGCAGGCTTTTCTAGTATTCCCACAAATCGTGCTCGTAGCGAAAGATCAGGTCCTCTACCCGATCTGATTCCAGCAGGGTTTCAACCCCCAGTGAATACTCTTGAATCATCCGGTTGTTGTATACATTCGATTCCTGTACCACAAAACCGTCAAAAAACCGTTTGTGGAATATCTCATCGTAACTACGGCGTTCAGCATCATTGAATGAATTGAATACTTCCTTCTTAGCCAGAATATTCCGGGCTTCCGGAAACTTCACCCAAAATAACTTTTTACGCTGTAAATCCTCTTGATTAAGATCATCAGCTTTGTAGTAAACACGTATTGGGCAAAGACCAATTATTCTGACCTCCATAGTAGAGCGCTTCCTGTCGAAAAACCACATTTCCTTGACCAGAATCTGCAGAACTTCATCCGTTCGTATACTTCCGGGAACAATGATTGTGACGGGTTCACCAGTGACAGGATCGGTGGTAGTTTCCACCTTGTCCTGGGCATCAAATTCTTCTAAAACCTGATCATAGGTCATGAGCTCCTTGAATTCATTTGAATCATCAAATGAAGGCTTGTAAGCTGTCAATTCTCCATTATCCACAGCCTCCATCAGTACATCTATAAGGCTCATCCTTTCACCGATAGGAATAGTTGGGAAATAAAGTGGTTCATTCATTTTTTGCCGAAGATCAATTATTCGCCATACCAACTTCGACCACATAATATCGGCCTCACGGATTGGCTCATAAGCAATTGGTTTTTTCTCTGTTATTTGCTGCCTTTTGTAGATTAGGTCCAGGCCCGACCAGGTGGATTGGTCTGTGGAAGTTGTTGAATCCACAACTTCCAAATTCTGTGCCTGAACAGCCTGACTGCCAAACAGCAACAGAACTCCAATAATATATATGCTAATTTTTTTCATTTCTTACCCTCCTATTGTATAATAAATATGATAGACGGAAGCGCACGCTCCTCACCATCAGGACCAAGCGCATAAATATTTTCAATAACCACCCGCTGATTTCTGGGTACCTGATTGATCAGGTCTTTTTGTTTTTGTGTAAACCTGTACGAGGAGGATGGTTCATCCTCGGTAAAAGTGTTCACTGTGGTTGATACTGTAAATCTCTGAACTATATACTGGTAGTCGAATAAAAAATCTTCCAGAACGGCTTCAACACCAATCTGTTGTGCTAATAATGCCTTTTGGATTTTTCCTCCTGCCATGTTATTCACACGGGCTTCCGGGTCGGGAACACGCTTCAGGCGAAAACGCTTATCAGGATATGATTGCTTGCGCCCGTTAATAATTGCAGATACTTTGATAATTGCTTCCCCATAATTCTGTTTAGGTTCAACGATATAGTTGAAACCTTCACCTCTTCGAATAGTAGCATTGGTGATAGTTACCTGTGTGTTTTCTGCGCTTGCCCCAATGGCACTAATCTCCACGGGGTTTGGAATACCCTGAAAAAATACGTTCATTTTTGTAGGTGAAACAATAAGGGTAGCCGGAATAACCTCATATTCACTTTCAAAACTATATGGCAGGATATTACCATCGGGACCTTTGTAGCGGATTAATCCACCCCAGGGATGCCGGCCCAGAGTTGTATTGAGAACGGAGTAAACCCCTATGCCGTCAACCACTGGTATATCCCTGTTGTTGACCAGAATCTGTGGATCCTGTGTAGTGTCTATGGCACTGAGGAAAACCGAAGCTTCAAAAGGATAACCCTGGATGATCTTGTTCGAGCTGGGAATTACTGCTGCCACAAGTTTATTAAAGGTGAATGATGCCTCATCTATTCCCGCATACAAATAATGCAATACATCTGACTCAGCATTACGAATATCGGATTGCATTTTCGACATCAATGTTATAACCCCGATCAGGGGAAGGTTTGCAAAGTTATCCTGTTCCCAGCTCATTCCTGGTTCATACTCTGTTCTTGGAATATCAGAAACATCAAGGGTGTTTTGAATGGTATTGACCAAAACTGTATCAGACGGATCAACAAGGAAATAAAGGTATTCATGGAAATCGCGGATGGAATTTTTAAGAATTTCCCCCCTTTTCATTTTGCTGTTTTCTGCGTTATCCTTATTCATTATCTGATCCGGAATCATCAGGTCATCCTTGGATCTGATGCTGTCGAGTTGTGCATCTTTTCCGTCAGCTTCCCTAACGATATCCCATTTATACTTATTGATCAGGTCGATCAACGACTGAGCCTGTGCTTTTAATGAATCGGCCTTTAGTTTATAGGGCCCAACCTTGTTTGGGTTGATAAAAAAAGCTTTTTCAAAAGAGGCATAGGTCAGCTCATTCTTTGAGGCAAAGTTTTCATTGGTTTGAATCAGTCCTTTATCCACCTTGGCGATCACATCCAGGGTTTCCTTAGAAACATTCAGTGCCAGCAATGCCGTCAGCACCAAATACATCATGTTGATCATTCTCTGCCGGGGTGATAACCGTGGTTCTGCCATAATTTCTTACCGGTTGACGAGATTAGATATCTTCTCTCATATTCATGGCAGTAAGCATGTTGCCATAAACTTTGTTAAGAGCTATTAATTTCCTACCCAAACTTTCTACTTCGCTTCGGTACAACTTAGTATTATCCACCGAGGCTACAAGGTTTTCCATCATAGCATCGAGTCCTGAATAAACCTCTTTAGATGTCTGAAGGTGCGCATCTGAACCTTTAAGCTGAAGTTCATAAACTGTGTTAAGGGCCGACAGATTCTTATTTAGCCTATCAAGTTGTTCTGAATTACTGCTGCTTCCTTCATTCAGTTTCGCATAATCCTTATTAATTGCTGAAAGCAGCTGGTTATATGATTCTGACAGTTGGCTGGATGATCTATTAACAGTTTCTACCAGTATTGAACCAGATTGCGATACCATTTCGGCAGTTTTGGAATAGGATTCTGTCAGGGTGGTAGCAGATTTGTTTAGTTCAGCGGCTGAGTGGGTGTAAGCATCTGAAAAAGATTCCAATTTACCCGCTGCGCTTTTAACAGTCCCGATATATTCCTGGGTTACCACATGGGCATTTGAAATATCGGAAATCTTGCTGGTTGTTTCGGCCAGGTTTCGCATTCCGTTCCCGAGTTTTTCAAGAACCGCTGGTGTGATGTCAGCTTTGGCAAAGAGCTGATCCATCTGTTGTGTCTGTGAACCTCTGACCTCCGGTACCCTGTGCTTTTTCTCTTTATGATTTGCCAGTTCCGGATATACCCGGTCCCACTGATAATTTTCCGGAGTGGGCTCCCAGGCCGCAAAGAAGAAAATAATAGCTTCCGTACCCAAACCAGCGATTAAAAAATAACTCGAGTAGGCGTAATGCTCAAGCTTCATTAGGGCACCAATCATAACCACACTGGCTCCCCAGCCATACAGTCTTGACATAAAAACCCTGTAAGCTCTTGATGTAATGACGTTTGTTATAAATCCCATGATTTTTTTATCGTTTAGCAGTTTTTAAAATATTAATTAAATATCCAGCCCAAGTGTTGAACGAACACAGCGGAAACCAATATATGATTTGGCTGAATCCTGGTATTCATAGGTTCTGGTACCTGCCTGAAGGAAGTAAGATACATCTTTCCAGCTACCGCCTTTGATAACCTTTCTTTTCATAACAGATGCTTCATCCGGCTTGGAATTGTTTTCAAAATTAGGATTCATATCGTGGGTAAAACTATATGAGGTTTCATCAAAAGCTGAGTTAGTCCATTCAGCCACGTTCCCTGACATGTCGTAAATGCCATAATCATTGGGATCATATGAACCGACTGGTGAAGGTTTGATAAAACCGTCATCCACATAATTCCCTCGCATGGGTTTGAAGTTGGCCAAAAAGCACCCTTTCCCATCGCGGGTATAGGGGCCACCCCAGGGATACATAGAAAGCTTTCTTCCACCACGAGCTGCATATTCCCACTCGGATTCGGTAGGTAAACGGTAGTTTTGAACGAACATATTGCTGCCCTTGTTTAACAGGTAGTTGTTTTGATATTGAGTCCTCCACACACAGAAAGATTTTGCCTGTTCCCAGGAAATCCCGGTAACCGGATAATCATCATACCCAGGATGCCAAAAATACATTTTGGCCATCGGGTCATTATAACTATAAGTAAAATCCGAAATCCAGCTCAATGTATCAGGATAAATGTTAATACGGACTGTTTTTATAAACGTGGAACGATCAGAAACCATAGCTTCATCCTCGTAAAAAGTTTCTGACTTATCTGAATTAAGAATTTGGCGTTTATAATCAACCTGTTCTGCAGCCGCGGCCTGATAATCGAGGTCCTGATACTCATACACCAGCTTTCTGGTATCCAGTTCTTTACGCCTAAAAAAACGTTCATTTTCAGGTATATAAAACTGGTCTAAAATTTCCATAACCTCAACATCGCGGGTATTAATCCTCGTTTCCCAGTTTAGGAATGGAGGGTCGATAGGATTGCCGAATTCATCTTCTTCAATCAGGAATTCTTCAGGATTAAAATCCTGACCCAATTTTTCCCGTACCATTGAATCAACCACCCAGTGCACAAACTGCCTGTATTCATTGTTAGTGATTTCAGTGTCATCGATCCAAAAAGCATCAACAGAAATGGTTTTCGACTGGCTGTTCATGGCAAATGATATATCTTCGTCATTTGGACCAATAACAAAGGAGCCCATAGGAACCTCAACCATACCATATGGGTCGGGTTCGAACCACTTTTCTCTCTTCTGAACGCCAACCAATTCGCCATTTCCTGCGGTAGAACATCCTGATAAAACAAGGATAGCCACCAAGCTGATTAGAATTAAGTTCTTCATAATGATTTTCTCTATGGTTCGTAAAGCAAAACGAGCTTACATTTTCAATATTATATCCTACAATAATCTTATACTTCTATACTTACGAGAAGCTTTATCAGCTCCTACTTCTAAACTGTAACTGACCATGAACTCAACTGATCCGTTACTATACGCTGCTATTGCGGAGGTAGTGAAATCGTAGGCTATTCCTACACGCATGCCGTTGGTCAGTTCTGCTCCAGCCATGATAATCACGGCATCTCCGAGCCTATACGAAACGCCACCCCAAAACCTTTTATTGTATATCACCATTGCATTAACATCCAATTGCATGGAAGCACCATCATATTTAGCAAGTATTGAGGGCTGAAGTTCCAGAATTGGATTGGGTAAATTATAATTGTACCCGGCTGTCAGATAATAATGTCTTTTCATATCTGTTTTTGCACTTAAGCCATAATCGATAGTAGGTTGGAGCAAGTGCGTTGTGGAGAAACCAACATAAAAATCATCGGTATTATAAAAAAGTCCAGCACCCATATCGAAAGCCATCCCAACTTCTTCTCCGGCGGGTATGGCAGGGTCTTGTGTGGCTGAAGTATGAAAATCGCTGTCGGGAATGCTCCACTCACCCTTTAGGGTTTTATTAAGTAAGCCCCCACTGATACCTAAACCAAGATGCCCGGGGCCAATGCTCATCCGGTAGGCATAACTAAGATTGAGAGCCATGTTTTGTTCGAATCCCAGGCGGTCGTCCAATATTGTCAATCCAACACCACTGCTGATTCCGAAGGGATTAACAGGGGTATGCACAGTAAACAAAGTGGACTTGGGATTTCCTTTAAATCCCATCCATTGCTGGCGATTGATAACCGAGGCATTAAGTAAACCCTGGCTTCCGGCATATCCTGGATTAATTCCCATATTACTGAACATATTCATACTAAATTGCGGATCTTGCTGAGCATTAGATGAAACGCAATAACAAAAACCCAGCAATACCAATATCAGTTTGAAACTATAATTTAGTGGCCTTTTCATTTCAAGACAGCAAATTAAGCAAAAAAAAAAATACTGTACAACTTTATCTAACGTAAGTAACCACCTGGAAATTATAACGAAGGCTAAGAAAGACGCTGGAAATTCTTCCACCACCTGTCCGGAATTTCTCCTTCACATGCTAATTTGTAATCTGATGGGGTACATGCTACATATAGTAATCGGCTGTATTTTGTGTCGGGATAAGGTACCTCAAGCCACCAGCGGTTAGTTTTAGGGCTTTTATAGAAGTGGATGTCATGGCCCACCTGAGGGACATTAACAATAAACTTTTGAAATTTTTTTATGTCGGTATATGGGTACTCTGTCTTCCTCTGAAAAAACCCTTGTAGAAAATACCAAATCATTTGGGCTGCCAAGGCTGCAGTTGATTGATTATTAAGGCTATTGTGGTTTAGATCGTTCAGAAAAAAGCAACTTAATCTTTCACTTAAGCCAGCATACCGGCTCAATTGGCAGGCCTCTTCGGCATAAAGCCCATTGGGGCCGGAATGATCACTTTCAGGTGCGTCCGATTCCCGAATAGCAGACATTGAAAAGCTGAGAATATCTGAATTTCGGAACTCTGGTTCTGATTCCCTAATATCCTGCCGGATACGGCCCAGGCGGATATGATTAAAGAATAACTGATCCAATAATTCCAGTATAGATGTGGATGTAAAGTAGGCCTGGTAAGCCAGGTGTGTATAATCAAATAATCTGTTTTTCGGATTCAGAAGAATTTTATTCAGGTAGTGTGATTTAGGATATTTTATCTCAGTGGAGAGGGGAATCCCCGAATCAACACCGCAAATATTTACTCGTTGTTCCAAAAGAGCATAGGCGTTATATAAGGCAAGAGTATCCTTCGTTTTTCCGCCTACAATTATTATAGTTTTTTGTTTCCGGCCCAATTCGGCAACCACATCTCTCAATCCACTATCTGTGTCGGCTATTTTTTTGCCCTTTCGAAGCGTTCCCAGATCAAGTATAGAAGACGGGGGGAAATGATTACTCAATGAATACAAATGTTTTTTAACCAGTATGGAACCTGAAGAATCAGGGTATCCAAAAATAACCAATTTGGCCTTATCCAGGTCTGATTCACCACTCTGGCCGGTAAGAAAGGTAATATGATCTCCAAGATGGGAGTATTGGAAGGGTACCGGATTTGACAATAAACTGGTATCTGTCGGTTCAAAATAAGCAAATAAATCCCTTCCTGAATCCATTTTATTTTTTCTTTTTGGTTTTTGGAGTTTTTTCAATAATCTCCTTGCATTCATCATAACTTAAGGCAGCCGGATCCACATTTTTAGGAATCCTGTAATTGGCTTTATGGTAAGAAATGTAAGGGCCATATCTCCCGTCCAGGACCATAAGGTCCGGATCATTTTCAAACATTTTAATGGTTTTTTTGGAATCTGCTTCTCTTTTATCGATTATCAGTTCTTTAGCACGTTCAATTGTGATCTCCATAGGGTCGTCCACTCCTTTCTTCAAAGAATAAAAAGACCCTTTGTGTCTGATATAGGGGCCAAAACGCCCCATTCCAACTACCAGCTCGGCATCTTCATATTGGCCCAGGGTTCTGGGTAGGTCGAATAATTTAAGAGCCTCTTCAAGGCTAATGGTTTCAATAAGCTGGCCCTTTTGCAATTTGGCAAACCTGGGTTTGGAATCTTCCCCCCCTTCACCAATCTGAGCCATTGGCCCGTATCGTCCGATCCTGACTATTACAGGTTCTCCAGTCTCAGGGTGTTTGCCAAGCTCCCGTTCTCCTGAGCTACGAGTGCTGTTTTTTTGTGTTATATCCACCTTTGCGTGAAAGGGTTTATAAAACTTGTCGATCATGGTAAACCAAACCAATTTTCCATCGGCAATATTGTCAAAGTCTTTTTCCACTGAAGCAGTGAAATTAAAGTCCATAATATTACTAAAGTGCTCAACCAAAAAGTCGTTGACTACCATTCCAATATCTGTAGGAAAGAGCTTGGATTTTTCAAATCCTGATTTTTCAGATTTGCTGATAGTTGTTATTTTTCCATCAGTCAGTACCAGTCCTTCCAGTTCCCCGGTGATTCCTGGCCGGTCTTCTTTGATTACGTATTCCCTGTTTTGAATAGTAGAAATAGTTGGCGCGTAGGTTGATGGCCTTCCAATACCCATTTCCTCCATTTTTTTAACCAAACTTGCCTCAGTATATCTGGGAGGATAATGGGTGAAGCGTTGAAGGGCTTCAATACTTCCAGGATCCAATTTCTGATCCTTCGCTACCGGAGGAAGGAGCCCATTGCCATTCCCTTCCTTTTCCTCATCTGAACCTTCCATGTACACTTTCAAAAAACCATCAAATAACAAAACCTCACCGGATGATAAAAACCGTTCCGCACGATTCGATATAGAGATTGTAATAGTAGTTTTTTCCAATCTGGCTGAACTCATTTGGGAGGCAAGGGTCCTTCTCCAGATAAGGCCATATAGCTTTTTTTCATTAGCATTTGCTCCGGCGTCCCTTTTGTTCATGAAGGATGGACGTATAGCCTCATGGGCTTCCTGAGCACCTTTAGCAGTGGTTTTAAAATTTCGCCTGTTTGAGTATTCCTCACCAAATTCCAGAATAATTTCTTTATGGGCTGTATTTAGTGCCAAATCAGAAAGGTTAACGGAGTCAGTTCTCATATAGGTAATATGTCCGGCTTCGTAAAGATGCTGAGCAAGGGTCATGGTCTGGCTTACAGAAAAACCGAATTTCCTGCTGGCCTCCTGTTGAAGGGTGGATGTTGTAAAAGGAGGAGCCGGTGATTTTGTAGAGGGTTTTGTTTCAATCCCAAAAACCTGAAAATCTGCAGATTTGCACGAATCGAGAAAAGCCTGGGCTTCCTCAATAGAGCTAAAACGCTGATTAAGTTCTGCTTTTAATTGGGCAGGCTTGCCATCTTTATCACTGAAGGAGAAAGATCCAGTTACCCGGAAACTTTCCTGGGCAACGAAATTTAGTATTTCTCTTTCTCGCTCAACCAGGATACGAACCGCCACGCTTTGAACTCTTCCAGCCGACAATGATGGTTTTACTTTTTTCCATAAAACCGGACTTAGTTCAAAACCCACCAGGCGATCAAGCACCCTCCTTGCTTGTTGTGCATTGACGAGGTATTGATCAATGGATCGTGGATCTTCAATGGCTTTAAGTATAGCTTCTTTAGTAATTTCATGAAAGACAATCCTTCTGATTTTGTCAGAAGGCAGCTTGAGAACTTCTGCAAGATGCCAGGCAATAGCCTCTCCTTCGCGGTCTTCATCAGAAGCCAACCAGACTGTTTTTGCCTCTTTGCTTAATTTTTTTAACTCAGCAACAATTTTCCTCTTGTCAGGAGATATAATGTATTGGGGCTGGTATTGATTATTCAGATCAATTCCATAATCTTTTTTCGACAAATCACGTATGTGTCCGAAGCTGGACTTAACAATAAAATCCTTCCCAAGAAATTTCCCAATAGTCTTAGCTTTAGCTGGAGACTCTACAATTACAAGATTATCAAACATATTCCTACCCGGGTTTTTTAAAAGTGGCACAAAGTAAAAGATAATTTTTTTATATATAGATGCGTTTCATTTAATATTATGGAAAATCCGTTCCCCATTTAATTTATTATTTTTGTTCAAAATCGTTTATAATGGTTAATAAACCTGATCATACTTACCGTCGATACGTCCTGGGTTTTTGGGGTTTGTATGTTGGAGGATTTATTTTAATAATCCTCTTGTTTTTTTTCATTTCTAAAGGAAAATTGGGTTTTATGCCCAGCTTTACCGAACTTGAAAATCCCAAAATCAACCAGGCCAGCCAGATTATTTCAAATGATGGTGTTGTGCTGGGACAGTATTTCGAAAGGGACGAAAACCGCGTTAGCGTTACTGCTGCAGAAATTTCTCCTTTTATGATTAATGCATTGGTTTCGATAGAGGATCAGCGTTATTACAGGCATTCTGGGATTGACTTCCGTGGTTTGGCCAGGGTGATAGTAAAAAGCCTGCTCCTGGGACAGGATACGGGCGGGGGAAGCACAATTACCCAGCAATTGGGAAAGCTGCTTTTTCCCAGGGAGGAATATCAGAGGAAACCGGTCAAATTTGCCATCCGGAAATTTCGGGAATGGGTCATTGCTGTGAAATTGGAAAAATCATTTGCCAAGGAGGAGATAATCGCCCAGTATCTCAATAAATTTGACTTTTTAAATAATGGAGATGGTGTGCTTACCGCCTCCATGGTGTACTTCAACACTACACCACAAGAACTCAAATTGGAAGAAGCGGCTATGTTGGCTGCTATGGCAAAGAACCCATCAGCATATAATCCCAGGCGATTTGAAGAAAAAGCCCTGGACCGGCGGAATCTGGTGATCAGCAAAATGAAAAGCCTGAAATATATTGAACCTGAATTGGCTGATTCAGCATCAACTTTGGAAATTGTTTTGGATTTTCAAAAGGTTGACCACAAACTGGGTTTGGCCACATATTACAGGGAGAGGCTGAGAAACACTCTTCAGGAAAAAAGACCAACAAACAATCCGGAAGATGCTGCCGAATGGGATACCAATCCGCTAAGAGGCTGGTTACATAAGAACCTCAATAAAGATGGACAGGAATACAACCTGTACAAGGACGGGTTAAAAATCTACTCAACCATCGATTCCAGAATGCAGCGGTATGCTGAAGAGGCAGTTATTGAGCACATTAGAGACACCCTGCAACCTTCCATAGAGAGAGAGTACAAAAACCTTCGCCGGCCCCCGTTTGACAATTCATTCAGTGCCTCGGAAATTGAAAATTTTATTCGATTAGCCCGCCTGTACAGCGAACGCTACCGTGTGCACCAGTTGCAAAAGCTATCTAATGACTCTATCAGGATTTTGTTTGATACTCCTGTTGAAATGAGAGTTTTCAGCTGGAAAGGGGAGATCGACACCATCATGACCCCCAATGATTCAATACGATATTATAAGCGCTTTCTGCGCGCAGGCCTCATGTCGGTTGATCCTCGTAACGGCCAGATTAGAGCTTATGTGGGCGGAATAGATTATTCTCATTTTCAATACGACCAGGTGATGCAAGGCCGAAGACAGGTGGGTTCTATCTTCAAACCTTTTGTGTACACATTGGCCATGCAACATGGATATTCTCCCTGCTATGAGGTACCAAATGTACCGGTTCAGTTTAAATTTGTGAGCGCCACCACTGGGAAAGATACTATTTACGAACCCAAGTTTTCACACATTCCTGAGTACGACGGAAAAATGGTGACCCTGAAAAAGGGGTTGGCTAAATCCATGAACCAGATATCTGCCTGGGTAATCAAGAGATATAATCCTCAGGCTGTTATTGATCTGGTAAGAAAAATGGGAGTAAAATCCCCTATTGATCCCGTATGGCCTATCTGTGTGGGTTCAGCTGAGCTCACGGTTTATGAAGTTGTGGGTGCATTTACCACCTTTGCTAATAAGGGGATTTGGATTGAACCTATACTGGTTAACAGAATTGAGGACAAAGACGGCAATTTGATAAGCAGTTTCTTACCTAAAGAGGAGGAAGCTATATCTGAATTTGCCGCCTATAAAATGCTTAACCTTATGGAAGGGGTGACAAGTGGCAACGGGACTGGTATCCGCCTGCGGTTTAAGTATCATTTCAATAATCCCATTGCTGGTAAAACCGGTACAACCAATAATAATGCCGATGGATGGTTTGTTGGGATAGTACCTAATCTTGTTACCGGAACCTGGTCAGGAGGAGAGGATATGAGTATTCGTTTCAGAAATGACAATCTGGGCCAGGGAGCTAATATGGCTCTGCCAATGTGGGCTCTTTTCATGAAAAAGGTATATGCCGACAGTACCCTGAACGTATCGCAAGGGAAGTTTGAACCCCCTCTCAATTTCAATATTGACCTGGATTGCGACAGGGTCAACAAGAAAAATATTGACAATAGAAAACTGGATGATTTTGAAGATTTCTAATCCAGCTCAACTCTTGGGATGGCATCCATCAGCCTGCGTGTATATACCTTATGCGGATTTGCAAAAACCTGGTCGGAAGAACCACTTTCCACTATTTCCCCATTTTGCATAACCATCAGCCTGTCAGACATATACCGCACAACAGCCAGGTCATGTGAAATGAACAGATAGGTAAGGCCGAATTCATCTTTTAACTCATTAAGCAGGTTAAGTATTTGTGCCTGCACCGAGACATCCAGAGCCGATACTGATTCGTCGCATATTATCATCTCAGGTTCAACGGCAAGGGCTCTGGCAATTCCAATCCTTTGCCTTTGCCCACCGGAAAACTGATGAGGGTATCTGTTAAAATGATCAGGCTGAAGGGCAACTTTCTCCAGTAACTCATACACCTTTTGTTTCCTCTGCTTATTCGAGGAATGTAATCCATGGACAATCATAGGTTCCATAATGGCTGCCCCTGCAGTTAATCCTGGATTCAGTGAGGAGTATGGATCCTGGAAAATTATCTGCAGGTTTTTCCTGAACTTCCTCAGGGAGGTGCCGCTGAGCTCATGCACCTTAATATCCCTGTACAGGATTTCTCCCTGTCCTGAACGGATCAATTGAAGAATGGACCGGCCAAGACTGGTTTTTCCACAACCTGATTCACCAACCAGTCCAAGAGTTTCTCCTGCAAAAAGATCAAAAGAGACATCCTTAACTGCTGTCATTTCCTTTATTGTCTTTCCCAAAAAATTCCTCTTTAACGAAAAAGAAGTAGTCAATCCTGAAACCCTTAGCAACAGCTCCGAGGGTTCTTGCATATATTCCTGGATAACTTGTTTTTGCTGATTTTTGGAATCGCCGATAGAGCTTCTGGAAAGGTAATTTCCCAGAGTAGGTAAACGATGCGGTTTACCCGATAATGGAGGACGGCAGGCCAGTAACCCTTGTGTATATGGATGCTGGGGACGACTGATCAGTGTAAGTGTTTTCCCCTGTTCCACAATTTTTCCCTGGTACATCACCAATACCTTGTCGGCAATATTAGCGATTACGCCAAGATCGTGCGAAATAAGAAGAACACTTATCTGGTATTTTCTGCTAAGGGTTTTAAGAAGATTAAGGATGATTTTTTGCACCGTAACATCAAGTGCAGTAGTGGGTTCATCTGCAATCAGCAAATCCGGCTTACAAGCTATCGCCATGGCTATCATAACCCTCTGGCGCTGTCCACCTGATAATTGATGTGGGTATGATCTGAAAAGTTCCTCTGGCCGCGGAAGCTTTACTTCCTCAAAAAGCTTGATAACTTTTTCTTTTGCCTCCCTGGCGCTTAGGTTGGAATGTTCCATAATGATTTCGGAGACCTGTGAGCCGCAACGCATAGCAGGGTTTAGGGAACTCATGGGTTCCTGAAAGATCATGCCAATATGTTTCCCCCGTATGCCAAGGATTTGATTATTTTTCAGCTCCCTCAGATTAACTATATCACCATTTTGCTTATGAAATAATATTTTTCCTGAGGACTCAGCTGATGGCGGCATCAGTCCAATTATTGCCAGGGCTGTTAAGGTTTTGCCTGATCCGGATTCTCCAACAATCCCAACGGTTTGGCCACGCTCAATAGTAAAGGAAACATCCTGGACAGCAGGCGATCCGGAGGATTTAAATGAAATGGTCAGGTCTTGAATCTCTACCAGGCTTGTTTTCAATCAAAAAAGCTTTTTATACAATTCGCCAATATGTTTCAGAGGTACAATTTTGATTTTATAGCGGGAAAAGTCTGTCCCTTTCATGTTTGCATCAGGAATCAGGATCTGGTTGAATCCCAATCGTGCTGATTCTGCAACACGTTGCTCGATTCTATTTACAGGTCGGAATTCTCCGGAAAGACCAACCTCACCAGTAAAACAGATGTCTTGTTCCACGGCAATATTATTTTCCGAAGAAAGAATTGCACCCACCACGGCCATATCGGTAGCTGGATCACTCACACGAAAACCACCCACCATATTGAGGAAAACATCCTTAACTGACAGGCGGAACCCGGCTCTTTTTTCCAGAACGGCCAGGAGCATTCCCAGCCGCCTGTTATCGAATCCTGTGGCTGATCGCTGAGGTGTTCCATAAGCTGCGGTACTTACAAGAGCCTGGCTTTGAATCATTAACGGCCGATGGCCTTCTATTATAGCAGCAACTGCATTGCCGCTAAGTTTCATTTCCCGGTTGGCCAACAGGAACTCGGAGGGGTTGGATACCATTCGCAGTCCGGTTGACCGCATCTCAAAAATGCCCATTTCATCTGTCGGGCCAAAACGGTTCTTGAGCACCCTGAGGATCCTGTACAAATGGTTTTGATCGCCTTCGAATTGCAAAACTGTATCAACCATGTGTTCAAGAACTTTTGGACCGGCTAGATGCCCGTCTTTATTGATGTGCCCAATAAGCAATACAGGGCAGTTATTGGCTTTGGCAAACTGAATCAGCTGGTTAGTGCATTCCTTTACTTGTGTTACTGAACCGGCTGAGGATTCTGCGCTTTCAGTTACCAGGGTCTGAATGGAATCCACAATGATCAACTCTGGTGCAAACTGATCGATATGAATCAGTATACTTTCCATAGAAGTTTCACTGAGAAAATATAGCTGCTCATGCCCTTCACCAAGGCGTTGGGCCCTCATTTTTAGTTGCTGTAAACTTTCCTCTCCGGAGATATAAAGAGTCTTAACCTTGCTCAATTGAAGGCTCAACTGTAAAACCAGAGTGGATTTCCCAATCCCTGGCTCACCTGCTATCAGTACTATTGATCCTGAAACTAATCCTCCTCCCACAACACGGTCGAACTCCTGGTTCCCTGTTTCCATTCTGGATAGCTGATTAATGTCTATCTCAACAAGCTTCCTGGGTTTGGAGGGGGCAGCCTGGCGGCTTAATTTTTTTTTAGTACCCAAGCGGGTAATCTCTTCAACAAATGTATTCCACTCATTACAGTTTGGACACCGGCCAATCCACTTGGCGGACTGAGATCCGCAGGACTGGCATATATAAATACTTTTAGATTTCAATGGATAATATTATGAAACAAGAACAAAGACGCAAGATACAAGATACAAGAGTTTTCCAACCTGCAACCTGCAACCTGCAACCTGCAACCTGCAAATCAATTTACTAATCTATTAGTTTCTGTATCCGGAAAAATCACACTTGGGGTGTGATTTTTTGCTTCTTCAAAATCCATAGAGGCATAGGAAATGATAATTACAACATCTCCAACCTGTGCTTTTCTGGCTGCCGGACCATTCAGACAAACCTGGCCAGAGCCTCGTTCTCCTTTAATAACATAGGTCTCCAAACGTTCTCCATTATTGATATTCACGACCTGGACCTTCTCATTTTCAATGATATTGGCCGCTTCCATCAAGTCCAAGTCAATAGTAATACTACCTATATACTGCAGGTTGGCCTCAGTAACAGTTACCTTATGGATCTTGGATTTGCAAACTTCGATAAACATGATTTCCTATATCTATCCCGGTGCAAAGATAAGGATTTCCCAAATCACAATACGAAAACAAATAAGATATCAGAAAGTTCATTTTGATGGAGGTTCAATTTTAATATTGTCTATCAAACGAATTTTGCCAGCCAGAACAGCAATAAAGCAACGAATTGCATCCGTCTCGATCCAGTTGTTTATTGCCCGAAGCGTTCTTTCGTCGGCGAATTCAACATATTCAAGCTTAAATCCTGGCATCGCATTTATCATCCGGGTTATCAATTCACAAGTTTCTTCCACGGTATGAATAGCAGATAAGCTTTGAGCCTTTAAGAGCGACTGGTACAATACCCCGGCATTTTTCCTGAGAGAGGAGCTTAGAAGCTGATTGCGGGAACTCATGGCCAGGCCATCATCCTCCCGGATGATCGGGCAGCCGATTATGTTAATGGGATGATTTTCCAATTCCACCATTTTTCGAATGATAGCTAATTGCTGGAAATCTTTTTCGCCGAAATAGGCCCTTTCTGGCTGGACTATTCGGAACAGACGGTCAACCACAATTCCAACACCATTGAAATGGCCAGGGCGTGATAATCCTTCCATTACCTCCCCCAGATAACCAAAATCATATTTCTTTTTAACGGTGCTGGGGTACATTTCTTCAATACTGGGGACAAAAACAAAGTCGTCACTGGATAGAAAATTATTTAACAGGCCGAGGTCCTTTTCTAAACGAATTGGATATTTTTGAAGGTCCTTTGGATCATTGAATTGAATTGGGTTGACAAAAACACTCACAACCACTATATTATTACTCTCCATGGCTTGCCTGACCAGTGATAGGTGACCAGGATGTAAGGCTCCCATGGTGGGAACAAACCCGACACTTATATTGTTGGAGGCTAATGCCCCAAGGTACTTGCGTGTTTCAGAAATTGTATTAAAGACTTTCACCTTAATCATTCCAAATGGGGGCACGAAGATATACACAATTGTGAGCAATACCCTTCTCTTACTGTTAATATGTTGATAATTAGCTCAAAATTTACTAATTTCGCAGTCTAAAGGAAAAGCCCCAAAGAATGAAGAAACAAAGAATTTTGTACGTTTCTCAGGAAATCACTCCTTATTTACCCGAGAGCGAGATGTCCATTATTGGCAGATTCTTGCCCCAGGGAATTCAGGAACGCGGAAGAGAGATCCGAACCTTCATGCCCAAATATGGTAGTATCAATGAACGGAGAAATCAACTGCATGAAGTCATTAGATTATCGGGGATGAATTTGATAATCAAGGATGCAGATCATCCATTGATAATCAAAGTTGCTTCGATACAGACCGCCAGGATGCAGGTTTATTTCATTGACAATGAAGATTTTTTCGAACGTAAAGCTGTTTTGGCCGATTCCAACGGTTTGGAATTTGAAGATAATGATGAGCGTGCTATATTCTTTGCCAGAGGAGTACTTGAAACAGTCAGGAAACTCCGGTGGGCACCTAATCTGGTTCATTGTCATGGCTGGTTTACTTCAGTAATCCCCTTATACCTGAAGAGGGCTTTTAAGGAAGACCCCTTATTTACCGATACAAAAGTTATTTATTCTGTTTACGGCGACACCTTCAAAAACAGCCTTAACTCCGATTTTAATAATAAAATCATCATGGAAGGCATCAGTAAGGAAGATTTGAACGTTATAAAAATACCGGATTTTATACAGTTAAATAAAATGGCGATTGATCATAGTGATGGTATTATTATTGCAAGCCGGGAGGCAAACAAAGAATTGGTTGATTATGTCAAAGTTTCCGGGAAACCGTTTTTGGACTTTTTGGGTCAGGAGGATTATATTCAGGCGTATTCTGATTTCTACGATCAGATTTTAGCGAGTTAGTATTCAATTGAAACATGCAAAAGTATTTAATGAAACCGCAAATGCAGGCTAATATTCAGCATCGGCTCCTCTCAAAGGGGCTTCTTCTTTTTCTATTTATTGGAATCTGGTCATGTGAGACCGATAGCAAGATTGGTCTTGAAATCACCCCTCCTGGGGAAAGGTTTACTTATCACATTGATTCATCCTCTTTGGTTAAAGTTAATACCCTGAGGCAGGATTCCCTCACCACCGAGAAGCGTACCAGAAGTCTTTTAGGTGCAATGGCTGATCCGGTATTTGGGAAATCCCGTGCCGGAATATTAACACAGTTGAGGCTTTCATCGAATGATGTTGATTTTGGAGAAAATGTTCAATTGGATTCAGCCGTTTTGTTGCTAAAATACCAGAGTGCTCTGGGAGATACCACCCAAGTTCAGCATATTCGGGTTCATGAGATTCAGGAAGATCTTTTTTTTGATTCGATTTATTACTCCAACCTGGATATCAGTAATTATTACACCGGGATCAATCCTGTGGCTGAATTTGATTACTTACCTACACCCGGAGCCGATAGTTTACTGATTCGGATCGATAATCAGCTTGGTGAAAAAATACTTTTGGCCGACCCCTCACATCTTCAGGATAATGCCTCATTCCTGGAGTATTTCAAAGGATTATACCTGGAGTCAGAATTCGTTGATCAAGGAGGATCAATTGTTTATTTCGACCTCTCCGGAGGGGATTCCCGTATGACCCTTTATTATAAAAATTCAGACGAAGATTCTTTAAAGTATGAGGTTGTAATCAACTCCAACTGTACCTGGATAAATAAATTTGAACATGATTATAATAGCTCTGAAGCAGAAGCCTTTATAAATGATACTACCATTGATTTCGGAAGGGTGTACCTTCAATCAATGGCAGGGCTCAGGGCGCATACCCGGTTTGAGTTTAGCGATAGCCTGCTGGAAATGAGCAATGAAGGTATTTCCATCAATAAGGCAGAATTAATAATCCCTGTTGCACAGGAATATATTGTTGAAGGTAAGCCGGTTCCTGGCTCCATACAGATTTTCAATGCACTGGAAGATGGTACAAATGATTTTATTGGGGATATTTTCTTAGGAGAGGAATATTATGGTGGTTATTATGACAGCCAAACTGGTGAATATTCCTTCAATCTGGCAAAATATGTTCAGGACCTCCTGGATCCTGATCCTGAATACCGTTTGAAAAACACGGGTTTATTTATTGTTGTAAAAGACTCCCGGATTTCCGCCAACCAGGTGGTGCTCAATAATTTTGAGCAGGGAGAAAAAATGAGACTGGTTATAACCTACACACTTATCAATTGAGTTACTTGATTGAGTATCCTTATTAAGCATCCTTTGGTGATATACTAAGCGCAGGGATATTACCTTTTCCCATACTGTTCAATATAGTACTTTTCATAATCACCTGAGATGATTCGGTTCATCCAGGCCTCATTAGCCAGATACCAGTCAACAGTTTTTTCCAATCCCTCTTCGAACTGGAGGCTTGGCACCCATCCAAGCTCCTCTTTGATTTTTGAGGCATCAATGGCATACCGAAGGTCATGTCCGGCCCTGTCCTTAACGAAAGTGATTAGCCCGGCAGAGGTCCCCGCTTTACGATCCAATCTGCGATCCATAAGCTCACAAAGTTTGCGGATCAGGTCAATGTTGGTCCATTCGTTATGCCCTCCAATATTGTATGTTTCAGAAATTCTGCCTTTATGGTATACCAGATCAATGGCCCTGGCATGATCCTCAACATACAACCAGTCGCGGATATTCTCACCCTTTCCATACACTGGTATGGTTTTGAGGTTCTTGATATTGTTGATCGCGAGCGGTAGTAATTTCTCAGGGAATTGATTGGGTCCGTAATTATTGGAACAATTTGTAATCACTATTGGAAGTCCATAGGTGTGGCTATAGGCCCTGACCAGGTGATCAGAACTGGCTTTTGACCCTGAATAGGGGCTTTTAGGGTCGTAAGGGGATGTTTCATGAAAAAAACCTGCTTCTCCTAATGAACCATATACCTCATCTGTAGAAATATGATAGAACCGTTTTCCAGGAAGTGATTCTTTCCAGTTGTTTTTGGCTGCATTCAGCAGATTTACAGTTCCAATAATGTTTGTTGTGATAAAAGCCATCGGATCAGTAATAGACCTGTCGACATGGCTTTCGGCAGCCAGATGAATGACCCCGTCAAACTTAAATCGTGTAAAGAGTTCATCAACCAGGGCTGAATCCCTTATATCACCCCTTACGAAGGTATAATTGGTTGCCTGTTCAATATCTATAAGGTTTTCCAAATTTCCGGCATAGGTCAGGGCATCCAGGTTTATTATTTGATATTCCGGATATTTGTTTACGAATAGCCGGATAACATGAGATCCTATAAATCCTGCTCCTCCAGTGATTAAAAGAGTCTTCTTCATATAACCCAATTATTTAATTCCCCTTAAGTTTTTTTCCCATTTCCAGGCTGAGGCAAGCGTTTCCTCAAGTGTGGTGGTAGCTTTCCAGCCAAGCTCTTGATTAGCAAACCGTGTATCTGCCCATACTTTTTCAATATCACCCTCCCTTCGTTCAACAATTTTATAATTAATATTTATTCCGGTCACCTCGCGAAAAATTCTGATCATCTCTAAAACGGAAGTTCCGGTTCCGGTGCCCAGGTTAAAAAATTCGTAATTAGAATTGTTCTTTCTCTCGAGTAGCCGGGAAACAGCTGTTACATGGGCCCGGGCCAGGTCGTTAACATTGATATAATCCCTTATCGCAGAGCCATCGGGCGTGTCATAATTGCTGCCGTATACCTGTAAACTCTTATGAATACCTGCAGCGGTCTGCGTAATAAACGGCACCAGGTTATTGGGAACCCCCATGGGCAGCTCTCCTATATGTCCTGAGGGATGTGCGCCAATAGGATTGAAATACCTGAGAGCTATACTATTAAGCCTGGGCAAAGCGATCATTGTATCCCTTATAATTTCTTCTGAGATTTGTTTTGTATTTCCATAAGGGGATTCAGCAGGAAGAGTTGGGGTACTTTCTGATACCGGCAGTTCCTTTGGCTGACCATATACTGTACAGCTTGATGAAAACACCAGATTTTCAACATTGTACTGATCCATAAAATGCAAAAGGTTTATTAAGGAGGCAAGATTGTTGTGATAATACTTAAGAGGATTTTCAACCGATTCTCCAACTGCCTTGTGTGCAGCAAAATGTATGATGGCCTTAAGTTGAGTGTATTTGGCAAAAAATTCACCTACCCTGTTGGTATCACAGAGGTCGAATCTCTCAAATGCTGGCCGTATACCTGTTATCTTTTCAATCCCGGCCAAAGATTCAAGAGTAGAATTAGCCAGATTGTCAACGATAACCACTTCATATCCTCCCTTAATAAGCTCGACAACTGTGTGAGAGCCTATGTATCCGGTTCCACCTGTTACCAGGATTAAGTCTTTCATGAATTTAGCTTTTTTACTTTCCCCTTGTTAATGGTGTATTTTTCACCGCTTTCCGGGCAGATTGCAATTCCCTCAGAATCAAAGTTCAGCTGGTGACCATATTCACTCATCCAACCGGTATGTCGTGCTGGATTTCCAACAACCAGTGCATATTCAGGAACTTCTTTAGTAACAACTGCTCCGGCTCCAATGAATGCAAAGGCACCAATATTGTTTCCACAAATAATGGTAGCATTGGCTCCAATACTTGCTCCCTGTCCAACATGGGTTGACACATATTGGCCACGCCGAATAATCCTGCTGCGAGGGTTAACAACATTGGTGAAAACCATTGAAGGTCCGAGGAAAACATCATCCTCACAAATCACCCCTGTATAGATTGATACATTGTTTTGCACTTTAACATTGTTTCCCAGTATTACCTTCGGTGACACAACCACATTTTGCCCTATACTGCAATTTTCTCCGATTTTACATTCCTTCATGATGTGGGAAAAGTGCCATATTTTGGTTCCTTTACCGATAATGGAACCCTGGTCTATTGCTGCCGTTTCGTGGGCAAAATAATCCTTTTCCATAGTTTAAATATTGGCCAGCAGGCTTTTAATAATGAATTCCAGTTGATCCATCCTCAGCTCAGTATGCATTGGCAAAGATAACACTTCATCGCAAAGCTGTTCAGTTACAGGGAAATCCCCTTTTTTATACCCTGATTCATTAAATGCTTTTTGTAGGCTCAAAGGTAAAGGATAATATACCATACTTGGAATCCCAAGCCCGGCAAGAGCAGCTTTTAATTTATCCCTCCTACCATTTAATATACGAAGGGTATACTGATGATATATATGAGTACCTGTGCCGGATAATCCGGGAATAAGAATGTCTGGATGACCCATAAGGTGGTCATTATAATAGGCAGCAGCAGCCTGTCGGGCAGAATTATAAGAATCCAGATGCTTTAATTTGACTCTCAGTATCGCAGCCTGAATTGTATCCAGTCGTGAGTTTACTCCAATCAGATCATGAAAATACTTGATTTTCGATCCATGATTAACTATCATTTGCAACTTTTTGGCCAGCTTTTCATCGCGGGTGAACAGTGCCCCCCCGTCTCCAAAGCAACCCAGGTTTTTCGACGGGAAAAAAGATGCTGTACCAATATCTCCAATTGTTCCTGCTCTGAGTGATTGTCCATCAGGGAAATTATAATATGCTCCCAAGGCTTGAGCTGCATCTTCAATTACTGCAATATTATTTTCCCGGCCGATTTTAATTATCTCGTTCATTGGGGCAGATTGTCCGAATAAATGTACCGGCATAATAACTTTTGTTCTCGGACTGATGGCTTTTCGGACCTCCTCAACGTCAAGATTAAATGTACGAGGATCAACATCGACCAAAACTGGTTTCATCCCTAACAAAACAATTACCTCAACAGTGGCAATAAAAGTAAAGTTAGATGTAATTACTTCGTCACCAGCTTGCAGATCCAGAGCCATCAGGGCCACCTGCAGTGCATCCGTACCGTTTGCGCATGCCACTACATGGGGAACCTCAAGATATGCCGATAGTTCCTCCCTGAATTGGCCAACAGCCGGACCATTTATGAAAGCTCCCTGTTCAATTGTTTCACGGATTGCTAAATCAATTTCAGTCTTGATCGCCTTGTATTGATTGACAAGGTCAACCATATGGATTTTATTCATGATGCTTGCCTGTTTTATTTGGCTCATGGGCGCTCAAATATAATATTTATCAGCCGTTTATTTGCTTATTTAATAACAGTAGGCTCCATGAATAAACTGTTCCAATATTTGGAATATTATCAACAAGTGACTAATTTTGGTGGTTGCGAAGATTGATTGATAGTCAAAAGATTGATAGAAGCCTTGATCCACATAATATTAGGAGGGTTAATTAGTTGATAAACTTGTAATGGATTTAGAGAAAAGAATTTTAGAACTTCTTTATTTCAAAGATTGTGTGGTCATTCCCGGTCTTGGTGGTTTTGTGTCTCTGTACGTACCAGCTAAAATCAGAGAGGAAACGCAGACTTTTACACCACCCGGCAAGGAAATAGGATTCAATCAGGATTTGGTTCAGGATGATGGTGTATTATCTGGCTACCTCGCCAACTATGAGAAAATTACTGTATCAGCTGCCAGGATCCTGCTTGATGAATTTGTCGACCGCCTAAGGGTAAAGCTGGCTGCTGGTGAGCGTATTCATTTGACTTCCATTGGATATTTCAGCTATGCCAAAACAGGTGAGTTGGTTTTCTCTGCCAGTGGGGAAATTAATTTCCTGACTGATTCTTACGGTTTTAGCTCATTCCATTTTACTCGTACCGAAAAGGAACATCCTTTGCTGCGTTCAGCTATATTCAAGCAACGCGAATCCGGACGAATAATACACTTACCAGGAACACAGGGTAAGCCGGGACAAGAAAGAACTTTCCGCAGGGTTGCCATGGCAATTCCTTTGCTGGTAGTGATTTCCCTCTTGCCTCTCAATTTCAGGCATGGACTAAGACAGGGGCAGCAGCCTGCCACTCTTTTCCCTTTGCCTTCATTAACTATTGTTGATATACCCGAAAGTGCCTCCTCAGTTAGGCCAACTGAAATCCAAAGAGAATCCGGGCAAGATCCATTGAGCATCGAGGTATCTGAGAAAAATAAGGTCTTAAGTTCTGAACAAACACCTATTAGCAGAAATTCTTTTGCCATTATTGCCGGAAGTTTCAGCTCCGAAAAAAACGCATCATTGCTGAAAAAAGAATTAGTGGATAAAGGTTTCAGCCCGGAAATATGGCAAGCTGAAAATGGCTTTTTCCGAGTTGTAATTCAAGCCCTTGAGAATATGGCAAAAGCCCAGGAAGCTATTGCTAAACTGAGGGAAGAATTAACGGATATTGATTTTTGGGTCCTGAAATAATTATTTTACTTCTGCTCCATTGATCATGTCATCCTCCGGGATAACAAAAACAAGCTTCCCCGTTGTATCCTCTGCAAGTAGTATCATACCCTGACTTTCTATACCCCTGATATTTCGTGGTTCCAGATTAGCTAACAGGCTTATTTTTTTCCCCGGAAGAGTTGAGGGATCAAAATATTCAGCAATTCCGGATACGACTGTACGAACATCAATACCGGTATCCAGTTTAATCTTGATGAGTTTTTTTGTTTTTGGTATTTTTTCAGCCTCAAGGATTGTAGCTATGCGGATATCCAATTTTGCAAAATCATCATAACTAACAACCTGCTTGGCTGCGACCAGGTCTGCCTCCTCGGCCATGTTGGCTTTTTTTGTTGCCATAAGCTTGTTTACCTGAAACTCTACCTCTTTGTCTTCAATTTTCTCAAACAGCAGAGCTGGCTTATTTATTACATGTCCTGAGGGTATTAAACTGATATTACCGATAGCATCCCAGACTTGTGGTTGAATGTTCAGAAATGATCTTATTTTTTCCATGCTATGGGGCAGGAATGAATCCAGAAGGATAGAGAGGTTGGCCGTAATCTGAAGACTGATATTTAAAATAGTACCCACGCGGGATTCATCTTCCCTGATCAGTTTCCATGGCTCGTTCTCAGCCAAATACTTGTTTCCCAGCCTGGCAAGTCCCATGGCCTCCACAAGAGCCTCTCTGATCCTGAATGACTCAATGCTCTTTTTCACCCGTTCTCTGATTTCTTCAATCTGGCCTAATACATCCTTATCTTCTTCAGTGAAAACTATGGCTTCAGGACAAATACCCTGAAAATATTTGTGAGTGAGAACCAGTGTCCTGTTGACAAAATTTCCCAGAACAGCTACAAGCTCATTATTATTGCGTTTTTGAAAATCCTTCCATGTAAAATCATTATCTTTTGTTTCGGGTGCATTTGCAGTAAGCACATACCGCAATACATCTTCTTTCCCAGGAAAATCTTCCAGGTATTCATGCAGCCAAACGGCCCAGTTTCTTGAAGTGGAAATTTTTTCATTTTCAAGGTTAAGAAACTCATTGGCTGGAACATTGTCGGGGAGGATGTAATCACCATGGGCTTTTAACATGGCAGGAAAAACTATACAATGAAAAACTATATTGTCCTTTCCAATAAAATGAACCATACGTGAATCCTCAGATTTCCAGTATTTTTCCCAATCATCAGTTAGCTCCTTAGTTGCAGATATGTAACCTATGGGAGCATCAAACCATACATACAGGACTTTCCCCTCCGCTCCTTCAATCGGGACTGGGACACCCCAATCCAGATCGCGGCTGACCGCCCGTGGCTGCAAGCCCAGATCCAACCATGATTTGCACTGACCGTATACATTGGCCCTCCATTCGCCATGTTCTTCCAGAATCCATTTCCTTAGCCAAGGCTCGTACTTGTCGAGAGGAAGATACCAATGCCTGGTTTCCTTTAATATCGGTGGATTTCCACTTAGAGTAGACTTGGGATTCAATAAGTCTGTTGCATTCAAAGAGGTGCCGCATGCTTCACATTGATCCCCGTATGCTTTATCGTTGGAGCAATGAGGGCATGTTCCGGTGATGTACCTATCTGCTAAAAACTGGTTTTCCTGTTCATCAAAGTATTGCTTGGTGGTTTGTTCAATGAACTCACCCTGATCATAAAGTTTTTTAAAGAAATTTGAAGCTGTTTCGTGGTGCAGGGGTGCGGAGGTGCGATGGTATATGTCAAAAGATATACCAAAGCGGGCAAAGGACTCTTTGTTAAGGGTGTGGAACTTATCAACCACATCCTGAGGGGAAATATTTTCCTGCCTGGCTTTCAGCGTGATAGGCACGCCATGCTCATCTGATCCACAAATAAAAAGCACATCTTTTCCATTTTGGCGCAGGTATCTCGTATATATATCTGCAGGCACATAAACACCGGCCAAATGTCCTATGTGAACAGGTCCATTAGCGTAAGGAAGTGCTGCAGTTACTAAATGTCGTTTGTATTCTTTCATTGGATAATTCGCTTGATCGATTAATTTTAGGAGCTACAAAATTACGAAAGATAGCGAGAATGAGAAGGAGGTGTCTTTAAAGCTTATTATTGAAAAATATATCCTGTAATGAGAAAAAATAAACCAGCTACCCTAAAGCCCGGGGATAAGATCGGAATTGTATCCCCAGCCCGGTTCGTGATCCCATCCGAAATTGATGGAGCATTGAAATGGATCAGGAGCAAGGGTTTTGAGCCCGTTCTTGGCAAACATGTTTTTGACCGAATGGATCAGTTTGCCGGAGAGGATAAAGACAGGGCATCAGACATAAAAGCCTTTATGGAGGACCCTGAAATATCCTGTATTTGGTCAACCCGTGGAGGATATGGAAGTGTAAGGCTGATCCCTTTCCTGTCGGAGATAAGTTTGGAGACACCGCCAAAGTGGTTTGTTGGTTTCAGTGACCTTACAGTTTTTCATTCCTGGTTTCATGTGAGATTTAATTTGCAGAGTATTCATGGCCCAATGCTCTATTCGTGGAATGAATCTCCGGAATCACTCGAATCTTTCTCGGCATTGAATCGGGTGCTGTCAACAGGGAGAATTGATTATGAATACAATAGGCATCCCCTTAACCGGGGAGATGAAATGCAGGGAGTACTTGTGGGTGGTAACCTGTCGATGTTATACAGCCTGCGAGGGACAGACCTGGATCTTGTCGTAAATCATAAAATTCTTTTTCTCGAGGATGTTGATGAGTACCTTTATCATCTCGACCGCATGATGCAGAATTTAAAGCATGCCGGCTGGTTAAGCGGCATCTCGGGATTGGTCATAGGAGGTATGAATAAGATGAATGACAATAATATTCCATTCGGCCATACTCCGGAAGAAATTATTACCTCCCTGACAGCTGACTCTCAGATCCCGGTTTTTTTCGGACATCCGGCTGGGCATCAGGATAGAAATATGCCTCTTGTTTTTGGAGAGGAAATCCGCCTTCAATGTATGGGGGATATAGTTCACAGTCGTCAATAATAAAATTGAGTTTAATGGATAACATGGATATTGCCAAGAAAGGGGAATTAGCTGCAGAAAACTTTTTGTCAGAAAGCGGATACCAAATCCTCGAAAGGAACTGGTACCACCGTCATAAGGAGTTGGATATTGTAGCTGTTGACGGCAACGAATTAGTAATTGTGGAGGTGAAATCCCGCCAGGCACCCGCACTTGATAATCCGGCCATGTCGATCGATCGGAAAAAGCAAAGAAACCTTGTTTTTGCTGCTAATGCATACGCCAGGATGAACAGGATACATAGTGAAATAAGGTTTGATGTCATGTGGATTGTTTATCACGGAAATCAACCAGAGATCGAGCATATCCGGAATGCATTTGTGCCCGGTCTTTATTTTTAAGGTTTTATTTACGTAGGGGGAAATTGGTTGGATTTTCTTCATCGCTTATACTAAAAAATTAATTTGTATTGCATAATTTGGGCTTAAATGGATATAGAAGAATTAAGATTGTTTTGCTTAGGCAAAAAAGGAGTATCGGAAGGATTACCTTTTGGAGATGATACACTGGTATTCAAAGTTGGAGGAAAAATATTCGCCCTGGTCAATCTCGAAGGCGACCTGCATCTTAATCTTAAATGTGATCCCGAATTGGCCATTGAGCTAAGAGAACGCTATACAGCCGTTATTCCCGGATATCATATGAACAAAAAGCACTGGAACACAGTGAAAATGGAACAAGGCATATCAACTTTACTGGTCAAAAAATGGATCGATCATTCATATGACCTGATTTGGTTAAGTCTTCCCCTAAAAACCAGAGAAGCAATTGAATAGTCCTGGCGAACATATATTTTTCAGTGACATTCATACGGTGGAACAGTTTAATGAATCAGCCCTGAAATGTTTCCGGTTCCAGTCGGAGCACAATCCTGTGTACAGACAATATCTTAGGTTATTAAATTTTGATTCTCAAAAGGTTGAAGCTATTTCGGACATTCCTTTTTTACCGATAGAATTTTACAAGACTCACAGAGTTTATGCAGGGGATCAGCCAGAAGAAGCCAGGTTTCTTTCCAGCGGAACAACGGGTGTACAGCCAAGTATACATTATGTTGCCAAGGTAAGCTGGTATATACATAGTTTTTCCCTTGGCTTTAATTTTTTTTATGGCAAGCCTGACGAATTTTGTTTTTTAGCCCTTCTGCCCTCTTATCTCGAAAGAAAAGACTCTTCTCTGGTTTATATGCTGGATGATCTAATCAAAAAGAGCAAATTTCCAGAAAGCGGCTTTTATCTGAATGATTTAGAAGGACTTAGCCACAGCCTGAAAGTTCTGGAGGAGAGAGGTATAAAGACTATTTTGTTGGGTGTTAGCTATGCCTTATTGGATTTGGCCAATAATTATCCGGTGCATCTGAAAAACACCATTGTCGTTGAAACAGGAGGTATGAAAGGCAGGAGGGAAGAATTATCAAAGGATGAGCTTCATCGTCGGCTAAGGAATGCTTTTATGGTAGAAAATATCCATTCAGAGTATGGGATGACCGAGCTATTGTCTCAGGCATATTCAAAAGGACAGGGGCTATTTGAATCACCACCATGGATGAAGATTATGATTCGTGATCCCTACGATCCTTTTAAGTATTTGGAAAATGGCCGTAGTGGCGGAATCAACATAATTGATCTCGCAAACTGGTACTCATGTTCATTTATCGAAACCCAGGATCTTGGTCGTCAACATGACAAGGAAGGGTTTGAAATTCTTGGCCGGTTTGACAACAGTGATATTCGTGGCTGCAACCTTTTAGTTCAATAGGGTCCGAAAGACTTTATCCCCGGATTGCCTTTATCCCCGGGAGTTCCTTCCCTTCAATATATTCCAGTAATGCTCCTCCTCCAGTTGAAACATAGGAGACTTTATCTGTCATATTAAATTGGTTAATAGCAGCAACTGAATCTCCACCTCCAATGAGGCTAAAAGCTCCATTTTCAGTAGCCCGGGCTATAGCTTCGGCTATTTCAACTGTACCCTTCTGGAAATTCTTCATCTCAAAAACACCCATTGGTCCGTTCCAAAGCAAAGTTTTAGAATCTTCAATCAGTTTGGTGTAAAGCTGAATCGTTTTTTCTCCAATGTCCAGGCCCATATATCCTTCGGGAATACAATTAATGTCCGAAGTGTTTGTATTTGCTTCATTATCAAACCTATCGGCGTTAAGGCTATCGACAGGAAGCACAAGGTTTACACCTTTTTTTATGGCTTGTCGGATCACTTGTTTAGCAGTATCTATTAAATTCTCCTCTACCAGTGAATTTCCAATCCTACCACCCATAGCTTTGATAAAAGTAAAAGTCATACCTCCTCCAATGATAAGGTTATCGACCTTATCCAGCAGGTTTTCAATGATAGTGATCTTTGTTGAGATTTTTGCCCCCCCGAGGATTGCCGTGAAAGGCTTACTGGATTTGCTCATTACTGCATCTATGCTCTTTAGTTCATTTTCAATTACATAACCAAATAATTTCTCTTCGGGGAAAAATTTGGCAATAATTGTTGTTGAGGCATGTGCCCTGTGAGCAGTTCCAAATGCATCATTGACATAGACATCGGCAAGGCTGGCTAGTTTTTTTGCAAATTCTTCATTCCCCTTTGTCTCCTCCGGGTAAAAACGCAGGTTTTCCAGAAGCAGAACCTCACCTGGTTTCAATGTTGAAGCCAGCTCTTTAGCATCCCGACCCACACAATCCGGAGCAAACTTTATTTCAGTTTCAAGTTTGGCAGACAAATCCGGCAACAGATGCCTGAGGCTGAACTTATCTTCTGGTCCGTCCTTTGGGCGGCCCAGGTGGGACATCAGGATGACAGAACCGCCATCTGCGAGAATCTTTTTTACTGTGGGTATAGCTGCCCTTATGCGGGTATCATCGGTAATTTCAAAGCTGGCGTTAAGAGGCACATTAAAATCAACCCTGATGATGGCTCTCTTACCGGCGAAATTATATTGATCCATTGTTTTCATGATGTGTACGTTTATTATGCTTCGCCAAAGGTAAAAAATGAAGGATGATTTTAAAATGAGATTTCATATGTGTAATTTTGGGCTGTCAATTAAGAAAACCCTGTATTCATAAGGAATTCAGAAGATGCTATTTAATTCAGTCATTGGTCAGGAGGGAATTCGGGATCAGTTGATCAATTCAGCACGTGAAAACCGGGTTAGCCATGCATTGCTTTTTCATGGCCCTCCAGGCAGTGGTAAATTCCCATTAGCAATGGCTTTTGCCCAATATCTGAATTGTTCGAACCCTGGCCCTGATGATTCCTGCGGAGTTTGTCCTTCTTGTAAAAAAGCAGAGAAATACATACATCCTGATATACACTTTGTTTTTCCAGTAGTTACCGGGCCAAAAGAGCTGGCCGAACCTATAAGTGACAATTATATAGCGCAATGGAGGGAATATCTGGAAGCTTTTCCTTACCCAGGATTGCAAAGTTGGCTTAGATTCATAAAGGTTGAAAATAAGCAGGCAAAGATTTTTAAGAAGGAGGCAGAATCTATATTGCATAAACTTCATCTTAAAGCTTATGAATCAGATCTCAAAATTGTGCTTATCTGGCTTCCTGAAAAAATGAATGGAGCAGCCGCCAATAAACTGCTTAAGATTATTGAAGAGCCTCCTGAGAAAACAATATTTATAATGATTGCTCAGTCTACAGAGGAAATATTACCAACGATTCTCTCCCGAACCCAATTGGTAAGAGTAAATAAACTTCCGGATGAAGTATTGGCTGCTTATTTGAGGCAAAAATTTCATAATAATGATCAGATTATCAATGGGGTTACCCGGCTGGCTGATGGAGATTACCTGGCAGCCTTGAATCTGATCGAATCAGATGAACAAAATCGAATCTATTATGAACATTTTGTCGGATGGATGCGCCTCACTTATAGTTATAATATTCCGGAGTTGCTGGAATTGCTGCCTGTAATTGCTGAGATGGGCAGGGAAAAGCAGAAAGATTTTTTTGTTTTTTGCCTGCGTATGATAAGGGAAAATTTTCATACCAACATGGATGTCAAGGAGATTATCCGAATGAGTCCCGAGGAAAAACATTTTTCAGAACGATTTCATAAATATATTCATCCTGGCAATATTGAAGACTTACAAAGTTTATTTTCCGAGGCAATTAGCCAGATAAGTATGAATGCAAATCCCAGAATACTTTTTCTGGATATGAGTACCCGGATTTACCATTTGTTACGAAAAACATCAGTACAATAGTATTTTCTGTTGGCATTTCGCTCATTTCGCACCGATTAACTATATTTACCTGCGATTTTTTTTGACAATACTTCCCACAGGGAGCAGACAGATTTTCTAATGCTGAAAGAAAGAGATGGGAATCAATATATATTACCATGGAAACGTCTATAAAAGCTGGATTATACCGGGGTTGTCCCCGTCTCGATACTGAAGCCGACCAAAATAGCTGCCCCAACGCGGCAAGTTGTGTAAAACTGAATGTAACTGATTGGCTTTCTGATATCCCAAGATCTACTGTGCAAGAGGAGGTAGTAGAAATTCGTTTTAAAAATACCCGTAAAGATTTTTACAAAATTGCAAGTGGTTTAAACCTAAAGGTTGGTGACCTGGTTGCTGTGGAGGCATCCCCTGGTCATGACATTGGAATGGTTTCATTAACGGGACCACTTGTCTATAATCAGATAGTGAGGAATCGCCTCCGCCCGGGGGAGATGGAGTTTCGGCAGGTTTACCGTAAAGCTAAGCCAGCTGACATCGACAAATGGAAGGAAGCTATCGCTCTGGAACATGAAACCATGATCCGGTCGAGGAAGTTAGCAGTAGATCTCAAGCTCGACATGAAGATTGGGGATGTTGAATATCTGGGAGATAAAACAAAGGCGATATTTTATTACATAGCAGATGAGCGGGTCGATTTCAGGGAACTCATTAAAGTCCTGGCCGAAAATTTCAGGATTAGGATTGAAATGCGTCAGATAGGTGCCCGGCAGGAAGCTGGCCGTATTGGAGGGATTGGATCCTGTGGAAGAGAATTATGTTGTTCTACCTGGATTAAAAATTTTGTTTCTGTCACAACTACTGTGGCCAGGAATCAGGAATTATCACTTAACCCGCAGAAACTTGCCGGGCAATGTGGAAAATTAAAATGTTGCTTGAACTATGAGGTCGATACTTACCTTGATGTACGTAAAAATATGCCCTCTCAGGATATAAAACTTGAAACACAGGAAGGTCGTGCATATCATCAGAAAACAGATATTTTTAAGGGGATTATGTGGTATTCCTTCAGTCCTGATTTGGCCAATAATATGGTTCCGGTAAAGGTAGATAGAGTTATACAAATTATCGAACTGAATAAGAAGGGGATCATTGTGGAACAGCTGAATGAAGCCGAGCCTGAGCTTATTGAAAAAGAAGTGGGATATTATAATCCCGTTGGGCAGGAAAGCCTTACACGGTTTGATAATAAAGGAAAAGGAAATAAAGGGTCTTCCTCTAAGAAAAAGGCCCTTAAAGGAAACCGTAACAATTAATTATGAAAATCCCGACATCAGGCATTCTTCTGGTGGCCGTAGCCTTTCTCCTTTCAGGCTGCCATTCCAGGATATTATTTGAGAAGACGATATCTCTTCCCCAGGATGGCTGGAACAAGGACCACTTTTTGGCATATATCATCCCGGTTGAGGATACCATTGGCCAATACCAATTATCCTTAATAATCAGGAATGATGCACGCTATGAATTTTCCAATCTTTTCCTGTTCATCAATACTATTGCTCCAGGCGGGCAGGGAATTCGCGATACTGTTGAAATTCGAATGGCCGACGAAAGAGGAAATTGGTTTGGGAAAGGGATAGGAGGTAAATACACTCTACAGGTCCCATTTAAAACGCAGATTAAATTTCCGCAAAAAGGAAATTATACAATTGAGATTGAGCAGGGCATGAGAAAGGAAGAGTTGGAATTCATAACCGATGTAGGGTTACGCATCATCAATTTGAAATAGCAGTGGGCCGAGGCAATAAATTGGAACGATTTGCCCAAATCAAAACCTTCCCTAATGTTTTTGAGCCAGATGGGAAAAAAATCCTCACTGAGGATTTTATGCTCAAAGGAAAATGGAGCCGGCAATATTTCAATAACGACCACCCTATTATACTGGAATTAGGATGTGGTAAAGGTGAATATTCTGTTGGACTGGCTGCTAGATACCCGGAGAAAAACTTCATCGGAATTGATATTAAGGGCGCAAGAATGTGGAAAGGGGCCAAATATGCTTTGGAGAACCAGCTCCCGAATGTTGCCTTTGTTCGGTCACGTATCGAATTCATTGAAAGACTCTTTGGCAGGGGGGAAGTTAAAGACATTTGGATCACCTTTCCCGACCCCTATCCTAAAAAACAAGGTAATCGTCTGTCATCGAGTGTTTTTCTTAATCGCTATAAAAATATCCTGAAACCTGGAGGTGTGATCCATTTGAAAACTGATAGTTACAAATTACATGAATACACCCTGGCTGTTCTGCAAGAAAATGATGTGATACCGGAAATGGCTACAAGGGATCTTTATGCTCCTGGCCATGAGTATGATGAGATTTTGGCTATAAAAACCTATTATGAACAATTATTCCTTTCGGAGAATAAACCAATTACATATCTAAAATTCACAATAGATTTGGTTGATAAATTCCTTGAAACCAGAAAAACCTGGTAGTAATAATGGCTGAAGATCCTGGATTTTTTGAAAAAGTTTATCAGGTGGTCCGCCTGATCCCTTCGGGGCGGGTTACCACTTACGGAGCCATTGCCAGAAGCATTGGTTCGCCAGGGGCCGCAAGAATGGTAGGCTGGGCATTAAATAAATCTTTCTCCGATCAGGGATTTATTCCGGCACACAGGGTGGTCAACCGGAATGGCAGGTTGACAGGAAAAATACATTTCGCAGGGAAAGAAACCATGCGAGAATTATTGGTTTCTGAGGGTATCCGGATAATGGATGACTATGTTGTTGAATTCCATAGCCGTTTCTGGGATCCTGTGAAGAATATTGAAGAATTACCTGCTTTGACTTGAGCAATTTTTATAACTTTGGCCCATTAATTTAATTTAAATAAAGATAAGAGCTGTCATGTCAATTTCAAGAGATAATATCTTAGATGCACTCCGATATGTAATCCACCCTGAACATGAAAAGGATATTGTAAGCCTGGGAATGGTTGAAGACTTGGAAATTAGAGGGAAAGAAGTGCAGTTCACTCTTGTGTTAAGAAAGCCGAAAGATCCTTTTGCAACATCCTTGCGTAATGCTTGCATAAATGCTATTAAAACCCATGTTGATAAGGATGTTATAATTGTTGGCAATATTGAAATCAAAGAAGAAAAACAAGTTTCTCCCGACAGGCCTTTGGCCGGAGTTAGCAATATAATTGCAATAGCATCGGGCAAAGGAGGGGTAGGCAAATCAACAGTTTCTGTAAATCTGGCAATAGCCCTCAGCAGAGAAGGATTCAGGGTTGGCTTACTGGATGCCGATGTTTACGGGCCTTCAATTCCCAAAATGTTTGGCGTTGAGGGTATTCGTCCGTCTTTTGAGAAGATCGATGGAAAGGACAGGATTATACCACTTGACAAATATGGCATCAAACTTTTATCGATGGGCTTTTTTGTGAATCAGAAAGATGCTTTGGTATGGAGGGGACCAATGGCGACAAGTGCTCTGAAGCAGCTAATTTCAGACGGGAACTGGGGAGAATTGGATTATCTCATCATTGATCTCCCTCCGGGAACTGGAGATATTCACCTGACATTGGTACAGTCAGTATCTGTTACGGGTGCCATCATCGTTTCAACACCACAGGATGTAGCACTGGCAGATGCCATTAAAGGAATAAGCATGTTTACCGGAGAGCAGGTTAATGTTCCGGTGCTTGGTCTTGTTGAGAATATGGCCTGGTTTACACCTGCCGAACTGCCGGAAAATAAGTATTACATTTTTGGCAGGGAGGGTTGTAAAAAACTTGCTAAGGAGGTTAATATACCTCTTTTGGGCCAGATTCCTTTAGTGCAATCCATCTGTGAAGGAGGTGATAACGGATGGCCGGTGACGATGGACGAAGCAAATCCTGCCGGGCAGGCTTTTATTTCCCTGGCCCGGGAAACCGTGAAGGCTGTTGATTACAGAAATACAAGCAAAGCACCAACGAAAATTGTGGAAATCAAGAAACATTAATAATAATATTTTGATCAAATGATAAAGCTGGAAATTGAAGAAAAAATCAAATCAGTACTCGAACAATTACGTCCTTATCTTCAGGCTGACGGAGGAGATTTAAACCTGGTGGAAATTACTGATGATTATGTGGTAAAGGTAAAACTGGTAGGCGCATGTGGCTCATGTCCAATGCGCACAATGACATTAAAAGCCGGGATTGAAGGAACCCTAAAGAAAGAGGTGCCCGAAGTGACATTGGTTGAGGCAGTCTAGAGTTCCCCGTTTTTTATCATATTATAAATTTTTGACTTGCCTATTTCCAGTTTTTTTGCAACCAATACTACGTTGTTGTTGTATTTTTCCAGAAAGTGACGGATAATTCTTATTTCGAATTCACGCAGTGGTATATCCATGTTGAAAATATCAAGCCCTGCATGTGTAGGTGAAAAAAGAATAAATTCTTCCTCTATGAGATTCTCATTCGACAAAACTGCGGCAAGTTCAACAATTGCGTTTAGTTCTCTAACATTTCCAGGGTAATTGTGGGACAGCAATTTGTTTCTGGATGCAGGGCTGAATCCTTTTTCAGGAAGCTTATTTTCCCTGCAAAAAACATTTAGAAAATGATCAGCCAACAGCACCACGTCATTTTCCCTTTCAGATAATGGAACAAGAACAATAGGTAAACCCAATAATCGGAAATACAGATCCTCCCTAAAATTTCCATTTCTAACCTCTTCCGGCAGATCTTTACTGGTAGCTGTAATAATCCGGGTATCAACAGGCACGGCCTTGGTGTCTCCTGCCCGTGTAATTTCTTTTTCCTGAATAGCCTTAAACAGCTTGAATTGCAGATGTATATCCAGCTCAGCAATTTCATTAATAAAGAGTGTGCCGTTGTGAGCCTGTTCAAGTTTACCAATTGCTCTTGAATAAGCTCCGGCAAAAGCTCCTTTCTCATGGCCGAATAATTCACTACTCATCATCTCTTTGGGAACTGCCCCCATATTAACAGTAATAAAGGGATATTCTTTACGAGCCGAATTGAAATGAATTGTGTGGGCGACCAGCTCTTTACCAGTTCCACTTTCACCATGAATGGAAACAGTCATGTTTTGCACTGCAATGGCTTTTTCAACCAGAGCAAGGACTTTTTTTATGGCTTTACTTTCTCCCACTATAGCGTTTGAAACTTCATATTTTCTGGTGATGTGAGATTTCAGCTGGTTGATCTCAGAACGCAGGCCTTGCTGGGCATGTATATTTCGTAAACAATTAAGGAGCCTTTGCTGAAAAACTTCATCCTTGGTAATGTAATCGTAAACCCCCTCTTCCATCAGCTTGATTGCAGTTGAAGTATCTTCCGATCCGCCTACGATCAGGATCTGTATCTCCGGATTATATTTTTTAATCTTTGATATAGCCGCCTGCCTGCTCATATCAGTTATCGAGCAACTAATGATAACAATGTCAGGATTGTCATCAAGCTTCATCATTGATGAACCAGCATTGTTAAAAGTCTGAATTTCGTATTCAGACCTGTCAAGCAGAATTCTCCCGATCAATTCGAGAAAATGCATATCATTCTCAACCACAAATACTTTCATAAGAAAAGGGGTTGGTTAATTGCGCTAATAAAGTAAATCAATCTAATGTAATAATTATTCATAAACTTGTAGAAATTGTGATAGGAATTTAGATTTATCCGATTGAGAGGGGATATTATTGAAAACCCTGTGTTTTTTAGTATTTATAAAATAATTTTACAAGAAATGAGTTAGTATAGAGGTTCAATGGATATAAATGTGAATAGAGCATACAGATATATAGTTTATATAATCATTGCGGGACTGATAATTAGCGGTTGTTCTACAAAGAAGAACACTCTGGTGTCACGTAATTACCATAACATGACATCCCATTACAATATTTACTTTAATGCATACGAAACTTATCGGGAGGGGTTTAAAAAGGTAGAATTGAATTATCAGGATGATTTTAACCAAATCATTCCCATTACGATATACAGCCAGGAGGAGGTAGCCAGGAGGTTAATGTCGGATATGGAAAAAGCAAAAAAGAAATGCTCCAAACTGATAACCATGCATTCTATCAAGGCGAGGCCAAAGATCGGACGTGGAGTAAAATCAGAGAGGCAAAAAGTATTTGCCAGAAAAAACGATTACAATAAGTGGATTGATGATTCTTATTTCCTGATGGGGAAGACATATTATTTCCAGCATGATTTTTTCCCGGCTATTCGGAATTTTGAATATGTTATACGGCAGTATCCAAATGATGGACTTAAGGAGGAGGCAACACTGTGGCTGGCAAAAACACATCTGGAGTTGAAAAACTATGCTCAGGCTAAAGATATACTAGACAGGCTTGAGGCTGTACCTGATTTCTCAAAAAGCATTCAGTCTGAGCTTCCTGCTACCATAGCCGATTGGTATCTCCGCCAGGATCGGGTTTCGGAAGCTATTGGTTTCCTATCTGAAGCAGCAGAGCTCACCGATTCGAAAAAATTACGTACACGGTATTATTTTATTCTAGGCCAACTTTTTGAGAAGGAAGAAGATTTTACACAGGCATCCATTAAGTATGGACAAGTTCTGGAATTGAATCCCGATTATAAAATGGCTTTCAACGCCAAAATTAACCGGGCCAGATTATACCAGGGGGGGAGTGATGACGGAAAAGATATACGCCGCCAATTGGAAAAGATGCTTAAAGATGAAAAAAACCTGGAATACCTGGATCAGATTTATTATGCCCTGGCTGAGATAGACATCAAAGAGGGAAATATGGCTGATGCGATTGAAAACTATAAGCTGTCAACCCAGTACTCATACAATAATAATCACCAGAAATCTCTTTCATTCCTCGCTTTAGGTAAACTATATTACGAGAAACCCCAATATATTGAATCCAGTTCTTTCTATGATAGCTGTGTGCTGGTTATGCCAGAGGAGTTTCCTGGTTATGAGGAGATTAAAAACCATGCCTATGGCCTCTCTCTTTTGGCAGACAATCTTAAGATCATTAAGATTGAAGATAGTTTATTGCAGTTAGCGGCTATGCCGTCAGGGGATCTGGATAAGCTTATTGCCGAAAAAATAGAGGAGGCAAAAAAGATTGAAGAAGAGAAGAAGCGACTGGAAGAAGAGGAGCGTTTCAACCAGCGTTCTGGCTCTTACAGAAGGTATGGACAAGGTGGTAATTTTTCCGGGGCACCCGGGGGAATGAATATGGGGCTGGGGCAAATGGGCTCTAATTTGGGGGCTAGCCAACTGGGTTCCAATATGGGAATGGGAGGTAACAATCCCGAAGGGATGGGAGGAGGCCTTTCCGGTGGATCCGGACAATGGTATTTTTATAATCCAACTACCCTCAGCTTTGGTGAATCTGAATTTATTAAGCGGTTTGGAAGAAGAAAGTTGGAGGATAATTGGAGGAGGTCAAATAAAAAAATCTCATCCTCCATTTCAGATATTTCAACTGAAGGAGAGGAAGGAGATATTCAGGCTGTTTCTACAGAATCCAAATCAAAAAGCTTCCAACCCACCACACGGGAATACTATATAGCAGATCTACCTTTTACTGATTCAGCAAAAGTGGAATCCAACAAGCGAATTGAAACAGCAATTTTCAATGTTGGGAAGATCTTTACGGATGAACTGGATAAGCCTGATGAATCTGTGGAATACTTTATCATGTTAAATGAAAGATACCCCGAAACAGAAAAGTTATTGTATTCCTATTATAATCTATATCAATTATATAAGAAGGCGCCAAACCCGGAGCAAGAAGAAGTATACAAAAATCTCATCCTTACCGGGTTTCCTGATAGCCGTTCGGCTATGATCATTAAGAACCCCAATTATTTCGAGGATATTGAAACAGCCCGTTTGGAAGTTAAAGCTTATTATGTAGAAACGTACAGGGCATACCTCAACCGGCAGTATGACCAGGTCCTGAATAATTGTGGTTTTGCAGATACAGGTTTCTTGCTGAACCCCATACGCGATAAATTTGGCCTTCTTCAAGTGATGGCAAATGCAAAACTTCAACCTGATAACAAAGAATTTCTGAAGGATGAATTAAACAGCCTTGTGTTCAAGTTTCCGGAAAGTGAAGTAGCCGATCCAGCCAGGAATCTTATAGGCTATCTTGAAAATGGCCCCTCAGATTTTGTGAAGCCCGGTCAAAAGCCTGGACTCCGGATAGGAGCAATTGATGATAATGCCGGGGAAACTGAGGAAGCTAATTATACTTTTTCGGAAAATACCGTTCATTATTATATAGTGATCTTAGCAAGTAATACTGGTGATGTAAACCGTTTGAAGTACAATATTTCGAGTTATAATGTCGAGAATTATGACCAGGACTTTTTCGAGGTCAAATCCGAAGTTCTCGCTGACAACCTTATAATGATTTCCGTCAAAAACTTTCCGGATTCCAAATCCGGATTAGATTACTATAGGGGACTCCTTGCCGATAAAGTGGTTTTTGCAGATTACAATGAAACAGATTTTAGACATTTTGTTATCTCCAAAGCCAATTACGCTATTTTCTTCAAGAACAAGAATGTCTTCAATTATATCCGGTTCTTCAACGAGAACTACCTCAAACAGGAAAATTAAAAACCGTAAATGACAAAAAACATAACGATACTCTGGGCAGACGATGAGATTGATCTGCTGAAGCCGCATATTCTTTTTCTAGAAGAAAAGGGATACATTGTTCATACAAGTAATAATGGTGAAGATGCAATTGATGCTGTAAAAGCATCGGAGTTTGACATAATATTTCTGGATGAAAACATGCCTGGGCTTTCGGGACTTGAGGTGCTTGAAAGAATAAAAACCATGCAGCCTCATATACCCGTGGTAATGATCACAAAAAATGAGGAAGAAACTATTATGGATGAAGCATTGGGGTCAAAAATTGCCGATTATCTGATCAAACCGGTCCATCCAAAACAGATTCTCTTAACCATAAAAAAGAATGTGGATACAAAAAGGTTGATCAGCCAAAAAACAACATCAAAATACCAAACTGAATTTAGCCAGATAGGCTTACGTATTAATGAGCGCCTTGGCTGGGATGAATGGATTGAGATTTATAAGAAGTTGGTTTACTGGGAGATTGAATTGCAGGAAACAGGCGAAGCTGCTATGGACGAAGTGTTCAAGATGCAAAAAAAGGATGCTAACATAAATTTTGCCCGTTATATACGATCTGTTTACGAAGATTGGTTTGGTTCAGGCCAGGAAGAACGCCCACTAATTTCCAAAGACATTTTCAAACAAAGAGTATTTCCCAAATTAAAGGCTGGTCTGCCTGTTGTGGTAATTATTGTTGATAACCTCCGATATGATCAATGGAAAGTTATGGAGGGATTGGTACAGGAATATTATACTGTTGAAGAGGAGTTGTATTGCAGTATTCTGCCCACAGTGACTCAATATGCAAGAAATGCAATGTTTGCAGGGCTCATGCCTCTCGAGATTTCCAAAATGCATCCTGAACTTTGGGTTGAGGATTTTGATGAGGGAGGGAAAAACCTCAATGAGGAGGAATTGCTGCAAGCTCAACTTAAGCGCAACAAGCTGGATATAAAACTGATGTATGATAAGATCACCAATAACCGGGATGGTATCAAGCTAGCAGAAAACCCTAAGCAATTGCTGGGAAACGACCTTTCCGTCCTGGTATTCAATTTCGTGGATATGTTATCCCACTCGAAGACAGAGATGAAAATGATAAAGGAACTCGCTGGGGACGAAGCGGCTTATCGATCCCTCACCCTTTCATGGTTTCAGCATTCTCCCTTATTGGATTTACTACGGGAACTGGCCTCTTATCCTGTTCAGATTGTGATGACCACCGACCATGGAATGATCCGGGTACAGGATCCGGTCAAAGTTATCGGTGATAGGTTTACTACTACTAATTTGCGATATAAACAAGGGAAGAACCTGAATTATAATCCCAAGGAGGTATTTGAAATTACAAACCCAGATGCCGTTCACCTGCCAAAACCCAATGTTAGTACTCGTTATATTTTTGCCCAGGGTGAAGACTTTTTTGCTTATCCCAATAACTATAATCATTACGTCAAATATTACCGGGACACTTTCCAGCACGGTGGTGTTAGCCTGGAGGAAATGATTATTCCACTGATAAGCCTGGTCCCAAAAACTTGAAAAATGTTAAACCCCTCTTTGATACTTGGGGATTTATCCCATTTGAAGAAAGCAGCAAAATGGTTTTTTAAGGCTGCGGAAAAATATAGAATAATTGCTTTTTATGGTGAGCTTGGAGCAGGTAAAACCACGTTTATTCAGGAATTGTGTAAACAGTTGAGTGTTGAACAGAAAGTTACCAGTCCTACCTATGCCCTGGTTAATGAATATACAGCTTCAAATGATCAGACTATTTATCATTTCGATTTTTATCGTCTCGATCACCCCGATGAAGCGCTGGATATCGGATTTGAAGATTACATCTCTAGCGGGTATTTATGTTTCATAGAATGGCCGGAAAGAGTTGAGCCTTATCTCCCTCCCGACACATTACGGGTTTATATTGATGTTCAAGCCGATGAATCCAGGCTGGTTCACTTGGTATTTCCTGCCTAGTATTATTTAAGGTAAATTTGTAACTTGCTCTACTCCATTGGAGCATTAAAATTACTCAATATGCAGGAATCAGCTAAACCTTTGTCATATTATCAACCTGAAATGATTCCCCGGGAGGAGGTTCTAGACCGTGAGCATAAGGGCAAACAACTCAAAATTGGAGTTCTTGCAGAAAGTGATCACTTCGAAACCCGTATTCCTATTACTCCACAGGGTGTGGAACTGTTGTTGGAAAATAATCATGAGGTTTTCCTTGAAAGCAATGCGGGAAAAGGTTCACGGTTTACAGATAATGATTATGCCGAAGTTGGAGCCAGGATAATATCAGAGAAAAATAAAGTTTTCGAGGCAGATATTCTTTTAAAAGTATCTCCTTTGCTTCCTGAGGAGATTGAATTTCTCAAACCAGGGCAAACTATCATTACATCATTAAATTTGGCAACCCGTAACGAAGGCTATTTCACCAGGCTGATGGGAAAAAGGGTTACTGCCATGGCTTTTGAATTATTGAAGGATGAGAACCATGAATTTCCGGTATTAAGATCCATGTGTGAGATTGCTGGTACAGTGTCCGTCAGGATCGGTGCTCAGTACCTCAGCAACACGGGGAAAGGCAAAGGGATATTATTGGGCGGAATAACTGGTATTACTCCTGCCGAAGTGGTTATCCTGGGTGCCGGGACGGCTGCCGAATACGCCGCCCGAACTGTTTTGGGTATGGGAGCAGTGGTAAAAATTTTTGATCATGCGCTTCCAGCCTTACAAAAAATTAAGCATCGAATAGGAAGGGAGGTATTTACCTCTGTAATGCATCCACCGGTGTTAAAGAAAACACTGGAAACGGCAGATCTTGTCATCAGCACCCTACAGCGCCTTGACAGGAGGTCTTTTTTTCTGGTTCCAGAGGAAATGATAATGGGTATGAAGAAGGGTTCTGTTATTATCGACATACATATTGACCAGGGTTCGAGTTTTGAAACCGGCCACCCTACTTCACCGGCCGACCCTGTTTATGAAGAACATGGAGTGATTCATTATATGGCTCAGAATCTGACTGCAATGGTGCCGCGTACTGCATCAATTGCCTTAAGTAATGTAATGATTCCATTATTACTGAACAGTGGCAGAAATGGAGGTATTCATCAACTGATAAGGGACGATTTGGGGGCACGTCATGGGGTGTATTTGTTTAACGGAATATTGACCCACGAAATGATCGGTAATTACTTTGGCATCTCATCCAACGACATTGATCTTTTGCTTGCAGCATTTTAGTAAGAAATGACTAATGACTCTAGAATACTGCCCTTATCTGAATATTCCCAGTGTGAATAATATTATTTCCTTGTGCCATCCTGCCTTCGTATCGTAAGTCCAATTGTATTACCTGGTTCAATTTTCTTCTTATAGACAGGCTTAACATCCCATTATGACCAGGACGGAATCCCTGAAGTAAAACATAGCCAACGGGTGAATTGGGATTACCTGTGAATTGAATCTCCAGGTAGTTTAATTCCAATTGTATCTGACCTTTTGCAGGCATCTGGTAGGCTAAACTGGTTTCCAGCCTGTGAACAGTGATTTTTTCTGATTGACCAAGATTATTTTCCCTCCGCCATTCGTGGCTGAGTCCTGTTTGCCAATTTTCACCAGGCTTATAGGTAAATTCAATATCATTCCTGAGGTACTCTATTTGATAATTCTTGCTGGAAAAGAAGGAGGAGCTATAATCCTTCCTGCCCTGTTCCGACAGGTTAGTTATCCAAAATAGATCCTGGGGATGGAGCCGCATCACTAAACGGTTAGCCCGACTGCTTCGTTTATCTGTACCATAACTGAGAAGTGTCTGGCTTTGATTTTTTTCAAAGTGATAATCCATGCCGAAAATCGCATTGCTTTTGTTTAGAGAAAGTGTATTCCTGAATTGGCTGGAATTGCTAACCAAAAGACTATCATCAAGGTCGTTGGCAAATGGATTTAGCTGGTTCGTCAAACGGGTTCGATAGTTTTTTTTATCGATCCTGTAGGCCAGTGAGTTACTTATCCGGGAAAACATTTTTGCGGCTTTATTATTATGCTTAAATAAAAGGCCTGGTTGAAAATTCAGCACCTGGTTAAATCTGTTCACATAGGTTGGAATATAGGATGTACCAGGGCGAAAAATTCTGATAAAATTTGCCTGATCTTTAAAATTAGCCGGCTCAAATTCATCCAGTTCCTTATTGCCGTTTTGGTTGTAATCCTCCCATGTGTAATGGCCCTGGCCAGGAGATACTTCAAGGTAGGTGTATTCCATCTTTCTTTCCAGACCAGATCCAATTTCATAAAATGTTCTTGAAACCAAAGCTCCTCTGGCCATTTGAAAATTCTCTTCCACCCTGGCTGTAAGTGATTGGCCGGTTTCTTTTTCTGGTATTTTAGCGGAGAAAGATCTCAAATCCCTCCAATTGACAGAGATGGCCGTTTGGCTGCCCTTTTTTCCGTGGTAGTCCAGGCCTGTTTCGATTTGCCATGCTTTGGTATCCAACTCGAGCAGGTCATTACCAGGGAGAAGATCAGTACGGTTTGTCAGGTGAACATACCAGGGGATTCTATTCTGCCTGGCATTTTCAAGTCCAATTTCCCATTCCTGGAATTCAAAGCTTCCATTGCCAGGAGTGTTTTCTTCAGATTCGCTCCATAAATTCCCCTCATGATTTTCCATGGCAAACAATTTTAGAAGTTGGAACTCTTTGGAAAATCGGATATTGTGCCTGGCGAATCTGGTGGAAAGGAAGTTAGTGGTGGAGTTCATATAACTTCCATCCCAATTAACTGACCACCCCTTGTTATAAAGGTCTCCCTGGGTCATGTGCCGGAAAGCTCTGTAAGGCCCGGAATAAGATAAATACTCAAATTGGTATCCGGCTTTAATACTATCTTTACCTGCCACAGAAAGCCTGGTTTTTAAAAAATTTTCATTACCGCTCATGGTTTTTTCATCCAGGTTCCAATCACGCTCAAATTCTACCGATCTAAACCTTTCGAGTGGATCAAAATAAGTACCTGTCCTTCGGTATTCTATCTCACTGGAAAGCAACCAGCTTGAATCCGGCCTTAGCGGATCTACCCGGTTAAGCCGTGATGTCAAGCCATAACCAATATTATCTGAATCATCAAGATCTGAGAATGTGTTGAGGTCGTTTCTCGTAATTGCCATTTCCATACTCAGGCCCATCCTTGAACTAAATTGTTCTTTTCCTCCTGCTGCAAAAACCTGTTTGCTTCGCGGGGAAATCAGGCGGGTTAAGGGCGCATAACTACCCTGTGGGACTCCATCTATTGGCGCCACCCATTTGTAAACCTGTCCATTGGCCGAAGTTGTCACGGGCCCGTAATCTCCTCTGTTGTTTCCAGCAAAGCTAAATCCAGCCTGGAATTTTGCGCTGTCGGGATAAATAGAGTAAACCAGAACGCTGTCATAAGGGATCCCATTTACCAGGGTGTCAATCAATTTATAGAGTACACGATCATTCTGGTAATCTACAGGGAAATAATTTGGAACAACGGCTTGCCCTGCCTGATCACCAATACGGCTTAGAAGGGTTTTTTGTCCGGTTGAAAGATCTTGTAAAAGAGGTTGATTTTTAGCATCCTGTTCGGTGAAGAAATGCACATACCAGTTCCCCTTTTCCCTTTCCCAGTCTGTATTGGTTGCCAAAAGGAAACGGGCATAGCTTTGTTCGGAATATTCAAACTCCACCCTTATTCGTTTGTCCTTGGTTATAAGATTTTTAGGTGTGAATCGTAATTCGGCTGTATTGTAATCGATAACATAATCAAACTTTTCCCCACGAGTTAGGAGTACTCCGTCAATATATACTTTCTCGCTTCCGGCAATGACCTGAATGTAATTTTCTCCATTCTGTCCTGATAAACGATAAGGCCCCTGGTTCCCCTCCAGGCCTGGTATTCTGTTTTGGGTGTACTTCCCTTTTACCACAGCACCGCTAAGACTGGTTGTTAATTTTGTTTTGTTTGATTGATTTTCGGTGATCTGGGATGTAACTCTGGCTCCCTGGACTTTTTTGTTCATTCGCATAAAATACCCGCTTGGTGATTTCAATTCGAAATCTCCTCCAAGAATTTCATTTCGGGGATTGTAAACACGTATGTAAAGCCTGTCAAAATCCTGGATCTGCTGGGTATTCCCTTCAGGTTGAATAGGAATATTAGCATCGCTTAGGTTAGCCTCAATTAAGAAATCCTTATTAATTTTTCCATTCAGCTGCAGATTAAGGTTAGATGACAATGAAGGGTCTCGGGTGTTGCCAACCATCAGTCCCCTGGAAATATTCCCATTACTAACGATTTCTGATCCGGCAAAGGGGTCGGCATAACCTGGTGGGTTGTAAACCAGCAGGTGTTTCTCCAGGTTCGGGTCGATGCGGTTGAAGCCAATTTGTTTGTGCTGAGTTGGATTTATCCAGGAAAAGGGAAAAACCCGAAAACCAACCAACACTGAATCATATTGCTGGTTGAGCCATTTTGATGGATAAAAAATGGATTTAAGAGGGGTAATATGATACAAAGAATCTGGAATAGGAAATCCGTCTGAAAGCATGATTACCAAGCTTCCAGGAACAATCGACAAGGTATCCAGGCGAATGCTGTCGGCAGGCAGATAAATGGTTTTCTTCCGGAGGTTTATCAAATCCTGCCCAAACACCTGTGATGCCAGTAGAAACCAAAGCGTTACAAAAAGGATCTTCCTCATAAACGGCCATAATCCAGCACGGTAAAGAAAGAACGAAAAAAGTAGAGGCGCAATATTTTGTGCCTCTACTTTTATTTATTTCCAATCCGGGATATCCCGCCCCGGAGACCAGGGATAACCCATTTCATCGAATTTCTTTTTCAGCTTATTAGCAGCAAAATACAATGTTTTGTGATCAAAGTTGGAAATTACGATCGGGGAATTCCAGTTCCACCAAGTGAATTATTATCCTGAGTGCCTCCATAAATTTTATAGAAAGGCCAGTCATTATCCAAGGCAACACGATAAAATTGTGTAATTGGCAAATTGGGTTTGAAAATCCAGGTGGAGGCTCTGTCGAAAGATTCATAAACACCACCTGCTGCAGCTCCAACGGAGTACTCACTATAGTTGGAAGGATTGACAGCAAAATCATTTACCCGCCCGGAAGTAAAGGCAGGTCCGATCCCTCTGAATCCAAGTGCAGAAAAGGTTTTTGCAGTTACTGGGTCTTTATCCTTTTCTTCCTTGTTCTTCTTTTTGGTGTCATCAGGAAAAAAGCTAAAGAGGAGGAATGCCGATAATAAGCACAGCATTATCCTTACCGGAGATTTAATTTTTTGTATGACTGTGTAATTTAGTTTTGGCTTACCTTTGCAAGGTACAAATCTTTGCACTTTGGATAGATAATGGGATGTTAATAAATGTTAATGATTTGATAATCAGCAACAAGGATCAAGGTAAAATTATTGTACTTTTAGCCAGTAAACGCAATTATCAGGGCGTATGAAAAGAATAGTTTTGGTTTTTATTTTTATAGCTTTCTGTTTGACTGCAAAAACCCAGAGCATAGGTGATACAAGTCTTTTGCTAAATATGTTCTCTTTTCATGTAAGCGGTCATATTCCGGGTGGGGATATTGCACAGAGGTATGGAATGAATTTAGGGGTAGGAGGGTCTTATATGCTCAAGCTCAGTTCCAACTGGATGCTGTCTGCTGATTTTAGCTATTTCTCTGGGAACAATTTGAAAGAGGATGGGATATTTGATAACCTTTCAGACGAGGATGGGATATTTATAAACATTTATGGAGAAATTGGTGAAGCCACCTTTTTTGAGAGGGGTTTTTATACCGGCTTAGGTGGAGGAAAGGTTTTACCGGTAATTGGGCCTAATCCTAACAGCGGTCTGATTATTCTTGGATCAGCTGGTCTTTTACAATACAAAACCCTGATACATCAGGATGGGGAGGACATTCCTTATCTCAATGGCGATTATAAAAAAGGCTACGACCGCCTGACAAATGGTTTTGGGATTTCCGAATTTATAGGATATTTTCATCTTGGCAGTGATGAGCCCGTCAATTTCTATGTGGGTTTCGAGTTTCATCAGGCCTGGACACGAAATCGCCGGGATTGGAATTTTGATATCATGGGGCCGGATGATCGTTTAAGAACAGATTTTCTTTTCGGTATCCGGTTTGGGTGGTTATTCCCGGTGAAAAAACACACAACAGACACATATTACTATTATTGATTCCATAACTCCTGGAACTAGGTGTATCCCCTTTATAAACTAGGCATACGGTTATATTATTTTCTTCTCTGGTTGATTGCTCCCTTTCATCCTGGGGCTGCGGAGTGGCTAAAGAGCAGGAAAATTCAGGAAAAGGAAAATGTAAAAAAAATTCAGGAAAACCGGCCTGTTATTTGGTTTCATGCATCCTCTCTAGGCGAATTTGAGCAGGCTTTACCTCTAATTAATCTATGGAAGGACAACAGACCTGATCATTTTATTTTACTTACTTTTTATAGTCCTTCAGGTTACAAAATCAGACAAGATTTTCCGGGTGCTGACTGTGTAATGTATCTGCCCAGAGACATTAAATCCGAAGTCCGTCCCTTTCTCGACCACTTTCATCCTGACCGTGTAGTACTTATAAAAAATGAAATCTGGCCTGTCTTGTTAAAAGAGCTTGCCCATCGCAGGATCCCGACATATTTGGTTTCCGCAGTTTTTCGACCGGATCAGATGTTTTTCAAAAGGTATGGTAGGTGGTATCTCTCCCTTCTTGATCTGTTTACCACAATTTTTGTCCAGGATCAGGCATCCGCCCAGTTATTGGAGAAAAACGGTATAAATAATGTTATAATTTCTGGTGATACCCGTATTGACAGGGTAGTTTATTTGGCAGGTGATAATTCATCTGTTGAAGGCATAGACCAATTTATTGCTGATAACAAAATTATTATTGCCGGCAGCTCATGGCAAAGGGAGGAGCAATTTCTCCATCGTTTTTTTTTCGAAAGCAATGCTCCTGGCGTCAAACTCATTCTGGCACCACATGATGTCAGTGCCCGGCGCCTGAAATCAATTGAAGACCAATTTGGTGCCACCCTGATCCGGTATGGACAGCTTCTAAAGCAGCCGACTATAGGTTTGGAGAAATCGGTATTGCTTATTGATAGAATAGGACTCTTATCAAAGCTATATAGGTATGGTCATATTGCAGTTATTGGAGGAGCCTTTGGTGCTGGGCTGCATAATGTTCTTGAGCCAGCAGTTTTTGGATTACCCCTTATCTTTGGTCCCCGTTATCATAAGTTTGTTGAGGCTGTGGAGTTGGTAAAATGTCGGGCTGGATTTTCAGTCAAAACCTACAATGAATTCCAAAATATCCTTCAGATATTGGTTAATGACCATGATAACCTTTCCAATGCTGGTAAGGGTTGCAGGTTATTTGCTGAAAACAATAAAGGGGCTACTGATCTAATTATTAGCCATTTATTGGAAAAAGCTTAACATAAACCTGTTGATAAATTGGATATGAACTGGATATTAAACTGTATTCCAACACCCTCATCACTTTTCCGCTTTTGTTGTTAATAAAATGGACTTTATAAATCCTTTTCTCCGGCCTATTTTTGGTATTCGGTGAATAAGCCGCTGTTTTTTGGTAACCCTTTGTCTAACTAAACCATAGCCACCTGAGTTCTATGTATATCGAGGAAATGTCTGTAAAAATTGATGCTGAGCGTAAAATTTATACTGTTGATGAAGCTGTTGAGGCTTCAATAAAATATTTCAACGGCGACGAATTGGCTGCAACCGTTTGGGTCAATAAGTATGCTCTAAAAGATTCACAGGGGCATATTTATGAGATAAATCCTACAGATATGCACCGCAGGCTGGCCAGGGAAATAGCGCGAATTGAAAAACGGTACGCCAACCCCTTGAAGGAGAATGAGGTTTTTGAACTGCTGGATCATTTCAGATATATTATTCCCCAGGGCGGCCCGATGGCAGGCATAGGTAATCCGTTTCAGATAGCTTCCTTGTCGAATTGCTTTGTTATTGGCAACGAGGGTCCATCGGATTCCTATGGCGGGATTTTAAGGACTGACCAGGAGCAGGTTCAACTGATGAAAAGGAGAGGTGGCGTTGGTCATGATCTCAGTCATATTCGTCCGGCTTTCAGTCCGGTTCTTAACTCTGCCCTGACCTCCACAGGGGTAGTCCCTTTCATGGAACGCTACTCCAATTCCACACGTGAGGTGGCTCAAGACGGGCGGAGAGGAGCCCTTATGCTCAGCATATCTATTGAGCATCCGGATGCAGATGCTTTTATAGATGCCAAGACGGAAAAAGGAAAGGTGACAGGAGCCAATGTGTCGGTAAAAGTGACCGATAAATTTATGAGGGCTGTTATTGCTGATAGTAAATTTACCCAACAATTTCCTATAGATTCAAAAAAGCCCAGAGTGGTGAAGGAAATTGAGGCGAAGAAACTTTGGGAAAAAATTGTCCACAATGCATGGAAATCAGCGGAACCTGGTGTTCTGTTCTGGGATACTATTATCAAGGAATCTGTTCCAGACTGTTATGCGGATCTTGGATATCGTACCGTGTCTACTAATCCATGCGGGGAAATTCCACTGTGTCCTTATGACTCATGCCGACTGCTTGCTATTAACCTATTCTCCTATGTGGAGAACCCTTTCACCACAAAGGCAAAATTTAATTTTGACAAATTCAAAAAGCATGTTCATCTGGCTCAAAGGATAATGGACGATATTATCGACCTGGAGTTGGAAAAAATTGATGCCATTCATGCAAAGATCACCAGCGATTCTGAAGATTATGAAGTTAAGCGGACTGAATTGAAGCTCTGGGAGAATATCAGAAAAAAAGCCGAAGAAGGACGCCGCACAGGGATTGGAATTACTGCTGAAGGAGATATGCTGGCTGCCCTAAATTTACATTATGGTAGTGATAATGCAATTGATTTCTCGGTGGAAGTACATAAAACCCTGGCGGTAGAGGCATACCGTTCATCAGTTGATTTGGCCAAGGAGAGAGGAACCTTTAAGATCTACGATGCGAATCGTGAAAAGGAAAATCCATTTGTTAACCGAATACGGGAGGCTGATCCGGAATTGTATGCTGAAATGTGCAAACATGGCAGAAGGAATCTTGCCCTGCTGACTATTGCACCCACTGGAACAACAAGTCTCATGACACAAACAACCAGTGGGATAGAGCCCGTGTTTATGCCTGTATACCGCCGGCGCCGGAAAGTTAATCCAAGCGACCCTGAGACAGAGGTTAGCTTTGTAGATGAAGTTGGCGACTCCTGGGAAGAGTACAACGTCTTCCATCATAAATTTATGGATTGGTTAACCATAAATGGGTATGATTCTGAGCTGGTTAAAGGGTATGACAAAGCGAGAATACAGGAATTGGTGGAAAAATCTCCATACTATAAATCTTCCTCCAATGATATTGATTGGCTAGCAAAGGTGCGTATGCAGGGCAGGATACAAAAGTGGGTCGATCACTCCATTTCGGTAACGGTTAATTTGCCTAGAGAAACCACCGAAGAAATGGTGGGGGAGGTTTACAGGGAAGCCTGGGAGAGTGGATGTAAAGGAGTAACCGTGTACCGTGAAGGTTCTCGCGAGGGAGTTTTATTATCAAGGAAGGAGAAAAGCGAAAACATCATGGACTCCGACGCTCCCAAAAGGCCCGGGATTCTTGAAGCCGAACTGATACGTTTCAGAAATGCCAACGAAGAGTGGATAGCCTTCGTTGGTATGCTGGAAGATCGTCCGTATGAAATTTTTACTGGAAAGGTGGAGGATGATGTGCTGCTGGTTCCCTTGTCAATTAAGCATGGCTTGATTCTAAAGGTCAAGAATACCGATGGTACTGCACGATACGATTTTAAGTATACCGATAAATATGGAAACCCGTGTACCGTTGGCGGATTATCCTATATGTTTGATAAGGAATTCTGGAATTATGCCAAATTAATATCCGGAGTTTTACGCCATGGAATGCCTATTCCATATGTTGTTAATCTTATTTCCTCACTCAGGCTCGACAGCGAGAATATCAATTCATGGAAGGCGGGAGTGGCCAGGGCACTGAAAAAGTTTATCCCGGACGGGACCAAAGCCCAGAAGGGTGAAGTGTGCGAAGAATGCAGCAACAACAAGCTGGTTTATCAGGAAGGCTGCCTTATTTGTACCAAGTGCGGGCATAGTAAGTGCGGATAAACTTAAGGCAAAAGGCAAAGGGCAGAAGACTAAGGCAGAAGGCAGAAGTAGGGCTCAAGGAATAAGGCTCAGGGTTCAAGTACGGTTAAAGGATTAAGAAATAAGTAGACCGGGGGATTGTCTCCCGGTTTTTATTTTTCCAGAACCGCGATGGCGTTAGCCCAGTCTTTTACGTGCGAGATTGAAATAAATATTTTTGTAATTCCTTTTTCTTCGGCTACTTCTTTTGCTTTTCCTGTTAACCTGATTTCAGGTTTTCCAAGTTCAATATGGTAAACTTCAATCTGGTTAAATCCAATCCCACCGGTAAATCCTGTTCCTAAGGCCTTAACAAAAGCCTCTTTTGCTGAGAAACGTGCTGCGTAAAAAGGTGCGGGATCCCTGTGAGAATCACTGTATTCCATTTCCGCCTTGGTAAAAACGCGCTCTTTGAAAGCATCTCCTTTTGCAATAAATTTCCGGATGCGTTCTACTTCAATAATGTCCGTTCCAATACCGTAAATCATGGGGCAAAGATAGGAAAAAAGGGGACTGGGGATGAAGGGACTGGGGACATGGGGACAAGAAAGGTGATTCAGGTTAATTCAGGTGATTCAGGTTAATTCAGGTTAATTCAGGTTAATTCAGGTGATTCAGGTTAATTCAGGTGATTCAGGTTAATTCAGGTGATTCTGGTATATTAACCTTGTTTACAATGAAACTTTTCGGTGTTTCGGGGAACTACTTACCAGAAACAAATATCCTTTCGCTTTCAGCGTTTGGATCTGGACTCCCGGGTCCTCCTCGAAATATCCCCTGAGCTTTCGGATATAGACGTCCAGGGTGCGGGAGTTGAAGAAGGAGTCATCGCCCCAGACTGACATCAGGATATCTTTCCTGTTGGTGACTTGATTCATGCTGGCAACAAGAATTTGTATGATTTCCAGTTCTCTTTGAGATAATTTGATTGTTCCCGAAGGAGAATGCAATTCATATCGCGCCGGTTTAAACACATATAACCCGATTTTAAAGTCTTCAGATTGAGGGATAGATGGTTGTTTAATACCCGACATCAGGGACAACTGGTTATTAATTCTAACAATCAATTCCTGAATACTGAAGGGTTTACGCATATAATCGGTACCACCAGCCTCAAAGCCTTTGACAAGGTCGGCTGTTTCGACCTTTGCGGTTAAAAAGATAATAGGGATTTTAGGATAGAGAGACCTTATCTGCCTGCATAATGTATAACCATCCAGATTAGGAAGCATTATATCCAATACTATGATATCAGGAGAAAATGTTTTGAATCCAGCCAGAACCCGGGCACCATCAGTTTCCCATTTTACATCAAAGCCTTGCTTCTCAAGGGTTTCAAATACAATCTTTCCCAGAAACTGCTCATCTTCAATATAATACACCTTTATACTCATTTTATTTTTTGAAAAATATGGTAAAAAGGCATCCTCCTGAGGAGCCGTTTTCAACTTTTATTGAACCACCATGTTGTTGCATTACCTGGGCTGCAAAACTCAAGCCAAGGCCATATCCTTTAACATTATGTCTATCTCCTGTAGGAACGCGAAAAAAGCGCTCAAACACCTTTTCATGATACTCTTTACTAATACCCTCTCCATTGTCTAATACCGATAAAAAAGTGCCTCCATTTTTTTTGCGGATATTAACCTGAATTATCGGGGGATCACCTCCATACTTTATGGCGTTATCCAGAAGGTTAATCAAAACTCCCTGAATATAAAGATCGTCCATTGAAACAAGAAGTTCATCTACTTCCCCAATTAACTCAATACTCCCATTCAATTCCTGAATGCGTGGTTTAACAGACTGTATAACGTTCTTTGTCAGGTTCACCAGGTCGCTGCTTTCCTGATTGATAACTACCTTTTGGCTCTCGAGTAAAGACTGGTTCAATATTTTTTGTATCAAAAAGTCTAATCTGTCCATCTCCAACGAGGCTATTTTCAGGTATTCATCTGATACTGCTGCATCCTTCTTCAGATCGTAATTTTGAAGAGACTCCAGGGCAACTTTAACTGTGGAAACAGGTGTTTTTAATTCATGAGAAACATTGCTAATAAATTCATTTCGCAGGGTATTCAATAATACCTGCCGTCTTAAGCTTTTGAATGTCAATATAAAAGCAGATGCAGTTAGTAAAAGCAAGAAAAGAGCGAATAGAATTTGTGGGATCATCTCCCGCAGTAAGAATGGCTCAAAATTGGCAACCTCGTAAATCATTTTCGGGCGAGATAAATCAGACTGGAACCGTATCCTTTTCTTATATTCTGGTGAATTGAAATTAAGGCTGTCCTGGTACCAAAAAATTTTAAAATCTGAGTGGTTCATATCCAGGAGACGTTTTGAGGCAAGACTAAGAAGCAAAACGGAATCTACCTCAGGGAATGGGGACTGACCTTCTACACCGCCAACACCCGTTGAATCTGCTGACATCTGGAAAATCATCTTTACCCCGTGTAATAATGCATCCTGGTGAGGAATAGTCGAAATCTGATAACTTGCCTTACCGGTAACCGGCAAGTAACCAGTATCACTTATCCCAATTTGTATAATATGACCACTGGCAGGGCCATCAGTTGTGTATTTAGCTCCAAGGTAAACCGTGTCGATGGAATCAGTTGTTGATGATACCCATTCACTAGCTGAAAGACTGTCCTTAAAATTCAGGCTGTCTTTTAAAAGGGGACGCAAAAAGACATATAGGGTTGAATCCATAGCCTGATTCTGGGCTTCCAGGAATTCATAATTCAACTGCTGGTGCAAGTTTTCCTTCTCGCTCTTATACTGCCCAATCAACCAATACACCACAAAGCCAGTTAGTAAAATCTGGCTCAGCCCCATAAGTAGCGGGATCCACCTGATATTTTTCGTCTTTTTCATCTTATCACCAGGCAAATATAATAGGGAGATGCTGTTTGATCAGACTCTTTTAACCTTAATTAACCTTAATTTTGGGCTTATTAACTATCCGTATGGTTTACCCGGTTTACATTTGATGTAAAATAATAAGCAAAATAATAAGCAAAATAATAAACAGATGAAAAGAATATTATTATCCTCCATCGTAGTAGCTCTGAGTATTGGATTATATGCCCAGGACGGCGACAATTCCTCGAAAGAAGGAAAAGTAGTTTATGAAGATGTTATGAAACTTGATATTAAACTGGAAGGAGCTGCTGCACAATTTGCCGATCAGCTACCTAAGGAAAGAAGAAGTAAAAAGGAATTGCTTTTTACTGAGAATTTTTCCTTGTATCAAAATGTTAAAGAAGATGAAAGTGCTGAGGAGGTTGCCATGTCTGGTGGAGGAGGAATGATCCAGATGAAGATGATGGAACCTGACAATCAGTTATTTTACGACATTGAGAATTCCAAAACGGTTGAGAAAAGGGAATTCATGACCCGTGTTTTTCTTATCGAAAATGATATTAAACAGGGCGAATGGAAGATAACCGGAGATCAGAAAGTCATTTTAGACTATCCTTGCATGCAGGCCGTTCAGGAAAACGATGAGGGTAAGAAAACTTTTGCCTGGTTCACTCCATCTATCCCTATAGCAACTGGTCCTTCCGGATATATTGGTTTACCAGGACTGGTCCTTCAGGTAGAGATGGAAGACGGAGATCATACTCTGACAGCCTTGTCAATCGATTTCAGTGAAATTGACAAGAAGCTTCTGGTAAAACCTAAGAAAGGTAAAAAAGTGAGTCAGGAAGAGTTTGATAAGATTGTGGCGGATAAAATGGAAGAAATGGGAGCTGAACATAAAGAAGGAGGGGCAACCTTTATGATTCAGATTAAAAAATAGGAGGAGACTGAATAGATGCGTTTATTCCTGACAATTATATTGAGTGGTTTTGTTATGTCTGGTTTCGGACAAATCAGTAATATCTCCGGAGAAATCACTGATGAAACTGGCCAACCTCTTCCTTCGGCAACCATTGTGTTGCTCAATCCTTCTGATTCAACCATGCTGTATTTCGGCATTTCTGCCAATAACGGACATTGGGAAATCAAAAATACCAAGGCAGGACATTACCTGATGCAATTTGCTTTTCTTGGATATGAAACCGCCTGGCGCGAAATCAGTACACCATATGAAAATGACGGATATTGGGGCATTATAAGCATGGAGCCCAAACCAGTAGATTTGGATGGAGTGGAGGTTATCGGTGAACATGTTCCTATGGTAATAAAAAAAGACACCATCGAGTTTAATGCAAAGGCCTTTAAAACCAAACCCGATGCTGTGGTTGAGGACTTACTCAAGAAACTACCAGGTATTCAGGTAGATCGGGCAGGTAATATAAAGGCCATGGGTGAGGATGTTCGGAAAGTGCTGGTGGATGGGAAGGAATTTTTTGGTAATGACCCTAAGGTTGCTACAAAAAATCTTCCAGCCGGTGCCGTTGATAAGGTACAGGTATTTGATAAAAAATCTGATGAATCTGAATTTACCGGAATAGATGATGGAACCCGGGATAAAGCACTTAACCTGGTTCTTAATGAAGATCAAAAAGATGGAGTTTTTGGGCATGTGATGGCGGGTTATGGGACTGATAATCACTATCAGGGTAATGCCAAGCTGTACCGTTTTACCGACAAATTGCAGATGGCCGGCCTGGTTATGCAAAACAACATTAATCAATTTGGCTTCTCTTTCCAGGATTACATGGATTTTAATGGAGGTATGTCAGCCATGATGAGTGGGGGATCTGCAAAGATTTCCATCGGAGGAGACAATAGTTTACCTATTAATTTCGGCCAGCAGGTCAACGGATTGACAACTTCCGGTGCAGGAGGATTGAATTTTTCCTTTTCTCCTGCCAAAGACAGACGGTTTTTTATTTCCTACCTGGGCAATGGAACAAAGAAAAATCTGATCCAAACCACCAATACTCAAAACTTTACCTCAGATGGTTCCTATCTGCAGGAACAGGACATGGATCAAACCAGCCGGGATACTGCTCACAGCGTGAATTTTGGGATCCGTTACAGAATTGATTCCACACAGAATATCTTTCTGGATGGAGGGGCATCCTTTAATTTTTCTAATGCCTGGGGTCAGAATTATACTGATAGTTATAGGAATGATCAATTGGTGAATTGGCTTGATAATAATTCAAATCAGGGTTCCGACCGGATTAGTGGAAATGCCAAGGCTTCCTGGCTCAAAAAATTCAGGGGAAACAGAACGGTGGCTAAAATATCCGGGAATGCAAGTTTGAGTAAAAGTTTGACCGATCAACAGTGGCAAAACAGAACCTTTTATGCTGCCCCTGATCTGGAAACACTTGAGAGCCTTTACCAGGAAAATCAAATTGACAACCTAAGCTATACGGCTAACACTTCAGTAACTCAGCGATTAGGCAAGAGGTTCTTTGCTATTCCTGAAGTAAGCTTTAGTTCAACGAATGAGTCATTAGTCAGGACTCAGGGGATTCCCCTTCCCAGTGATGCGATAATTGATTCCCTAAGTCCTGATTTCAGCAGGAGATATGATAGAATCAGGCCTGGATTAACACTAAAAAGGAGTACTGAGAAAGTTCAGATCAATTTATTTTTTAAATCTGAATTTTACAAAACACAGAACTTCCTCTGGGAGGATGAGGGGGTGGAAAGAACCCAATTCGCTTTCCTGCCGGGATTTAATATGGATTATGAATACAAAACAGGACATAGAATAAACCTGAGTTATCGATCCAATCTGGTTCAGCCTACCATTAACCAGTTGTTGCCTATTGCCAATACTACCAATTCTCTATCTGTTTCTTATGGGAACCGGAATTTGAAGCCAGAATACCAACGAAGCATGAATTTGCACTGGATCATTTTTGATCAGTTTTCCTTCACCTCGCTGTTTACGGGTGTCAGCGCAAGCTATACCCAGGATAAAATCAATTGGTCGAGAACTATTGATGACAGACTGGGACAAACCCTGAACCTGGTAAATGTATCAGATGATTTTCAGGTGAGTGGAAATATGGATTTCTCAACCCCCATAAGGCCGCTTGGCATCAATTTTAAAGCAGGTTTACAAGAAAGCTGGAACAAGGGGATCAACCTGGTGAATGATATAGAAAATATTAATACTAACATGAGCCACCGATTGTCGTTGAGTGTGGATAACCGTACGAAAAAGAAATGGGACGTGACTGCAGGTGGAACCATTAGCCTAACAGATGCAAAATACTCTTTGCAGGAATCCCTTAATAACCGTTATACTGATTTCTCATATTTCACAGAGATACAGTATAACCCCAGTGATAAATGGAATTTCATGGTTTCTGCTGATGTAACCAATTACAATAACCAAAGTTTTGGAGAGTCTATCTCAGTTCCATTAATAGCTGCAGAGGCGAGTTATTTCTTCCTGAAAAATAATCGGGCATCATTTAGTTTACAAGGAGCTGACTTACTCGACAAGAACAAAGGTATTACCCGGATCAGCGAGTTGAATTACCTTCGCGAGACTCGCTCAAACATCATCGGAAGATATGTGATGCTTTCCTTCAAATACAGGCTTAATAAATTTGCTGGAGGAGAGGGAATTGTTATTAAGGCGCACAGGTAGGGCTTCGCTTCGCTCAGCGTTAATTCTGGCTTCGCTGCGCTTCGCCGTTAATTCTGCTCGCTTACGCTCGCGTTTATTCAGGGTATTGTCGCCAGTCACCTATCGTCACCTAACGTAACCTAACATAACCTAACATAACCTAATGTCACCTTACGTAACCCTCTTTTTTACTACCTTGGCATTATAAACCAGACCTAAAAATGCCATGGCAAGACGGATTGCAAGCTTCTTATTCATTATCAGTCTGCTGGTCGGCACTTCCTTTGGCCAGCAGATCTCCATGGAATCCCTTTTGAGGGATATGACTGACCGGGACCTTATGGCCCAATATCCGGCAGTTAATTACCAGTCGCTGCAGGCAAGCAGTTACAACCGTGAATCGGTGGTGCCTGACAAGCCGGGATGGTTTGCCGATTCCGACGGGATAGGTTATATCAGGGAGGAGATCATCAACGGTGAAAAAGAATTCCTGATCATGGAGCATGAGGGCTCCGGATGCCTGACCCGCCTATGGACCCCTTTTTTTTATTATTCACTGGCCGTTAACAAGGGGCCCAATATCAGGATCTACCTCGATGGGAAGAAGAAGCCTGTAATCGATGAATGCTTTATCGACTTGCTTACAGGCAAGGGGTCGGTAAAACCGCCGTTTGCACGTTTTACAGCCAGGGCAGGTGATCTGTACCTTCCGGTTCCTTTTGCAAAAAGCTGCAAAATCACCCTCACGGGCAAGCCTTTCTATTTTATAATCAATTACCGGGCCTATGATCAGGGAATTTCCGTGAAGAGTTTTTCCATGAAGCAGTATGAAAGAGCTTCCGGGCTGGTGGACCAAACGGCCTTGACAATGCTGGAAAACCCCAAACCAGACCCGGGTACATCAGGATTGACCGATGTACACCTGAAATCAAAAGAAAATAAGATCATTGACCTTCCCTCCGGGAGCCATGCCATCAAGAAGATGACAATCCGGATTGATCCGGAAAGCGGTTCGCAGGCACTGCGTTCAACCATTATGGAAATGATATTCGACGGGATCCGCACGGTATGGTGCCCTGTTGGCGATTTTTTCAGCAGCCCCGATAAGATCAACCCTTTCCAGGTTTGGGACAGGGCTGTATTGCCCGACGGTACGATGATCTGCAGTTATGTTATGCCCTATGGTAGGAGCGGACAAATGAACCTGATAAATCTGCAGGACAAACCGGTTGATCTTGAGTTAGGGATTGAAACCGGCAACTGGGAATGGAACGAAGGGTCCATGCATTTTTACGCATCATGGAAACCCGCAAGTCCCCTGCCGGGAGACAGATTTGAAGACCTTAATTTCATCGATATCAAAGGCAAGGGTGTCCTTGCCGGGGATGCCCTTACGGTTCTCAGTCCGGGCCATGGCTGGTGGGGCGAGGGCGACGAGAAGATCTACATAGATGAAAAAGACCTGGCCCGCAGGTTTCCCACCCACTTTGGCACGGGTACTGAAGATTATTACGGCTGGGCAGGGGGATTGGTACCCACCGGGAGGGACACTTTTTCGATACCGATAGGTGGGAACATATGCAACGGTAACCAGGCCGATCCGCGTGGTTACAATATCTGTACGCGCAACCGGATCCTGGATGCAATCCCGTTCACCAACAGGCTGGTTTTTGACATGGAAGCATCTCCCGGCACCGACATACGAGAATCCTGGAACCTCCTCGATTATACCCTCGTAACTTACTGGTATGCCTTCCCGGGAAGCACATCCAATGCAGGTCCACTGCCTGAAAGAGCAGCAGCACCAATAATGACGCTCGAAAAGATCGACCTGATGCAAGAATACCTGAAAACCGGAACGGTGGTCTTAAGCCCGGAAATACACTACCTGCCAAAAGAACTGCAGGCCCTACCCGGCCAGTTCCTCGTTTTCCCAATAAACCTTAAAGCCAACAATAAGGATCTATCTGATATTCAGGTCAATTTTTCAACCCGCAACCCACACCTCGCAACCCGCAACCCGTTCACCTGCTTCAACCTTGGCGGCATCGACTTTAAAGGCCGGCCCTTCGTTAAAAGGGTGGATATTTCGGCAGGGCAGGATCAGGAACTGTGGATGGGTATTGACCTTGACGGGATCCCGGAGGGGATTTACCAGGGTTCGATGGCGATTTCTGCAGGTGGCGAAAAACAGGATATTCCGATCAAAATAAATATCTCAGGCGAAGCAATCAAGGATCATGGTTACGATGAAGGGAAGTCGATGGCCCGTTTGAACTGGCTTAATTCAACGATTGGAATAGATGAAAATATCTCGAATGGCTTTATGCCAGTGGAGCTTGAAGGCAGCATTATCAAAATTCTGGGACGGGAGCTACGAGTCGGCGCCAATGGATTGCCAGAATCGATAGCCAGCTTTTTCGGGCCTTCGAACCAGGAGCTGAACAATGAAGGGGAGGGCTTGATTAACAGCCCCTTTCGTTTTATAATTGAAATAGCGGATGGATCCATGGTTCGACTTAAGCCTGGCAAGCTGGTTATCTCAAAGCAGTCTGGTTCCAAAGTGATATGGAAAGTACTTAACACCTCCGTGGATTTTGATCTGGAATGTTCAGGTGAGATGGAATTCGACGGATTCGTGGATTACAAATTAAAACTAACAGCGAAAAGCGCTGTAAAGGTCAGGGATATAAGGCTGGAAATTCCTTTGAAAAAGGAGAAAGCTGAATACATGATGGGGTTGAACCATGAGGGTGGCTACCGGACACCTGACTGGAGGTGGAAGTGGGACAGTATAAAAAACCAGGATATGCTGTGGATCGGGTCGGTTAACGGAGGGATGCGGATCAAATGGAAGGCTGCCAATTACAGGCGGCCCCTTATCAATATCTATTATGAATTCGGGAAGCTGAACATGCCGCCTTCATGGTGGAATGAAGGCAGGGGAGGCGTAAATATCGGTGACAGGAATAAAGATGTGTTGGTTAATGCCTATTCGGGGCCCCAGGAGATGCTTGCCGGAGAATCGCTTGATTATGATTTTGAACTGCTGATTACACCTTTCCGTACAATCGACAAACCGGTTCAGTTCGGTGACCGCTATTATCACGGCGGGGGCACCAATACATCAGTAAAAATTGCCAATGCTAAAGCAGCAGGGGCAAACATCATCAATATCCATCATGCCGAGGATCTGTATCCCTTTATCAACTATCCTTACCTGGATGAGAACATTGAAGAGCTGAAACAGCTGGTATCAGATACACACGATGCCGGTATGCGGATGAAATTTTATTATACCACCCGGGAGCTTACCAAGAACCTCCCGGAATTCGGTGCTTTTTACAGCCTCAATGGTGAGATAATATACCCTGGTCCGGGAGATGCGACAAAAACGATCCTTAACCCCAACGGTCCGGATGAATGGCTCAGGAAAAACCTTCATGGCAAATACATCCCGGCCTGGCACAACCCTATCAATGAAGGGAAATTCAAAGGTGAGACAGACCTCTCGGTGATCACCACCCCCGACAGCCGCCTGAACAATTTCTACGTGGCCGGCCTCGACTGGATGGTGCGAAATATTGGTATCGATGGTGTTTATATTGATGATTCGGCCCTTGACAGGTTTACCCTGATGCGGGCCAGGAAGATAATCGACAGGTACCGTACGGAGGGGCGGATGGATCTGCACAGCTGGAACCATTTCAACAAACTGGCGGGTTTTGCCAGCTGCCTCAACCTGTATATGGACCTCCTCCCCTATTTCGATCAGGTATGGATCGGGGAAGGAAGGGATTATAACCGGATGCCTGACCACTGGCTGATCGAAGTTTCCGGCATACCTTTCGGGCTGCCAGGACAGATGCTTCAGGGTGGAGGAAATCCCTGGAGGGGAATGGTTTATGGCATAACCAACCGGGCAGGCTGGACCCCCAAACCTCCGGGGGAGATCTGGAAATTCTGGGATGAATACAGGATCCAGAATAAAAAAATGGTTGGCTACTGGGATAAAAACTGTCCTGTTGCCTCTTCCAATCCTTTGGTCAAAGCCACGGTTTACCAGGGAAGTGACTTTTCAATAATTGCTGTTGCGAACTGGAGCGATAAGGACCAGGAGCCAGGGTTATCTGTTAACTGGGCCCGGCTTGACATTGATTCGGCAATAGCAGAGATTTTTATTCCAGAGATAAAGGACTTCCAGGAAGAACAAAACCCGGTGGAGCCAGGCAAGCTGGTCATTCCTGGCGGGAAAGGCTTTTTAATTATTGTCAGATCCCGATGATCCTCCGCGTAACACTCAACACGCAACACTCAACGCGCCACACGCAACCTTTGTAACCTATCGTAACTTATCCTAACCCATCGTAACCTTTAAACACATTTTCTTGCATCATACGGTATTATTTATCAATATTGGGGGTTCAAATTTTTGACTCCAATGAGATATATAATAACACTGGGCCTTTTGCTCATTACCTCCTGGCTGCCGGCGCAGGATAAATCCGATGCCGATGTAATCCGGAGTTTATATGAAGAAGCACTCTCGAGTAGGGAAGCTTATAAGAATCTTGAATGGCTGTGTAAGAATACAGCCGGACGAATTTGCGGCACTCCTGAGGCAGCTGCAGCTGTTGAGTTTACCTACCAGACCATGCTTAAGATGGGGCTGGATAAGGTTTGGAAGCAGGATGTGATGGTTAAGAACTGGAAAAGGGGTGAGCCAGAGCAGGGTAGAATCGTCTCTGATGTTTATGGGACTACCGATGTACCGGTTTGTGCCCTCGGCCTTTCACCCGGGACCGGTGACGAAGGAGTTGTGGGAGAGGCGGTTGAGCTATTCAGTTTGGAAGAACTGGATAAAAAGAAGGATTTGGTTAGGGGAAAAATTGTGTTCCTTAATCGTCCGATGGACCAGACCCAGATTCAAACTTTTTCTGCCTATGGCGGTGCTGTTGACCAGCGCACCACCGGCCCTGCTCGTGCCGCTAAATATGGAGCTATTGCATGCCTTGTCCGTTCAATGAACCCGGCTCTCGATGATTTTCCCCACACAGGGCAAACCCGTTTTGAAAACGAAGATGAGCAGGTTCCTGCTTTCGCTGTTTCCACCAACGGGGCAGATTTGCTTAGCCGACAGTTAAAAAAGGATAGTGATCTCAAAGTATTTCTGTGTTCAACATGCCAGACTTATCCGGATGTACCATCCCACAATGTGATAGGGGAGATCCGGGGATCGGAATATCCGAATGAAATCATCACTATTGGCGGCCATCTGGATGCCTGGGAACTGGGTGAAGGGGCCCATGACGATGGAGGAGGATGCATCCAATCCATAGAGGTTTTGCGATTATTCCTGGCTAAGGGAATTCGTCCTAAACATACCATTCGTGCCGTGATGTTCATGGACGAGGAGCTTGCTTCAAGGGGTGGTAAAGTATACGCCGATCGGGCAAAGGAGCTAGGTGAGAAACATATAGCAGCCATGGAATCCGACCGCGGAGTACTATCACCCAGGGCAGTTTCGGTGGCAACAACTCCTGAACGATATGCCAAAGCAGAAAAATGGGAAAGCCTTTTCCTACCCTATGACCTTAAAATGGTCAAAGGCGGCGGCGGCTCTGATATATCCCCCTTGCGCAATTACTACCCCGACATTGTTTACCTGGGCATGATGCCCGACAACCAGCGCTATTTCCGTTTCCATCACTCCGCTTTCGATGTCTTTGAGCAAGTCGACCGCCGGGAAATGCAGATGGGCGCTGCAAGTATGGCGGCGATGGTGTATTTGTTTGACAGGTATGGGTTGTAATAAGGTTAGATCTGTCAGGTCTAGGAAAACCTGACAGGTAATATCAGATATCAAATTAAACAAATACCTTTCATGGGCAAAAAGAAACCAAAAATCATCCAGTTACCCCAAACACCAGAATCACAGTTTCGTACACGGGCACGAAAATTACCCCTGGGAACATGCTTTATTAACGAAAACTGGGAAAATTCCAGGGAAGCCATAATCCTGATCACCCGAAAACATAAGCAGGATGGAATAACATTCGGCTATTTCCTTGTCGACCTGGCTGCCTTAGGAGTTAGAGATTGTTTTTTTCGCTTTAATATGCCATCCGGTGAGTATCAGGAATTTATGAAGGACTTCCAGGAAAATGGCGATATAATAGAGGTCGATTATTCTCTTGTCCATAACCTTATTTATGGTGCAATCGATTTTGCTGATGAGTATGGCTTTAGTCCCCACCATGATTTTAATATTACCCAATATATTCTGGAAGAAGATAATGATGCAGTACCATTGATCGATATTGAGTTCGGCCTTGAAGGAATGCCAACTATTTTTTGCGATGATGATAATCCCATGACCAGGGAAATCACCCAGTTACGAAGCACTGCAGGAGATGGATTTTACAAGGTAATTAATGTTGACAAGGAGGGTGATTGGCTTGATGAAATAGATTTTTTCCCTGTCCAGCCGGATGAAAATGACCCGCTGATTCAAAAAATTAACCACCTTCGTGATTCCCTTGGAGCTCTTGCTCCCTGGACTTTTTTCGATGAAACTGATCTCTTTGCAGTTCAATCACCTACTTCCAAGGTTAACTACTATATCAGCATCATGGGATCAGAGGAAGTGTTCATGGGTATTTCGGCCTATATTGGTGAGCAAGCCCTGTTCAGATTTTGGGAGTTCGTGGATAGCGATAGAGAACTACCATTCCAAACCATCATGGCCATTGCCCATATTAATGTTTCTTTACTTAATAAGCCCGATCAATTTGATTGGCCTGATTTGATAAGTTTTACCCCCGGTAAACTCCCGGTCACTCCTGATAAAAATGAACTGGAAGATCTGGTGCATATTCTTTCACAAACCATTGAACTCAGCAAAAGAGCAAAGAAAAAGCAAGCCCCTCCTATCATTTTTGAGGATAATACTGAAGAATTGTTATTTAGAATTCCAGATCAAAAAGGAACAGAAATAAGGTGGAGAGATGAAATCCGTGAGCCTGTTTTTTATACTCCTGATGTCACAGTAAATTATAATCGCAAAGATCTGGATATTTTTAATAAGCTGCCATTCGGAAAAGATAGTGTTGAGATTGATTTGTGCATGCTACAGAAACCGGTCAAAGAAAATGGTTCTGAACCATTTTTCCCTTTCGTATTTTTAGTCGTTGATGCAAAATCAGGGATGGTTGAAGAGGCAAAAATAATGAATCCTGTTCCTGATTACGCAGGCATGCTTGGAAAATTGCCTGCTGCACTAATCAGCAAGTGCATTGAACTCAAAGAAAAGCCTAAAATGATATTCTTTTGCCATGCTGACTTACACTATTTTATAGACTTTTTCGAAAAGTATACCGATGTTGAAGTCGAATATAGCCATGTGCTTCCCTCGCTTGATGAAGCCCTCCATAGTTTACTAGAATCATTTGATGACCTAGCCCAATGATACCCGATAGAACAAAATTCTATATGCCTGACTGGATTCCCGACTCTGACAATCTCTACCAAACCGAACCAAGCGACTTGAAGGCGTTTTTCAATCTCTTGTTTCAACCCGACTTCAGCAAAGACCTCTTCAATTACTTGTGGAATAAGCAAAAAGGGATAATACTCCATTTCCCGGGTCATCCCCCCGACACCTGCCTGCATAAAAATATCGACTTCATGCTAAGATTCTGGAAATACAAATCTTATTATGAAGAGCCAAAAGTAATTGTATTCGCCGAGGTTAAGTGGCAAAGTAAAAATATCAGTATTACTAAGCTTAAAGAAAAATCTAAATCCCTGAGCATGAAATTCAGTGATTATACAATTGAGTATAAAGGACTATCCATAGACGATATGTAAAAAGGAACAAACATGAAAACATCAAATCTATTTTTTAAAATCTTTCTTTTCATTTATGTAGGCTCAATTATGTTTAGCTGCAACCAAACTCCCCAGCTGGCCGAAACTCTCAAAGTAAAAGTGGCCGTGGTAATCCAGGATCCTATCATACCTGGAACGGATGGGAAAAGACTGCATGAGGTTATAAAAACTCCGGGATATACTTTTACCTGGAATGATCCTTTTGAATTGACCAAAGAGTATGAGGCTGCACTGGAAGAGATCAGTCATGGTGTAGTTGATTTTGAAATCGTGAAGATCTATGATGATACTCTTTTGTTCTCGAACCGCAATAATAACAATGAAGCTGTAGGGATGGGGGAGATGGTGAAACTACTTCAGGAGCCGAAATGGGAAACCCTGAAGAAGACCGGGACACATTTTGATTATAAGCGATTTGTGGAGCATTATGATTTTGATCTGCAACGCGATAAGGATGAAATCAATGAGGTATGGGTGTGGTCCTTCCCCTACGGAGGGATGTGGGAATCAAATTATGTGGGGGACACCGGTTTCTGGCTGAATTCAGATCCTACTACTGGAACAAATAATGAGAAGCTTCTCGTGGTAATGGGGTTGAATTATGAGAGGAAGATGTCATTAGCATTGGAGAGTTTTGGACACCGTTTTGAGTCTGTAATGTGGCATGTTTACGGCCGTTGGGAGAAAGATGCGGAGGATCCGAATAACTGGGAGATATATACTCAATACGATACAACACATCCAGGAAAGGCTCATGTAGGCAATATTCATTTTCCTCCAAACGGTGTTCATGATTACGACTGGGTAAACAAAAAAGAGGTTAATACTTTTGCTGATAACTGGGCCAATTACCCTCATATCCAATCAGGGGAGGGAAGAATTGTGGATTGCCAGGAATGGGACTGCACCCATGAGGGATATATGCGCTGGTGGTTCAGCCATATTCCGCATTTTGAAGGAATAAATCCTGATGACGGCAAATTAAATAACTGGTGGCACTATGTGGTCAATTACGAGAGCGCCGTGAATAATAAAATGAGGTGATCAATGTGATTACCGCTATGATCAGAAAGGCAACAATCCGGAACCCTAACTCCATACTCTTCAACTGGAAAAAGAAAAGATAGATTACTGAAACTATTAAGGTACCGAAAGCCAGCCATCTGTATTTTTTTGCCTTAAGGATGTAACTCAGACCAAAAAACAATCCTGCTGCACCCACCCAGGAAATGGTAATAAATTTTGCCGGTACCAGGTGGTAGAGGGCAAATAAGGTTGTGAAGAATACTGTTATCAGATAGGTATTCCTTATAGCTTGAGTTTTAAGCTTAAGCCTTTCCTTTTTCCAGTTAAGAAATCTGGCTGTTAATACTGCTACTATAGCAAAAGCAATATTGGTTGAGTTTATCGGGTCACCCTGAACAAGATAGAAGGCCAATATCCCGACAAACATCAGGGTGTTTGCTATTATAATCAAAGGGGTCCTGAACCATAAGGCTATTGAAACAACAAGTAAGCTCTGCATAACCAGCCACAAATAGGCATCCGGAAATCCTGTGAGGCCATAAATCATCACACTCATGGCTACGAAACTAACTACGGCATAGAAAGCGGTGATAAAAAAGTGAGAATTCCGGATTTTCAGCAGTGCAGAATAGGCAAGAGAAAACAGGGTTATGGCAGCAAAAATTACCGAATAGGTATCCTTGTAAAATGTGGATACCTCAAACAGCAAAATACCGGCAAAAAGAAGGCCGTTCCAGATAGTTATTGATGTTACAACATTCTGGTTAAAACCTGTTTTAGGTTTCTGCAGGGCTATCATTGAAAAAATAAAACCATATGAAAACAAGTATAATAAACTGCCCTGCGGCAGATCTACTGCCTGCAATGGATTTCCTGCAATGGGATTTCCAATTAACCAGAAAAGATGTGTGAGGTAAACAAAAAACACTGTGAAATGCAACAGCCTGCTCCAACCCTTAATATAATTGGCATAAATGCTGAATACCGCAATCAGGCTCAAAAGGCTTAGCATTACAAATGTGCTGTCTGATAGGATAGCAGTGGTTAATACCATTAGGATTCCCAGAATTACAAGTGTTTCAGAGTTTTTCCTGAAAGCGAAATACATCAGATATCCAACCGGAAGCGCAAGGACTGCCAGACCGGTGATGTTGCTTCCAATGAAAGGATTTACACTGAAAAAATGCAGCCATAGGGTAACATAAAAGAGCAAAATATGGCTGGTTATTCTAAGAAGGTAAACCTGCTTGGGAAAGGATTTTCTAAGCATCTGACTGAAAACCAGTACTCCTGCAGTTGCCCCATAGCCGAGTATAATAGCCAGGCCGGGTTTCTCCTTGTTCTGAAAAAACAGCATAATAAAAATTACAAGGAACAGAACCACTATTCCGCTTATCCAGGCAAAAACACTTTCACCGATTTGTGATTCTGTCGTCTCGCCGCTGACCCTTGCTTTTAGTTCAACTGTTTCGGTCAAGTCAGGACTACCGGATCCCAAATTGGCTCTTAGCTTATAATTCAGGAATTCTTCGATTTTTGATAATCTGTAGTCTATTGCTTCCAGACGAGACTGAAGATCACCCATTTCATTTGTTGAGGGAGGAAGTTTTTCAGACATAATATACTTGCCAGGTTAACAAATAATTAGTCTAAGATATATAAAAAACTAAATATATAGAAGTGTTTTTAAACCTGACAGATTTATTTATAGGTAAACTCCGCTGTAGCCAGACAATCTTTATCTGCCCTGATACTCACCCAATTAGCAGAAAATCCTTCCTGGAATTTATACGACTTTCCACCCTGATAAACGGTAGAAGAATTCACCTGAATTACATCGAATACGCTGAATATACCCTCTCCTGTAAAGTCGGCCAAAAGTTCAAAAATCACTGTTTCCGGTGAGTCATGGCTCAAAAACAATTCTTTCTCATCAAAACCCAACATCAAATAAGGATCAGAAAGTTCACCAGCTTTGATTTTGGTGTTTTTCCAAGGTACACCTGTACCCCATGGCAGCCTCCACCGGGTTTCTCACTGAGATGATTTTCATTGAATACGGCCAGGTGCGGATAAATACCGGAAATTGAAGGTTTATCAATATTAAGACTAATTGTATCCTGTTTGATATTTTTGATAACGGTATAATAGGCAAACCTTAATGCCATAACCAGGATGACAACAACAATGATTATGACAAAAGGGCGAAGCTTTTTCGTCATTTAACAATGAAATTATCCATGAGGGAATAGACTCCATTAGTGGTGAGTTCAATAACATTAGCATAATCAGATGGCAGAATATCCGGCATGGTCAATAGGATACCCCCGTCAATCTTTACCTCAACTTCACCGCCACCAATGATTTTTGCTTTTCTGATTTTCAGGCCCTCAAGCGGGGGGAGCTGCAATATTCTGATTTCAGGATTCATTACATGTAAATAGATTTTCTTTCCCTTATGCGTTGAAGCCCATGCTTCGGTTGGAAGCCACGGACCCCCTCTTGTGCCATAAATTGCTTCTCCGTTCACATCCAGCCAATTACCAATCTCTTTTAGCACTTCTACCTGACGGGGTTCTATTCTGCCATCAGGCATGGGACCGACATTGAGGAGGAGGTTGCCATCACCTCCAACTGTTTTAATAAGTGTGTTAATACACTCTGATGTACTTTTGAGCTTGTCGTTTGGTTTCCAAGCCCATTGTTGACAGATGGTTATGCATGATTCCCAGGGGAATTCATTATTAAACTCGCCGATCCTCTGTTCGGGTGTTCCGAAATCGCCGGCATATTTAGCTATGCTGTCGGTCATACCGGCCATTCCCTTGAATCCTTTATCAACCCTGTTGTTTATAAGCAGGTTATCCTTCAAATCGCGGCAATATTTATACAATTCCATACCCATTTCATGGGTCCAGGAGGCCTCCCACTGGCCATCAAACCAAAGAATATTTGTATTATAATCCTTGATCAATTCGCCAACCTGGTTAAACAGAAAATCTTTATAAATCGACATATCCGATTCTTCAACCGGACGGGGGTCGTTGTAACGGGTAGTGTAATCAGGATGTTTCCAATCCAGTATGGAATGATATGTTCCGAAAAGCACACCCTGCTTTTCACAGGCTAGTTGCATCTCTTTCAGCAAATCCCTTTTGATAGGAGTATTTTCTATATCATAATCTGTGTATTTACTGGGCCAGAGCGAAAAGCCGTCATGATGCTTAGATGTAATAACGAAATACTTCATCCCGGCATCCTTTGCAATGCTGATCCACTCATCCGCATTGAAATTCACCGGGTTGAACTGCAGGTACAGGCTGTCATATGTTGAAATAGGAATCTCCCTGCCTCGTGACCAACCGATCTCAGTGCCCTTAAGGGATATGGGCCCCCAGTGCACAAACATTCCGAAACGCATATCCTGAAAGTTTTCCAATGCCTTAGCGTTTGTTCGGAGTTCAGGATTGGCTTCTCCACCGCCGCCACGAAGTTCAGAAGGTTTTTCGGAAATACTACAGGAGAGGAAAAGCATCATTATGGCCAATGACAGGTGACGGGTGACGGGTGACGGGTGACGGGTGACAAAAGAGTAGTGACGGGTGACGAGTGACGAGTGACGGCAAAGAATATTTCTAAATGAGTTATTTAAATAGTTAGGTTTCATTTTCCATTTTTTAAGGTTGGCATCATCTATATATAAAAAACTAAAATAACTAATATGCTGCATAAAAACCTCGAAGTTTATAAAAAGTCACTTGAATTTTGTGAAAAGATCTATCTCATGACAGAAGATTTTCCAATAAGTGAGCGATATGGTATGACAAGCCAAATGAGAAGAGCTGCTGTTTCTGTTTCATCTAATATTGCAGAAGGTTCATCCAGAAGAGGCACAAAAGAGCTGATACATTTTCTATATACTTCCTTATCATCCTTGGTTGAGCTGGAGACGCAGATGACAATTTCTAAACGTTTATCTTACTGCAAAATAGATACGAATAATATCATGTTAGAATTGGATAGTTTAAGAAGGATGATACAAGCTATTATTAGGAAACTCAGCCAAAAAATCTCAAATAACTAATTTTTTGTCACCTGTCACTCGTCACCTTTTCGTCATTCTTCATTTCAATCTCCCGACAATTGCCTTCATCTCCCCAAATTGTCTTTCCATTGACATAAGTAGCTTAAATTGAGCGCGAGCTCTCTGCAGATTATGTCCTTCGTGATGAATTTTGAAGTAGTTGTCTCCATCAACATGATCGGTGAGGAACCTCAGCCCGATTATGAAGGGGAATAATTTTCCTGCAAAGGGCAGGTGATCTATTTCAACCTGGTTTAATGTACCACGCGTTTGCTCTAAAAAACCTTTTGTGTATGCTTCAAACAACCGGATATCCATTTCCACTTTCGAAAGATCTTTCTCATCCTCTGCTGCTGTATTCGTGCTTGTGCGGATACTGTCTCCGAAATCGTAATGAACGTACCCTGGCATAACAGTATCCAGATCTATTACGCACAAACCTTTGTCATTTTGATCAAGCAGTACATTATTGAACTTGGTATCGTTGTGTGTGATTCGCTGTGGTATAAGTCCTTCCCGACCAAGCTTAAGAATGGTTTTCATTTCCTCTGCCCGCTCCCTTACAAATTCGATCTCCTCGGTAATCTGACTGGCCCTTCCTGCCGGATCCTTAATCAGGATATCTTCAAAAGTATCCAGGCGCATTGCAATATTGTGGAAATTTGGTATTGTTTCATTCAGCGGTTTACCGGGAAGATCAGCCAGCATAGCCTGGAACCTGCCGAACATTCTACCCCCTTCGTATGCTTTTTCAGGAGAATCAACCAGGTCATAACTTTTGTTATCCTGGATAAATATGTACATCCTCCAGAAACCTCCCTCCGGATCTTTATAATAGGGATTACCCTCATTGGTATGAATTACAGTGAGTACTTCCCGGTCTGGGTTTGCCCCCTCAATTTTTTCCAGCTTTTTTCTGATGTGGTTTGTCACCCTTACTACATTTTCCATTAGCCCGGGCACATCCTTAAACACCAAATGATTAACACGTTGCAGGATATAATTGTGTTGATTCTCCTCCAGTGTTTCCACTTTGAAAGTATCGTTAATGTGGCCCGAGCCGTACGGGTAGGCTTTTGAGAAAGTTCCTTCGAAATTAAATTGCTTGCAGATGTTTTTTAAGTTGGCCATGGTTTCGTACCCCCTTGTATCCCCCCTGATGTGTCGGTTGGGAAAGATTATTTTGTTGTCACCCGTCACTCGTCACCCATCACCCGTCACCCGTCACTTCTTTTCGCTTGCCAGTAGTGGCCAGTCAGGGTCGGCGGTTCTGGCGCTGGCAAATATATCAATCATCTCCTTAACAATTTCAGGATATTTGTCAGCCAAATTGTTTTGTTCGCCGGGATCGATGGACAGGTTATATAATTCTATGCCTGAATCATCTTCCCTTGAAACCCCAAGTTTCACTGCCTTCCAGTCGCCCTTTCTTACAGCCTGTTTTCCTCCCTGTTCATGAAATTCCCAGTATAGGTAATTATGCTGGTCTTGTTTTTTATTGAGAAGGGTTGGAAGATAAGAAATCCCATCAATTTCATCTGGTGCCTCAACATCTGCAAGTTCTAGTGCAGTAGGCATAAAGTCCCAAAAAGCGGCAATATGTCCGCTGATTCCGGGTTTGATAACGCCCGGATTCCAGGCAATGAAAGGTATACGAATTCCTCCTTCATAAAGATCCCTTTTAATTCCCCTGTAAATCCCATTACTGTTGAAGAATTTTGGATCCGCCCCTCCTTCCTGATGAGGTCCGTTATCACTGGTGAAAAATACCATAGTGTGCTCTTCCAGGCCTAGCTCTGTTACCAGGTCAAGAATTCTTCCCACATCTTTATCCAGTCGGGATACCATACCCGTAAAGGTGGCTCTGGGATATTCCTGGAACCTGTAATTACCTCCCCCCTTAAATGGTGTTTCATCCCATATCCCCATATAGGGGGCCCTGTCTTCATCCGGCACCTGTAATTCAGCATGAGGAATTGTAAAGGGGGCGTAGAGAAAAAATGGTTCATCTTTATGATCCCGAATAAATTTAAGTGCATTTTCCATTATCAGATCCTGGCTATAGGTCATGTACTGATTGTTAAGGTTTTCAGGGAAAGAATCCTTTTCCTGATTATGCCAGAGATAGGGTGTATAATACCTATGTGCATGGCGCTGGCAGTTGTATCCGTAGAACTCGTCAAATCCTGAATTGTTAGGGTCGCTTACTGAACCCGGGCCGCCCAGGCCCCATTTACCAAAAATACCAGTGGCATACCCGGCATCCTGTAATAGCCCTGTTACAGTTACGGTGCCTTCCGGCATAGGAACCTGGCCTTCCGGCTTTAACTCACGGTTGCCTCTTACCACTGCATGTCCGGTATGTAAGCCTGTCATGAGACAGCATCTTGATGGAGCACAAACAGTGCTTCCTGAATAATGCTGGGTAAACCGCATACCTTCTGAGGCCATCCTGTCAATGTTTGGCGTTTTAATAATTTCTTGTCCCTGAACACCGATGTCGCCATAGCCAAGATCATCAGCCATGATATAGATGATGTTGGGTTTTTCCTTAGTGTTGCAGGAAATCAGGACTGTAAATGCCAGGAAACCTAATAATTTCAATGTTCTCATTTTTCGGATTTCATTATTAATTACACTCCCCAGGGAAAGGGTTATTGATGTTTTATAATGCAGGATATATGTCCTTATTCAACAATTATTTCATCCACAAACAGGTAGGCTGCCTGGCCCTTCCCGTTATGCCATTCAGGGCAAATACCAATATTATCCACTGTAACCCGGATATACCTGAATTTCTGAGTTTTAAACGAAACCTGGTAATCTTTTCGTATTGATCCTTCGGCTTTTTGGCTAACATCATTCAGAATCTCCCCAAGGCTGATAAAATCCTTCCCGTCATTTGATCCCATCACTGTAATACCTTTTGGCATAAAAATCCATGATCGGGTATCCTGTAAACAGCAAACTTTTACAGAAGTAACCCCGGTGCTATTCTCGAGATCAATAGTAGCTACCAGGTCATTACCCATAAATCCCTGCCAGAGTCCATCCTGGTAATTTCTTGATCCGCGGATTCCATCCACAAGTCCAAATTCACCACCCCCGGCATATTGCTTTGCATATTTGCGAAAATAATCGACTGTTTTTCCAGTTGCTAAATGGACAAAGAATGATTTTGAAGAGTAATTAAACAGTTTGTCATCAATAAAAACTCCGGTTGTGAATGTTGCACTTTTCGTAAGCTGGATTGGTGAAGTGAAGCTTGAGGCTCCTGTTCCGGGAATGCTTCCATCCAAAGTATATTTGATCTCTGCCTCCTTCTCCTCTGTAGTCACCCGTACTTCAAAACTATGTGAATCAGCGTTTATCCCATATTCAATAACTGGATCGGGATACATTTCTAATGCATCGAACCAGGCTGTTCCCTGGGAAATCAGTTCAAGTGAGGGATTAATCCTGGAACTTTCCTCTGATTTTTCCGGTATATAAACTGTTAGGGAGTATTTTCTCCACTCGTGTGACAGGGCAAAGGTTTCAGATTTAATTGCTCCCAGGCTGATATTAAAATACCGGTTAGGATCCGGATCTTTGTGGAATAATCTCTGCCAGAAATTTTGTGTTTCAGGCCGGAAACTGGTCGAATCATACCTTGCCCACACGGAGAGTGTATATCCACTTCCAGAATTCACCATAACCGGGAAAAATCCTAAAGAGCTACCGTTATTGGCTGTTGGAGAATTGAACCTGACGGAATGTCTTCCTTCAACCGAAACCCTGGAGTCGGTGAAATAAGTTGCTCCTCTGTCTATTCCAACCCTTGCGTAGCAGCTGGCGGGTACTCCCGGACTGGCCAGATCTTCGAATCCAGGATCCAGGATCATATTTCTTTTGTTGATATTGACTGCACCTGGTAATGGTTCACCCAAAAGATAAACTCTTCGTCCAAATCCATCTATATAATCATTAATTTGTCCATTAATAATCTCCATTGGCCTATTTTCAAAAAGCACCTGAGCATCCCTGTCGGGCATATCCTTAAACTGTAGTTTCAGAAGTCCCGGATTTTCAGATTCATTTACGGCCATGATGAGTATCTGTCCATCTTTTTCCCAGCTTCTAAGATGAATGTTTTCCTGCTCTGTCATAGCTAAATCAGTAAGCACTTTCCCTTCCAACAGGAAAGGGGCTATATCCTGTGTTTCAAGGGCAATCTGACCGGCCATACCCCAGGCAGCAGTGGATTTAGGGAATCCATTAAGGCCGTGCCTGACGAAGTATTGAATCCCGGTTGCCCCATTAGCAATAGATAGATAGGTCATGACTCTCAGTTCCTGTATGGATGGTTCTCTGCCCCACCATTCACTGCCTCCAAAGGCTTGGGGGACGATCCACACAGGCTTCTCACCATGAAACTCATTCATCAGGTTTCTGGTAATGTATCCAACCCCTTCTGGTGTGTTATTAGGTATGGGGTAGGGATCAGCCATTACGATATCCATTGCATCTGCATACCTGCGGGCCTGCATAGGGGCCATAAAAACGATGGTAATGGGGTGATATGGATCAAGACTTTTTATAAACTGGTAAACCTGTTTCAGAGAATCGGGATCGGCACCATGACCAGTTGGTTCATCAGAAATATACCAGGCTAAAATAGCAGGATGGTCTTTAAAAGCCTCAATTTCTTCCTTCAGTAATCTTGCTTTTTCCGACATACTTTGCCCCCTTGACCTGCCGGAACCCACTCCTCCTCCTCCAGCGACAGAAAGCAGGTTGTAGTGTACTTTCATGCCAAGCTCTGCACAACGGTCGAGATAGGCTTTACGATCTTCCCGGGTTTTGGATTCAATACGTTGATAGGGAGACATCATATTAAAACCCTTCACTACCTCTTCCTCCGGCAGTGTTGTCTGAACCGGGGAATAGCAATAAAATCCGAAAGGGAAATAGGGTAGGTCATTAACGAGAAGACCTCCGGTTAACCGATCAATTTTTACAGCATTTGCTTTAGGGACCAGTTTCATCAGCTCCCCTGTAATATCCTCAGAAATTCCTTCACCCGCAAGCCGGGCCTTCACCTCGTAGGTTCCCGGAAGAAGATCTTGAATCTTTATTGGGAGAGAAAATATTGAGGAGGAGGTTTCCTTGTCCAATGAAAGAATCTGTCGGCCCTCGATTTCCAACTGAATATTCAACGACGAGTTTTTATAATCATCTGGAATATGTAAGATCATCTCTCCCTCTTTCTCGCTTGTGTAAAAAGAGTATCGTGAATTTAATTTCCAGGAATCTGCTGCTATGTTTGGCAGGGTAAATAAAATGCTGAGGAAGATGCTTGTCAGGAGCCGGGTCATGATTCAATAATTCAGTTTTGTATCCAAAGATAGTTGATTAACTTTGATAGTCCCCCCGAAGTAACTGAACTGATATCATGAAAAAGGCCATTCTTGTACCATTAGTATTTATGCTGTTTTATATTCCAGGCAAGGGTCAGGAGACTGTTCAGTTGTTGGATTCAATTATACAATATTATTATGATGAGGGAAATGACTCAACTCCATCTTGGAAATGGGAATATCAATATAATACTGCCGAGATCCAGACTTATCATGGTATTTATTTTTGGAGTGATAGCCATTGGAATTTGTTTGAGAACCAACAAAATATTTTCGATGAAAAAGGAATTATCACTGAGACTATATTGTATGAAGGGGAGCCGGAAACATTAAATTGGGTAATTAGGGGAAGAAAACATTATTTCAATCATGATATATCTACTGGTTTGGAAATCTTCAAAATTGATAAAATTGAACTCTTCCCCAACCCCACCACAGGTATAATTAACATAACCGGCCTAACTCACCCAGCAGAGGTGAAAGTTTACTCTATCCATGGGCAACTGCTTAAATCAGAGCAACAGGTCATTAATTCTATTAATATTTCTGATTTGCCGGGAGGGGTGTATTATCTGAACCTTTCCTACGGGGATGAAGTAATCAATAAAACAATAATAGTAACTGTTTAGCTGGTTTCTGAAAACCAAATAATTCTATCGTTATTAACAGTT
>CAYXJR010000006.1:0-102185 GCA_964465145.1 uncultured Porphyromonadaceae bacterium | reverse complement strand
GTGATTCTCTATCTCCATTTTGATCCCAGTATTGAATAGTAATATTTTTATTAATATGCCAATGAATCCCTTCACTCATCCCGAGGGCACTGTGAGAAGCTCCGACTTTCATCCTCAAATCAATATTCCATTCGGTATTCTCTTCATCAGTGAGAAAATGTTTTTCCCTAACCAAAGCATGTGAGTAGAATTTTTCTGGCCAATGGCATTGCTCGCAAGTTTCCCTGGCCGGCCTCAAGTCTCTGATTGGAGTGGGAATAGGATGAGGGTAGTCGTTTTTTATTACTGCAAATACCTGACGTAAGCCAGAGAGTTTTGATTTTACATACCAACCTGCTCCTGATCCAACGTGACATTCCACGCAAGATACATTGGCGTGCGGGGAGTTCTGATATGCTACATACTCAGGCTGCATTACCTTATGGCACATCTTTCCGCAAAACTCCACAGATTCGGTATAATGAAAAGCTTCCAGGCTTCCAATTCCACTGAGGAACAAAAACATAATAGTTCCAAAACCAAAAATTATGGCAGCATTTCTATGGCCTTTATCGGTGAAATCTATTATCCAGATTTTTGAATGTTTTACCAGATTAGGATTCTTTAATCTCTTTCTCCTGACAATCATTCCGATGGGGACCATCACAAGGCCAAGGATCAGGAAAACTGGCAGGACTATGTAGGTAAACAGGCCAAGGTAATTACTACTCTGCTGATAAAGCAGGGATAAGACGAATAAGAATGACATCAACATAACGCTGATACCTGCAATAATACCACCAATAAAGGATATGCGGTTGTTCAATGATTCGGGCAATTTCATATAAATTGTTTTGCGAAAATTGCAATAATAAATTGAAAGGATTTAAAATGTCTGTGAAGGACAAATATAACACACCTGCTTATTAAAAAACAATGATTTAAAACCTGATTAGTAATTGATCATCCAGTAATTTGAAACTTAACCGGTGATGGGGGCTAATGCCCTTATTATTAATAGACTTCCGATGTTCTAATGTAGGATAACCCTTGTTTCGGTCCCATCCATAAGCGGGATACTCCAGGTGTAATTGTTTCATGTAATCATCCCTGTAAGTCTTGGCCAATACAGATGCAGCAGCTATAGAAGCAAACCTGCCATCACCCTTGATTTCACAGGAATGCGGAATTTCCGGATAGGGATGAAACCTATGCCCGTCAATTAAAAGAAAATCGGGGATAAAGGCTAGCTTTTTAATTGCCAGATGCATAGCCAGAAAAGAAGCATTCAGGATATTTATCTCATCTATTTTTTCCTGACTGACTTTTGCCACACTCCAGGCAATTGATTTTTCTTGAATTACTTGTCGTAGAACGATTCTTGTTTTTTCGTTTAGTTTTTTTGAGTCATTCAGCAAAGGATGATAGAAATTTTCAGGCAGGATTACCGCTGCCGCAAATACCGGCCCGGCTAAACAACCCCTGCCGGCTTCATCACAACCAGCTTCCAATCTTCCTGCTTTGAGAAAAGGAAATAAATTAGCTGCCATCATTATTTTCGATACCATGGATCACTGTTTCCAAACAATTCCAAACCTTTTCGGCTGTTTTATCCCAGGAAAACTTAATTTTTTGCTCCTTCCCAAGATTGATCAGATTATTGCGGAGGACAGGATCATTTGCAATAAGCTCCATCTTGGCGGCAATTTCTTCAATATTTCCAGGGTGGGCATACAGAGCTGCTTCTCCGCCAACCTCAGGCAGGGAGGTTTCAGTTGAAGTGAGTACGGGCACATGCGCGTAAAGAGCCTCCAGGACCGGGATACCAAACCCTTCAAACCAGGGAACAAATGTTAAAGCGAGTGCAGCGGATAATACCTTGCCTAATTCTTCCGACTCAAGCCGCCCAGTGAAAATAATGCGTGATTCGTTGTGCTGGCCAATCAAATTTTTGCTGGCTTTTTCCCTTTTCCACATGGCTGAACCGACAATGAGCATCTTAATGTTTGATCCGGTTTTTGTAATAAACTTATCATACGCCCTGATAAGGTTGTTCAGGTTTTTTCTTGGATGGAGAGATCCAATAAAAATGAAATATGCTTGTCCCTGTGTATACTGGTCCCTAATGCTTTGTTTTTCAGTTTCTCCGATCGGAGAAAACAGGGTATTGGCTCCATTATACACAACATGAATCAAAGGTAAATCAACCTTATATGTTTTGTGAATATCAATTTTGGAATACTCTGAAACAGTACAAATACGCATGGCCTTCCGGGCGAATCGCGGGAAGAAAAAATTATAATAAAGACGGGGCCAGAAGGGGAGATCCTGAGGTCGGTGGGCAAAATTAATATCATGGATAACGGGGACGGATGGTACCTTGGATTTAAGGGGAAGATATCCATCAGGAGAAAAAAATAAATCAGCTTTTATTTTCTTTAAAACTGCCGGGATCTTCCATTCCATCCAAACATACCATAAAAGGGGATGCCTGGTGGGTGGCCCAACTATAACAGGTGTTATATTGTCAGAAAAAATGAACTCACTATCATATTCCCGGTCGAAAAGGAAGAAAAATTTATGTTCAGGATGGTCTCTGGTAATCCTTAGTAAAGTTTCATACATGAACCAACCGATGCCTTCCAGCCTATCTTTCTGTAAAAGTCTGCAATTGACTGCGATATTCATGCTTATCCCTTCCCTCTTCAAGAAGCCACAAAATTAAGCAATGAATACCTAAATTTGTTACTTTTGGAGACATTAATGTCGGATTATCGGCAGCTTTGAAGAACTAAACTACAAAAGCTTGAAGCGAAAGTTTGTTACTAATCTGGTTCTGATCATCCTCCTGAATCTACTGATCAAACCTCTATGGATCTTTGGCATCGACCGTAATGTTCAGATTATTACAGGCGAGGAAGCTTTTGGTATGTATGGGGCTCTTTTGGGTGTGTCTTTTCTGATAAATATTTTACTTGATCTGGGGATTACTAATTACAATAACCGCAACATTTCTCAGAACCACCAATTACTCCGGAAATATTTTGCTAACATAGTTGTCTTAAAATTCATACTAGCAGGATTTTATGCAGTCGTGGCTTTTAGTGTTGCCGTGATTCTTGATTACGGTAGCAAGGAAATATACATCTTAGCTTTTTTAGCTTTAAACCAATTTCTAACCTCATTTACTCTTTACCTCAGGTCGAATATTGCGGGTATGCAGATGTATACTGTGAATTCTCTTATTTCGGTTCTTGACAGAGCCCTGATGATAATATTTTGTGCGGTATTAATTTGGGGAGGTATCACAGAACAGGCTTTTCGAATCGAGTGGTTTGTCTATGCGCAAACAGCGGCCTACCTCATTACTATGCTGATCTGTTTTGTTATTGTGTTACGGAAATCCAGGTTTCCAAAATTCCGTTTTGACCGTTTGTTTTTTATGATTGTTTTACGAAAGTCGTTTCCTTTCGCCTTACTGGTTTTATTAATGTCGGTCTATACCAGGATTGACCAGGTTATGATTGAATACCTGCTGAGGCCGGAGGGGACAGCCCAGGTTTATATTTATTATCACGGTTTTCGTTTGTTTGATGCAGCCTATCAGTTTGCTATGTTATTTGCAGTATTGCTATTGCCGATGTTTTCTAAAATGATTTCTGAGAAATACAGCATTCATGAATTAACTCGTTTGTCCTCCTTACTCCTGTTTATTCCCTCTATTGCTCTGGCGGTGGGTTCCATGTTTTATCAGGAGGAGATAATGATATTAATGGGTTATGATTACGTTAATGCTTCGGCTCCTATATTTTGCTTGCTTATGTATGCTTTTCTGGGGATGGCCGGAACAATTATTTTCGGTACTCTGTTAACTGCGAATGGAAACCTTAAGATCTTGAACATTACTTCTGCTATTGCCGTTGTGATCAATATTACTTTGAATATCATCCTCATTCCAAAATATATGGCCTTCGGAGCTGCCATGAGCGCTGTCTTTACCCAGGGTTTTGTTGGACTAAGCCAATTTGTGATATCAGCAAGGAAATTTAATTTCGGAATCGACCTCAGGCTGATATTTAAAATCCTGGTTTTTATTGGCGGTGTTTTAGGTCTTGGTTGGGGATCCTTACAAATAAATGCCATCTGGTGGATACGCTTTCTTGGAATGCTATCTGCTTCAATCATTCTGGCTATGGCTTTAAATTTAATAGACCTCAAATCTATGATCAAGCTGATAGTCAATAGTGATAAAGTTCCTGAAACCAGAACGGAATAATATAACTTCTATCTTAACCTGAAGAATTATTATAAAACAAAACAAATCAATCATATGAGTTCAAAAAGTTTTTACAAATCCACTCCGATATTTCTTGCTTTCCTTTGTATGGGTTTCGGGGATGCTGTGGGGCCCTTTGTTGGCTTGGCAAAAGAGACATTTGACCTTAGTAATTTCATGGCTACCTTGATCCAGTTCATTGGTTTTACTATGTTCCTGTTGCTTTCTATCCCCATGGGAATTTATCAGGACCGCACAAACAGAAAGCATGTCCTGAGGTTGGGCCTCATTATAGCCTTAATTGGTTTGGTGATTCCTATTTTCAAAGGGCTAGATTCTTATGCTTTATTCCTGCTTACGATCATGTTTCTTGGTGGTGGAGCAGCAATTCTTCAGGTATCGGGGAACCCGATCATGAGAGATGTTTCACCCTATGGGAAATATGCCAGGAACCTAACCCTGGGGCAATTTGTAAAAGCCATAGGAAGCCTGTCAGGACCCATCATTCCTGTTATTGCTTTAAGGTGGTTCGGAGCCGACTGGAGCCTTGTTTTCCCTGTCTATTCGATAGCGCTTCTAATTACTCTGGTCTGGATCAGTTTTGTGAAAATTGATGAAAAAAAGGAAGCCGGAAATAAGCCCGCAACTTTTGCTTCCAGCTTTAAGCTTCTTGGTAATAATTTTGTCCTTTTGATGGTACTGGGGATATTTCTCTATGTTGGTGCAGAACAGTGCATGAGCTCAGGGATACCTCTCCTTCTGGATGATAAATATGGGATAGATATTCAAAGCCTGGGGGTGGCGGGTACAGGGCTGTTCTTCCTCGCTCTGGTTATAGGAAGATTTTTGGGTGCCCTGATCCTTAACTGGATATCTGCCAGGAATTTTCTTGTCATAACCGTAGTGCTTTCAATCGTTGGTTGTGTTACCTTATTGTTGGGCATCAAAGCTTTGGCAGTTGTTTCCATTTTCTTTATTGGACTCGGGTTCGCCAATATTTTCCCATTGATTTTTTCTATCGCCGTCGATAAAATGCCTGAGCGTACGAATGAGTTATCCGGACTGATGATATCAGCCATTGTTGGAGGAGCAATTTTGCCACTGATTATGGGTAAACTGGCCGACATGGGAGGGATTACAATGGGTTTACTGGTGCCTTTGGCAGCGGTTCTTTACATCCTGTATTTGTCGACGAGAATTAGAAAAGTGTAGGTGCTGAACAAGCCCACAGTGCAAAACAGAATAGCTATATTTATGGGTATGAAAAAAGGAAATGCGATTATTGGCCAGTCAGGCGGACCTACTTCAGTAATCAACTCCAGTCTGGCCGGTATTATCCTTGGAGCAAAAGCCTCTTCGATGATTGGGGAAATTTACGGCATGAACTATGGAATTGAAGGATTCATGCAGGAAAAAATCCTCGATCTGGGTAAGCAACCTGAGTCTGTTTTGGCAGGATTGCGAAATACACCCGGATCCGCATTGGGTTCCACCCGCCACAAGGTAACCGAGGATGATTTCCCCAAAATAATGAGCATCCTTAAAAAATTTAACATCCGCTTTTTCTTCCTTATTGGAGGTAACGACACAATGGACACCATCAACAGGGTTGAAGCCTATTGTCGGTCCAAGGGGTATGAACTGACAGGAATTGGTATACCTAAAACAGTTGATAATGATTTATTTGGTACGGATCATACCCCTGGTTTTGCCTCAGCCGCCCGGAGCAATATTCTTAATGTTTTGCAATCGGGTGTTCTGGCCCGCGACATGAAAAAGGTGGATCAGTTTGTGGTGTATCAAACTATTGGACGAGATGCAGGCTGGTTGGGTGCCGCCACAGCACTTGCCAGGAGAAAGCCTGATGATGCTCCCCACCTGATATATTGTCCTGAATTTGATTTCGACAGGGAGAAATTTCTGTCAGATGTTGAAAAGGTCTACAAGCGAATTGGCTGGGTTTATATCGTATGCGGAGAGGGATTAAAATATAGCGACGGTTTGCCGGTAAGTGCCTCCAGAACCACTGATAAATTCAATAATGTGGAATTTGGAGCCATGGGAGGAGCCAGCGTGGGCCTTAATCTGCACCGTATAGTTTCTGAGGAGTTTGGTTTCCGTGGAGAATTTCAGATTACAGAGTCGTTGATAATGTCGGATATTGTCAGGGGGACACAGTTGGATCTGGATGAAGCATTTCAATGCGGCCTGGAAGCGGTGAAGCTTGCAGAAGCAGGTGATACCGGTCAGATGGTTTCCATTATCAGGACATCCAATGACCCATACACGATTAAATATGGCAAAGCTATATTAAAAGATGTGGCAGTAAAAGCAAGGCCTATGCCTACTGAATATTTCAACGCTGAGGGCAATTTTGTGAGTGATGCCTTTTTGGATTATATCCGGCCGCTAATAGGGGTGTTGCCTGAATTCACCACATTGGAAAAGATTTTTGTTTAATTTTTTTAAATAACCGATGATCAGAGAATTTAATAAAATAGTGGTTTCTATCCAGGCGCATCCGGATGATTCTGAAGCCTGGAACGCGGGCACACTTAAGCTTTTAAAAGATAAGGGCTACAGTATTGTTATTGCTACCATGACAGCGGGGGGAATGGGCGGGGTAGGCTCAGACGAAGCTACCACTATCAATATCAGGCGACAGGAAGCTGCCAGGGCCGCTTCTGTTTTGGATGCCGAGTATTATTGTTTTGAAGGCAGGGACGGCTACCTGTTCGATAATGAAGAAATGCGGCTTAAAGTAACTTCATTTCTAAGGCGAGTTAATGCCGGTATTGTTATGACACATTTGCCCATGGATTACCACCCTGATCACCGGGTAGCCTGTAGTATTGTTGAAGCTGCAACCATAGTTGCCTCCCTGCCCAATGTCCCCGTTGAAGAGATGCCGCTTGAGGTTACTCCCCTCCTATACCATACTGCTCCATTGACCTTAACCGATCCAATCGGATCACCAATTGTTCAGCCCCAATTTTTTGTTGATGTGAGCAGTGTAATGGACACTAAAAGAGAAATGTTGCAGCATCACCAGTCACAGAAAGATCTGATGCGGATTATGCATAAAATGGATAATTTTTTTGAAGTGGTTTACCAGGGAAACAAGGACTACGGTTCAATGGTAGGTGTTGAATATGCAGAAGTTTTTTGGCAGCACCTGGGCGGAGGATTTCAAAGAGATCCCCAGGTGCAGGAGGATCTTAAGGAGTTTGTTAAATTTTTGAAATAGGTTCAGGGTTTTAGGTTTAGGAATTTAATCATAACCTCAAGCTCCATCACTATAAAAAAACAGGAAATGAATAATCAGGATTCAAAATACAATAAGTTTGCCTTGGTAAGGGAGATGCTCGAAACATCAGAAGTGATCCGCAAATTTGATCCGGATTGCAGCCGTGAAATGGCATTGAAAAGCAGGGAAAAAAGAGGACTGTTTTTCACTGGTGAGGGAAGCAGCCGTATTTTCCCGGCCAAAAGGGCTCAATATTCTTCTAAAAAAAACGGGTCGGCCTGGCCAATCCTCACCGAAGGCTCTACTCAGGCAATGGAATATCTACTAAAGGATTTTGCGGTTTTTGGCGCCTCAAATTCCGGACAAACAAAAGAGGTGGTCCGTTTGTTTCAGCAATTGAAAAATGAGGGTCATGATTGTTTTTTTGCTCTCACAGCCAATGTGAATACCACCCTTGAAAAAATATCCCTTGATACGCTCGTGATGAATTGTGGCAAAGAGGATGCAGTAGCTGCTACCAAGTCGGTTATTGAACAGGGCCTTTTTTATGATAGCCTTCTCAGAAACATGAGCTGTAAGGTTATGGAAGGACTGGATCAGCTGGCTGAGGAAGTATTTCATGTTCTCACTATGAAGATCGATCCGCAATTGATTGACCTGATGAAAAATGCCGATATGCTATATTTTGCCGGAAAAAACACCGGTGTGGCCGAGGAATTGACATTAAAAACCAATGAAATAACCCGTAAGAAATCTGATTTTCTGGAGGGTACCTATGCGGTTCATGGGATTGAGGAGGTAATGGATAAAAATGAGGTGGTTATTATTGTCGATCCCTTCGAGAGCGAAGAGGAAAAGTTCCAGGAGTGCCTTGCAAAAGGGGTTGGTATGAAGGTTGTTGCAATATCCAGCAGAGATACATCTTTTCCTACAATAAGGATCCCCAAGGGAGGTGCATACAAAGAATATGTTGAGCTGGCTGCCGGCTGGAACCTTTTGGTTGAAATTGGTATTGCTCTTGGAATTGATCTCGACAAGCCGGTAAGGGCAAGGAAAGTTGGGAACGAGTATATTGTTTAATAACTTTGGTGTTCTTATTTCAAACGGGAACCATAAACCCAGGATAATATGATAAAAGCTGCATTAGGTATAGATATCGGCGGCACCAATACTAATTTTGCCTTTGTTGACAGGAAGGGAAAAACACTGGTTGAAGACCGGATTTTTACGAATGGCTTCACTGAAGTGGAGGTTTTCCTTGGTGCTCTCAATGAAAAAATACGACTGGCCTGTAAGAGGCTGCCTTCACGTATCGAGATAATTGGAATTGGAATCGGTGCCCCAATGGGCAATATTAATAAGGGAACCATTGAGTACGCAGCTGATTTACAATGGAAAGGTGTTATACCCCTGGCGGATATGATCAGGAAGTATACTGATATTCCTGTTCTTGTGACCAATGATGCCAATGCAGCTGCAGTTGGGGAGATGATTTACGGTGGAGCCAGGGGCATGAGGAACTTTGTGGTGATAACCCTGGGGACAGGGCTGGGCAGCGGAATTGTGGTGGACGGAAAACTTCTTTATGGAGAGCATGGGTTCGCCGGTGAGGTTGGCCACACTACTGTACGGCCAGGGCGCACAAATCGCGAATGCGGCTGCGGACGTGTCGGATGCCTGGAAACCTATGTTTCTGCCACCGGGATCAAACGCACAATGTTTAAGATCCTGGCCGATTCTATCGAGGATTCAGAACTGAGAAACATCTGTTATTCGGATATGACATCCCTTGATATCAGTGAAGCTGCTGAAAAAGGTGACATTTTGGCCATCAGGGCTTTTGAGCATACGGGTGAAATGCTGGGCTTAAAGCTTGCCGACCTTGTTGCGCATACCAACCCTGAGGCTATCTTTCTTTTTGGAGGGCTTACCCTAGCCAAAGGATTACTAATGGAGCCTACCCAAAAGGCTTTTGATGAGGGCTTATTAAGTATCTATAAAGGTAAGGTCAAACTCCTGACTTCACAACTTAATTGCACAAATTCCGCTGTTCTGGGTGCCAGTGCCCTGGCCTGGGATACTTATGAAAAAACATTAATCACATGAAAGTTAAACACAAGTTTATCCTGATATCTTTTTTAACCCTATTATTATTGGGCTCATGTACCATGAATTCTGGAGAAGATTATACCCGATTGGTAGATCCCTTCATTGGAACTGCAGCTCACGGCCATACCTTTCCCGGGGCAACCCTTCCATTCGGTATGGTACAGCTTAGCCCTGATAATGGAGTGAGTGGATGGGACTGGTGTTCGGGATACAACTATGTAGATTCTACTCTGGTTGGTTTTTCACACAAGCACCTTAGTGGAACAGGAATTGGCGATCTGGCAGATATACTTTTCCTTCCAACTGTTAAGAATATAGAAAAAGGCGAATATCTTCCCGGAAAAGAATTCATTTATCATTTCAAAGCCTGGTACAGCCATGATGAAGAGGATGCCTCCCCGGGCTATTATTCACTCTCTGTAAGGGATTGGGACTCACATGATAATCCCATTCAGGCTGAACTAACTGCTACAAAAAGGGTTGGAATTCACAAATATAATTTCCCACCCAATATGCCTTCTAATATGATTCTGGATTTGGGATTCGCCATAAACTGGGACGCTCCATCTGAAACTTTCATACAGGTGGTTAATGATACCCTTATTACCGGTTACCGCAAATCAAAAGGTTGGGCGAGTGATCAACAGGTATTTTTTGCAGCATCTTTCTCAACTCCTATGGAATCTTTTGTCCTTTATAAATCTGGTATGGCCATTGAATCTTCATCTTTGGTAAAGGGGAAATTTACCGAAGCTATTTTTTCTTTTGGAGAAAAAACATCGAAACTGATGATGAAAGTGGCAGTTTCATCAGCAACAATGGAAGGGGCGTTGAATAATTTGAAAATAGAAGCTCCCCATTGGAAATTCGAAAAGTACCGTAGAACCGCTAAAGAAGCATGGAATGCAGAACTTGCTAAATTACATGCTTCAACTCAGGATGAAGCACTAAAGAGGACATTCTATACCGCTGTTTATCATAGCTATATGGCTCCCAGCCTTTTCTCGGATGTGGATGGCCTTTACCGGGGGATAGATCGGGAAATTCACCAGGCAGAAGGTTGGGACAATTATACCGTCTTTTCCTTATGGGATACGTTTCGGGCAGCTCACCCCTTATTCACGCTAACCCAGCAGGAAAGGGTTCCTGATCTTATCCAGGCTATGCTGGTTCACTATGATGAAAGTGGACTTTTACCTGTTTGGACTTTAGAGGGTTGTGAAACCAATTGCATGATTGGCTATCATGCAATACCTGTCATCGTGGATGCAGCGTTCAAAGGCTTCGAGTTTGATTATGAAAAAGCCTTTAAAGCGATGAAAGCTAGTGCAATGAATGACGGAAGGGGATTGAAGGAATATCGGGAGTACGGGTATATTCCTGCCGACCTGGTAAATGAATCTGTTTCAAAAACTCTGGAGTACGCCTATGACGACTGGTGTATAGCTCAGATGGCCAAAAAACTCGGCAAGGATGATGAGTATTCGTATTTTATGGAACGGGCAAATAGCTTTCGCAATCTCTTTGATCCCAACACCGGGTTTATGCGAGGCAAATTGTCAGATGGGACTTGGAAGCCTGAGTTCAACCCTTTGTTCAGCAGTCATAGGGATGATGAGTATACAGAAGGAAATGCCTGGCAGTACCTCTGGTTCGTACCTCACATGCCAGAAACCTTGATTGAGATGATCGGGGGGCGTGATTCTTTTATACAAAAACTGGATTCCCTTTTTAATACCACAGAGAAAGTTCAGGGTGAATTTGCATCCTCAGACATATCTGGTTTGATTGGGCAGTATGCTCACGGGAATGAGCCTAGCCACCATACTGCTTACCTGTACAATATTGCTGGTCAACCATGGAGAACACAAGAATTGGTACACCGGATCAGGACTGAATTATACACTGATCAGCCTGATGGATTGTGTGGGAATGAGGATTGTGGACAGATGTCCGCATGGTATGTGCTCAGTTCGATTGGGTTTTATCCCTTAAATCCTGCCGATGGGATATATCAGATCGGTACTCCGGCATTTGATCAACTTACCCTCAACCTCCCCGGAGCTAAACGCTTTACCATCACAACCGAAAATCTTTCAAAAGATAATTACTATGTACAAGAGGTCAGGCTCAATGGAGAAATTCTCGACCGCAGCTGGATCAGGCACCAAGAGGTAACAGCAGGAGGAAAACTTCATTTCATCATGGGGCCAGACCCTAATAAACTGTAAAGATCAAGGCGCTTTTTATATTTTGATTTTCTTTCTATGAATATTCCCCAACGCTTATTGTAGCTTTTTGCCCGGTTTTTGCAGATGTATCATAGTTATGACAACAAAAGAAATTGAAAGTAGTGGACAGAAAATAGCTGACCTTTTGTCAGCTAACCGCCTTAAAGAAGCTCTTGGGCAATTAGAGCCCATGATAAAAGAAACCACTAAGGGCGAATGGCAAAGGGTTAAGGAAGAGCTGGATACTACCTATAAGTACATGTTAAAATATACTATGGACGGGATTCAGGATCCTGAAAGGCAGAAAGTATACAGGAAGCTGGTGCTAAGGATTTATGAACTTTCTGATCTGGTAAAGGAGTATTTGCTGACACGGGATTCCATAGATTTTATATATGTGCAGAAAAGAATTTTCAGCGATGAATTATTAACCCGAAAATCGGTTGAAGCAAATCTTTCTGAAGTTCTGCTTTCCGGTTTATCACGGGATGGGCTGCATGAATATGAAAAGGAATTGACTTTTTGGTTCAAATACTTTTGGCTAAGCGACAATTATAACGAGCAGCAGATGATCACTATGGAGCAGGTTGTTTCTTCAAATAAACTTTCAGCTGAGGAAAAATCCACCCTGGTCTCGGCATTGAATTTGAGTTTATGGAGGTATTTTGATTCGAATAAATTTGACCTGTTATTCAGGTTCTTTGAACAAGAAAATGAAGAACTCAGGCAACGTGCTTTGATAGGTATACTTCTTGCATTTTATCAATATGACGGACGGCTTACACATTATACTAAAATTCGAAGCAGGTTATTGCTTCTTGATGAGGATCCAGGGTTCAAGAAATTAGTGGAGGAAGTCATTATTCAATTTATTAGAAGCAAGGACACCGAAAAGTTAACCAAAAGGATGCAGGAAGAAATCCTTCCTGAAATGATCAAACTAACACCGCAATTACAGAAAAAGCTCGACCTTGATAAGTTGTTGAAAGAGAGCCTTGGGGAAGACCAAAATCCCGATTGGGAAAAATTATTTGATGACACCCCGGAGTTAAAAGGTAAAATGGAAGAACTCACCGAGCTGCAGATGGAGGGGTCGGATGTTTTTATGAGCAGTTTTTCCATGCTGAAAAACTTCCCTTTCTTTTCAAGCATATCCAACTGGTTCTATCCATATTCTCAAGATCATCCAGCAGTTATGGTCCTTACTGTTCAACATGAAAAGGACTGGTTTACTACCTTTTTAGAAGCTTTGGAGGACAGCGCTTTTCTTTGTAATTCAGATAAGTTTTCTTTTTGTTTTGGAATACAGAGCATGCCGGATGATATGAAACATTTTTTGTCTGATGGATTAAAAGCGGAAGCAGAACAGATGGAGGAAATCCTGAAAGATGAAGAATTGATTAACCCAATTAAAAAATCCCGGAAGGTGATCCGGCAGTATATTCAGGATTTATACAGGTTTTTTAAACTCTATCCGGAGCCCAGGGCTTTTAAAGATATTTTTTCAAAGGCCCTGGATTTTCACAATAAATCCTTCTTCAAGGATCTTTTTATTGGAGACAGGACAATCCTATACAGTATTGCTGAATTTTATTTTGAGAAAAAGTATTATCGGGAGGCCGCTGAAGTTTATGGGATACTTGAGGATGATGGAGATGTGTCAGCAGAGGTCCTTCAAAAAATGGGATATGCATTGCAAAAACAGGAAAAGTATCAGAAGGCTTTGGATTGCTATCTGAAGGCTGACATCATCTTGCCTGAAAATGTATGGAATCTAAAAAAGATCGGCTTGTGTTATCGATATCTCAAGCAACCGGATAAAGCATTACCCTATTACCGGCAGGCTGAATTTCAAGACCCCGAAAACCTGCATACAGAGATTTCAATCGCTCATTGTTTGCTTGATCTCCAAAAATTTGATGAGGCTCTGAAATCATATTTTAAGGTGGAGTACCTTGCCCCGGATAACCATAAGGTATGGAGGCCTATCGCATGGTGTTCTTTTGTACTTGGAAAATTTGAACAATCTCGTAAATATTACAACAAACTCTTAAAAGGGGGCAAAAATCATTTCGATTTAATGAACCTTGGACATGTGGAATGGTGCCTGGGAAATCGCAAAAAAGCTTTGGACCATTACAGAGAGTCAATTGTAGCAGCTGAAATGGGTATCGATGTGTTTCTGGATTCCTTTGAAGAAGATCAAAAGTATCTTATTGAACATGGGGTTGATACTGAAGATATTCCCATCGTTCTGGACCACTTAAGATATTTGCTGGAATAATAACACCACTACCCATCTCCCCCTTTGTCTGTCAGGTTTTTTTAGTTACATTCGTGTGCGCACACGGAACTATTATTGATGACCTATTTAGACAAACTTTTCAGTTTAAAGAACAAGGTTGTGGCTATAACGGGTGGTGCCGGAGTCCTGGCAACAGAAATGGCTAAGGGGCTTGGCATGGCTGGTTGCAAAATAGCTGTCCTCGACCTAAAGCCAGGGGCTGCTGAAACCCAGGCATCTCAACTAAGATACTTTGGAATCGAGGCCATCGGCCTCACAGCCAGTGTTTTGCAGGAGGAGGACTTGGTTACAGCCCGAAGAATCATTCTTGAGGAATTTGGACAGCTCGATGTTTTGATCAATGCTGCCGGAGGAAATATGCCAGGGGCCACAATTGGTCCTGATCAAACCTTTTTCGACCTCAATCTGGACGATCTAAAAAAAGTTATGGATCTGAATTTCATTGGATCGGTATTGCCTTCCCAGATATTTGGCCAGCCCATGGCTGATCGCGGTCAGGGTTGTATCATCAACATCTCCTCTATGGCCGCCGGACCAGTAATTACCCGCGTAATGGGCTATTCGGCTTCTAAGGCTGGCATATCAAATTTCACTCAGTGGCTGGCCGTGGAGATGGCGCGGAAATTTGGGGAAGGAATCCGGGTCAATGCTATTGCTCCTGGATTTTTTATCGGAGAACAGAACCGTCGTCTTTTAACCAATGAAGATGGGAGCTATACGGACAGAGGGAAGGATGTTATACGAAAAACTCCCATGGGGAGATTTGGTCAGGCGGAGGAACTGGTAGGAGCGATTCTTTACCTTGCCAGTGATGCCTCGAAGTTTGTTACGGGTGTAGTTTTGCCTATCGATGGGGGATTTAGTGCTTTTTCCGGAGTTTAATTAATCCCTGGAAAATTTAACCACTAAGGGACACAAAGGTCAATACAAAGTAGCACAAAGGAAATGATCAAGAAGAAACCTTTTTATCCGGTATTTTTATTCATTTTTATGATATCCTGTAGTTCTCAAAGCCAGGAGCCTGATTTGAAATGGATTTTGCCTGCCTGTGATTTTGACAGGCAGGACTTTCCTGTTAGCATCATATTGCCCAAAGATATTGAACTTGGTGATAGATTACCTTTTTTGGAAGAGATTGTTGAGGGTAAAGCTGTTCTTGTAACTTGTCAATTAAGTGGGGGAGAACAAAATGAAATTAGTTGGGTGGTAAATGGAGTTACAAATATGGGGCAGGAAAGAACCTATGAGCTCAGATTTGAAAAAGGGAAACCATTGCCTTCAGCAGTTAGTATTGATCAAAATGATACAACTTTGTTTATCAGTAAGGGGGATCAACCCATACTTCATTATCGTTATTCAGAAATGCCGGCCCCGGCAGGACAATCCGGTCTCTTTGCAAGAAGTGGGTTTATTCATCCCCTTTATGCCCCATCAGGAGAAAGCCTGACCTGGGCACAACCCCCGGATCATTACCACCATGTTGGCCTCTGGAATCCATGGACAAAGGTTACCTGGAAAGGCAATCACACTGATTTTTGGAATTTGGGAACCGGGCTGGGTACGGTGAGATTCCGGGATTTCATTTCCAAAGAAGCGGGTCCGGTATATGCTGAATTCAGGGTTCTTCAGGATCATATTGCCTTTGTCCCTCCTAAAGTTGATGACCCTGCGATAAAGGAAGCTGGTAAGGAAATAATTGTCATGGAGGAAGAGTGGATTATACGTGTATGGAATATAAATGACGGATATCTCCTTGATTTCACATCACTAATTACAAATGTTTTAGATGAAAGCATTTCCCTTGATGCATACAGGTATGGGGGGGGTATTGGCTATAGGGCTACGTCAAAATGGAACAGTACTAATTCCACTGTACTCACCTCCGAGGGTAAAACCCGGGCAGATGGGGATGCCACACGTGCAAAATGGTGCTGGATATCGGGAGATTTAAATGGAACCATCACAGGATTATTATTCTTGTCTGATCCCGGGAATTATGATTTCCCCCAGCCGATGAGAATATGGCCTGAAAATTCCAATGGGGTAGGTCATCAGTATTTTGAATTTACCCCAATCCGTGAAAAAGCCTGGATTCTGGAACCAGGCAAACCTTATGCTCAAAAATACAGGATATGGGTCAGGGAAGGACGGCTCAACCCCGATCAGGCTGAGCAGCAATGGCGCCAGTATGCAGAAAGCCAGGATCAGAAAATTCCCTATCTTTCCCAGTGAATCTGAAAATCATGAAAAAGCTATTTTTTATACTCCTCCTGCCTTTTATTTTTATAGCCTGCCAGACCGATCAACCTCAAAAGAAGGTATTGGTTTACACCAAAAACGGTGAGGGGTATATCCACGACAATATTCAGGCCTCAGTTGATATGCTCACCGATTTGGCGAAGGAAAATGGAATTGAATATGTAGTTTCCGATCAGGCTTCAATTTTCACCGAGGATCAACTTAAGGATTTTGATGCTCTTATTTTTTCAAATACTAATAATGAAGCTTTCGACACAGATGAGCAGCGCTTAGCTTTCAGGCGGTATATACAGGCCGGTGGAGGTTTTGTTGGTATTCATTCGGCATGCGGCAGTGAACGAGACTGGCCATGGTTCTGGAAAATGCTCGGTGGAACATTTGTGCGTCATTGTCCTTATCAGGAGTTTACTGTTAAGGTGATCAATCAGGACCACCCTTCAACATCTTTTTTTACTTCTGATTGGTTATGGGAAGATGAGGGATATTATCTGAACCACCTTAATCCTGGCATTCATGTCCTGCTTGCTCATGACATGACAACTATAGAGGATTCAGGAAAGGACGAATATCCGGGAGTAATTTTTGGTGACCTATTCCCGGGTGCATGGTGCCAGGAGTTCGATGGAGGTAGACAATGGTACACCAGTTATGGACATCATATAAAACATTATTCCGACGAAACATTCCGCCAGCACGTTTTGGGCGGGATATTATGGACAATTGATAAACCCTAACATCATGGATAGAAGGAAATTTTTAAAAAACACCGGAATTGTAGGAGCAGGAGTAATGGTAGTACCAACAATCGTTCCTTCAAGTGTTTTTGGTAAAAATGCACCAAGTAATCGTTTGAATATTGCCCAGATAGGTTGCGGAAGAATGGGCCGGGGCGATATGGGAAGCGTTATTGATCAGGAATCAGTGCGTTTTATGGCAGTTTGTGATGTTGATTCCAATCGCATGGAAGATGGTAAGAAACTTATCAATGAGTTTTATGTCAGTAAAGGCAAGCCCAATGAAGTGAATGTGAAAATGTATGGTGATTACAGGGAGTTGTTAATGGATAAGGAGATTGACGGAGTTGTCATCAGCACGCCAGACCATTGGCATTCACAGCCAGCTATCGAAGCTGCCCTGGCGGGAAAAGATATTTATCTGCAGAAGCCTACTTCTTTAACTATCATGGAAGGACGTCAGCTAAGCGATGCAGTACATCGCAGCGGAGTGATTTTCCAGATAGGAAGCCAGCAGCGGTCTGCTGAACAATTCAGGTATGCTTGTGAACTGGTCCGTAATGGACGAATCGGTAAAATACATACCATTAAAATCGGCTTACCAGGTGATCCAGGTGGAGAGGACGAACCTGAAATGCCTATCCCGGCAAACCTCAATTATGATATGTGGCTGGGATCCACACCAGAGGTATATTACACTGAAAAAGGCGTTCATCCTCAGCTTGATTACAGTCGGCCCGGCTGGTTAAGGCGGGAGCAGTTTGGAGCAGGCATGATAACGGGTTGGGGAGCCCATCACCTGGATATTGCTCACTGGGGAATGGGAACAGAATTCACTGGTCCCATTGAAATTGAAGCAGAAGCCAAGTTCCCAACTAGTGGATTGTGGAATGTCCATGGTGATTTCCTCATCAAAGCCAAATATGCCAATGGGGTAACGATGCATGTAAGCGGAGAATTTCCCAATGGAGTACGTTTTGAGGGATCGGAGGGATGGATTTTTGTAACCCGGGGCAACTACCAGGTAACGGATTCAGATCCTGTCACTTTCGATGCAAACAAAAAATCCCTGGATGCCAGCGATAGCAAGATCCTGACCTCCGAAATCGGAAAAGATGAGGTTAATTTATACAGGAGCAAAAACCATTACGGAAACTGGGTTGAATGCATTAAAACCCGGAGAGAACCGATAGCACCTGTTGAGGTGGCCCATAGATCATGCTCTGCCTGCCTCTTAGGTCATATTGCTATGAAGCTTCCCGGGAAATTGAAATGGAATCCCCGCAGGGAGAGATTCCTTGATAATGATGCTGCCAATGCCATGCTCAGCCGCCCGCAACGCTGGCCTTATGGGACCAACTATGTAAGTTAGATATTTCCAACAAGGAGTTGTAATTTTTTTAAGGAATAATTATGGGCATTGCACGATATCAAGCCACTTTTCGGTTTTCCATTAATAGTCTATTAATTAGTATTTTCATTTCCATGATATTGATTTCGTGTAATCAGACTGAAAAAGAACCGGAATACCTTGCCACCCTCATGACTGCCGATCCAGGGCATTTCCATGCTGCCCTGGTCCAAAAACGAATGTATAAGCAAGTAAATCCGGATGTTTATGTTTATGCTCCGGACGGACCCGATGTTCAGGATCACCTGAACCGAACAGAAAGTTTCAATACCAGGGAAGATGAACCTACAGTATGGCAAATACACTCATACAAGGGGAAGGACTTTTTTGACCGTCTTTTATCTGAAAAGCCAGGTAATGTGTTGGTTCTGGCCGGTAATAATCAAAAAAAAACAGAATACATCCATAGGGCTGTTAGTAATGGGATTAATGGTTTTTCCGACAAACCCATGGCCATCAATTCACAGGATTTTGAATTGCTGAAGGATGCTTTTAAATTGGCTGAGGAGAATAATGTTCTTCTATATGATATCATGACCGAGCGCTTTGAAATCACTTCCTTGCTTCAAAAAGAGCTGGTAAATACTCCCTCCGTTTTTGGACAGATGGAAGAGGGTAGCACGGAGAACCCAGCCGTTGTTAAGGAGAGCGTCCATCATTTCTTCAAATATGTTGCCGGAGATGAGATAAAAAGGCCAGCCTGGTTTTTTGATGTGAAGCAGGAGGGGGATGGGATTGTGGATGTAACCACCCACCTGGTTGATCTGGTTCAGTGGGCTTGTTATCCTGAGAAGATTCTTGACTACAGAAAAGATATTAAGCTTGCAAGTGCTTCCAGATGGCCAACCCTCTTGAATGCATCGGAATTTAACAGGGTAACGCAACTTAATGAATTTCCAGAATATCTTGAAAAAGATCTTAATAAAGATTCTATACTTGAGGTCTATTGTAATGGAGAGATCATTTATAAACTCATTGATGTTTTTGCACGGGTTAAGGTAGAATGGAAATACAGGGCTCCGGAAGGGGCTGGAGATACCCATTTTTCCCTGATGCGCGGTTCTTTGGCTAATTTAGAGATCCGGCAGGGACCGGATGAAAATTTCAAGCCAGAATTATACGTTTTACCCCATAATCCTGATACCGACTGGGAGAAAGCCCTGGAAGAATGGATTACTGAGTTGAAAAATCAATATCCTGGATTGGCCCTGGTTCCTATTCCTCAGGGTTTTCGTGTGGATATTCCGGATAAATACCGGATTGGGCATGAGGGACATTTCGGACAGGTAACCGAGAAATTCCTGGAATACCTTCAAGAGAGAAAATTGCCGGATTGGGAAGTTCCCAACATGATCGCAAAATACTATACAACTACAGCGGCTTTTGAGCTGGCAAAAAAATAGAATTCTATGGAATTAGCTGGTGCACTGGTCCTGATTATAAGTTTTATCATTTTACTTGTTATTGGTGTGCCTATTGCTTTTAGCATTGGAATATCAGCTGTATTAACTATGCTTGTGGGCATTGAAGCCATGCCAACGTTCACAACAATTGCCCAAAGGATGGCTACTTCGCTTGACAGCTTTCCCCTGCTTGCCATACCTTTTTTCGTTTTTGCCGGACAATTGATGAACCGCGGGGGCATTGCCAAACGACTGATCAACCTGGCCAAAGTTATGGTTGGTTGGATTCCTGGAGGACTGGCCTTTGTGAATATTATAGCCAATATGTTGTTTGGAGCCATTTCCGGATCTGCAGCTGCCTCCGCTTCTGCTATTGGTGGATTTATGAGTCCGGTTATGGAAAAGGATGGGTATCCACGCCCTTTTAGTGCGGCGGTAAATATTACTTCTGCAACCACGGGGCTGATCATCCCTCCAAGTAATATCCTTATTGTTTATTCTCTGGCCAGCGGAGGAGTTTCCATCGCAGCTCTTTTTATTGCCGGATATATCCCGGGAATATTGGTAGGATTCTCTTTAATGCTTGTGGCTGGTTATTATGCACGTAGAATGGATGTGACAGTCACAGAAAAAGTGACCATAAAAGAGGCCTTTTTTCGCTTTTTCGATGCCGTGCCTAGTTTACTATTATTGGTAATCGTAATTGGAGGTATAGTTGCAGGATATTTCACTGCTACTGAGGCTTCTGGAATTGCTGTGGTTTATACTCTTGCCCTTGCGATGTTCTATAGAGAAGTTAAAATAAAAGATCTCCCTCAGATAATTCTGGATACTGTTGAAATTGTCGCCATCGTACTTCTTTTGGTTGCAGCCTCGATGGCACTTTCCTGGGTGATGTCATTTCAGGATATTCCTCAATCAATGAGTAAGGCTATGTTATCGATAAGTGACAATAAGTTTATCATACTACTCATTATCAATGTTGTACTTCTGTTTGTGGGTGTATTTATGGATATGACTCCTGCAGTTCTGATATTTACACCAATTTTTCTACCTGCAGTGGTAGCTTTAGGGATTCACCCCATTCATTTTGGGATTATCATGGTTCTAAACCTGAGTGTAGGCTTGTGCACTCCCCCGGTAGGTTCACTTTTGTTTATAGGCTGCAGTGTAGGCAAGGTAAGTATAGGGCAGGTAATAAAACCCATGCTGCCTTTCTGGATTGCAATGATCCTGACCCTGATGCTTATCACTTACCTTCCCCAACTAAGTATGTGGCTGCCGGGTTTATTTGACCTCTAATTAAAACTGCTCCATTCGGGCGGATCAACTTCCAGCAAGTGTTTTACAAAAAAGTCGCGATTCTTGTGTTCGCCAAATTTTCCTCCACTCGAATGCCCCATTCCCGGAACAACCAATAGATCGAAGTCTTTATTTGCTTTGATGAGGGCATCAACAACTTGCATTGTTGAAGAAGGATCAACGTTGTTGTCCATTTCACCGACGATAAGGAATAGCTTCCCTTCTAGTTTATAGGCATTGTCGACATTTGAAGATGCTGCATAGTGAGGTCCGATAGGGTAGCCCATCCATTGTTCATTCCACCAGATCTTATCCATCCGGTTATCATGGCATCCGCATGAGCTGACAGCAACTTTGTAAAATTCAGGATGAAAGAGAACTGCTCCTGTTGAACTTTGTCCGCCTGCTGATGTACCATAAATACCAACCCTGGAAATATCCATATACGGGTGTTTTTCTGCTGCTGCTTTTATCCAGGCAATACGATCAGGGAATCCTGCATCGCCAAGGTTTTGCCAGCATACATCATGAAAGGCTTTGGAGCGGTTTGAGGTCCCCATACCATCACACTGTATCAGGATAAATCCAAGTTCAGCAAGGGCCTGCATCGAATTATACGTGCGGAAAGATTTTGGTACAAATGAGCTATGGGGCCCGGCGTATATATTTTCGATGACCGGATAGGATTTTGCAGGATCGAAATTTGACGGCCGGATAATTATCCCCCATATATCAGTTTTACCATCGCGGCCTTTGGAAACGAACACTTCGGGCGGCTTCCATCCAGTTCTCTCCAATTCACTGATGTCACTTTTTTCAAGGGATAGGACTACATGACCATCAAGGCTGCTCCTCAATGCTGTTTGAGGAGCTTGATCCACTTTTGACCATGTATCAACAAAATATTCCTTGTTGGTTGATAGGGTAGTACTGTGGTTGCCTTCCTCCGCGGTTAAATGCTCTAAACCTGTCCCATCTATATTGATTTTATAAAGATGAATTAGGTATGGATCGCCTGTCTCTCTGCCGGATGCCTCAAAATATATCATCCTATTTTCTTCATCTACATACTTAACATTTCTTACCGGCCATGATCCTTTTGTAATCTGATTTTTAACTTTACCGGTACTCCCATCGTACAGATACAGATGGTTCCACCCGTCCCGCTCTGAGGCCCAGATAAGCTCTTTACCATCAGAGAGATCATAACGGTATTTCTTGCCGCTGTAATGGAAAAATGTTTTGCATTGTTCATCAATAACCACCCGTGGAGTACCTTTCTCAGTATCAATTTCAATAATACGATAAGCCTGATGCCCCCTTTGATTATATTCAAAAGTAACGGCACGACTGTCATCCCTCCATTTGAAACCACCTAAACTGAATTGCTCTGAATAAAGATCGTCGGGGACCAGGATTTGCTTCTTTTCATCGACAAGAAAAAGAGCCGGTTTGCGGTGTGGCAGCCTGTCGCCCGGCTTGGCATATTCCAGTTCAGAATGTTCAGGCTGCAGCTGATCCTCCGGTGATGATCTCACATAATGGACCATCCGTTTGTATCCCGGGGTGTACCTGTTTGCCAGTAATTTCTTAGAATCAGGCGACCAAAACATGTAGGATGAATAATAATCCCCTTCAGATCCATCCCAGCTGATTCTGTATTCCTCTTTAGATTTTTTGTCCCTTATCCAAACATCATAATCTCTGATAAAAGCCTCTTTCAGGCTGTCGGGGGAAATCATCGGCTCATTGTCCATTTCATTCCTGTTTTGGCCCCAGTAGCCCTGGTTCCTGTTCCTTTCGGGCAGGTCTTCCAGTTTCTCAATTTTATACTTCCTTAAGTCGAAATGATATTTTACACGGCCAGAAGTAAAATTCACAGATTGGGCATCCTTATTGAACTCCAGGTTCCTTATCGGCAGTTCAAATGTTTTCACCTCACCATCAAGTTCCTTCGCTAATATTTTTGCAAACTTCTCCTGGTCGAAAGCCGGTAACTTCTTCCCCTTTTCCGCATCCACCAGAAAATATTCAGTTCCCTTCGGGGTATTTACGGTGTACCATAGCAAACTGGTAGAATCAATCCAGCTGGCATTTACCTGATCATAATAGGTTTTGCTTTTATACAAATCAGAGAGCTCATCAGCACGTTGATAATCGGTGAGGGTGCCTTGGGCTTGAAGGCCTAATGGCCATGCCATAAGGATAATAATTATGGCTGTAAAGCCGTAAATATTTTTCATTTTAGAGGTTTTAGGTTTTGTATTTATTTTTCGTATCCCCCTTAGCCAAGGGGGAAATATGGTCTGTTCTTAAGGTCTTATTTTCCTCTCATGGCCTTCACAAGTTCTCTTTCCATCCTATCTGTCGTTCTCCTCAAGTACGTGATTAGCTTGATCATTGCCTTATATTGCTGGTCGTTCAGCCTTTTCCATTTAAGCCCGGGGATCAGCCAGATCCTGAAAACCTTTTGGTCATGCCAGACTCCCATTGTTGATTCCATGATTTTCCATTCGGCTCTGAATTCCTTATAGAAGCTAAGCAATTCTGATTCCTGTAATGAATCGAAAATGTAAACTTTTTGCTTAAGGGTTTTCCTTATCTGGTGGAGGTCCGCCTTAGCTGAATTCACTTGTTTCTGTATCCTTTTACCCAGCCTGACCTGGTAAGTGGCAGCGGCATCAATCCTCGTTTTCCCTTTCCCAGCAGAACTAATCTGTTTGTGGATATTCCTGAAAATTCCAGGAATTTTTTTTTCAAAGGCCTTTACTATTTGTTTTAGATATTTCTTATTCCTGATAATCTGGTAATTGATTTTCTTATCAAGAAAATCGATTTCCAAACCGGATAATTCAGCCATTATTGGAACCAGAGATTTATGTATTTGAAGCTCGCGAATTCGCCCCGTCTTCTTAAATATAGGTTTAAATTGTATCATTAAGGGGCGTTTGGAAGTTTGGCCATAGCTCCAATAATCAAGGAAATTAAGTACTGTTCTAAGTTTTTTGAGAGATACCCTGAAATCGTGAATTGCTTCCTCATCAAGATCAAATACTCCGGGAAGAGTTTCTTTTATTTTTTTTTCAAGAGAGTCAATATAATTTGTCAGAGAGATAAGCATGCTTTTTACCCTGGTTAATTATTAATTTGATAAGCTTTATTTGCAAGTAAGTCAATCTCAGATGTTATACCATCAGTTACAAGGGAAATTTTTTGTGAAAATGGAGAAATAAGGCTTACTGAGTTCAGTTTTCCTTCTTCCCAACTCATATCAATACTAATATTTCCCCTTGCTTTAAGACCTTTTATTGATCCTTTTGGCCAGGCTTCAGGAAGTGCCGGGAGCAGGAATAGTTTACCCGGACGGCTTTGTACCAGCATTTCGGCAATCCCGGCGGCTCCTCCAAAATTTCCATCGATCTGGAAGGGGGGATGATTATCGAAAAGGTTGGGTTTGGTAGATTTTTGAAAGAGCAGTTGCAGGTGATTATAGGCTTCTTCTCCATCCCATAATCGTGCATAGAAATTGATAAGCCAGGCCCTGCTCCAGCCTGTATGCCCGCCTCCGTAAGACAATCGTCTTTTAAGTGTTTTTCTGGCCGCCGCGGCTATTTCTGGTGTTCCATCGGGAGTGATCTGGAATGAAGGATGTAATCCAAACAAATGCGACATATGCCGGTGGCCAGGTTCCGTCTCTTCATAATCTTCAATCCACTCCATGATCGTACCATTGGCTCCTATTTGGATTGGCTGAATCCTGTTTAGAATGTTCTCCCAATTTTGAATTAGATTTTCATCAATATTGAGGATTTTTGCACTTTGGATACAGGCCCCCAAGACCTCCCGAATAATCTGATTATCCATTGTTGCTCCGTAAGTAAGCCTTTGCGATTGTCCGGTTGCCGGATCGATGAAATTATTTTCCGGTGACGAGGATGGAACAGTCACTAGATATCCCGATTCATGCTCCACAAGGTAATCACTAATAAATTCAGCAGCTCCCTTAATCGTTGGATATACGGTCTCAGCCAGGTAGCTTGTATCCATGGTGTATTCGAAATACCTGTAAAGGCTCAGGCTCATCCATGCCCCTGCCAGGGGGAACCCATAGCCGTTTATCATCTGTGAGGATAGGGTTGATCCACTGGGTGTTGTTCGTCCAAATAAACTTCCCGCAGTATGGGCTATCCAGCCATCCGATCCATATATTGAATTGGCTGTGATTTTACCTTTTTCGTAAAGGGGTATAAGGAAGTTTGTTAAAGGCCCGAATGTTTCCTCCAGGTTGCCGCTAAGGCCCGGCCAGTAATTCATTTGAAGGTTGATATTCTGATGATAATCAGCCTCCCAAGGAGCCCACATGTGCTGATTCCATATTCCCTGTAGGTTTGCTGGTAATCGTCCTGGTGCACGTGAACTACTCATCAGTAGATATCTCCCAAACTGGTAATATTGAGCATCCAGAAGAGCATCTGTTTCTCCATCGATCACTCTATTAAGGCGGTCAAAAGTTGAAAGTCCCGGTGCCGGGGTGGGCCCAAGATCTAAATCAACCTGGTTGAATAACTCTGAGTGCTCAGCAACATGATCGGCAAGGATTTCTTTCGGGGATTTGGAAATGCCTTTTTCCATTATCTGGCGTGATATATCCAGCGGATCAAGTCCACGGTCGAAATTAAGCTTCTCAACATTGAAATCAGTTGCTGCTGTGAGAAAAATATAAACCCTGTTTGCATCAGTTATATGAATGCCGTCGGGTTGTGACCCGGCCTTACCCCCTTTGGTGTCAACATGTACCCTTGCCGCGAATTTCATGTGTTTGCCGCCAGGTCCCGATCCCCCGGGGTTATCATCGTATGCGAAAGGTGCAGCTGTATCAACAATCTGCCCTTGCATCAGGATATTTTGATCATCAGGGAAATAAAAACTTGCATCTTTTTCCCTTTCGATATTAACAGTCAGGTTTAAGGCATTCTTTTTTGAGGCTGAGATTTTCAGCAGTATCAGGTCGTCCACTGCTGAGATCAGAAGTTGTTTTTTATAGAGGACACCACTTATTTCAAACTCAGTGATTTCAGTGCCGGCTGCCATATCCAGTACCCTTTGATAATTTGATGCAGAATCTGGCAAATCAAATTTCAGTATCAGGTTTCCCAGTGTCTGGTATGACCTGAATGAGGTTGGCTTGAAAGTGAGGTTTTCCATGCCATAGCCATAAGCATCCTGGTACCTCCCGGCCAGCAGCATCTCGCGGAACCTGGCCATATGGTATTTCCCGTTTTCGGGCAGCTCATTCTGCGGTTCTCCGGCCCAGAGGCTCTCCTCGTTCAGTTGTATGATCTGCTCAGACACCTGCCCGTAGTCCATTGCCCCAATGCGGCCATTTCCGAGAGGTGTGGCCTCTTCCCATATGGAGGCAGGGCGGTTAAACCACAGGATATCAGTGGAGTCAGGGGGAGGTTCTATATTTTTGGTACAGGCCGCCAGGGCGACAATGGTAAATAGAATGAGCGGGGTTTTCCGGATTGATATGGCAGCTATTTTCATCATTTACGGGTCAGGTTTATGAGGAGAATAAACTTACAAAAAAAAAGTGATTACGTAGCCCCTGGCCTTGTGCCTGGGGTATGTGATTTCGCTCACTACGTTCGCTGGTAATTCAGGGGGATTCAGGTTAATTCGGGTTAATTTCGCTCCCTTCGGTCGCTGGTAATTCAAGTGGATTCATGTTAATTCAGAGAGATTACCTCGTAGAGGTTTAAGAATGGTAGCAAAAATGCCATACCCATATCACCTTCCCTCCCCCCTGGTTTTCAGGGGGGACACAGGGAGGGTAATTGAAAGGGTGATTCAGGTTAATTCGGGTTAATTCAAGAGTATTATAAAAATACCAACCAATAATTTTCCATTAATGAACGGTTTTATCGTACATACCTATATGGAAGAACTCAAAAATGTCGGATACCTGTTGAACCAATATATTTGATATGTCAATTCTCGCATCAATAATACCTGAATTGGCCTGAATTCCCCTGAAATAACCTCAATTGACCTGAATCCCCTTTTATCTCATTTTTATCCTAAATTTGTGTCCTCCGGAAAAAGTTTAAAAGATAAGATTTGAATAATGACATCACCCAATAATCCTATAGTTCTGACCCTGGATGCAGGGGGAACAAATTTTGTTTTCTCCGCCCTGCAGGGGAACAATGAACTGACCGAACCTCTCTGTCTTCCATCCAATGCTGACCAACTGGAAAAGTGCCTTGGAAATATTATCAGCGGTCTTGAACAATTGATTGAAAAAACTGGCCAAAAGCCTGATGCGATAAGCTTTGCCTTCCCGGGACCGGCCGATTATAGCCTGGGTGTTATTGGTGATCTTCCAAATTTCCCCTCATTCAGAGGTGGTGTGCCGCTTGGACCGATCCTGGAAAAGCATTTCAAACTTCCGGTTTTTATCAATAATGATGGTGACCTGTATGCCTATGGAGAGGCGCTTATGGGATACCTTCCATGGCTGAATAAAACCCTGGGGAAAAAGGGATCTGTAAAGACCTTCCGGAACTTGATCGGTATCACCCTGGGAACAGGATTCGGGGCAGGAATTGTCCTGAACAAGTTCCTTCTCCGGGGCGACAATTCCTGCGGTGCCGAGATCCATAACGCGATCAATAAATATAACCCCCTCTGGAATGCCGAAGAGAGCGTTAGCACCCGGGCAATTCAGCGTGTTTATGCTGAAGCCGGCGGTACTTCATTTAATGCTGAATTAATGCCTGTGGATATATCCTCCATTGCTCTTGGTAAAAAAGATGGATCGCAGACTGCAGCAATTGAAGCTTACCGTCAATACGGTGAGAACCTCGGCAGCTCAATCGCCGATATCCTCACCTTTGTTGATGGTATTGTAGTTCTTGGCGGAGGTATTGTTGCTGCATGGGATCTGTTCTCACCTGCCATGTTCAGGGAGCTGGGGCGTAACATCTATAACTTCAAAGGGCAGGTGTCTAACCGCTTATCATATAAGGTATACAATCTGGAAGATGAATCCATTATGGACGAATTTGCCAAAGGAAACGGTGTAAACCTCCCAATCCTGGGCACCGGTGAAACTATTGCATACGATTCCCTCGCCAGGGTAGGAGTGGGAGCCAGCAGGATAGGAGCCTCAAAGGCAACATCGCTCGGGGCGTATGCATATGCGGTGCAACAGTTATAGTTAACAGGGAACAGTTAACAGGGAACAGTTAACGGGGAACAGGGATTTATTAAGAAAAGGATGAAACTGAAACTCATTGCATGTGAGGTGCTTACGCGGGAGATTGGCCTTTGTGCTGCGCAAAGTCCTCATACTATTGATATAGAATTTACCAAAAAGAATGCTCATGATAATGCTGATAATCTTAGGGCTATCATCGCTGAAAAGGCGAAACAATTGACCCGGTTTACGATTGGGAACAAATAATCCAGGCATTGTAGAGACGCATGATCATGCGTCTCTACTTTCTTCTGCGGTAAAGTCCATCAAATGAAGTGGTAAAGGCAAGTCCGCCATCGCCTGATTGTTCCCATAATTGTCGTACTGTTCCATCTTCATTCTCGTACCAGGTAATTCTGTTGATTATCCTGTTCCCATTCTGATCTGTTTTCTCTTCACTTTCAAGGATCATTTTGTTGTCCTTGAATTCACCTTTCAATTCCAGTACGGTTCCCAGGTTATCAATCCATACCTGCTTCCATTTATTATCTGTTTTGTCATAAAAATTGTAAGAGGTTCCGATATATGAACTTTCAACAGATTTCCAATTTTCCCGAATAATACAGTCGCCCTCAATCTTGGTTATTTTATTGAAGCCAGCCATTTTCCCTTTGGCGTAAACCACCCAATCTCCGACCCAGAAATCAAATTGTCGGTATTCTTCAGTACAGCAGGGACATACGGGGGTTTTATTCTGAGCATGCAGGCTGAGTGATGAAAATAAAATAAACAGGACAATTCCTGCAAAAACAATATGTGTTCTCATACTCACTTCTTGTTTTAGTAGTGCAAATTTACGAAATGATAAACGAATCAATGAACGCGATACTAAAAATCCTAACGCGTTTACAAATTGAAAGTCAGTATTTTAATTATTTCCTCTTGAGCGGATACATAAATATCGTGAACTGCTAACCAGGCAGGAATTGACCATAATAGTGGAAATCTGCATCAAATCACAAATGGCAATCAATCATGATAAATTGTACCTTTGAAAATTGTAAAACAGCTTTGAATCAGCCCTGATGCCGAAAATCATTTATACTCTGGTATTGCTGGCTTTATCGGTTTTTACCGGTGCTGCCCAGGATAACTCAAAAACTCATCCAAGCCTGGCTGAGTACGCTTGGGTAGATTCAGTTTACAATATTTTAAGTCAAAAGGAAAGAATTGCTCAATTGATTATGGTTCCTGCCTGGTCAAATATGGGAATAGAACATGAACAGGAGCTGGAGAATTTGGTTAGGGATTATAAGATAGGGGGGATTGCTTTTTTTCAGGGGGGTCCAAATCGCCAGATCAAAATTATTAATCACTTGCAATCCATAAGTAAGGTTCCCCTTTTGATGGCCATTGATGCTGAGTGGGGACTTGGTATGCGTCTCGACAGCACTATGCGTTTCCCTTACCAGATTGCATTGGGTGCAATCCAGAACGACTCCCTGATATACCTTATGGGCAGGGAGATAGGTCGCCAGTTGCGTGCCGTGGGAATTCAGATGAATTTTGCCCCGGTGGTTGATGTGAATAACAATCCGGCAAATCCGGTTATTAATTATCGTTCCTTCGGATCCGATCAGTACCGTGTAGCTCAAAAAGGTACTGCCTACATGAAGGGCTTACAGGATGAGAATATCATTCCAACGGCGAAACACTTTCCCGGTCATGGCGATACAAGTACTGATTCCCATCTTACTCTTCCAGTGATCCGGCATGACAGGCAGCGTTTGGAAGAGATAGAGTTGTTTCCATTCCAACAGTTAATAAACAACGGACTCAGTGGTATAATGGTTGCCCACCTGAATATTCCTGCCCTGGATCCGGAACCTGATATACCCACCACCTTATCTGCCCCGGTGATCAGGGGACAACTCAAAAATGAAATGGGTTTTAATGGCCTGGTAGTTACTGATACGCTAAATATGAAAGGTGTAGCCGATCATTTTCCTCCTGGAGAAATTGAGGTTAGGGCTCTGATGGCCGGTAATGATATGCTGGTGTATGTGGAGGATGTAAAAATAGCGGTTGAAGCCATTATAAATGCCATACAGCATGGCAGGATCATGGAGGAGGACCTTGAAGAAAGTTGTAAAAAGATTCTGGGGGTCAAATACCGGACCGGGTTGGCATATGCCGGAGAACTTGATACTATCGACCTGGATCAAAAACTATTCCCGGCTTCAGCTCAGGTACTCCTAAGGGAGCTGACCAGGGCCTCACTTAGCGTTTTGCGTAATGAAGAGGAGATCATTCCAATTAAGAACCTGGAATCCACTGAGATTGCTTCTGTATGCCTGGGGCGCGACAGGAAAAGCAGTTTTCAAAACAGGTTGGATAATTATACCCGGTTGGATGCCTATTCTATCGACAGGGATGCCGATTCGGTAGAATTTGATTCCCTGATGGTCAAACTTGCAGATTATGACCTGGTAATAATTGGTGTTCATAACATGGATATGAGGGCTTCAATGAATTTTGGTCTGACCTCCAGTGAGATAGCATTTATTAAAAAAATTACTGCCAGGCAAAAGACCGTGGTAAGCCTATTTGGGAATCCCTATTCCCTGGGTGTTATTCCAGGAATTGAGCAGGCTTCAGGTTTAATAATAGCCTATTATGAAAATTTCTTAGCTCAGGATTTCGCTGCCCAACTAATTTTCGGTGGAATTGGTGCTGATGGACGTTTACCGGTGGATGTTAATGAAAAATTCCAGGTGGGTAATGGTTTGAATATTGAGGGAGGGATACGTTTTTCTTATGTTCTGCCCGAGGAAGTGGGAATGGATAATGTTTTTCTTAAAAAAAAGATTGACTCTATTTGTCAATTAGGTTTAGATTCAGCGGCTTACCCTGGATGTGAGGTTTTCGCTGCCAGAAATGGAAAGGTGTTTTTTCATGAATGCTACGGATTCCACACCTATGAAAAGGAACAGGTAGTTCGAAGTTCAGATATATTTGACCTTGCTTCGATAACCAAGGTTACAGGGCCTTTGCCTCCCATTATACGCTTATACGATGAGGGTAAAATCAGATTAGATGAGCCCTTTTCAACTTATTGGCCAAAATTTAAGAGAACCGACAAAGAAGATTTTACCCTTAGGGAAGGGCTGGCCCATTATGCCCGTCTGGCCGCCTGGATCGCATTTTGGAAAGAGATAGCCAAAGAGGATGGCTCTTTTAAAAGGGGGACCATTAAGCAGGACTCTTCCCGAAGATTCTCTGGCAGGGTTTCAGAGAATCTGTGGGTGAATAAAAAATACCATCAATCGATCTATAACCAGACTACAGATTCTCCAATGCTTGAGAAAAAGGAATATATTTATTCCGGCTTGCTTTCCTATATCTACCCGCGGGTAATTGAGAATCTAACAGGTTATGATTACGAGGAATATTTATACAATGAATTTTACCGGCCTCTAGGGGCCTGGACATTAGTATATAATCCACTCAGGTGGTTTCCATCTGAAAGAATTGTGCCAACAGAGAATGATGATTTTTTTCGTATGGAACAACTCAGGGGCTTTGTTCATGATGAGGGAGCTGCGATGATGGGTGGTGTTTCAGGAAATGCCGGTTTATTTTCAACCGCTGAAGATCTGGCAAAACTACACCAGATGTATCTTTGGGGTGGGCAATATGGTGGAGAGCGGTTCCTTTCCAAGGCTGCAATTGGAGAATTTACACGATGTCAGTACTGTGATGAAGGAAACCGGCGAGGGCTTGGATTCGACAAGCCCCTAGTTAGAAATGATACCATGGATCCAATTGATGCCTATCCGGCTCATAGTGTCAGTTCAGCCAGCTTTGGGCATTCCGGGTATACAGGAGCTTTTGTCTGGGCTGACCCCGTTTCGGGGATTCTCTATGTTTTTTTCTCAAACAGGGTTTATCCAACACGAGACAATACAAAGTTGTATGATCTGAATATTCGGTCTAGTATCCTGGAGACTTTTTATAATGCAATAGAAAATAAAAATGAGACCGATCCCGATTAAGCAATTTTTTAAAAGTGCCCCACGGGTATTATTGTTCGCATTCATTGTTCTACTCTATAGTTTCACAACAGGAAGCAGCTTCTCCCAGGATTCAATTAACAAATTCTCAGATCCTGTTCTACGGGAGATTCACGATCTGGCTGACAGGCGGGATTCTCTGGCTCTACTTCCTTTTCTCAGGGATTCCAATCCAAATTACAGGGGGGAAGCATTGATGTGCCTGGGTAGCTTGCAGTCTATCGGAATTATAGACAGTATTGCCCCTGCTCTGGATTCAGAAATGAATGGGATCCGGATGGCTGCCGCTTTTGCCCTGGGCCAGACCTTTCATCCTTCGGCAGTTCCGTTATTAATATCAGCCTTAGAGAAAGACACTGTAAAACTTGTAAAAGGGATGTTATTTGATGCCCTTGGGAAAACAGGGGATGTGTCAAATCTTTTATGGCTTGCCACTCAAAAGGCAGAATTTCAAGAATCGGAAGGCCAGGCCCAGGGGATTCTGCGCTTTGCACTACGTGGCCTTGTGGTTCCGGAGGGCAATGAAAAAATGCTGGAGATCATCAAAGAGGGCAGCAGTACCGTTGGGGTGACCTATGCCTCATATCATCTGGGGAGATATGCCGATTCACTGTGGCTTGCAAATCATGCAAAAGATTTGCAAGAATTGTATTTCGGAGAAAGAGATGAAATGGTTCGGTCAAACATTATTAAGGCTATCATAAAAGCCCGGGGTAAGGAAGCCTGGCCACTTGCAGAAGCTACCCTTAAATCGGATGCCGATTACAGGGTGAAAGTCAATATTATCCAAAGCCTGTCTCACAAATCCTGGGAAAAGGCTGGAAAATTAATGTATGAGATTGCCTGCGGGCAAGATCCGAATCAGGCCATTGCGGCAGCTGAGTCGATTCAGCGACTTGCAAGTGAATCGGATTTGCGAAATCATATTAGGGCGGCGAAAAAGACGAAGAATTGGAGAGCCAGGGCTTTGCTTCTCGGGAAGGCCATGGAAATATCCACAACCAAAAAAAACCTGCCCGGAAAAATTGAAAAAAGGATAATTGCACTTTATAATGGAACTGAAAATGTGGCTGAGAAAGCATGCCTATTAAAATGCCTTGCACCTGACCCGGAGAAATACGGATTTGTTGAAGCCCAGATGAAAAGCGGGCCCCAAATGGTTTCCACCTATGCTATGGAAACCCTCACACTCATGCGAAAGAGCCTGAATTTTGAGAAATCCAGCGATAACTTGATTTTGCAGGATATTGATCTGGATGAGGAGTTCTTAAGAATATTTAAGACAGGAATCCGGTCGGGAGATTTGGCTATCGTATCCATGGCCGCATCAGTTTTAAGGGATCCTGATCTGAATTACAAAGAGCTGATCAAAGACATCGGATTTATTGAAGAAGCCCTGAAGGCAGCCGGCTCACCCGAAATGGCGGAAGCCCGCGGTGAGCTGATCTCGAGCATGGAATATTTTTCCGGCAAGAAAAGCGGATATACAGCAGCACCCGCATATAATCATCCGATTGACTGGGAGCGGGTCATGAATATTCCGCCGAAACAACTGGTGGAATTTGTCACCAGCAAGGGAGAAATTGTGGTACAACTGAATGTGAACTGGTGCCCTGGAACAGTTTCGGCATTTCTGGAACTCGTTGAGTCGGGGTTTTACAACAATGGGGTTATACACAGGGTTGTGCCAAATTTTGTTGTCCAGGACGGCTGTCCCCGGGGCGATGGCTGGGGTGGCCCGCCTTTCACCCTTCGTTCTGAATTCACCCCCGCGCCCTTCATGGAGGGAACCCTCGGCATGGCCTCGGCCGGGAAAGATACAGAAGGCAGCCAGTGGTATTTTACCCATTCAGCAACACCACACCTCGATGGAAAGTACACTAATTTTGGATTCGTGGTCAGTGGAATAGAAATTGTCCACCAGCTGGAGGTTGGGGACGTGATTGAGAAGGTTGAGGTGATCAGAGAATCAGAGGCCCGGTAACCTTTAGATTAGCATCTGGTTTTATTTAGGCATTTACAACTCCACAATTGGTTTCTTTTTTTGTACCAACAAGTTGTTTGTACCTTAGTATCACTATTAATTAAACCGGAGGGAGCCGTGGTGAACTATTCGGTGACATGAACAAGATTCGTCCTGAGATTTGTCCAGTGCTCCCTTAAGGTTGCTAGAGCCATTTAGAATATTGTGTTTTTATTCGCCATCATTGTTTCACTGGCATGTGTTGTTGTCGATAATTCCAGAAGGAAAAGTTACAACTTTTTTCCTTTTTGGTTCTAGCTTGCCCAGGTTAATGAATATTAATTTCTATAGCAGCGAAGCCCTTATTGCCGGGTATTACAGTTATAATCGGATCTTTTGAAGAATATTTAGTGTAATTACCATCACCTTCAGGAGCGTAGTAAAAGTCCGCACTTGTAATCGCAGCATTACTATCTGCTGAAGATTTTACATATAATTCAACAAACACCTTTATCCGAATCCCGCTTTCAATAAAATGGGTACCATCCGACAAATCAATAACAACGCGATTTGTATCACAAATGGGGATTTCTCCGGAATCGGTTAGTTCCATCACTTCCGGACCAACGAAATCTGGTGAATCAACCGAACCAATACCACCCGTAAGTCTAAGCATATTCCTTTTACTATGATTGATACCAACAACCGCATACAGCGACGGTATGTAATCCGGTCGATCATCGTGGTAATAAATTGTCGGATAAGGGGGGTTGTCAAAACAAGAATCCGTGTAAGGATTATCATCGTGGTCATATAAGCCGAATTCACCTTCAATGAACATATTATAAGCGACCCAGAGAAAACCTTTGGTGCCAGTTCCGGTGCTGTTGTAGCTACCCCAGTCCTGTCCCTCGCTGTTTGCAATGAGGAAGGCGCCTGAATAGGTCTGTCCATCTCTATCATCAACGTACGACCGTTCATCGTCATAACCACAGATGCACAACGAGTGTCGCAGCCAATTCTCCCCCACTTTCGCGTACATGACGCCATTGTCGATCCCGGCTCCGGAGGCACTGGCTCTATAAGCCAGATAGTTCGCCCTAAACAATGCCCTTGTGACGGCGCATCCGCCATTGGCTATATGTTGTTTTACTGTTTCCAGTCCCTCGGTATTATCGACACGAATCTTGTGAAGTTGACCGGTACGATTCCTGAGAGCAGCAACCCTCGCCTCCTCGCCGGGCCATTCCGCCCAATGCGAATCCATGGAGTATTTCGAAACCGATGCACAGCCTACATCTGAAAGGCATTCCATGGCATGTTCAGTACACTCGGCTCCCCTTGTTCCCTGGGAAATCAGAGAGAACAAAAAACGTGGGCTGCAGACAACTTCAGGCTCACCGGTCGATGCATCCAGATCATGATCCCGCGCCTGAGTATAGGTGTTATAATAATAACATGATGACCAGCAAGTACAGTCCCCAATTTTTTGTTGCCCGATCGGGGGGAAGTATTTTGTTGTGCTGTTATCAACGGATATCGTTAGTTCATGAGTGTTGACATCCTTTTCTTTATGCCTTTTACAACTCACATTACACGATAAAATTATCAGAGCGAAGCAGGCCAGCAAAGCATTAAAAGTTACTCCGACAAAAAAATGGATCCAAGATTTCTTATAATTAAATTTTCTGCTCATTTTCTTAAGCCTAATTAGCCATATGAATATTTCGCCGTTCTCTATAATTATTTTGGCAGTAAAATAGCTTGAATAAATGAACGTGGTGAACAATGAATGAGTAATTTTTTGCCACTTAGCTTTTCTATCCAGTCTTTCCTGCGAATTTCATTTGTCATATCAATCTTATTCCGAGCAAAAATATCATCGGCATCAAGCATTGATAGTGCAACCGATGGAAAATCTTTGTTCAGTAAAGAATAATCAAACTCAATTACTTTGGCCGAATCGGTTCGATTGAGTGCATAAACCACCAGAGTGTCCTTATTTATACTATAGGCCGCCTGGACCTGAAACATGTCATCACGATGTGCCCGGTATTTCTCGATTTCAAGTGGCCGGCGAGCAGGTGTTCGGGATAATAATTCATAAACCTTACCCGGAGCCGTAAGATAGGCCCCTTCCTTGGGTGTTTCTATAATAGCTTGTCCGTGTGTATTTGAGAAGTTATTGAAATTAATGAAATCAACAATACTACCTTTTCTTTGCCAATCCAAAAGATATCCTGCGGCCTTTAAGCCACAAAACCATGTTCCCAATACCATAGATCTTTTAATCTGGGTTTTATGTCCATACAGGAAGCGTTCATCGACCGTTTCTTTCGGGTTCTTTGCTCCATATAAATGAACCTGCCATTCGGTATTGCAATACTTAATATCAGTACCATTGGCAGTGTTAAAATCATTAATAACATTTAGCATTCGATCCAGACGACCATCTTCTTCGTCGTCTCTGTCAGCAAAAAAATCGATATACATCCCTGCAATTTCCAACATTTCATGAATTTCTTTGTCATAATCATATGTTGCCATGCCAATTTTTATAGTAGGATCAATTGCCTTCATTGCTTTGGAATACATGACAATTTCTTTAGCATAGTCCACCCCAGAAAACCAGCGCCCGGGTTCATTGTCCATCTCCCAATATTTCACATCAAAGGGTTCTTTATATCCATTTTTCACCCGCCAATCAGCCATAGGATGTTCACCCTCCTTCAGATTGCAATAGGCCACCCAATCCGCGGCACTCCGGGCACCCTGTTCGGGATCAGTAAATTGGGATAGTTCAAAGGATGGATACTGATTTTTATATTGCTCAATGTTGAGGTATTCCCTTTTTTTCGGGTGATAGAGATTCACACAAAACATCATCTGAGTGCCCATTTTATTGCACAACATGGCGAGTTCATCAGTCCCCAGGTCATTATCATTCTGACCACCCCAATAAAAGGAGGGTTCAGGCTGACGCAAATCCTTTTCTCCCACTCCGTTTTTCCAGTTATAAAATGAGGCAAAACACCCGCCAGGAAACCTTATTAAACCGGGATTAGCTCTTGCAGCCGCTTCGACTGTCGATTTTTTCCATCCATAATAATTATCTACAGGCATTAGAGAAAAGGCGTCCGCCTCAATACTGCTTTGAGCTGCGATGAAAACTGCAAAAGTCACTTGGGCTGTCGATCCTGTATAAGGAATCTCACATGTGTACTTTTTATATTCCTTGGTCAGAGTGATTTTTTTTGAGAACAGAGGTTGTTCCCAATTCCCTTCAGGATATAGACGGATTTCAACCTTTTTACTGCCGGAAATAGATTTCAGATAGCCGCTAAAATGATATGTCTTTCCTTGTTCCAGATACTTCCCCTCCTGAGCCAATCCTCCCCATTTTTTGCGCTCACTATTAATTACACGGACACTCTGCACTCCGTGACCGCACCCACCTTTCTCTGGTAGAAGGAGGACATCGATCATAGGTGATTCATTTGTAAAAAACGTGGATTCGTCCGTTATGATTGCCGGATTATTTGCATCGCCTGGAGCAGCAAACCAGCTATTGTGTTCATAGCCACTATGATACCAGGCTTCGCCACTCCAGTCAGTAATATAATTGCCCCCCTTCAGCAGTAAGCCAAACGAATTTTTAGTATTACCATTATAAGGTGTAAACGGTTCAAAACTACGGTTAAAAAAACGCTCCGCTTGCATCGGTGCAATCTGGTAGCCAAAACCAATTTCAATAAAATGACTGTAAAGCAATGGACTAATTGGAGTGGTTGCTGTGGTTTGATCGGTAATCCGATAGCTAAGATCAGCGGTCTGAGCGAAACCGTGAAAAGACAGTCCTACTAATAGAACTATTATGAAATTAATACATGTCCTTGGATTAGAATTTAGCTTCATTTTTTCTTCCATTTTTGAGTCAGGTTTAAAACTTAAATCATTTCAAATATCTATTTCAGTAACTCAGCCAACATTTGACCAGCATTGAATACTGGAAGTTTTGTATCTTTTTGTTCTTCGTAACCCTAAGTCTAACCACAATACCCAACAAACCCACCCCAAAAACATCCTGTCTAATGTAAATAAAAAAAATTGCCTTAGAAAAGCACTAATGCACAAACATATAGAAATTTTCAAATGAAACGAACCACAAGCTTGTTTTCATAACAAGCATAATAATAATTATCAGGCCTGTGTTTTAAGCTATAAATTAATGAACAGAATTTCTACCTGATAATTTCTATATTTGATCAAATTAAGCATTCGATGAAACGAAAACCATTTTCAATAATATTTGCAAATGGTTTGATTGTAAGCATGTTAAGTGCTTGTAGTCATAGTCGGGAGGTTGGAGATAATAGGAATCCAACATTTCTTTGCTTTCCGATTTCAATAAATGAATAGAATTATAAAATCTTATAAATAAATTAAATAACACCTATGGTACTCAAAACGATTGACTGGATAATACTGGGGGTTTTCTTTGTAATTCTTTTATCCATTGGCTTCATTGCTTCGAGGAACGCAGGTCGTTCGGCCAAAGATTTCTTCCTCTCGGGAAGAAATATGCCCTGGTGGCTCCTTGGAGTTTCTATGGTTGCTACAACTTTTTCCTGTGACACCCCAAACCTGGTGACAGATATTGTCAGGCAGAATGGTGTGGCAGGTAACTGGGCATGGTGGGCTTTCCTGTTGACTGGGATGGTAACAGTATTTATTTATGCCAAATTGTGGCGCCGATCGAAAGTAATGACGGACCTTGAGTTTTATGAGATCCGGTACAGTGGCCGGTTAGCTGCTTTCCTGAGGGGTTTCAGAGCCATATATCTTGGGGCATTCTTCAATATCATGGTTATTGCCACAGTTTCCCTTGCCCTGATAAAGATAGGGGCAGTGATGCTGCATTGGTCAGCAGAGCAAACCCTGATCGTTGCTTCTGTGGTTGTCCTTTTATACTCTACGGTTGGCGGCTTAAAAAGTATCCTGATAACCGACTTTTTCCAATTTGGAATTGCAATGATAGGAGCTATTGGTGCCGCCATTATACTTTTGAAATTGCCTGAAGTGGGAGGACTTGCTAATTTGCTAGAGCATGAGGCCGTTATTCCCAAACTAAACTTACTTCCTGATTTCAGTGACACCAGAATGGTAGTTATTTTATTGATTATGCCTCTTGCTGTTCAGTGGTGGAGTGTGTGGTATCCCGGTGCCGAACCAGGAGGCGGAGGTTACATCGCCCAGAGAATGCTGAGCGCGAAAAACGAAACAGGAGCAATGAAAGCCACGCTGCTGTTTAATACATTACACTACGCATTACGTCCATGGCCATGGATTCTGGTTGCACTTATTTCCCTTATTGTTTTTCCTGACATAGCATCTTTACGTGATGCTTTCCCTGATATTGATCCGAATATTGTTAAAAATGATTTTGCCTACCCAGCTATGCTTTCCAAGCTCCCCAGCGGATTTCTGGGGCTTGTGGTTGCTTCTCTGATTGCTGCTTACATGTCCACCACAGCATCTCAGTTGAATTGGGGATCATCATATATTGCAAATGATTTTTATCGTCGGTTCCTGAACCCCAGTGCTACCGAAAAACAAGTGGTAACAGCCGGGAGAATCTCCACAGTGGTTTTGATGGTTTTAGCCGGACTTTTTGCACTTATTCTTCAGAATGCTTTGCAGGCGTTTAATATACTCCTGCAGATTGGTGCAGGTACTGGTTTGATTTATATCCTACGGTGGTTTTGGTGGCGGATCAATGCATATACAGAGATCACTGGTATGATGGTTTCCTTTGCTGTTGCCCTGTATTTTGAATTTATTCACAAGTACACGGGGATGGTTGAGCTGGAGTCGCATTGGGAATTATTGATAGGTGTTGGAATCACAACGGTGGCCTGGCTTTCAGTAACTTTGCTGACCAAGCCAGTTCCAAAAGATACCCTGAGGAGTTTTTACCGCTTGGTTCATCCAGGCGGCCCAGGATGGAAAAAAGTTATTACAGAAGCCGGGAAAGATGGAGTATCTGTCGAGCCTGAAGGCAGCCAGGCATGGGATGTACCAACGGGAATTCTGTGTTTATTGTTAGGATCCTTCTCAGTGTATTTTTTACTTTTTGCTACAGGCTATTTCATTTATGGGAACCTTTTGCCGGCCATATCCCTTACAGCCGCAGCTTCGGTTACTATTTTCTTGCTTACCAGGTACTGGAAAAAGCTTAAAATGGACTAGTAATTCCGGTGGAGTTGAACTCCTGGACGATTATTGGTCTTTCTTGGTGGAACACCACTGTTAATGTTGGGTGCTGTTCATTCAATGGCTCAGCTCGATGGAAGTGGAAATGCACCGGATTTTATACTTACCGGTATTGGACCTGTCTGAGGCTGTCGAAAATTCTCCAGGATTATGAGAGATTGAAAATGATATTAGATAATCGGGTTTACCCAACCTGATGATCAATTACCTTCCTCCAATATCAAAAAATTATTCCTATAGTCTGATGAGCCTTTATCCTTATGCTTCACAGCCGAAGGGAGAAATGGGCATGCAGGGTGAGGTTTCTTACTTGATTAAACGAGGTAGCTGGGCAGGTGGTAAATATGGCACACAGATAAGTTTTAACTTTTCCCTTGTTAATGATATCAACCACGAGAATATAAATGATACCATTCCAATCGGGAGACCAGGTACTCTGGGATATTATTCAGATTTTTTCCAACTCGGGAAAGAGATTTTTTACCGGGATTTTAATGTTGAAGTTACAAGGAAACTAAATGCGAAATGGAAATTTTCAGCCTTGTATCAACATCTTAAGTATAACCAGATGGTTTTGGAGGGCAAGGGAGATATGGTTAGTGCCGATATCGCTATTTTGGACCTTACGTGGAGAATCGTCCCGAAGCATGCTTTGCGAATGGAGATGCAAAGTTTATGGACTGATGATGACAAAGGTAAATGGGCTATGATTCTGGCAGAATATTCTGTCTCCCCCCATTGGTTTTTCTCTCTTTCCGACCAATATAATTTTGGGAACCCGGATGAATCCAGTCGGAAACATTACCTATACGGATCATTTGGTTATGTTCGCAATGCCAATCGGATTCAGCTGAGCTATGGGAAACAAAGGGAGGGAATATTATGTGTTGGCGGCGTTTGTCGGAATGTCCCGGCCATGAATGGGTTCACTATTTCAATAACCAGTATTTTTTAATCACCCGGAATGAAAAGAATTTCTCTATTTTTTTTGATTGTCACCAGTAGTTTAATATTTGGAGCCTGTGATGTGATTGAGGGTCCCTATCTCGAGGAGCATGATGATGGCGGGGTGATAGGAGAAAAAAATCTTATCAATGTTTTGATCTTGGATTTTACTGGCCATACTTGCAAGTCTTGTCCCAAAGCCCATAGAACTATCGATCAATTAAGTGATTTATACGGTGATAGAGTAATTCCTGTGGCTTTCCATCTTGGATACTTTGCACGTCCCCTTTCCGGCGACAAATTCACCAAAGATTTCCGTACCATTCAGGGCGCAGAACTGGAAAGTTATTATGAATTCGAATCCTTCCCTATAGGCCTGGTTGGGAATCTGGATAAAGCCAGTCTGTCATCCTATTCCTCCTGGCCCACTGAGGTTGATGCCGTGATGAATGATGAGGCTACTGTTGAACTGATGACCACCATTGATTACCATGAAAATAGTAGAGAAGTGCAGCTTACAATTAAGTTAATTAATAACTCAACTCTTGACGGGGACGTGAGGTTGGCTGTTTACCTGCTCGAGGACGGGATCATATCCTGGCAAAAGGATGAAGATATGGATCCAATCGATATTGAGAATTATGTACACAATCATGTTTTCAGAACTTCGGTGGGATCTGTTTGGGGTGAAACGCTTTCAAAATCAGATTGTTCGGTTGGCGCAAATGTCCAGATTGAAAAATTTTTGGTCCTGGAGCCTTCATGGGTACCGGAAAATTGTTCTTTGGTTGTATTTTTGTACGAGGCCGGCATCATGGAAGTAATTCAATGTACCAGAGAGATATTAATAAAGTAAATTTGGAAAATGATAAGGATTGCAATAACTTCTTCGATTCTGTTTTTGTTCTCGTGTCAGGTGTTTGCTTAGAGCCTCAGCCTAAAATTCCATGATGAGGTTATCAGTAATGATAGCGTGTACCTATCAGGGGCTGTTACAGACGATTTGATGGAATTACACATCACTGTAAAGAATCTTACCGATAAAGAAATAGAAGTAAAAGTTAAAAAAACAGAAATTTCCCTGGTTGAAAACACAGTGAATACATTTTGCTGGGGAAGTTGCTTTATGCCAACGGTATATGTTTCTCCAGTATCCATCAAAATCCCCGCTTTTGGATCGGATTTCTCTTCCATTGCTGGTGATTTTGAACCATACGGGATGGAGGGAACTTCTATAATCTGCTATACATTTTTCAACTCTCAAGATGATAAGGATTCGGTTGGGGTAACAAGCTTTTACCAGGTTGGATCAGCTGGGATCCCAGACATCAGGATAAATAGCAACATTGTTAGTATTTATCCTAATCCCGTCGTCGATCAGCTCACTATCCATTTCCAGGAGGTGCAGGAAAAACCATATTCCATGAGGTTGTTGAGTTTAAATGGACAGGTAATCAAAGAACTTATTTCTGATTCAATGGCCAGGGAACTTAGTTTTACCCTTGGAAATCTGTCCGCTTCTTGTGCCATTCTGGAAATTTCAAACCCAGACGGCCTTCAAATCAGAAGAAAAGTATTGATTAGCAGATAACTAACCTTATAAATGGAGGGAGCCTGGTCGTTTTCTTTGAATTCCTAATATTAGCAGATCTCGATATTGGCTGTATCAGAAACCGGTAAAAAATTCGTATTTTGGTCAGCCATAAGTTGTTGAATGGAAAACCCCGATAACTTGATACATATGCCATTTAATGTAAAATTCCCACTTCGGTTTTTGGTTGTCAGTATATTTATAGTTACCACTTCTAATGCCTATCCGCAAACCAAATTACCTGCTATCATTAGCAGCAATATGGTTCTGCAACAGCAAGTCATAGTCCCTCTCTGGGGCTGGGATACTCCAGGTCAGACAGTCGACCTGTCAGCCTCATGGCTCGATTCTCCTGTTAAAGCCCGGAGCAATAAAGATGGTGAATGGAGGATTGATGTGCCTACCCCAAAGGCAGGAGGACCGTATGAACTTACCATCTCAGGGAGCAAAGATATTGTCCTTAATAATGTGATGGTTGGTGAAGTATGGCTTTGTTCCGGTCAGAGTAATATGGAGATGCCTGTAAAAGGATGGGCAGGTCAGCCTGTAACCGAATCAGAGCAAGTCATTGCCACTGCTGATTATCCTGAAATCCGCTTATTTACTGTGGCTAGAAAAACCTCCTTTGAACCTCTGAATGATTGTGAAGGGAATTGGACAGAATGCTCCCCGGAACAGATGCCGGACTTCAGTGCAGCCGGCTATTTTTTCGGATTAGAGCTGTATCGAAAACTGGGGATTCCGATTGGACTTATTCATTCAAGCTGGGGAGGGACTCCAGCTGAGGCATGGACCAGCAAAGAATTTATTAGCCGTATACCCTATTTTCAAACCTATCCGGGGGAGTGTGATTCTCAGGAGTTCAGGCAGGTAAAACTTGATGCATATCAGATAGTTCAGGATAAGTGGCTTGGTAATTTAGGTTTCTTACCAGGTTTAGAGAAGGCCCCTGATTGGGTTTTACCGGGATTCCAGGATAAATACTGGGAAAAGATTGAAGTCCCAGCAAAATGGGAGAATACTCGGTTGGGTAATTATTCCGGAATGGTAGAATTCCGACTTAGTTTTAAGGTTCCCAGGAAATGGTCGGGTAAAGAAATCCAACTCGAGTTAGGCCCTATTGATGAAATAGATATCACCTGGGTAAACGGAGTTCAGGTTGCCTCCCATCCCAATCCATACAGCTGGGCTACACCAAGAATCTATAAGATCCCGGCTGGAATAGTTAAGCCAGGGAATAATACTATTGCAATCCAGGTTGGAAATACCAGTGGTGCAGGCGGTATCTTCGGAGAGGCAAATCAGCTCCGAATATTTCCTGTTGGGAATGACGCCTCCTTTAAAATTCTTAAGGGAAAATGGAAAGCCAGGAAAAGTATTAGCTATGGAGAGGTGGTTGATATGCCTTATTGCGACAATTGCGGGGAACCTAATACCCCAACCACCCTTTACAATGGGATGATAAGTCCGTTAATCCCTTTTCGGATTAAAGGGGCAATTTGGTACCAGGGGGAATCAAACAGGTATGACGGTCAATTGTATGGCCAGATTTTCCCAAATATGATTAACAACTGGCGAAATGACTGGGGACAGGGCGATTTCTCATTTTACTACGTACAGATCGCTCCTTATACCTATCGGGATGAGCTCAGCACAGGTTTGCTCAGGGAAGCACAACATCATGCAATGAAATTACCAAATACAGGAATGGTGGTGACTATGGACATTGGAGACCTGGTAACCATTCATCCGCCAAACAAAGAGGATGTGGGTAAGAGGCTGGCTTATTGGGCACTGGCAAAAGATTACCAGATGGAGGGTATACCATTTTCCGGTCCCCTTTATAAAGAATACAAAAAGGAAGTTTCAAAGATCAGGATCATTTTTGATAATGTGGGTGAGGGCCTTAAAATGGACGGGCCTGAACTGATTCATTTCCTGATCGCCGGGCGGGACCGTGTATTTGTACCTGCACGTGCAGAAATTGAAGGAAAGACCCTGATTGTTTACAGTCCGGAAGTTAAAAATCCCATGGCTGTAAGGTTTGGATGGGGATCTACCGATCAAACTAATCTTTTTAATTTCGAAGGTTTACCAGCAGGCCCATTCCGCACTGACAACTGGAATGATAATTAGTGAAATACAATTTTAGGATAGGATTACCAAAAAAACAGAATAGAAAAAGAAATAATAATCTTACTAAAAAAACTCAAACAATGAAAAATTTACTCTTGTTCTTTACCAGTCTGATAATCCTGGCTGGATGTCAACAAACCCCTAGTAATCTGTGTCGTGTGACAGGAACTATTCTCAACCCTGATTCCACTGTTTTTATGTCTTACATCAATCGGGTAAGGGATACCATTGATCTCAATGAGGGTGGGGCTTTTACTTTTGAAAAGGAGTCAGAAAAACCCATGACCATAATGTTTCTATATGGACGGAACAGTGCCAGTGTTTATATTGCGCCTGGCAAAACCGTTGATTTTATGGTTGATGTTGCTGATTGGAAAAACTCCCAAAGCTTTTCCGGGGATTTAACCCAGGAGAATAACTATATACTGGAGAAAGCAAGCTTGTCCCGTGAATGGCAAAGTAAAGCCAAAGATAAATTTGTTCTAGAACCTATGGACTATAAGATGAGCCGGGATTCCATGCAAAAGGTTTACAACGGGTTACTTGACAGTTACCTTGCAGACGGCATTTCTAAATCCTTTGCTGACCTGGAAAGGCTTACCCTGGAATATGGTTTGTACAGCGACCTGAATGTTTATCCGCGTGCATATCGGTATTATGCCAAAAAAGATACTGTTATCCTTCCTGATGGCTGGAATAATTTCAAGGCATCCCTGGATTTTAATAATCCTCTGTTAATAGATGTGCCGGCAGCACTGAATTTTATAAGTGGTGAGATAGAAGAGGGGGCCATGACTGAGGCCGGCCTTTCAGGTGATATGTGGGGTAAGCCAGAATTATTGATTGCCAAAATGGACTATATTGACAAACACATTGAAATTCCTGAGATGAAGGAGTATTTCACCTACGATCTGCTTAACCAGCAAATGGATGCAGGCCCCCCTACCGGAATTGAGGGTGTAATTAGAGGTTATCTTAATACCTCACTTAATGAGGAAAATAAAGCCACTGTTAAAGAGAAGTCTGACGCATGGTCGGTTATCCTTCCTGGGCAGCCGGCTCCAACTTTTTCTTTACCAAATATTCATGGAGAGAATCTTGCTTTGGCAGACCTGGCTGGAAAGTATGTTTACATTGATTTCTGGGCTACATGGTGCGGGCCGTGTAAAGCAGAATTTCCCCATTACAGGAAATTAGTAGCGGATTATAAAGGCAGAAACGTAGTTTTTATGAGTATTTCAGTTGATAAAGATAAGGCAGCATGGAAAAAAATGGTGGAGGAAGAAGCCTTTGACTGGATTCAGTTGCACGATTCAATCAACATGAATGACGATTACCTGGTTCGTTATATACCTACTTTCGTTTTTGTTAACACCGAAGGGAAAATCATTACTCCAAGAGCACCTCGTCCTTCGGATGAAGCACTACGCGCTATGCTTGATGCCCAGCCCGGATTGTAATTGAAAACGACTCTCTGTGTGAGTACCCTCTTCTGTCGCCGTCAGGCCATGAGTCCTTATTTTTTAAGCCCAGAGATGAATCTGTGCGTTTCACTCTGCCGGGTTACGATGAAAATATTCCATACAAGTCTTCAGGATACCTGGTCCTGAGTGGTTGCCGCATGGATGTGAGGGAAATAGATGAGGTTTATCTCCGATTGAAAAACACCAGGCTGGTCGCGGGAATGCATACAGGCATTATGAAAACTCCTTTTAGAAGAACTCCCAGGGATATCCCTGCTATTTATTATTAGAGAAACATGGCAAGATCGAGCCAATTTATTTGCATTTAGATCGGTGTTGATTACAGACTTTCACCTCCTATTTATTTTACATATTATAAAACGGTAAATAGCTTTAAACAGTATGGATTAAATACTAATTTCACACTTTAAAAAAGCCCAATTTTGTCCTTTTCAAAGAATATAAAAGAAATAAGCCCTCCCACCCGGAGTTCAGGAATAATTACCGATATCCGGTATTTCTTTTTTCACAAACCTAAGAAACCTACTCTTATCAAATTTAAAACGGAAGAAGATCGGGAGAATTATAATAAGCGAATAGTACAACGATTTGGAATAGATCCGGAAAAATTTTCAGTATTAAACATCCATAAGATTGGAGTTGATGCTCCTCCAAGCTATGTTTTTGATGAACTTTTACGATGGAATGGTGATTCTACTTGTTGGCCAAACTATATTGCAAAAATTCATCTGGTGAATAATAATCTTGAAAATATTCGGGTATTGCTTTTTGGAAAAGAAAAATACCCCCTGGGATTTCGCAAAAGCTTTTTTGGATTGAGGCTCCTTCCTCTGTTCAATATGAACGCTATTCGAATTAAATGTGTACCCGATCCTTTTGATTTTGACAATGCCAGGTATCTATTGTACGAATGTTCCGGAGGGTACCCGATTGGGATATTTTTTATGTATGTCCGATCTTCAATTGAAGATATGGGTGAAACCGAACAGGCTCAGTTATTTCTTACAGTAGGTTTTAATTTTTACGGTAAGGAAGATTGGTCATCCAGATTAAGAATTGTTGACCGGATTTGGCAGACTATCCATAACCGTGTTACGGCAAATGTGGTTTCCCGTATTAAACAATTGGCAGAGTGGAGGCTGAGTAAGATGCAAAACCAACAATCCAGGCGGTCGGAGTGATTTACAGGCCTTTACGGTTTCTTCAAACGCCTCACCAACTCAAAAGGGTTTTATTTATTTGTCCAGATCAGAAGACTTCCATTTGTATCCACACCTTGTATCATGGTTTTTTGTGAGGATTTCGTAGGAAGTTCCGGTAAATTGATTGAAATATTTCCCTTGTCATCAGTATGTAGATCCGGATCCCAATAAATCGTTGGATACAGAACACCTGGTCCGGATAACATTCCCGTGCTGTTTGAACTTTTTTTAGTTTTTATTTCTATTACTCCTGTTGAATTAAGGCCAGAATATTTTTGGATATCTGATATATTGGCCGAAGCTTTCATGCTTTCAATATCATACGGACTGATGGAATTAAAAACTGCAGGGTCAGTACCTCTGGGTACCCCATCGATAACAATAAGTACTCCTCCCTGGTAATTAAATGAGTCTACCCCCCTAAAAACAATTTTATTGCCCATCATTTTGTATGGTTTGATAGACATCAGAACATTCATGATCGACTGGCCGTTGGCTAATTGACGCTGCACCTGTTCATCAGAAGTTAATTTGACCGGAAAATAGCCTAAGTTTTCAAGGGCACTTTTGTTATCCATAATGAAATCCATAAATCCCGGGTTGGCATCTAAATAATAACGATTAAAAAACTGGCTTTGTCGTATTTGTGAAATTAGCAATTCGAAGTCACCTGGTTGGTATATCTGTTGGAGTTCCTCTCTAAATTCTGATATGGTTTTGTCGGCCCTGGATATTTTTCCCGTTTTTATTCTTTCCCATTCGAGATCATTGCTCATTTGGAACAGCATGTAATGATCTATGGTTTTCTCATCCTCCATTGATGGACTCACCAGGAATCCTGCAGGAAAAGCAGCATAAGAAGCTGATGGGCCAAGGAGGAACCATGACATTATATCCTGGATGGGTTTCCACTCAGGAGCGAGCTGTTTGTCAATAACAGAAACACTGAGATTTGCCGGTGTAGTTACTCCATTGGGATCAAGGATATTAGCACCGATCATTAACTGTTTTGCCTCCCTGCTGCCTTGCTGGTCAAGGTTTTGATGTAGTACCGGATGTTGGCTGGATAAATAAACCGACCTATGGGCTAAAACCTGACCTGTACTGCTTAGAAGGTTGATCTTAAAAACACCAGGAGGCCATTTTGGATATATTGGAATACTAAATTCATCGGTTATTTTAAGGATGAACCTCTTTTCAAAAAGCAGGATCCCGTTCATTTCTCCTACGGCATGCAGCGGGATTGCAGCATCGACAATATCAGATTTTATCTTAAAATCAAGGCTTGTATCGCTTTTGGATGCCAAAGCCAATTGAATTCCCCTTTCCTGAACTGCAGGTAGGTTGAAATCAATATCAATACCTGATGGTTTTGTTAATCTGACTTTCACTGGTTCGGAGGACTTGGCCTCAACAGAGAAAGACCCAAATCCCATGTTGGTGGTTCGGATGTTTTTTACTACCTGCCCTTCCTGGTTAAGCACTTGCCCTTCGATATCTACCGCATTTCCCATATAATCATATGCCCGAAACCCTATTTGTGTTTCAAAACCATCTACAAAAAGTCCTCCCTCTGGTGCGAAATCAAGCCATATAGGTGTTCGTGAAGTGGGGACCAATATGCTGTTAAGGAATGTATTGCCCATTTGGTCTACGGCCACTTCCAATATAATAATACCAAGTTCATTATTGTCGGGCAGAGGAAGGTCCAAACTGGCTTTACCATCCTTATTAGTCCTGGCTTCTTTCGCTTCAAAGGAGGTGCCATTAAAGCAGGCATTGTAACTGAACTGTTTTCTTTTTAGAGGGGTTCCGATAGTACTCACCAGCCTACTTGAATCTGGGCAAGATCACCGGGAAGATAGCGGGTTTGTCCTGCAGAAAGATTAATAAATAACGCAGGTAAAAATCTTTCCTTGATAAATACCTTTTTTTGAAAAACGTTTTGAGCAGATCCGGTTTCCATGCCATCAGTCCACCCTATCAAACTGTGTTCTCCCTCCATTAAACCATTGATCAGTTTAAATCCTCCTTCTGACTGGTTGTTTTTCAATTGAAAGATTTTCTCCTGTTGAACATTTCCGGACTGATCCACTAGAATTATATGGAGATTTTTACTTATGCTCAATGATGATGGATGGTATAGATCCCTTATATAAGCTTTGAAATTAATCTCATCACCAGGAGCATAAACTTCCCGGTCGGTATGAAGGTATACTAATTCTTGAGGGTTTTGATTCTGGTATTTTTCCACCCGCTCAAGAAAGTCGGCGTTTATTTCCTGGGCTGAAACATTCAAAGATGTAAAGAAAATAAAGCATGAAATGATCAGTCCTATCTTATTAATCTGAGAAGATTTTAAAATGGTCATTGTAATTGTTTTAGCATTAAAGAAATGTATCCATCTTATGTGTCTTGTAAGGGCCCCAAGGTATTACGAGCATCCTTTACGCACATTTTCAATGAACCTGCTTAGTTTTTCAAGATCAACCTTAATGGCATCCACACCATACTGAAAAACCAATCTGGCCTCCGCCGGGCTTTGGATGCAGCAGATTTTTATTCTCGGGGTTTTTATGTCAATCATCACTGAAATTTTGTTTGTAAAAATCAGGAATATTTGGGACAATTGGAAATGAAAATCCTGTCCTTCCGGGGGCTAAATCCTTTCTCTTACTGCAGCCAATGATTAATGTATATTAATTAATTCAAAACTCACAGTAATCGTTGTTTTATATTGAGCATATGCCCAGAAAAAAATGTTAGCGATATATTGATACAAGCCCCGGTGTTAACTATTACAAGCCGGCGGGTGTGCCGCTGAGATTTTTGGAAGAAGTGAGTTTGGGTATGGATGAATATGAATCAATACGGCTGGGCTTTATCTTACTGTGTTTATCTGGTGATTTTGAACCCAAACTCAATCGGGAGATCAAGGGATGTTTTGATTAGCCCATATTGTCTGTAACCCAGGCAGAGTGTATAACGAATTCCTATACCACAAAATAATTTAATGTCTTTAAATAGGTAGAAATTCGCTGCGATTCTGGTATCTACTCCAAATACGTATAGAGATTTGGGTTTGTAGAAAGCGAGACCATTAAGGAGATGACCATAGGTATTCATTTCAAAACGATTCAGGGATAACCAGGTCCTGTTTATTCCCAATCCAATGAATGCCTGATTCCCCCAAGTCGTCAAGGCATACTCACCCGACAAGCTAAGATTTAGTTTTTTGTACTTTTGTCTGTTAAAGAAGACAGCCATACCTCCACCATTCATTCCTGGCTCCAAAACAAGATTGTAGCCGGCTGAGGGGTAAGCTAAAACAGAGAGCCCAAATTCCTGAGCCTTCCCAGTCTTTAGAAACAGCAATAAACAGGCGACGAGTAAACAGCCCTTCAATAATTTAGTCCCAACCATTTTTAGTATATAATTCTTGGATTAAATTGACCATAATTTTTGTGTGCTCTTCGAGGCTGATAGATGCCTGTCCATCTCCATCCTGTAGTCCGTATTTTCCGAAAAGAGAATGATTCCCACCTTCAATTATTTCATAAACAGTATTTGGAGGGAGATTACCAGCTCTGTTTTCTATGATTTGTGGTTCCAGTATTTTGTCAAATTCTCCTTTGATAGATAGTACCATGCCGGGCCATTCACTGAGATCGGTTTTCTCTTTTGGATAAGCAGCCATTAATACCAGGCCTTCAAAATACTCAGGATATTTTTCAACAACTGAACAGGCCATTACTCCACCTAAAGAGTGTCCGCCGATTACCCAACGGCTCACATATGGGAAGTCTTCGAACATGTACGCACCTTGTTTGCTGTCGAATATTGCCATGTTACCTGGCATTTTAACGATAATTACCACATGTCCAATTCCAGATACTGCAAAACGTGACAAGGTTTCAATGTAAGCATGAGGATCCACCAGACCTCCAGAGTAGAAAACAAAACCGGTTTTGGAGAAACTTCCTGAATTAGGAATAATTTCAAGGTAATCACGAGTTTCATATACTTCCAAAACATCGGAGACGATTTGTTCTTCGGGCAGGTAACTACATGCCTGTATGAATAAAAGGCTCGCAGTTAGTACGACCCAGGTAAGAAGTTTCATGTTGTCTAATTATTTTTTTGGGGTGAAAATTACCGAAATCTTGTATTACTGGCAAGAGAGTTGGGAAGTCATTTTGCTATTGGTATTTATTGCCGTTAGGGTTTCCAGATATATATTCATATCGGTGCCTTTTTCATAGGCCCGGGCAAGAGCTTCATCACTGGGGGAAAGATTTTTGTCTACCTCTTTCCCACTCTATAGCTTAATACTTTAGAAAAAAACCATAAAAGCTTAACTGATCAGTTTTAATACCTTTGATCATTATTTAAAATGAATGGAATACGAGATTGAGGCTATGAATGAGAATAATCCATTGCTAAAACCATTTAGCACAAAATATGAAGCTGCACCCTTTGACCAGATTAAGACGGAGCATTTTGCGCCGGCAATAGACAAGTTGATTGAAGAAGCAGAGCGGGAAATCAACCGGATAGCGAATAATCCCAACCAAGCAGGCTTTATTAACTCCATTGAGGCTCTTGAGAAAAACGGGGAAAAATTAGACAGGGCCATTGAGATTCTGTTTAACCTCAACAATGCTGAGACCACACCTGATCTTCAGCAGATTGCTCAGGAAGTGTCACCCAAACTTTCCGAATTCTCTAGTCGTATGCTGATGAATCCTAAGCTTTTCAAACGGGTAAAAGATGTTTATTTGGAGCGATACTCCCACAAGGATCAAAAACTTACAACCGAGCAAAAAACTGTCCTGGATAACTATTATCGTAATTTCCTTCGTAATGGAGCTGAGTTGAATGGAGATAATAAGAAACGTTTTGCTGAGATCAAGTCAGCTTTATCAAAATTGACACTTCAATTTGGGGACAACGTTCTGGCTGAAACCAATGCCTTCGTTCTGCACCTCACCAGCCCGTCTGATCTGGAGGGCCTGCCCGGGTTTGTTAAGGAAGCCGCTGCACAAGAAGCAAAATCCAGGAAGTTGGAAGGATGGGTTTTCACCCTTCATAATCCCAGTTTTGTGCCATTCATGAAATACTCTTCCAGGCGGGAGCTGAGAAAGCAAATGTTCATGGCTTTCAGTTTCAGAGGCAACCAGGATAATGAGTTTGATAATAAGGACTTAATCAAACAGATTGTAAACCTGAGAATGGAGTTGGCCAGGATAATGGAGGAAAAGAATTATGCTCACTATGTTTTGAAAGAGCGAATGGCGGAAAATCCAGCTAAGGTGAACCAATTTATCGAATCTCTGAATATCGCCTCCCGACCCTTTGCGTTGAAGGAATATGAGCAGGTAAAAATACTTGCTGCTGAAATGGGCCATGAAGGAGATCTGGAAAAATGGGATTGGGCCTTTTACAGTGAAGCCCTGAGAATCAAGAATTTTAATGTCAGGGAAGAGGAGGTTAAACCCTTTTTTGAATTATCAAAGGTGACTCGCGGAATATTTCATTTAGCTGAATTATTGTATGGTATTGAATTTAGGGAAACCGACGAGGTTCCTGTGTACCACCAAGAAGTACAGGTTTTTGAGGTCTTCGATGAGGAGGGGGAATTTCTTTCACTGCTCTATCTGGATTTCTTTCCCCGGAAAGGGAAGCAGGGAGGAGCCTGGATGACAGATTTTCGAGGGCAAAATAATTTGGATCAGTGTAATACCCGTCCTCATGTATCTATTGTTTGCAATTTTACCCGGCCCACAGAGATGGAGCCATCACTGTTGACTTTTAATGAGGTACATACCTTTCTTCACGAATTTGGTCATGCTCTCCATGGAATGTTGTCAAAGTGCACTTACCCTTCTGTTTCCGGTACGAACGTATATCGGGATTTTGTGGAACTGCCATCTCAAATTATGGAAAACTGGCTGACTGAAAAGGAATGGCTCGATCAGGTTGCTGTGCATTATCAGACTGGTGAAAAGGTGCCTGAGACTTTAGTAAATAAGTTGATTGATGCCCGAAATTTTCAGGCCGGATATGTTTCTGAGCGGCAGTTGAGCTTTGGTATGAATGATATGGCCTGGCATTCAATTGATAAACCATTTGAGGGTGACGTGATTGCTTTTGAAAAATCAGCTATGCAAAGGACAGAGTTATTCCCGGATGTTCCCGGCAGTTGTATGAGTACAGCCTTCTCACACATTTTCGCTGGTGGATATGCTGCTGGTTATTATGGATATAAGTGGGCTGAAGTACTGGATGCTGATGCATTTGCCTTATTTAAGGAAAAGGGTATATTTAACAGGGATGTTGCGGGTTCTTTCAGAAGGAATCTGCTGGAGAAGGGAGGAAGTGAAAAACCGATGGAATTGTATAAAAGATTCAGGGGACAGGAACCCTCAGTACAAGCACTGCTGGAGCGAAGCGGACTTATTCCCCCGAGTGATCCAACACCAACAAAAGGCCCCTAAACTCTTTAAAATTATATACATCACGCATATAACATTCATATTATTACACAATTATCAATTCATTCCATATTATTTAAACGCTCATACCTTTAAATCCTAAGATACTATGAAAACATTATTGACATTTTTTCTATTTACCAGTCTGTTTATTTCTCAAACTTCTGCATTCGGACAAACTTCACCTGTTCCAGCAGCAGCAGCAAGTGATACTTTGTTAGTTGTTTGGTCAAGCGGAGATCCTGAGGTTGCTGAGAAGGTTTGCTTCATGTATGCTTATAATGCTAAAAAACAGGGATGGTTCAAGGAAGTTATTTTTATTGTTTGGGGGCCTTCAGCCAAACTGTTAGCAGAGAATGAAAAACTCCAGGGGAGTATAAAAAAGATGAAAGAAACAGGGATCATTATGGAAGCCTGCATGTCTTGTGCCCGGATGTACGGAGTGCAGGATAATTTAGGAGAATTGGGAATAGATGTGAAGGGTATGGGTACTGTTTTAACCAAGTACTTAAAAGCGGGATACCCTAATATAACCTTTTAAGGCATAAGAAAACCGCCCCTGTTGAGGAGGCGGCTTTTATTGTTTGCTTTCTAAATTGTTATCGGGTTTTAAAAAGCTTGGTGATCATGGTTTGATCTTCATGATCCATTCGAACCAGGTATACACCAACTTGTAAATCATTTATTGGAACACTGCTGTTACCGGTAACAAGGATATCTCTGATGACTCTACCTTCCAGATCCATTATTCTAAGACGGGCCTCGGATAATCCTCTTACCGTAACTTCATTGATGGCCGGGTTAGGATATACCTGAATCTTCTCTTTTGTAACAATAGTAAACAATAGGCTGTATTATTGCAATCCAATAACTGTAATAATATTATACTTTTGGTTTAATGATAATTAATCTAAATAAACCTCCTTAGAAATGATATTGAAATATAAGTTCGTCTTGTTAACAGTGCTTTGTTGGATTTGTATTAACAACCTCTTGGTGAGCCAGGATCTTAACAAATCCCCCCTCCTGGGCTCGTGGCCTCAGTATCTTGAGCACAAGGCTAATACAGCTTTTGGCATGCAGTGGATTCAGCTTGGTCCGGTTGTTAATTCAGCCAGGGCAGAATCTGTACAGGGAGATCCCTTCCGACCCGGAGTTTTTTATGCTGCTTTTGGTTCCGGAAACCTCTGGAAAACAGTAAATAATGGTCTTACCTGGAAAGCAATTTTCGAAAATCAATCAGCTCTTGGGATAGGTGACATTGCCCTTGCGCCATCAAATCCCGATATCATCTATTTGGGGTCGGGTGAAAGCTTGAAAAAAGCCCGGAATTTTACCATGCCGGGAACCGGAGTATTTCGTTCGGATAATGGAGGAGAAACCTGGCGAAATCTGGGCCTTCACGATTCCTGGCATATCGGGGAGATAGTGATCCACCCCGAACACCCCGACACAGCTTTTGTAGCTGTACTGGGCCATTTCTGGAGCTCCAATGAAAACCGTGGTGTGTACAGGACCCTCGATGGGGGTTTGAACTGGGAACATGTTCTTTATGTTGATGAAAAAACCGGGGCGAATGATATAGTTATCTCACCCTCCGACCCGAATATTCTCTATGCTTCTATGTGGGAAAATTACCCTGGAGTTTTTGGGCCTGAAAGTGGAGTGTATCGCAGTTCTGATGGTGGAGCAAATTGGACAAAGCTGCCAAATGGTTTTCCCACCGGCCCTAAAACCGGCCGAATCGGTCTGGCAGTATCCTGCCAGGATCCTGATAAAATATATGCTCTGGTTGATAACCTGAATCATGATAAGAATAAGGCGGCTGAGTGCTATAAAAGTGTGGACGGAGGAAATTCCTGGTCAAGGACACACGATAAAGACCTGAGCATTTTCCCGGGTATAGGATGGTATTTTACAGATTGTTATGTGAATCCACAGGATGATGACGAAGTTTATTTACTGGGTGTAAGGGCCGCTAAAAGCAAAGACGGAGGGAAAACTTTTGAAATGATTGGAGGTGATATTTTTCATATTAACCCCAGTCAGGCTGATCCCTTGCACCTCGACCAGTGTGAACTATGGATTAATCCCCTTTACCCGGCAAATCTCATGCTTGCCAATGATGGAGGAGTATACATTAGCTACGATAAAGGTGACACATGGATGCACCACAACAATATCCCTGCTGGGGAATTCTATGATATCTCAGTTGATAACCAGGATCCTTATTTTGTTTATGGAGGAGTGCAGGATGATGCTTCCGTTTACGGGCCGTCGGAGGAATGGAATCCTATTTTCCCGGATGGATGGCGATATATTTGGGTGGATGCCTGGAGCGGAGGGGATGGTTGTGTTACTCTTCCAGATCCGCTTGATCCAAATATAATCTATACCTCTTCGCAAAATGGCGGAATTTTCCGAAAGGATATGTTGGCCGACAAATCGAAACACATACAGCCTCGTTTGCCCAAGGGATCCGGCAATCGGCTGGAATATAATTTTGTGGCCCCATATATTATTTCCCCACATCATCCAACCACACTTTATCATGCTGGAAATTTTGTATTTAAAAGCCCTGACAAAGGGGATAACTGGGAACTTATTAGCCCTGATTTGTCCAATTCATCTATAGCAGAAAAAGTATCTGTGGCGGCCGGGGCAATAGCGGAATCTCCCATACAGGCGGGTTTATTGTTTGTTGGAACTGATAAAGGAGCTGTCTGGCTGAGTGAAGATGATGGAAAATCATGGATGGAGCGGTCTTCAGGACTGCCAAATCAGTATATCAGGTCGATTTGCCCCAGTCGATTTGATTCTGAAAGGGTATATCTCGCAGCCACGGGAATCAACGAGGACGATTTGAATACATATGTATTTGTCAGCGAAGATCTTGGTAAAGAATGGATTCCCATTAAGGGAAATCTCCCAGGGGAGATTGCCAATGTGATTCTGGAGGATCCTGTTCTGGAAAATGTCCTATATGCGGGAATGTACAGGGGTGTGTATCTCTCAATTGACAGGGGAGGCAGCTGGTCTCTCCTAGGGACAAACATGGCGGCCACATGTATTTCCGATTTGGTGATTCAGGAAAGAGAAATGGATCTGGTTGCTGGCACCCATGGACGTGGTATTTATAAAATCAACCTAAACCCTATTCATGAGTTCCTTGAAGATTCTTTGGGAGATGGGCCTCGTTTATTCAAGGCCCCGAATGGATGGGCCCCCTGGTATAATGATACCCATCGGGATGTAAATCAGCGATCGGTGAGGAGAACCAGTTTCTCATTTTGGCTGCCGAATCAGGAAGTGGTCAAACTCAAAGTTGTCAAAGGAAATAAAAAAGTATTTGAAAAGGAGATCGAAGGAAAATCAGGAATTAACCAATTTCGCTGGGATCTAGTTATAAAGGAAAACACTAGCGATTCACCTTATTTCATCCATTTCAAGGAATACCTGGCCCCAGGGGAATATGCAGTGAAACTGGTAGGTGAAGGATTTGAAAAAGAACAATTATGGGTCGTAAAGCCCGGAGAAATCCCTCATAATTGGTAAAAGGAACCATTGAATATCTAAATTATTAATGATCCGTCAGGATTTTTCCTTTGGTGAGTTTGTCAATTCAGCTAAGCTAGGCTAAAAGAAATAATAGGCTGCGACAAGGATTCGTGTATTACTTACTGGAACGGAATTTTCTACAGCGCCCTTCTATATTGCTTATTCCTAACTTGATAATACAAGGATTTTGTATCTTTACAATTCAACCTTTATGATGATATTTTGAATCTGCCATTGACCATAAGAGACAGGTACAATACACCTGAAAATATTAGGCGCTACTGGCTTGACAGGTTTTTTCCCAAATCCAGCCTGGTGTTTTATTATCATTATCTCAGAATTGTTTTAGCTCAAAGGAGGGTTGCGCTGAAAGGGACTTATGATGATGAGGCCTGGGCCAGGTCCTCTTTAGATGTAATGAGGCTTACAGAGAAATGTGGTGGCCGGTTTCACATTACCGGGTTGGAAAACCTAAGGAAATGCCAGGGACCCGTGGTTTTAGTGAGTAATCATATGAGCACCCTGGAAACCATGGTTTTCCCTTTTCTTATTGCCCCTGTCATGCGGGTAACCTTTGTAGTCAAGGAAAGTATTGTTAGCAATAGGATTTTTGGGCCTATTATGCGCTCCAGGGATCCAATCACGGTGAGTCGCACCAACTCCAGGGAGGACCTTATCAAAGTCCTTGATCAGGGACAAAAATTACTTAATGATGGGATTTCATTGATTATTTTCCCCCAAAGCACCAGGCAAGTGGAATTTAATCCTGAGAAGTTTAACACCTTGGGAACAAAGCTGGCATTAAAAAGTGGTGTGCAGGTTCTTCCAATTGCCGTCAAAACTGATTTCTGGGGGAATGGAAAACGAATTAAGGAATTGGGGCCTATCATTCGGAATATCCCTATTTATATGGATTTTGGTCCACCCATGGATGTTAATGGTTCTGGGAAAGAGGCACACCGGGCAGTTATTAACCATATTCAGGAAAATCTGAAAGCCTGGGGAAAATGATCTGGCATCTCAGCCTGGTAAATTTTCACCTCTCACTGAATTACTTGCAAATTTCCTTAGCAGTTTTTCTTCTCCTTTTATTAACTTTCGGCTTTAAACCAAAATACAGGAGTTATGAAACGAGTTCCAGCAATCTTGATTTCCTTATTTTCTTTATTTCTGCTGATATCTTCCTGTCAGCAGGGTAAACAATACAATATCCTCTATATCATGGCCGATGATCATGCCTATCAAGCTGTATCCGCCTACGGTTATGGCCTTAACCATACACCTAATATTGACCGTCTGGCTAATGAAGGGATTCGGTTCAATAATGCGTTTTGCACTAATTCAATATGCGCTCCCAGCAGGGCAGTTGTTTTAACAGGGAAGTTTAGCCATGTAAATGGACACCTCGATAACAACTCAACATTTGATGGCAGCCAGGTAACCGTTCCCAAGTTGCTCAGGGAGGCGGGTTATGAAACTGCAATGATTGGAAAATGGCATCTAAAGAGCGATCCCACGGGTTTTGATTTCTGGAAAATCCTATTGGGGCAAGGGTCGTATTATAATCCCGACTTAAAGGACTCCACAGGAGTTCGTAATTATACTGGCTACGCCACTACAATAATCACCGATGAAGCCCTGAACTGGTTGAATAATAGGGAAAATGAGAAACCCTTTTTCCTGATGGTGCATCATAAGGCACCCCATCGTAACTGGATGCCCGAACCAAAATATTTCAATTTTGAAGAAATAACTTTCCCGGTTCCAGATAATTATTTCGACGATTATTCAAACAGGGGCAGTGCCGCAAAAGAGCAAAAAATGTCGATCATCAAGGATATGATGATAGGGTACGACCTTAAGACATTAAACCCCGATACTACGGTTATACAGGTTGGCGATAACTGGGTGAAAGGACAGCTGAATCGCTTGACTCCTGACCAGCGCTCAGCATGGGATGCTCATTACGATCCAATTATCAAAGATTTTTACAGTCGCCACATGGAAGGCAAAGAGCTTGCCATATGGAAATATCAGCGTTACATGCGGGATTATCTTGCATGCATTCAAAGTGTGGATGACCAGGTGAGGCGATTGTTGGATTACCTGGATGAGAAGGGCCTGACTGATAACACAGCTGTATTTTATACCTCCGATCAGGGTTTCTATCTGGGAGAGCACGGCTGGTTCGATAAGCGTTTTATGTATGAGGAGAGTTTGGGCATGCCGTTGCTCATAAGATTACCAGGTGAGACTGAAGCTGGTACAACTTCAGATGCACTAGTACAGCATCTGGATTTTGCCGAGACCTTTTTGGATTTGGCAGGTGCTCCCATCCCTGAGGAAATGCAGGGCGTGTCAATGGTACCACTTTTCAAACCTGATAAGAATCCGGATTGGCGTAAATCAATTTACTATCACTATTATGAATACCCGGGTGCACACGCCGTCAAGAGACATTATGGAGTTCGTACAGAGCGGTATAAGCTTATGCATTTTTACTACAATATTGATGAATGGGAAATGTATGACCTTGAAAAAGATCCCAAAGAGATGAACAATGTTTTTAATGATCCGGCTTACTCAGATATTCTCATTGAAATGAAGGCTGAGTTGGCTCGACTGCAGAAACAGTATGGTGATAGTGAAGAAGCAGCCAGGGCTCTAATACCTTTAGAAAAATAATTTTTGACAGCCTAATTTACCAATAAGAAAGATTTTAGGTTTTTTTAACATTTATTCATGTAACACTTTGCCCTTTATTGCGTCTTACTATTAAGTGCCTGGCAAGAAATAATTAGAAAATACAGCATACTATCAAAAGAACAGTCAACTAGCGTTATATAAACGCAACTTTTCATAAATTCTGGTCTGCCGACAGTCCCCCAAGATTGTCGGCAGTTCTTTTTGTTCGAGGGGATTGTTATTCAAATAACACAACATTTCACAATAAAGAGCACTAAGGCTCTTGCAGATAACTCATAGAGGTCTAAACGTGATGGCAGGATTTGCAGAACCCTGCCACTTCATGGCCTTTAAGCCTTATCCCATCGATGTAATTTACCTGGAAGTCTTGAATGAAACCATACTTGACCAATTTATTATTGACATCAATTTGTTTATCATTTCTTCGACGATAAAATGCACCGTTGAAGTTCTGATGACCCCATGCGTTAGGACATTCAAGTTCATAACAGCATTTTACGGTTTTTTTGCGATTTAATAATCCAAATAACATAATCATGAATTGTTGTTTATCTGAGAGTAGAACAAAATGTATCATAAAAAGTTTTGTTCACCATAGTCACAATAAACTGTCAAACAAGTTATTAATAAACGAACAGAAAAATTGGATTTCAAAATTTCATACTTAACATTAAAATTAATCAACTTGAAATTAGGCTGTTAGCTAAAGGCCAATTTAGAAAAACACCAATTTATTTGCATTATATAAAATTACTCGCTTACCTTTGGAGCCAGAAAAAGACATGATAACCCGTAATCTCAATATCGCTATTCTTATTATTTTGGTCCTCGTGGACCTAAAATGAGAAGGGTGGTATTATACCAATACGGAAAAAACATAAACCCTTCTCGTTAAGAGAAGGGTTTTTTTTGGACAAATTTTTAAGAATGAAAAGCGCAATGCATACTCGGATTCTAGATCTTATTAGTGCAGAGGGCAGCCCTTCGACAAGCTCAGGGACCGGGCAGATGGCAAAAGTTGGTGAGAAGTTAGAAGTAAAAAGGGATAAGTGTAATAGAGGAGAAAATTATCGTGACAGAAAAGGAGCATATTTCAAACTCTGAACAGATAAAATATTCTGCTGGTGACAGGAAATGGGTTTTGCCTTTGAGGAGTTATACGGCCACACAGGGTCGTCGTATGGCTGGTGCGCGCAGTCTTTGGCGGGCAAATGGGATGAAGCAAGAGCAGTTTGGTAATCCGGTGATCGCTGTGGTAAATTCTTTTTCTCAGTTCGTTCCCGGCCATGCTCACCTTCACGAGGTGGGACAAATGCTCAAGGCTGAAATCGAATCTTACGGTTGTTTTGCCCCTGAATTCAATACTATTGCTATTGATGATGGAATAGCTATGGGTCATGGAGGTATGCTATATTCATTGCCATCCAGGGACTTAATAGCTGACAGCATTGAGTATGTTTGCAATGCACATTGTGTGGATGCGATGATTTGCATCTCTAATTGTGATAAAATTACTCCTGGGATGATGCTAGCTGCCATGCGGATAAATATTCCAGTGATTTTTGTGTCGGGAGGGCCCATGGAGGCAGGACGTATCGGAAATAAGGATCATGATTTGGTAGATGTTATGGTGGCAGCTGGTGATCCGCTTACTTCGGATGATCAGCTAAAATCCCTCGAAGAAAATGCCTGTCCCACCTGTGGTTCATGCAGCGGGCTCTTCACCGCCAACTCTATGAATTGCCTTAATGAAGCCCTGGGTTTGGCTTTGCCTGGAAACGGTACTATTCTTGCTACACACGCCAACCGGAAAAAGCTGTTTGTTGAATCTGCGCATAAAATTGTTGAGATCGCCAATAAGTATTATTTCGATGGGGATGAAAAATATCTTCCTCGAAATCTTGCCTCAAGGGCAGCTTTCCTGAATGCCATGACAGTGGATATAGCTATGGGTGGTTCAACAAATACTATTTTGCATTTACTAGCCATTGCCCACGAAGCCGGAGTTGACTTTACAATGGATGATATTGATGCGCTTTCAAGAAAAGTGCCCAACCTGTGCAAATTATCGCCTAGTTCCTCCTACCATATACAGGATTTCGGAAGAGCCGGAGGGATCATGGCATTGATGGGTGAATTGGCAAAAGGCAGACTGTTAAACATCAAAGCCCGCCGCCTTGATTTCGATGACCTGGAAGCAGCCATTAAGGAGTTTGATATACTTTCCCCGGACGTAACTATTTCCGCAGTCCAGAAATACTTGTCGGCACCAGGATATGGGCCTCGGTCGCAGGGATTTGCATACCAGAATAAATTCTACCCCGAGTTGGATACTGACAGGGAAGAGGGCTGTATCCGCGACATACCACATGCTTACAATCAGGAGGGTGGTTTGGCCATCCTTTACGGGAATATTGCGCAAAATGGATGTGTGGTAAAAACTGCCGGAGTAAAAGAGAGCCTATTTTCTTTTACCGGATCGGCGAGAATATTTCATTCTCAGGATGAGGCATCAACCGCAATCCTTACTGATCAGATCCGACCCGGTGATGTTATATTAATATTGTTTGAGGGGCCAAAGGGTGGTCCAGGGATGCAGGAAATGCTTTATCCCACTTCTTACCTTAAATCAAAAGGACTTGATCAAACCTGTGCCTTGATTACCGACGGTCGTTTCTCAGGCGGGACATCCGGATTATCTATCGGACATGTGTCTCCTGAAGCAGCTGCAGGAGGAGATATCGTAATGGTTCAAGAGGGTGATAAAATAGATATAAATATTCTTGAGCGTTCTATTAATCTTAAAATCAGCGACCAGGAACTTAAAGAAAGAAGAAAAAAAGAGTTGGATAAGGGAGAAGATGCCTATAAACCAGTTCGCGAACGAGAAATCAGCACTGCTTTGAGGGCCTATGCGAAATTTGTCAGTTCGGCAGACCTGGGGGCCGTTAGGATTGTTGATTAACTTAATTTTTATCATTAATATGACAGACTGTTCAGAAAAATTGGAAGAACGGATTCTTACAGGTGAAAAAATCACTGGAGCTGAAGCGATATTGCTTTGTTTTTTGGAAGAAGGAGTGGAAACCATGTTTGGATACCCTGGCGGGGCTATAATGCCTTTATATGATGCATTACACCAAAGTGGGGACTGTTTCCGTCATATTTTAACTCGCCATGAACAAGGTGCTGTACATGCAGCCCAAGGTTTTGCCCGGGTTACAGGAAAAACTGGCGTTTGCCTGGCTACATCAGGCCCGGGAGCAACTAACATATTGACTGGAATTGCTGATGCCTACCTTGATTCAACACCCCTGGTTTGTATTACCGGGCAGGTAGTGGATAATCTTGTGGGTACGGATGCCTTCCAGGAAACAGACATATTGACTATCAGTATGGCTGTTACAAAGTGGAACGCAAGAGTTAGTAGTGCTGAGGAGCTCTCTGCTGTGATGGCCAAGGCTTTCTATATAGCCCGGGCTGGTAGGCCTGGTCCTGTATTGGTTGACATTACTAAGAATGTTTTTTCGGAGAAAATAAAATTCAGATATTCAAAATGCAACTCACTGCAAACCTATAAACCAATAATACAGCCTGACATTGAGCAGGTGATAAAAGCAGCTGATTGGATTAATTCAGCTAAGCGGCCAATGGTTTTGTTTGGCCAGGGAATCATTTTGTCAAAATCTTCTGAAGAGCTGCGCGCTTTCGTTGAAAAATCAGGTGTTCCGGCTGCCGCAACTCTTTTAGGCCTGTCAGCATTGCCTGCCGGACATCCTTTATTTATGGGCATGCTGGGGATGCACGGGAATTATGCTCCGAATTTGAAAACCGGTGAAGCAGATGTTGTTCTGGCCATAGGAATGCGGTTTGACGACAGGGTTACTGGAAATGTATCTACCTATCTGCCTAAGGCCAGGATTATTCATGTGGATATAGATCCCACAGAGCTAGACAAAAATATAGTCACCGAATTGGAAATCCAGGCTGACGCAAAGGCTTTTTTACAAAATATTATCCCACTGGTCAGGGAAAATCGCCATGATAAATGGGTGGATAGTTTTGCTGAATTAAGCACTGAAGAGCAGCGGGTTGTAATTGACCGGGATCTGCACCCTATCTCGGGAAAGCCATTAATGGGTCAAGTAATTAATGAGGTCGCCAAAATAGTTGGTCCGGAAGCAATCGTTGTTACTGATGTTGGACAGCACCAGATGAAAGCAGCCCGGTATTTTCCACTGAAAACTGCCCGTACACTCGTAACATCCGGCGGACTGGGAACTATGGGTTTTGGACTTCCGGCGGCACTAGGCGCACAGGTTGGTCAGCCCAACCGTACCGTAGTTGCTTTTATTGGTGACGGGGGACTCCAAATGACCATGCAGGAACTAGTCACTATTGCTCATGAAAAACTTCCTGTGAAAATAATTGTATTAAACAATGGTTTCCTTGGTATGGTGAGGCAATGGCAGGAACTTTTCTTCGAAGGGAGATATGCCAGTACCACTCTAAGTGGGCCGGATTTCGTAAAACTTGCTGACGCCTGCGGCTTAATTGGGATGCGGATAACTTCCAGAGAAAACCTGGTTGAGCAATTGAAAAAGGGAATTTCAACTGATGGCCCTATCCTGATTGAAGTAGTTGTGGAGAAAGAGGAGAATGTTTTTCCAATGGTTCCTCCAGGCGCTGCGGTAACAGATATGATATTATCGCCTGATAAAAAATGTAAATAAAAGAAAACAGAGATATGATGCATTTTACAAAGGATTATTTAGTTACGACACTGGCCCAGGACAGGGTTGGTTTGTTAAGCCGTATTGCTATGGTTTTTTCCAGACGAGGAATAAATATCAATAGTCTCACCCTTGCCGAAACTGCCATGAAGGGTATAGCACAAATATCTATGGTGGTTAATACAGATCCACGGACGATAAAACAAGTGGTCAAGCAAATTGAAAAACAAGTGGAAGTCATGCAGGCATATTCCACTGAACAACCCGAATGGGCTGCTTCATTGGAGATACAAAAGCAAATAGTTTAATTAATAGAAAAAAATAATGGCTAAAATTAATTTTGGTGGCGTGGTTGAACAAGTGACTACGCGAGAGGAATTCCCCATGGAGAAAGCCAGGGAAGTTCTGGAAAATGAAACAATTGCCATACTTGGTTATGGCATACAGGGACCAGGACAAGCTTTGAACCTGAAAGATAGTGGATTTAAGGTAATCGTAGGACAGCGTCCCGGAACCGCTTCCTGGGAGAAGGCACTTCAGGATGGTTGGATTGAGGGTGTAAGCCTTTTCGGCCTGGATGAGGCAGCTCAAAAGGGAACTATTCTGGCAAACCTTCTTTCTGACGCCGGACAGATAGCAGTTTGGCCTACTATAGAGAAACACCTTACTCCTGGTAAAGCACTATATTTCTCACATGGATTTGGAGTTACCTTTCATGAACAAACAGGGATAAAACCTTCCAAGGATATAGACGTGATTTTGGTTGCTCCCAAAGGCTCAGGAACCTCCCTCCGCCGCCTTTATCTTCAACAAAAAGGATTGAATTCCAGCTATGCCGTATACCAGGACGCCACGGGAAATGCCCTGGACCGGGTCAAAGCCATGGGGATTGGCATTGGCTCAGGTTATATGTTTGAGACCGATTTTAAACGGGAAGTATTCTCCGATCTAACCGGAGAGCGTGGAGTTCTGATGGGAGCGATAGCTGGTGTGTTTGAAGCCCAATATCATTGTCTGCGAAAGAATGGTCACTCTCCATCCGAAGCTTTTAATGAAACCGTAGAGGAACTCACGCAAAGCCTTATGCCTCTGGTAGCTGAAAACGGTATGGATTGGATGTATGCTAACTGTTCCACAACGGCTCAAAGAGGTGCCCTCGACTGGAGACACCGCTTTCGCAAAGCTGTTGAACCGGTCTTCGATGATTTATATGATCGCGTTGCCTCAGGCAAGGAAGCGGAAATAGCCATTAAGGCCGGTAGCCAGGAAAACTACCGCGAAAAGCTTGAAGAAGAACTTAAGGAAATCCGGGAATCCGAAATGTGGCAAACCGGGAAGCAAGTAAGAAAGCTTCGTCCCTGATTTTCAATTCGAAGACTAACTAAAGTCTAAAATAAGAACATGTCAAATAAGTTATACATTTTCGACACTACCCTTCGGGATGGTGAACAGGTGCCTGGATGCCAGTTGAATACAATCGAAAAGATTGAGGTAGCAAAGGCCCTTGAACTGCTTGGAGTAGACGTCATTGAAGCTGGTTTTCCTGTTTCCAGTCCAGGGGATTTCGATGCGGTGGAACAAATCTGCAAGAACATTAGAGAACCTGTTATTTGTAGCCTTTCTCGAGCTGTGAAAGGCGATATTGAGGTGGCTGCAGCCGCCCTAAAATACGCCAAACGAGCAAGGATTCATACAGGTATAGGAACCTCTCCTTATCATATTAAGTTGAAGCTGCATTCAAACGAGGAAGAGATTATTGAAAGGGCGGTGGCAGCCGTTAAGATGGCGCGCAACCTGGTGGAAGAGGTGGAGTTTTATGCCGAAGATGCAGGCCGGACAGATAATGTTTATCTGGCACGTGTAGTGGAGGCTGTTATAAAGGCCGGGGCCCGTGTTATCAATATTCCTGATACCACCGGATATTGCCTGCCCAATGAATATGGTGAAAAGATCCGCTACCTAATGGAAAATGTTAAAGGAATGCACAAGGCAATTCTGTCGACACATTGTCATAATGATCTGGGAATGGCAACGGCAAACAGCCTTGCCGGAGTTATGAACGGCGCCAGGCAGGTAGAGGTAACTATAAATGGAATTGGGGAAAGGGCAGGAAATACTTCCCTCGAAGAAGTGGTTATGGCCGTGAAAACCAGAAAAGATATCCCTGTTATAACGGGCATTCAAACCGAAAGGATCATGGAAACCAGCCGCATGGTTTCCTCCCTGATGAACATGCCTGTTCAACCAAACAAGGCTATTGTCGGGCGAAATGCATTCGCCCATTCCTCAGGGATACACCAGGATGGAGTCCTCAAAAACAGGGAGAATTATGAGATTATCGATCCTGTTTCAGTGGGAGTTGATGCCTCAGCTATTGTACTTACAGCCCGGAGTGGAAGAGCGGCCCTAAGGCATCACCTTGATCGTTTGGGTTGCTCCGCAGAGGGGAAGGGCCTGGATAAAATTTATGATAAATTCCTGCTAATGGCCGACAAGAAGAAGCAGGTAACTGATGAGGATATCATCGCCTTATCAGGTAGCGGTTCCCGCCCTGATCAGTCTGTAAAACTTAAACTTCTTCAGGTAGTTGCAGGGAAATCCACCATCCCGATGGCTACTGTCCATCTGGAAATCATGGGAGAAGAGAAAGCTGCAACAGCCGAGGGAAATGGTCCTATTGATGCATGTATTAATGCTGTAAAAAAGCTTGTAGACGAGGAATTTATTCTGGACGAATTTCTGATCCAGGCTATTACCCGGGGAAGCGATGATGTTGGAAAAGTGCATGTGAGAATTAAGGCCAGAGATAGAATCTGGTATGGGTACGGGGCAGATACTGATATCATAACTGCATCGGTTATTGCGCTGGCAGATGCCCTATCCAAAACGATTTAAGGATGCAGCCTAGAACATTATTTGATAAGATCTGGGATAAGCACGAGGTGATGCTGCTGGAGGATGGTTCTTCTGTCCTATATATAGACAGGCATTATATTCATGAAGTTACAAGCCCCCAGGCTTTTGAAGGATTAATAAAAAGAGGACTGCCAGTGTTCCGGCCGGAGAGGACTTTTGCCACGGCCGATCATAATGTACCCACCCTCCACCAGGAGGTGCCTGTAAAAGATATGGAATCCAGAAATCAACTGTTAGCCCTGGAGTCCTATACCAAAGAATTTGGAATCCCATTGTATGCCCTTAACCATCCATGGAACGGGATAGTCCATGTAATCGGCCCGGAACTGGGCCTGACCCAGCCAGGGATGACTATAGTTTGTGGGGACAGTCATACTTCTACCCATGGAGCATTTGGGACTATAGCTTTTGGTATTGGAACCAGCGAGGTTGAAATGGTGCTTGCTTCACAATGCCTTGTGCAGCACCGGCCTAAAACAATGCAGATAAAGATAGAAGGGGAGCTGGGAAAAGGGGTGACAGCAAAAGATATTGCCCTTTTCCTTCTCAGTAGGATAGGAACCAACGGGGGTACAGGGCATTTCATTGAGTTTACCGGATCAGCCATCTCCAGGCTAAGCATGGAAGGCAGGATGAGCCTCTGCAACATGAGTATCGAAATGGGGGCCCGGGGAGGGTTGGTGGCTCCAGATGAAAAAGCCTTTACATACCTCAAAGGCAAGGAGTTCAGCCCTGATTCTTCGAGTTGGGATAAAACAATTGCAAAATGGGAAACCCTGTTTTCTGATCCGGAAGCCGCATTTGATGCACAGTGGTCTTTCGATGCTATGCAAATTTCACCCATGATTACTTTTGGAACTAATCCTGGAATGGGTATCTCTGTAACCGGGCAGATACCAAGGACAGAAGAGCTGGAGGATTCACAAACAGGTAATTTTGTCAAAGCGTTAAAATATATGGGATTAGAAGAGGGGGAAACACTTGAGGGATTCCCCATCGATTACGTTTTTCTCGGTAGTTGTACTAATGGTAGAATTGAAGATATCAGAGATTTTGTATCCTTGATCGAAGGACATAAAAAGGCCGATAACATAACCGCCTTTATCGTTCCCGGATCAAAGCAGGTGGAGGAGCAAACAAGACGTGAAGGACTTGATAAAGCATTGGCAAAAGCAGGATTTGAATTGCGACAGCCGGGATGCTCAGCCTGCCTGGCCATGAATGAGGATAAAGTCCCAGCCGGCAAATATTGCGTATCAACCTCTAACAGGAATTTCGAAGGCCGACAGGGACCAGGAGCCAGAACAATGCTGGCCAGCCCATTTACTGCTGCTGCGGCAGCAATTTCAGGGGTCATCACCGATCCCCGGAAATATTTATAAATGGATATTATTGCAGTCTGGGGAAACCGGTAAATTAGAGATGAAAAAACAAACTGAAACTGAAAATACAGAAATATTGAAAAAATGGCATACGAGCCTATAAAAACTATTACCTCCCCGGTTATACCTATTCCGGTCGACAATATTGATACCGACCAGATCATCCCGGCACGTTTTCTGAAGGCAACCAGCCGGGAAGCAGAATTTGGAAAAAAACTTTTTTCCGACTGGAGGTATACACCATCAGGGGTGCCCAATCCTGAATTTGCCCTTAACCAGTATGCAGCGGATTCCCGAATCCTTCTGGCGGGCGGGAATTTTGGCTGTGGCTCCTCTCGTGAGCACGCTGCCTGGGCTCTTTATGATTACGGTTTCAGAGTGGTCCTGGCCCGCTCATTCGCTGATATCTTCAAAACAAACGCTTTGAATAACGGTATCCTGGTTATTACGCTGCCAGAAGATATACATCAGGATTTACTGAATGAAATTCTACAAAAGCCAGAATCCCTGGTGGAGGTAGATCTGCCCGGAGAATATCTTTCATTCAGGAATGGACAGGCTCGATATGGTTTTCATATCAATCCATTCCGGAGCCAGTGTTTGCAGAATGGTCTCGACCTTCTGGATTTCCTTGTGGCCAGGAAAGAGCAGATTACAAAATTTGAACAAAAAACTTTTTCAAACTGATCATGAAAGCAAAAATAGCCCTCCTGGCTGGTGATGGTATTGGTCCCGAAATAATGAAAGAAGGAGTGAAAGTCCTCCGGGCCGTTTCAACAGTATTTGGTCATGTATTTGAATTAGTATCTGCTCCCATTGGTGGCATGGCCATTGAAAAATCTGGTTCCCCCTATCCACAGCAAACTCATGAACTTTGCCTTGAAGCTGACGCTGTTCTTTTTGGAGCAATAGGAGATCCAAAATATGATAATGATCCAAGTGCGAAAGTGCGGCCTGAACAGGGATTGCTAGCTATGCGCAAACAGCTGGGCCTTTTTGCCAACCTGAGGCCTGTTAAGACTTTTCCAGCGCTTTACTCTCATTCTCCACTGAAAGCAGAGCGCCTGGAGGGAGTTGATTTTCTCGTTGTTAGGGAACTCACGGGGGGGATTTATTTTGGTGAGCCAAGAGGCTTGTCAGAAAACGGTGAACAAGCATTTGATACCTGTACATACTCAACTGGAGAGATCAGGCGTGTGGCCCTAATGGCCATTGATATAGCACGGAAGAGGTCGAAAAAATTATGTATGGTTGATAAGGCTAACGTGCTGGCGACTTCACAACTATGGAGGAGGGAGATGCAGATTCTGGCAGCTGAGAATACTGATATTGAGGTTAAGTATCTTTTTGTCGATAATGCAGCCATGCAGCTAATCCTCAGGCCCAACCAATTTGATGTTATCCTAACTGAGAATATGTTTGGCGATATACTGACTGATGAAGCCAGTGTTTTGCCAGGTTCAATAGGCTTGCTTCCAAGTGCTTCCCTTGGAGTGTCAACAGCTGTTTTTGAACCCATCCACGGTTCATTCCCCGAAGGAGCAGGAAAAGATATTGCTAATCCTTTCGGGATGATCCGATCTGTGGCTCTGATGCTGGATATGCAATTCGGTTTGAAAGAAGAGGCTGGTTTGATTGAGGAAGCCATTGAAAAGGCTTTGGAACAAAAAGTGGGAACACCCGACCTTTTCCCGGAATCGCCTGTGGGTACAGCCGATGCAGGTCAATGGATTGCTGAATATATTCACGAGGCTGAAGATTAGTTCGTTTATTTTAGTATTTTCGAATGTTATCTTTCCAACTTTTCGAAACATGAAATTTACCTTTGCCCGAACGCTTTCTATTGGCCTGATAATCTTTGCTTTAATAGGCTTTACAACATCCTGTAAGAAGAAATTGAAGATTGTTGACCGGCATGAAAGTGAATACTATATCATCCTGCCTTCCAAAGCCAAAATGAGTGAACTGAAGGCTGCATCATTATTGCAGCGTTATGTTCATTCATCTACAGGGGTTAAACTTCCTATCATGAGGGATAGGGAACCTGTTACCGATTACGAGATCTGCCTTGGCCCCACGAATAGGAAAGTTGATTATATAGAAGAATCTCCTGAAGTTCTGGAAGAGGACGGATACAGGCTTATGACCATCGGTGATAAGCTATTTATTTACGGCGGGTCCGACAATGGGACTTTGTATGGAGCAACAAGCTTCCTTGAGGATTATCTGGGAGTCAGGGTTTATAGTTCAAGTGTTCAATCAACACCAGAGAGGAAAAGTTTTGAGATTCCGGCATCAATTGACCTGCTGTATAATCCTCCTATTAAATTCAGGTCAACACACTATAGAGATACTTGGAATACAGCCTTTCCCGATTGGCATAAACTTGATAATAATAAGGATGGGGGTCATCCCGATTGGGGATATTGGTGCCATAGTTTTAACACTTTGGTACCTCCTGAGGAATTCTTCCAGGAGCATCCAGAATACTATGCAGAGGTTAAGGGCACCCGGATACCCACACAGCTCTGCCTTTCCAATCCAGATGTGTTTGAGATCACCCTCAAAAACCTTCGTAAAGCCATGGATGACCAACCGGATCTAACCTATTGGTCGGTTAGTCAGAATGATAATGTATCCTATTGCCAATGTGATGAATGCAGGAAAATTGATGAAGCAGAAGGTACACCCATGGGGTCTCTGCTAAAATTCATTAACCGGATTGCCGGTGAGTTTCCTGATAAAGTGATTTCAACCCTGGCATACCAATATTCCCGGCAGGCACCAAAAAGTATAAAGCCTGCCGCTAATGTAAATATCATGTTGTGCACAATTGAATTAAACAGAAGTATACCCATCCGGGATGACCCCACTTCAGCCTCTTTTCGAAAAGACCTCGAGGATTGGGCAAAAATCACGGATGATATTCTATTATGGGATTATGTGATTCAGTTTGAAAATCTTGTAAGTCCCTTTCCCAATCTCAGGGTTTTGCAGCCCAACCTGCAGTATTTTGTTGAAAATCATGTCGACAAGCATTTTCAGCAGGCTAACAGGGAAGTAGGGGGAGAATTTGCTGAATTGAGAGGATACCTAATTGCAAAGCTTCTTTGGGATCCCTATCTGAATATAGACCAGGTCATGGATGATTTCCTAAATGGATATTATGATAAGGCTGGCAAATACATACGTCAGTACATTGATAATATCCATGACGAGCTGGCGCTCTCGGGCCAACCCCTTAATATATTTGGCCACCCTGCCAATGCCGGTCAAACCTGGCTCCGTCCGGATAAATTGAATGAGTATGAGAAGATTTTTGATAAAGCAGAGAAGGCAGTCAGAAATGATCCTGAGGTTTTAGAAAGAGTGAGAATTGCCAGGATGCCCCTGGAATATGCGAAAGTTGAAATAGCCTTGCGGCTGGGAACCTCACCCGGGGGGATGTATGTAAAGGATGAGTCGGGTCGGTGGATGGTCCGCGAAATCATTCCAATTACCGCCAAAGCTCTTGTTGAAAGGGCCAATAAGCAGGGAGTCACAAGGTTCAAAGAATGGAACACAACACCATCTGAATACCTGGCAAGCCTGGAGAGAACCTGGGAGATCGATATGCAGGAACATCTGGCTTATGAAAAAACTACTACCCTTACTTCACCTGCCAGTGAAAAATATGCTAACGGAAATATAGCTATGTTAACAGATGGACTGCGTGGTCCGCAATTGACATTTAGCTATAATTGGCTGGGATTTGAGGGCCAGGAATATGAAGCCACCATCGATTTTGGGAACAGGATGGAGGTGAAATATGTGAGTAGCAGCTGGCTGCAGGATGTTAGAAGCTGGGTGTTTTTTCCAGATATGGTTAGCTTCTATGGCTCTGAGGATAATAAAAACTGGACTTTACTGGCTGAAATTCCGAATACACAAGATCAAAAGGCCCAGGGTGTTAATGTCCAGGAATTTACAGCCAAATTTAATCCCCCTATAAAAATTGAGTACTTAAAACTTAAAACTGATAGTTATCTGAAATGCCCTACCTGGCACCCGGGAAGCGGCAGTCCGGCATGGATCTTTACTGATGAAATCATTGTTAAATAGGAATACCATGAAGAAATTGATTTATTTTCTGCTTTCAGCATCTCTTCTTTGGGGCTGCCAGGAAAAATACCAGAGTAATAATTTTGTTGTGATTGAACCTGGAGAGAGTCCCGGGGAGATCATCAGGAAGGCAGCCCACGTTACACCCTCCGAGCGTCAGCTGGCATGGCAGGATCTGGAGTTCACAGCATTCTGCCATTTCGGGGTTAATACTTTTACCGACCGTGAATGGGGGTAGGGGAGTGAGGATCCCGCTGTTTTCAATCCCAGGAATTTCGATGCCAGGCAATGGGTAAGCACCTTTGTTGAGGCCGGAATGAAAATGTTAATTGTTACTGCAAAACACCACGATGGATTTTGTCTGTGGCCCTCTGCCATGACAGATCATAGCGTAAAAAGTTCTCCATGGCTTAATGGACAGGGAGATGTGGTAAAAGCCTTGTCTGATGCCTGTCAACAGGCCGGGATGAAGTTTGGTGTGTATCTATCCCCATGGGATCGTCACGAGCAAAGTTATGGTACCGAACAGTACAATGATTTTTTTGTGAATCAGCTCACTGAACTGTTAACCAATTATGGAGTTGTTGATGAAGTTTGGTTTGATGGGGCTTGTGGAGAAGGGCCAAATGGGAAAAAGCAAGTTTATGATTGGCTGAGATATTTCAAAACCATTCGGGAATTGCAGCCTCAGGCTGTTATCGCTATTATGGGCACTGATGTTCGTTGGGTGGGTACCGAATCCGGGTACGGGAGAGTAATGGAATGGTCGGTTGTTCCACATGAATATACTGATACGGAAGGCATTGCCGATAATTCACAGCAGGCTGAAACCGATGGGGTATATATCCCAATGGGGGATAAAATGGGTTCTGATCTTGGTAGCAGAAGCAAAATTTTTAAAGCCCAATCTTTGGTTTGGTATCCTTCAGAAGTGGATGTTTCTATTCGTCCGGGATGGTTCTATCATCCTGCCCAGGATGAATTAGTTAAAACCCCTGAGAAATTATTAGATATCTGGTTCAGCTCGGTGGGGCGCAATTCTTTGCTCCTATTGAATGTACCACCGGATAAAGAGGGCCTGATCAATGAAAATGATGTTAAAACATTGATGGAGTTCAAGAAGATCCGGGATGCAATATTCACAGATAATATTCTTGAAAACGCTTCATTAAAATCTACTTCCTCCTCCTCCGGGCATTCTCCTGCCGGAATATTCATACCTGGCCGGGAAAAATACTGGATGGCAAAGAAAGGTGTTACCGAGGCTGATTTGGAGTTCGATATGGGCATGGAAAAAACCTTTGATTGTCTGGTAATTCAGGAAAATATTGAACTCGGCCAAAGGGTAGAGCAGTTCTCCCTTGAGATATGGACGGGTGAACGTTGGAAAGAGATTACCCGGAGTACCACAATAGGAAACAAGCGAATGCTGCGTTTCTCGCCACAAACAGCTCAAAAAGTCAGGCTGAGGCTTCTTCAGGCACGCTGGACTCCAACTGTCAGCTTTTTTGGACTTTATAAAAGGATGCCTCAGTTAACAATTAATCCGGCTGGTGGAGCTTTTTCTGAGGAGGTTCAGGTAGATATGAGCACACCTGAAGAGGGTAATCAAATTTATTATACCATTGATGGCAGTGATCCAAATATCTATAGCTTGAAATACACCAAACCATTGTCCTTCAATAAATCGACAAATCTTCTTGCCGTGGCTATTGATCACTGCGGTGTTCCAAGTTTTATTCGTCAAGGAACATATACCAAAGCAACATTTTCTATTCGTTACAAATATCCTCCAAGCCCTAAATATCCTGGCAAGGATCAGTTGACACTCCTGGATGGCAGAAAAGGATCACTCGATTTTTCCGGAGGAGAATGGCTGGGCTGGGAAGGAGAAGATATGATTGTGACAATTGATTACAATGAGACAAAGAGTTTTAGCAAGGCTTCCGCCGATTTTATTCATGATCAGGGCAGCTGGATTTTCCCTCCAACAGAAGTCACCTTTGAGGTTAGCACTGACGGTAAAAACTACAAGGTTTGGGGCAGAGAAAAAAACTCAGAATTCTGGGACCTTTCGAGTGCAAAACACAGGGAGTTTGGAGTGTCCGGACAAAATCAGTTTAGATTTGTCCGGATCACTGCTAAATCAATGGGGAACTGCCCTAAAGGCCATGCAGGTGAAGGCGGCAAAGCCTGGTTGTTTTGCGATGAAATAACTATCCAATAAGGTTCCTGGCAAAGGTTTGTTGAATCTGGATAATTTATTTATCCGGATTCATAATTACCTCAACCATATCCGCCTTGGTGAACATCTTCTTTGCTGCCTTTTTTATATCCTGTCCGCTGATAGAATTTACCAGGGATTCATATTCACTCATTGATAAATAAGCTTCATCATACATCAGGCTTTGACGAATTTGGCCTAACCAGAATTGGTTTTTATCGAGCTGTTCCAGCCTTAATTTGATAAGGGATTTCTTAACTTCGTCAAGATCACCTGCATCCGGTTCATTTTTCTTTAGCTTTTCGATTTCATTCCTGACAATACCCAGCAAGTGTTCCTTCTTCCCGGGATCGGTATCAAATTGAATTACCAGACTAAATTCTGGTTCTGGGATTCGCTGAAGAGAGGCACCTACACTAACTCCATATGTTCCGCCTTCTTCCTCCCTAATAGTTTCCATATACCTTTTATCCAACAATTTGCCGATGGTAGAAACGCAAAGTTGATTTTTCCTGCTGTATTTCATCTTGCCTGTCAGGCTTGTATAAATTGTTGTTTTTGGTACCGACATCTCCCGTTCAAAATGCACTACCGATTCTCCTTTTGCAGGACCGATATTATGATTCACAAAGGTTTCAGTTTCGCCCGTTGTTCCAATACTGCCGATATATTTCAGGATCAGGGGCAATACCTTGTCCACTTCCAGATTCCCAACCAAAATGAAGGTAAAATCACTTGCATTCCGGAATCGGTCTTTATAGATTTCTTCAATCTTTTTAAAATCGATTTTATTCATAAACTCATCATCAAGAAGAAAAGTTCTTGAGCTATAATTGGATGAAACCTGAGAAATAGTATCCCGCAAGGCTTGATTATTGTCGGCTTTCAGATTACTCATAATAGTCTCCAGCTGACTGACAAAAACCTGGTAAGCTTTTTCATCAAAGCGCGGTTTCTCAAAACTCAGGTAGCATAGTTGTAAAAGAGTCTCCAGGTCTTTTTTATTGGAGGAACCTGAAAAGCCCTCTGTTAATTCGCTCAATGAAGGATTTATTCTTACGATCTTACCTGTTAGTTTCTTTTGCAGCTGTATCATGTCAAATTCCCCGATGCCTGATTGTGTGGCAATAGTAGTGGCAATATTTGCTGAGGGCAGATCTTCATCGGATAGCAGGGAAGAACCTCCATAACTGAAGGCACTGAATAGGATCTCATCCTTCGCATGCTCAGTTGGCATCATAACTACTTTGGCCCCATTGCCAAGAACATAACCTTTGGCCTCCAGTCCGGGTAAAGTGAATTGATCCACCACTTCGCTGCCTGGAAGATCACTGCTTACCAGGGGTTCGGAACCAATATTGTCCTCATATTTTTCAATGCTGGCCGAAGTGACCTCCGCTATCACTCCCTCTAATTCCTCCCTGGATGGGTAAACCATTCCTTCTTTATCGGGACCAGTCAAAAGTAATATCTGATTGTTCTCAATTTGGAGACTATTGGCTATGGCATTAACCTCATCAAGGCTTATGGATGCAAGAGTCTCTTTGGCCAGTTCATACTCGGTTTTAGGATTAAAAACCGGTTCCCCTTTTAGATAATGGTTCCCCAGCTGTGTGGCCCAGTTGTCGTGGGTGATCTCCTCCCTGTTTTGGTAGAAGTTCTCATACTGACTGGTCATTTGGAGTTTGATTCGCTCAAGCTCACCCTCGGCAAAACCGTCTCTTTTTACCCTTTCAACACCAGTAACAACCTCTTTCAGGGATTCTTTGCCTTTCCCTTCCTTAGGTATTGCCTGGAGAACAAATCCATTCATAAGCCGGGTTAAAGGCATAAAAGCAGTCATTGCCATCAGGCTGTTGCTTTCAGGGTCCTGCAATAGTTCCCTGAAGCGTGTATTTATCATTGATGTGTAAAGATTTATTACCATCTCATTCCGGTAAGTCTGCTCGTCCCTGATAACAGGAGCCAAATGTTTAGAAAACAAAATGATGGCCATAAATTGGGCCTCGGGGTCAGTGGCCTTGCAGAAAAGTAACTCATCATTATCTGGAATAGTAAAATATTTTCTTTCCGGCAGGTTTTCCCTAAGTGGGATCGAAGAGAATAATTCTTTCACTTTGGATTCGACCCCATCTAAATCAATATCACCCACAACCACCACCGCCTGTTGGTCTGGCCGGTACCACATCTTATAGTAGTCACGGAGAGTCTCGTGGTCGAAGTTATCGATAACCTCCAGGTCCCCAATTACATCCCTTATAGCATATTTGGAATCCTTAAAAAGGACCTTGCTGGTCTGCATATTCAATCGGAATTGCGAATTCCTGCGTGTTCTCCACTCTTCGTGGATTACTCCACGTTCCGATTCAATTTCTTCGGCTTCTAACAACAGGTAACCCGACCAATCATGAAGCACTAACAGGCATGAATCCAAGAGCCCCTCACCGGCATTTATCGGTATATTGCTGAGATTATATACGGTTTGGTCCTGGGAGGTGTAAGCATTTATATCGTATCCAAAACGCACCCCGTGTTTCTCGAGAAAGTCGATAATCCCCTTTCCCTCAAAATGTTTGGTGCCATTAAAAGCCATATGTTCCAGGAAATGGGCAAGCCCGTTCTGATTATCCTCCTCCAGTATTGCTCCAACATTCTGAACAAAAAAGAAGCTGGCCCTTTCTTTTGGCTCTTCATTATGCAAGATATAATAATTCATCCCATTCTCGAGTACCCCATGCCTAACATCCGGCGATAAAGGGAAAGTGGTGGTTATCTGGGAGTTTGCTGATATGCTAATCAGGATCGCCACAAGCAGGGTGTGAATTTTTGAAGCTGTTTTCATATTTTTAAATGATTTAGAGTGATAGAGCGAAGATAAATAGTTTAGATAATTTTTTAACTGAATATTTTAGGTCCAAAAATGATTAGCCCGATTACTAACGCTATTATTGAAGCAACAAGAACAGCTGCGGCTGCTAAATCCTTTACCTTACCTGCAAGAGGATTTTGTTCGGGCTGGACAAGATCGACTATCTTTTCGATGGATGAGTTGATTAGTTCAGTTATAAACACCAGTGCTATAGCGGCTAGAATCATAATCCATTCTATGCTGGAGATTTTAAATGCAAAGCCCATTATAGTCACCACAATCGTTGCAAGAGCATGGATCCAGGTATTGTGTTCGTCACGGAAAAGATGAATGAATCCCCTGAAAGCATATTTGAAACTTCGGATACGGGCGATTATTGAGAATTTCTTTCCCGGTATTTCCATTATTTTATTATTTTGATTTTTATTGTGGCTTAAATGACAATAGTCAAATATTCAGTGCTTTGTATTACTAATTGCAGATAATTTATACTATTCCAAATATAGCCATAAAGAGGCAGGACCCAAGACTAATGAAAAACACTTTTTTTGTATCTTGCAGCCAATCAATTCTATATCCTCATGAAAATAATTATTCCTTTTATTGTCCTATTAGTTTTGGTTAGATGTAACATGGTATCCGATCAGCCAGGACCCGAACAGGGGCATAATTTACTTTTTACCGAATTGGCTACTGTTTGGGATGAAGCGATTCCTCTGGGAAATGGTATAATGGGTTCTTTGGTCTGGCAAAAAGAAGGCCGTTTACGTTTCTCTCTCGACCGTGCCGACCTTTGGGATTTACGGCCAATCTCCTACCTGTCTCAGGATGAATTTAGCTTCGACTGGGTGTATAGGAAATGGGAGGAGGACGATTACGGCAAAGTACAAGCTTTGTTTGATACGGGTGCCTATTCACAAAGCATTGCTCCATCAAAAATTCCCGGGGCTGCCCTTGAATTTGAATTCCCGGGTATGGATTCGGTGGTAAAGGCCGAACTTAACCTTAGTGATGCAAGATGTGTGGTTCAATGGGCAAATGGGATTGAGCTGGAAACATTCATCCAGGCTGATCAATCTATAGGGTGGTTTAAATTTTCAGGACCTCTGGATGGCATAAAAATATCTCTTATTCCGCCAGTTTATCAGAAAGAGGGGGTAAATGAAATGGTGGATGAGGTAACTGGTCAGGAATTGACACGACTGGGATATGAGCAGGGGAATGTGTTGGCCGGCAACAATGAAATCAGCTATCATCAAAAGGGCTGGGGTGATTTTTATTATGATGTTAAAGTTCAATGGAAAAACTCCAGGGGAGGTATCGAGGGTTCATGGTCGATGTCGACAAGCCTGTCTCATAATAAGGGGATTCCGGATGCCGGGGCTGTTTTAAAGGAGCAGAATGATTACTCTCAGTCCTTAAAAAATCACAGGGCATGGTGGGATGAGTTCTGGTCGAAATCAGCTATTAATATCCCGGATGCCTTACTGGAAAAGCAATGGTATTTGGAACAATACAAATTTGGTTCAGCAGCTCGCTCCAATACCCCTCCTATTTCCTTGCAAGCGGTTTGGACGGCCGACAATGGAAGGATGCCCCCATGGAAAGGGGATTTTCACCATGATCTGAATACTCAGTTGAGTTACTGGCCGGCATACAGTGGCAATCATCTGGATTTGGAAATAGGTTTCCTAAACTGGCTATGGGAAATCAAGCCGGTGGCTGAAAAATATACCAAGAGGTATTTCGGGGCCAATGGCCTTAATGTTCCAGGTGTTAGTACTCTGGAGGGGGAGCCAATGGGAGGATGGATTCAATATTCCTGCGGTCCCACTGTGAGTGCCTGGCTTGGCCAGCATTTTTACCTGCACTGGCGATATACCCGTGACAGGGAATTTCTCGAAACCCGTGCTTACCCTTGGCTCCGTGATGTGGCCACTTTCCTGGAGGAGTTCTCCGTTTGGGATGAGGCAGGGAAAAGAAAACTGCCGCTCAGTTCATCACCCGAGATTCACGATAATTCCAGACAAGCATGGTTCTCTCAAACCACTAATTTCGACCTGGCCCTTATTCACTTTGCTTTTTCGAAAGCTGCCGAAATGGCCGTTGAATTGGGTAAAAGCAAAGATGCTGAACATTGGCAAGAGGTACTCGATCAATGGCCCGATTATTCAATAGATGATACGGGTTTAAATTTTGCTCCAGGGGAGCCATATGCAAATAGTCATCGCCATTTTTCCCATCTCATGGCATGGCATCCACTGGGATTAATCGATTGGGGAAATGGCCCGGAGGATCAGGAGATTATTAAAAATACCCTGGCTAGCCTGGAGAAATATGGTCCGGATTGGTGGACAGGGTATTCATATTCATGGTTGGGGAATTTGTATGCCCGTGCCTTTGATGGTGAAAAAGCGGCAGCCGCACTCAGGGATTTTGCAAATTGTTTCTGTTTAAAAAGCAGTTTTCATGTGAATGGTGATCAATGCAAAGCTGGCAAATCAAAATTCCTGTACAGGCCTTTTACTTTGGAAGGAAATTTCGCTTTTGCATCGGGTATCCAGGAGATGTTGATTCAATCTCATACCGGAATTATCAGGATATTCCCGTCTATACCAAGGGAATGGCAAAACCTTTCCTTCCAAACACTCAGAACGGAAGGAGGTTTCCTGGTATCAGCCGAAATGAAGGAAGGCAAGGTAGTTTCAGTTACCGTCAAAGCTACGGTTGATGGTTGGTGCAAACTACTGGATCCTTTGGACAAGAAATCAATTGACGAATTTGAAATGACAGCCGGAGAAGAGATTGTATTGGAGTTTTAATCCGTTTTTATGTGGAAGATTTGCAGAATTGGATTATCGTTTTCTGAACTATTCTTAATCATATCTATTAGTTCTTTTTGTTTCTCCGGGAAAATCACTTCATGGTCTGATTGATGATTGTTCTCTATATATGTTTTTAAATCAATAATATCTGTTGCCTTATATATTAAGTCCTCTGTTACATGAGTTTTTAAATGATTTGTGTAATCATTCATATATACGTGAAAAATACCGTCAATATTATTATATATCGCCGGTTCAAGTGAAGACTCCCTTATATACCATGGAAGTTCAGTCAATGTAAACATCTTCTGATTTTGTTTATCAAAAAAGATCCACTTTCCTATAATCTCATCTTCTTCTTCCCCTGGCATATCCAGATTACAGACAATATATTTTCCAATTTCAAATTGTTGCCATATTTCATTAAACTGTGGGGGAGAACTTCTGTCCTGGGCGTAGGATGCCGGCCTGTTGTCTTTTATGAAAAAATGATATTTGGGAATAAATACCTCTCCATTATATTCCTTTAATGTATCGAAGAAATATTCCCTGAAGTGGATATTATCATTTTTTATATAAAAAGAATGTCTTTTTGAAGAATAAGCACCTTCAGAAGATGAACTGTTTACATTATAAAGTTTTTCAACTATCTCAAAACTCTTATTACATATTTGAATCAATGGATAATTATTATGTTCCGTAACTGGTCGCTTAAACAATATTGCAAATCTTTCTGGACCAATCATTGATATTCCCGCCAAATCATTACCACCTTGAACGGTAAATTTCTTTTCTTCTAAAAATTCACCATTGAAACGGTATTTAATTATTTTTCTGAATGATAAGTCATGGACAATGAGGTAATCTTCTGCAGGAAAAACAATTATATTTTCGATAATACTTAATTCTCCGGGGCCATTACCTTCCTTTCCAAATTTGCGAATATATTTTCCATTGCGATCAAATATGTAAATCTTAGGATTATATTGCTCATATACAATAATGTAATTGTCTGTTATCAAATATCGGGCTAGGCCAAAACTACAGTCTGGGGTAGTTTCAAATTTGACATATTCAACTTCATCAACAAGTTCACTTAGATTGAGGGTTTTTGTATTATTAAGTGCTTCCAGTAAATCAATTGTGATAACATCACTATTTTTATCGGTATCGTATGAACAAGCCGTTAAATAAGCTAAAAGACACAATACAAGAATTCTATACATTGATTTTAGCATATTCATTTAGTATTTGTAATTCAGTGCCTGTGGTCATGATTATGTTTTTATTTAGTGACCTAAAAATTTACCGGCAATTTCCTCCTTTTGGATTTCGTTCGATTCCCAGGAGATATTTAAACCCTTGCCTCCAAGGTGTTGAAAATAAATAAATTCCAGCTGATGTAATCCGATCTCCAGAGGGACAAGGACCTTTTTTTCTCCCATCCCATGGATCCCATCATAGTCGATTAATTGTTCTCCGTCAATGTAGAGTCTGCCACCATCATCGGAGGAAATAAACAGCAGATACACTCCAGTGGCCGGAACGTTTAAATAGCCGGTATAACGTAAGCCAAAATCAGATGATTTTTCCCGGGATGGTCCAAGGTCAATTTTATCATTAATACCAGTCCTGGCAGATCGCTCCTTCGAAAAATCGGGGAGCATTTCCCATACCCCTTCGAAATATTGATAGGTCAAACCAGGTGCAATTCGGGCCAGCGTGGCTGGTTTAGGTGTTACCTTTTCCAATTGGTATTCACCCACCCGGGATTTGTTCCCATCGGCCCAGATGGCAATAGCTTTCAGAGGGGTTGTTTTGGTAATGCTGAAGGGAGTAGAAAATTTCTGAGCATTTTCATCCGGGTCTGTACCATCCAGGCTGTAGAATATTTCCGATTCGCGTGCCGTGGTACTTAAATCTACCTTGTAGCTGTCGATGAATTGTGTAACCTCTGATCTCAGCCTGGGAGCCAGGTACCCGGCATGTGCCCGGGCAATGTTCTGAATGCCCATTTTGACTTCGAAACGGTCGTAGGTCATCAACCCGTTTGTCTCGGTTTCTACATCCGTAGTTTGGGTATAAATAACAGCGCTTAACCCTGGGTTTTCCACCAGCTTGAATACCTGCTGGTAGAAATTCTCATATTTACTTAACAGGGCCTCTGCGTCATCCATTTTTTCGTATCCCCAATTCTCTGTCTGCCACATATGGCCCTTGACCATCAATCCCAATCCTCCAAATTCGCCAAGCACAATGGCGCGTTTTTCTTCGGCTTCCTGGGCACGTGGTTCCGGATAGTGGTGGATGTCGTTGACATCACCAACACCCATATCAGTCCATCCACTGGCATTATTTACCAGCCTGGAAGGATCGAGTCCTTTCACAAGGTCGACAATTCGTTCAGTATCATATTGTCCCCAGCCTTCGTTGAAAGGTACCCACATTACAATGGAAGGGTGGTTCCTCAGTGTATTGATCAGGTCACGGAGTTCCCGCTCAAAGTTATCCGTTGCTATGGTGCCGGCGACAATTTCGCCTTCCGTTTCTTGCTCCTTGTTTCTCCCGTTTGGCATATCCTGCCATATAAGGATACCCATTTTATCGGCCCAGTAGTAAAAACGCCGGGGCTCAACTTTGACATGTTTCCGCAGCATATTAAAGCCCATCTCTTTTATAACTGTCAAATCGTAAACCATAGCCTCCTCTGTTGGAGCAGTGTATAATCCATCTGGCCAGAACCCCTGGTCCAGGGGCCCATTCTGGAAAACAAATTCATTGTTTAACATCATCCTGGTGATTCCTTTCTCGTCTTTACCCAGTGATGTCTTTCGCATGCCGAAATACCCTTTGACCTTATCTAATTTGCCCTTTTTTCGAACCAGCTTAATGTCAAGGTCGTATAAAAAAGGTTCTTCCGGAGACCAGAGCTTTTGATTTGGGATTCCAATAGAGCTTGGTTCTCCAGGGTTTACTACAATATTGGCGATCACCTTTGCTCCGTCACCAATGCTGACTTCAATCTCATCAGATGGTCGAAAATTCTCACAATTGACGAGTATGGAAACTTGTTTTTTGTCAATATCCGGCACAATCTCATAATCACGGATATAACTGCCCGGAACCTTCTCTAACCAAACCGTCTGCCAGATTCCGGATGATGGAGTATACCATATCCCCCGTGGATTAGTAGTCTGTTTGCCTACAGGCTGATAACCTTCAGTTGAAGGATCCCAAACACTCACCCAAAGTACATGTTTTTCGCCAGCATTAACATAATCAGTAATATCAAGACTGAAAGGATCATATCCACCCTTGTGTTCGCCAACTTTGGCGTCATCAATAAACACCTCGGCCAGCCAATCAACAGCTTCAAAATTTAAAAGAATGCGATCCGTTTTTAACCTGGTATTGATCTGCAGGGTTCTTCTATACCAGATCTTGTCCTCTTTCCCAACCCTTTTCATTACCCCTGATAGGGCTGATTCAATAGGGAATGGTACCAGTATAGTACCATCCATCATGCGTGGGCGATCAGCATCTACCGCAGTGATGGCATATTCCCAGACACCATTGAGGTTTTTCCAGTTTGCCCGTTTCATCTGTGGACGTGGATAAACATCCCATGTCTTAAGAGGATCTACCTGACTAGCCCACTGAGTCATTATTGGAGCCTCTTTTTTAGTCCAGTTAAGGCTCTCTTTGGTTTGACAGCCCGAAAGGAATAGAGTAGCTGATAAAGCACAAATAATGAAATTGTTAAGATTTGATTTTGGTTTCATAGTTTTTCAATTAATATTTTTATTACACACCCACACCTTCTACTCCCATCTCTGGAAATTTAAATGCCCGGTATAGGAACCCAGTGCAAGGCTGTCGAGTTCACGTTGTCCCAGCCGAAGTCCGTAAATGCCAAGGGTATTATAGCTGGCAAAAAGGCCGAGCCCGTTTAGTATATTGGTGAAACTTGCTCCATTATAATCGTCGGCAATCTGTTCAATGTCATTGTACTCCCCTATAGCCCCATCGCTGGTAAGAATAATGAAATCAACGTTTCTAATTAATCGGCTTTTAACCTCCGGATTTATTGGTATAGCGGCCCTTAGCTGTGAATAGAATCTCTCTGGCCTGAAATAATAGGTGTATATGGTTCTGCTCCCTCCAGGAAGATTAGTCTCGTTTAATTCTATCCCGGTGAGGTTCCAATCAACGACGGCTTCTCTTTCGCCTTCATCCAAAACTTCTTTATAGTGGAGAACTACCTGAATTTCAAAATATGTATCAGGACTTGAATGAGTCCATTCCATACGAAAGGGTTCTTCGCTATAAAAATAGACCTTTTGAAAACTCCCTTTAGGATTAATGATTTTAGGGGGTACTTTCAGCCGGGTATGGGATTCGATAAAATCCGGGTAACCTGGAATCTCAACCAATAAAAAAAGATCAATTTCATAAGGTATTCCCTGACTGGCCAAGACTTCCGGGCGTAGACTAATGGCATTGAAATCAGTTTGGTAAACGGTATTCGGAACTCGGGCAAATATCCCCTTTTCCCGGGGATCAATTTCAACAGGCATGAGTTCGGCCTTTTCAAGAACCACTCCTTTATAATTACGGCTTTCCAGAAAAATGCGGGCGTTATCATAAAACAAAGAATCTGATATCAAGGCATAATCATAAGCATTTCCGGGTCCAATAAAGCTTTTGGTAAGCCTTATCTGGTAGAGGCTATCTTGAGGATTAATGACACCATATACTACAGGGGTTGGTTTGGATAGTATATGGGGCTCAAAATCGCTACTGCAGGATAGGGCTAGTGTGCTGATCAGTAATAAAATAATCCCTTGTATAAGTCTGTCTGCACTCATGCTGGTAGTTTGATAGTACGAAGTTACAATTCCTCCACGGGTATACAAAGATAAGGCCAAGGGTTTAGATATATGTGTAAATTTCAAAAGTGCTTGTAAATTTTATCGATCTTCTCGGCCAATTCCATTAGGCCGAAAACCCTGACCAGCCTGAATTGTTCTTTCCCGTCTGCAAAAAACAGGATTGTGGGTATAGAGAATACGGTGTGTTGACCGGCAAATTCCTGGATGTCATCCAGGTTAACATATAATGCTGCCACTTTGGAATACTTCTTCAACAAATCTTCTACCTTGGGCAGTAGGGATTTGCATACATTGCATGCAGGCTGTGAACAATAGAGAAGAACGAGCGACCGGGAGGCCAGCGTTGCGTCTATTTCGAGATAGTCGGCGGCAGTTTCCATAATGGTTTCAGATGTTGTTGTACAATGGTTCCCAAATTATTGTTGGCTGTTAAAGATAGAAAATTCCGTATTTTTACGGGAAAGATTGTGTTATGAAAGCAAGATCAATATGCTTATGGTATTTCCTTCTTGGAATATTAATGATTTTCTCTTCCTGCACCTCCGAAACTCAAAAACAGGCTGAAAAACGACTGGATCAAGCCAGGACCATGTACGAGGGAAAGGAGTATGAGCAATCCCTGCGCGTTTTGGATTCCATACAGTCCTGGTTCCCGGAAGAATATTCTGTTCTTGCAGAAGCATTGAAGCTGCAAAAAACGGTCGCCCTGGAATATCATGGTTCTTTTATAAAGCAGGCCTCACAGTTACTGGCGGAAACTGAACCTCAGGTGGAATTATTGGCAAAAAATTTCTACTTTACTAAAGGAAATTCCAGCAGGCCAGGAATTTATGAGCACAAACGGCAGACAGTCAGGAACTCCTGGAGTCGAAGTTTTTTGAAGGTTAACATAACAGAGGATGGAGACTTCTGGATATCATCGAAATACTACGGAAAGGAGTGGCTGGATCATTTCTGTATTAAAGTATATGATAACAATCTGCAGGTTTTCTCGGATACAATACCTCTTAATCATCCGGATAATAGAAAACTCCAGGATGGTGACGACAAATGGGAAACCATTGATTATCGAAATGGAACAGATGGTGGAGTTGTTGGATTTATTATTGAAAACCTTGACCGGAATCTCAAGGTCCGCTTCACTGGAAAGAAGCATTATTACATTGTTATGGAGAAGTTTGACAAGGAGGCTGTGAGGGATGGTTATGAGTTGGCACAGGTTTTGAGTGAGCTAAATGACCTCAGGCAAAAGATTGCCCGGCATCGCAAAGAATTGCGGGTTTTAGGGATCTCTGAGGCTCAGTAATGAGTGTTCATTTTTATAACTTCCATGCCATGAAAAACAAGAAATTACGATTCGGAAAATACCTGGTTCTTTCCATCCTGTTACTTCCATTTGTAATTGTCTCCTGTGAGAAAGACTCTTTTGATGTTCGTGACCAGATGCTGGGATTCTATGATTATGAATTAAAGGCGTATCTGGATACTCAAGATGGACTGGTATATATCGGGGATCAGCCTGGCCACTACGATGTCACAGGTAAAGCCGAATTAATAAAAAATCCCGACTACAATGATATGATCGATTTTTGGGAGGGCTCCGACTTTCTATTCCAGGCAGTAAATTTAAAGGAGAATGATAATTCCATAACCTTTGATATTCCCATTCAGGAATTTTGGTTGGGTCCTGTTCCTGTAACCGTTCGGGGTTATGATTATTGGAATGTAGATAATAACCCATATCATGGCGCTTTCCTCTATCGTGATAAAAGTGTTGAAGTTGGCTTGGCTGCTGAGGTTATGGATGTAAGCTCCGATCTGGTCCTTGTGTTTACAGCATATCGTGATTGATCATACCAAATTTCAGGCGAACAACTTCTATTGAGAAAATATAGAAGGCTGCTCTTGACTGGAGCAGCCTTCCTGGATTTATACCTCTTTGCCTTTCCATTTTTTCCTCTGCGAAACAGGACTATAGCAATTATGGTCATTGTAGTTTCGGAAATTACAATCGCTGTGTAAACACCATTTTGCCCCATGCCAAACTTTATAGCAAGCACATAAGCAAGAGGGATTTCAATAAGCCAGAAACTTATTAAGTTGATTTTGGTTGGGGTGAGGGTATCTCCTGCACCGTTAAATGCCTGGATCATCACCATCCCGAATTCCAATAGAATAACCGGCAACAACCTGGCTTCCAAATGTCTTTCATTAATTGTTTAATTTTCAACTGATTGATCCGGTTTGATCCTCAGCCAACAAAGTTATTATTTTATAATTTATTTCATTTTCATAATCTGATATTGACATCATTAGAATTGCTAACTATATTTGTGTCCTGGATAAGCCAAGGTAGTTAAACGGTAGAACAGCGGTTTCGTAAACCGCCGATCCGGGTTCGATTCCCGGTCTTGGCTCAACAATCATCTCAGGCATGTCAGGCCTTAAACCTCGTCAGGTTTCTATTATCTGATAATTAAAGTGCCCATCACTGTAACCAAATTATCTGTTTCCTCGTCATAAAGATGTAAATTAGGGCTTATTAACAGGCCAGGAAATATCCACCTGTCAGGTTCCCGATATCCAAACTGTCAGGTTAAAAAAACAAAACCTATGCTAAATAAAAAATTCACCCAAACCGCCATCATTCTTACCTTCCTGCTATCAGGTACCAATTCACAAACCCAGGTAATCCTGAAAACTCCACTCAGTGAAAGGGTCACGGAATACAATATACAGGTTAAACTGGATACAGAAACGAAAAAGCTCAACGGCGAAATGATCCTCAAATGGACTAATCCCTCACAGGATACTGTTCGCGATCTTCAATTTCACATGTACCTAAATGCATTTAAAAATGACAAGTCGACTTTTTTGAGCGAAACAAGGTCCGGCCCCCAAGAGGAGGACCGGAGCTGGGTCGAGATAGAATCGATAAAAGATCAGGATGGAACCGATCTTTCAGGTGGTATAAACTATATTCGTCCCGACCAACCTATAACATACAGGGACCTCCGGGTACCAGAGGAACTACCTGGGCAGAAAGATGATCAGGAAAAGGATCAAACTGTTTTATCAATTCCACTTGATAAACCGGTTTTACCCGGGGAAACAACAGAGGTCAGCCTTACCTTCACCTCCAAATTACCATTACTCCGCAGGCGGACAGGATATGCGGGGGATTATTTTTTTGTAGCACAGTGGTTCCCTAAACTCGCTGTGTACGAACCGGCGGGAATGCGTTATGCAGAAAAGGGCGGGTGGAATGCCCACCAGTTTCATGCTAACTCTGAATTTTATGCCAATCACAGCCTCTATGAAGTGGCTCTTACCCTTCCTGATGATTACGTAGTGGGCAGCGGTGGAGTTTTGCAGAAAGAGGAAAATCATGGTGATGGAACCAAAACCCTCTTCCTGCGAGCAGAGGATATTGTGGATTTTGCCTGGACAGCATCCCAGGAATACCAGGGTTTTGAGGACCAATGGGAACATGTGAAAATACGGTTTTTGTGTTATCCCGAACATGCCTACCAGGCCGAACGCCATATAGATGCCATAAAATATGCATTGGAATACCTTACTGAGCATGTTGGACCCTATCCATGGCCTTATGTTACATGTATCGGCCCGCCGCAAAAGGGCTCAGGAGCCAATGGAATGGAATATACAACGCTGTTTACAGCAGGAACAATCTGGGGCTTGCCGGATGGAATCAGGTTGCCTGAAATGGTTACTGTTCATGAATTTGGACACTCCTATTTTATGGGCATCCTGGCTACAAACGAGTTTGAAGAACCCTGGATGGATGAGGGGATGAATACCTATTGGGAAAACCGGATAATGGACTATGCCTATGGAAATAAGACCAGCATGTTTGATCTGCCATTCCTGAATATGGGAGATGTGGAGTTTTCCCGCTTAACATACTTGCTTTCCCCAAACCCCAAAATTGCTGATTCGTTCAGGCCTGCATGGGAATTCCCGCATGGAAGTTATGGACCATTAATCTATCAGAAAACTGCCACATGGCTGAATATGCTGGAGAGAATGATTGGTCAACCGGTTATTGATGAGGTGTTTAAGCGATTCTACCAACGCTGGTCTTTTAAGCATCCTGCAACTCAGGATTTTATAGACATAGTAAATGAGGCGGTCAGTGAATTTCATGGAGATCAGTTCGGTGAATCGATGGACTGGTATTTTAACCAGTTTTTAAAAAGCGATAAAATGATGGATTATGCTATCGAACGAATCAGTGTTCGACAAATGAAGGAAAAAGGAGGGATTTATGGCGACAATGACAACATGGAGTATAGAGAATCGGAAAAAATGGAAGGGCTGTTTCGCTCGGAAGTTCGGCTCGAAAGGCTGGAGGAGGCCATCGTCCCTGTAGAGATTCTCGTGCATTTTGAAAATGGTGAAGAGATAATTGAAAAATGGGACGGCAAAAGCAGGGCGTACGACCTAATTTATGAAAAGCCTGATAAAGTCGCCTGGGCCATGATCGATCCCGAAATGAAAATGCTGATGGATGCCAATCTAATGAATAACTCTTATACCATGAAACCCTCCAGATTGAGCGGAGCCAAGTATTCAGGCAAATTTCTTTTTATGATACAGAACCTCATGCAGTTTGTAAGCATTTTTAATTAATAGGAAATTATGAAAATTTTAAAATCATATACAAAAGGATGGGCAGTTTCCCTGAATTCTAAAAGAATGATCAGCCTGATTTATATCAGCTACCTGATTCTGGCCCTACTGCTGGTCATCCCATTTTATAGACTTTTCGTTTCCGTAGCAGGAAATAGTCTTTTGCCGGATGAATTGATCAGTAATTTTGATGCAACTGCATTTGGGGAATTTCTGAGAGAAGGAGGTAAGGTTTTTAGCTTCTTTCTTAAAGCTTTGCTTCCCTGGTTGATATTGTTTTTGGTTTTGGGAACATTCTTCCAGGGAGGTATAATCTCCTGGATTAGTAATCCACGAGGCAGGTTTTCTTCCAGTAGTTTTATCAATAATTGCCTTCGGTATTTCTGGCCCTTTATAAAAACAAGCTTCTATACGCTAATCATACAGGTTATATTTGGTATTCTGGTTTACTTGCCACTATCCCTCCTTGTTGGGAGGGAAAATCTATCAGATGCTTATATCGGAAAAACAGTGATGATCGCGGTAGCCATCCATCTGCTTCTTCTTATTTGGGGAACCATGATTGCCGAATTTACCCGCTTTTATATATTTCTAACTGGCAACAGGAAAGTATTAAAAACAATCTGGAAAGCATTTAAATTTAGTCTTCGTAAGATTATCGGATTATTCGGCATGTATCTTATGTGGGTAATAGTACCCCTGATTCTTTTCATTGCCTTGTATTGGATCAGGATGCACTGGACAATTGACAGCGGGCTGATGATATTCTTGTTGTTCATCATTCAACAGCTGTTTGTCTGGCTCAGGTTTCTATTAAAAATTCAAAAAACAGGTATTTTTTATCGCTATTTGGTATCAGGGGAGTTGAAGGGATAATTCAGACTTATTACTTTTTGTAGTATTTTTGAATAAAATCCTGCTAAACCCTCTGGCTATGGTAAAAAAAATTACCTGGATCCTCATATTATCAGTCTGTGCTGCCGGCACACTGATAAGCCAGCCGAAATTTGATATAGAAAATGCTCCTGCTCCATTGTATCGCGATCCCATATATGACGGAGCGGCCGACCCTTCAGTAATATGGAACGAGGGAACCGGCGAATGGTGGATCTTCTACACCCAAAGGCGGGCAAGCACCCCCTCGCAGGGTGTTTCCTGGGCTTATGGAACTGCAATAGGAATTGCAGCTTCGGCAGATAATGGTAAAACATGGTATTACAAGGGTGTGAGTCTGGGCCTGGATTTTGAAGGTGGACAGCTCACATTCTGGGCCCCTGAAGTGCTTCAGGCAAACGGTGAGTATCATATGTTCGTGACTTTTATCCGTGGTATTTATCATGCCTGGGGCGGGGAACGGCATATAATTCATCTGACGAGCCCGGATTTGATTAACTGGACATTCCGGTCCCAGCTTGAACTGAGTTCCGACCAGGTGATAGATCCCGGTGTGATTCAGATGGAAGACGGAACCTGGAGGATCTGGTATAAGGATGAAGCCGACGGCTCGCACTCAAAAGCTGCCGACAGCAAAAATCTATATGAATGGAAAATGGTGGATGAAAGCTCAGTTACCGACAGGTCGCACGAGGCTCCAAACGTTATATTCTGGAAGTATTTCTATTGGCTTCTCGGAGATACAGGACTGGGAATCCCCGTTTACAGGTCCTCAGACGGTGATAATTGGGAACCCCAGGAATTGATAATGGTTGACCCGGGGCAAAGGGATGACGACGGCTGGTACGGCCAGCATCCTGATGTGGTCATACTGAACGACAGGGCTTTTATCTTTTATTTTGTCCACGCGGGGAGGAGGCTTTTTGACAATCCGGACTTTGCTTATAATGATACCTTCCCTTTTGAATATAAAAGGACTTCCCTTCAGGTGGCAGAACTGGAGGTAATTAACGGGAAGCTCAGGTGTGATCGGGACAAATACTTCAGAGAATAAATTATTGTTAGATATTGATAGATATAGTATTTTTGAAAGTCGAAATACAAAAAAACTTAAACCCTTAACCATGAAACTACTTCGCCTATTATTAATGCTGGTCATGATAATTGCAACCAGCGCCAGTGTACAGGCCAAAAAGGTACTCCTGAAATATAAACTGGAGCCAGGCATGGAAATCACCCTTTTACATTCGCTCAATCAGGAAGTTGTCCAGGAAGTTATGGGCCAGTCTCAGGTAATTGAATTTATCAATACTACCAGATACTTGTTTAAAATATTGGAGAAAACCAATGAAGGATATTATCTTATTGAACTTCAGGCTGACGGGATGAAGATGAAAATGGAAAATGATTTTATGAATATTGATTACGACTCAGATAGAGATGAGGAGCCTCCAGCCGATTTGAAATCCATGGCCGCCGGATTACATATTCCTGTGAAGTTTTTACTTAATACTAAAGGGGAAATTGTCGAAGTGACAGAGGCTGAACAATATCTCTCCGTCATGGCCAAGGCTTTGGAGGGAGTGGAAGGCCCCATGAAACAGATGATGGCGGGGGTTGCTACACAATCTACAAGCATTGAAGGACTCAAGAATCTCTTTGGACGCTTGTTCTTTAATTATCCTGAAGGAAAGGTCAAGATTGGCGACTCCTGGATACATGAATCGGAAAGCATGCAAATGGTAAAATTTAAGAATATAATCGAGAATACTCTGGTTGAGGCAAATAAGAAAGAGGCTACTATAAAACAGACTGTCCGCATCGAACAATTGGAAATGGGTGATGGTATGGAAATGCAGGGTATGTCCATGAAATTTGAACTCTCTGGCACTAAGGATGCCGGATATCAATTGGATGTAGAAACCGGCTTAATTATCAAATTGGATGCCGTGACAAATATTTCAGGTATAATCTCAATCGAATCCCCACAATTGCCCAGCCCTATGAGCATCCCTATGACAATAAAGATGACAGAAAGCCTTGAGCAATTAAAATAGGTGGAAGGGGATAGTTGTATTCTAAAAACTGAAAGACAAGCCTACTCCTATCAACTCCTTGAATTGAATGCGGGGCCCGAAATCGTCCAGTTCTCCGTCATCATTAGTGTCTTTTCCGATTACAATATCTCGGTCGTAAATCAACTGGGTATTGATTGAAGCAGAAAGATATTTATTGATTTTCATCATCAGTAATACATCCCAGTTCACATCAATATACTGAGGGTTGTTCAGGTAATTGGAGAACAGGTCTAGTTTTGTCTGGAAGTTTACATTTTCCATAAGGTCGCGTCCATATGTCATCCTTACATAGCCCCCAAACTCACCTCGGAAATTCTGCCCCGGATCTACACCAAAAGCACCGGCTTCAGATAATGCTTCATTCATCACGAGAGTCATTTTGGTTGATACCGGTGAGACAAAAAATGAAAGATTGCTGTTGGGTTTAAAATCAAGACCAACAGCACCGATCAGGTAACCAGGGGTCAGGAGATCGGAAATCAGGGTCATGTCATCAGGGGATGGGTAACCGGGAGCCATCTGGGTCTTGAAATTAACAAGGGCTGCTGCTGAGATCTTTTCACTAAGGCCATATCCAAGCTTGGAGTTGAACTCAAGCTTATCATCAGCTTTAAAAAAGTCCTTTGTCCCCTGCTTGATCACACCATAACCCAGGTCTAAGGTGTTATCCCATGTCAGCTTATCCATTTTGTAACTGGCAAAAGTGTTGAGCAGTCCATTAATAGCAAGAGAATTCTGGCCACCGGCAGCCCAGTTGGTTAATGATACCTGGGAAAGGTTAAGAGCCATTTTTGCGCCTTTGGCCCATCCGTTTCCTCCTTCTGCTCCGGCTGACCGTAAGGCTTTTTCGGCATCAGTAACCTGGGCTATGCTGCCCAGTGTAACAGACATAATCATCATTAATAGAAAAACTTTTTTTATCTTATTAATTTTATTTGTTTAAATAACAATTTAAATATAGAATGGTTCGTGTGAGTCACCTTGTTTTTATTTATTCTTGTGAGCTTATGAAATTCCACCCCCAGGTGGAAGATTTTATAAGCTTCTGTTTAGGTGTATATTAGCCCTCCGTAATTATTATTAATGCCAGTATTAAAGTAAGAAATTTTTTAGTTTTTTTTCTTATTTTTGTTGTGTATGTCTGACGGTACAAAAAATACACTTCTGAAATTCTACAGACGGCTGTTTGAATGCTGGATTTTCTAAACAGCACTGTCGTTCTGTTATTCCCATTTTGCAAATATTTCAAGATTCAATAAGATACCGGAATACCCGGGTTCAATATAGCAGGAGAAAAGGCAATGCAAGTAATAAAAGGAGATAAGCCAAAGTCAGTAATTCCGGAAAGGAAACCGGCTTCAGAGGGTAATTTCTATTCCGTAAAACCTAACAGGATTGGCCCCGGGATGAATGAAAGAATCCAAAAACTCCGGAAAAAGAGTGTTGAGGCGGAGCATACACTCTCCATTGAAAGAGCCCTGCACCAAACAGCTTTTTATCAGGAGAATTATGGCAAATATGCTATCCCGATCCTCCGGGCACTTACCTTTCTCGATCATTGTAAGAAGAAAACCATTTATCTTGGTGATGGGGAATTGATAGTAGGGGAAAGAGGCCCGGTTCCAAAGGCTGTTTCCACCTTTCCTGAACTCACCTGCCACAGTGTGGAGGATTTCCATGTATTGAATACCCGTGATCAGCAGCGCTACACCATTAGCCAGGAGGATATCGATATTTACGAACGGGAGGTAATCCCCTATTGGGAAGGGCGTACACAACGTGAACGGATTTTCAGCCATGTTCCTGAAGAGTGGGAAAGAGCATATGAAGCCGGCCTTTTTACCGAGTTTATGGAACAGCGGGCTCCTGGGCATACCGTTTTGGATGGTAAGATTTACCTGAAAGGTATGAGGGATTTCAAAAAGGATATCGCTGATCATTTGGAATCGCTTGATTATATGAATGATCCTGAGGCTACTGATAAGGCCGAAGAATTGAAAGCCATGGATATATCCTGCGATGCCGTCATACTTTTTGCCCACCGCCATGCCGATCTGGCCGTGGAATTGGCCAGTAGGGAAAAAGATCCTGTCAGGGAATCGGAACTATTAAAAATAGCCGAAGTATGCAGATGGGTGCCGGAGAATGCACCACGCAATCTCTGGGAAGCAATCCAGATGTACTGGTTTGTGCACCTCGCCACTATCACCGAACTAAATGGCTGGGACGCCATGAACCCCGGCCATTTTGATCAGCATCTGACCCCATTCTATGAGAGGGAAATATCAGCCGGAAAACTTACCCGGGATGAAGCAAAAGAGTTGATCTCCTGTTTCTGGATCAAGGTGAACAACCATCCGGCCCCTCCTAAAGTGGGCATAACAGCCAGGGAAAGTGGAACCTATAACGATTTTACCAATATCAATCTCGGTGGGCTGAAACCCGATGGCTCCAATGGCGTAAGCGAAGTGTCCTTTATCATGCTGGAAGTGATAGAGGAATTGCATATACTGCAGCCAGGAAATTCAGTTCACATAAGCACCAAAACACCTGATAAATTTCTTAATGCAGCCTGCCGGGTGATCCGACAGGGACATGGATATCCTTCCGTTTTTAATCCGGAAATTTACATTATGGAGATGGTTGGGATGGGTAAATCTATCCGGGATGCCCGTGAAGGAGGCTGCAGCGGTTGTATTGAGGTGGGTGCTTTTGGAAAGGAGGCTTTCCTGCTGACCGGATATCTTAATGTACCTAAGATACTGGAGGTTACACTTAATAACGGGGTGGATCCGGTAACAGGCAGGCAGGCAGGGATCCAGACGGGAGATCCCCTATCATTTAATAACTTCCAGGAACTCTACGAGGCTTTCCTGAAGCAGCTAAACTTCATTGTTGATCAAAAGATAAGGGTTAGTAATTACATCGATAGAATGTTTGCCAAATATGCTCCGGCACCATTCTTATCAGTAGTTATTGAAGATTGTATTGCAAAAGGGAAAGACTATTATAACGGAGGGCCAAGATATAATACCAACTATATTCAGTGCACCGGACTGGGCACAGTGACGGATAGTCTCTCTACACTTAAAAAACACGTTTTCGAGGAGAAAAATTTTACCATGGACAGGATCCTAGGGGCCGTCGTAAAAAATTTCGACGGGGAGGAGTTCCTTCGGCAAACAATTATTAATAAAACCCCATTTTTCGGGAATGACGATGATTACGCAGACGATATTGCCCTCCAGGTTTATGATGATCTCCTTAAAGCTATAGAAGGTAAACCTAATACTAAAGGTGAGGTCTTCCACCTGAATATGCTTTCCACTACATGCCATATCTATTTCGGCAAGGTGATGGGTGCCACCCCAAATGGCCGTCTGGCTGGTAAATCCATCTCCGATGGAACTTCTCCCTCACACGGACGTGATACCCTTGGACCTTCCTCGGTTATCCGATCACTAACCAAACTCGACCATACCCGTTCCGGGGGCACACTACTGAACATGCGCTTCCTTCCAAGCCTGCTGAAAAGAGAGGAAGATATTGCAAGGCTGGGCCAGCTGATCCGTAGCTATTTCACCCTGGGAGGCCACCATATCCAGTTCAATGTAGTAGATACAGCTACTCTCCATGCCGCACAGAGGAATCCAGAGGATTACAAGGACCTTCTGGTCAGGATGGCCGGTTACAGTGATTATTTCAATGATATGAATGCAGATCTGCAACAGGAAATCATTGACCGAACTGAAAATGAGTCATTTTAACCTGGGGTAAGGAACTGGTTTGCATTAAACAACATGAAACAAGGACTGATTTTTGATATTAAATCTTATGCTATCAATGACGGGCCAGGTATACGAATAGCAATATATCTAAAGGGTTGCCCACTGGCCTGTGAGTGGTGCCATAACCCTGAAGGTATCTCCCCGCATGTCCAAAAAATGTTCACCTACTCAAAATGTATTGCTTGTGGCGGGTGTGTGGATGCCTGTCCTGAAAATGCATGTAAGCTAACTCCTGAAGGTATAGTAACGGATCCTGATTTGTGCAAGCTTTGTGGTAAATGTGCAGAAGTTTGTCCTTCAGGAGCCACCGAAATGTCAGGCAAAAAGGCAAGTGTGGAGGACATCATGAAAAGAATCAGGAAGGAAATAGTCTTTTTTGATCACTCCAAAGGCGGTGTGACCTTCTCAGGCGGGGAGCCCCTGATGCAGCCGGATTATCTGATTGAGTTGCTTGATGCATGCGGGGAAGAAGGAATTCACCGGGCTGTTGATACTTCCGGTTTTGCAAAAACTGAGATTCTTCTCAACGTTGCCAAACGAACCGACCTTTTTTTGTACGACCTGAAAATGCTCGACCCTGAAAAGCATAAAAAGCATACTGGTGTGAGCAACGAAAAAATCCTTGAAAACCTGAGAATCCTTTCTGAAACCGGTGCACGGATAAATATCCGCTATCCAATGATCAAAGGGGTGAATGCCGATGAGAAGGAAATACGTGAGATGGCTGATTTTATTTCCTCCCTGGCCGGAGAAAAAAAGGAGGTAAGCATATTACCTTTCCACAGGCTGGCGGAGATGAAACACAGGAAACTTGGGAACCATTACGAACTTTCCGGGATGTCAGAACCCAGCCTGGAAGAGCGAACAAGGGCAATTGAAATATTTGAAGGTTTTGGACTGAAAGCCTCAATCGGAGGATAATAATTACAAGGAATACTTCTTACGTAATGTTTTCGTAAACAGCAGAAGACCCGAAATCAAGGTGAATAAGGCTACGCCGAAGTTAACTGTTAACTGTTCCCTTGTTCCCTGTTAACTGTTCCCTGTTAACTATTATACTCCCTCACAGCATCAAACATTGCCGCAATATTTTCCACCGGGGTTTTTGCCTGAACATTGTGGATAGAGTTAAAAACGAATCCCCCGTTTGCAGCAAAGATCCCACATCTTTCCAAAACTTCTTTTTTCACCTGTTCGGGGGTTCCGAATGGCAGCGTGTTCTGAGTGTCGACGCCTCCCCCCCAGAAAACGAGATGATCTCCATACCTGTCTTTCAGTGTTTTTGGATCCATACCTGTGGCTGAACACTGGACCGGATTGATAATATCAAAACCAGAATCAATGAAGTGGGGCATGAAATTTTCCACTGCACCGCATGAGTGCTTGAAAGTTTTCCAGCCGGTATTCTCGTGTATCCAGGCATTCATCCTTTTATAATACGGGGCATAGAGCTCGTCGAATGTATCGGTTGAACAGAAGCTTGAGGTTTGAGTGCCAAAATCCGTCCCGCAAATAAAAATCACATCGATGGCATCCCCGATCACATCAAAGGCCATCTTCAGGTTTTTTATGGCGATATCGGTTTGATAGTTAAATATCTGATGAAGATAATCCTGCCGCATCAGGGTTGACAGATACCATTCCTGAATATCACGTATTCCTTTGGGATGTTTAAGGAAGGGTGCCGGTACAAGGGCAATATCGCCAATCGCAGTTCCGCCAATGTTGCCAATAACAGCTCTTTTGGATGATTTCAGATCAGCTGCAGATTGAGCGAAATAGGCAAGGTCCTCTTTTGACAGAAGTTCAAACTCCTCCTGGTTATCTTCCACATTAAGATTGCTGTCGTCAACAGGCCCCTGTCTGATTATGGAATCGAAAAAATATCCGCTTTGCGGCATAAGTCCGCTTGCCGATACGCCAACATCCCCTTTGGGGTACATTAACAGGCCGCCTTTGCCATCATCCCTGGTATTGAAGTGCTCTGAAACAAGAAGCTCCTGACCCCACGGGGCCCGGAATTCCTTCCAGTTTTCGTTCCTGAACCCAAACATAGTGTTCGGCGCTGGAAGGGCAACGGTATCAATACCCAATATTTCCAGTAAGTCATCTTCAATCTCACCCAGCATCTGATAAGGTTCGGATACCTTCACTGGTCGTTTTTCAAGGCCGTAGTATTCCCGAAGTCCTTCAATACAACTAACATGCATTCCACTAACACCCGTGCCGCCAAAATCCATAGCCACACGGTCGGGTTCCTGATGGTTTAAAGTGGTTTTTATTCTCTCTTTTCCTGTCATAATACTTGATTAGTTTTACCATTGCAATATCAGAATTTTCGCAGGAATTTAGAAATCAGATTCCAGGTTGCAGGCTAAGAATATTATTAATACTTGATTCCTTATTCTTTAAACTTACTTCTGCCTTCTGCCTTCTGCCTTTGTTTACAGCTGATACCTGTATAACCTCGTGTAGTACGGATGCAGCTTCTCTTGATAGAGAAAATAAATTGCATCATTATAGGCCCTGATCCCCGACATACCTGCAAAATCCGGTAATTGGATCTGAGGAAAGAGAGTTCCTGATTGCTGATCCAATGGATACAACAACCATCCAGCTATCTTCCTCTCAATAAGGTAAATCTTTTGGGTGATCGGATCCTGGATGAATTCTAAATCTCTGTAATCAATCCCTCCAAGTTTAACCTCCTTATGAAAATCGATTTTAACAGATCTTTGGAATGTGCCTTCAGGTGAAAAACACAGTAAAGAATCTTTGAGGAAATTCAAGATAAACAGGGAATCATGAAAAACAAATAGTTCCATTGGAATAGGGGGTGAAACTACAGCATTAAATTTTGAACCCGACTTTGAATACCGCCCCACAGTTGTCCACATGTTAGCCAGCCATTCGTTCAATCCCCATCTGGCAATTGCAGCATCCCTTTTCCGATCTTGTTTACTTCCCGATTGAGCTACTGTATCAGAGATGAAGGTTAGATGGTGTCGGTCAGGGTCATCCATCGTCAAATAGTACAGCTCCATATTATATCTGGAGGCATTTTTGAAAACCAATTTATCGTTGAAAGCACATAATATTCCTTCCATGGCTTCTGTGAACCTTTTTCTGCTGGTACCATAAAGAAAAAGGATAGAGTCACCTTTAGAAAAGAGCTGATATACTGAGTCATTTAAAAAGAGATGGATACTGCCAAAAACATCTTCAAAGAGCTGTTCTGCCCTGTTTACCGGGATTGATTTTATGGTATCCCCATAGGGATTGGCCAGGAATAGCCTCTGCTGGTTAGCCTGATTGTTCAGGAATCCTAACAGCCATAATGAATTCCTGTCAAATGCAAAATCCTGGATGGAAAAGTCTTTGTTTTTTGTCAGTATCCGTAATCGCTCTCCGCTCACTTGCACTTCATCAATTTTACTAACTTTTGGATCCAGCCTGATATAAAAAGGTTCGGATGGTTTTTCTTTCAGACTAATTTGGGTAAGGCCATATGAAACGTGACTTAGAGTAAGAGTGATCGGGAATTTTTGAATTTTGATGTTAAATTCTCCATGAGTATTTGTCAGAGTTGTCTCGCTCTTATCCCAGGCAATATATACACTCTCGATTGGCTCTTTTGTTATTTTGTCGATCACAATTCCTTTAAGATCGATATCCTGAGAAATACCCTGAAAAGCAAAAACAACGAGTATGAGTCCTGATAAGAAAAATGTTTTGAGTGCGGATTTAAAATGCAGAAATCTGGAATGATTACCATCCTTCATAAGAAGAAGTTTTAAAAAAGGGGGCAGGCATAAAGGTAAATTTTTTTTATTTTTAACATAGATTTTCAAGGTAATTAATAGACCAAATAATTACGAATAAGATGCACCTTTAAAAATAAGCTGTTTGTCATTGAGCCAGGGGTATTTCAATTTGGAGAATTGTGGC